>NZ_BTTQ01000001.1:0-573846 GCF_036246245.1 Companilactobacillus muriivasis
AGATCCGTTAGAGATTATGACGTAGATAGGCTGCGGGTGGAAGTGTAGCGATACATGGAGCTGAGCAGTACTAATAGATCGAGGACTTAATCGAGTAAGAGTTTACAGCAGTTCGAAGTGATTCAAAGATTTAATTCATTGTTCTTAATATCTAGTTTTCAGGGTACGAGCGAAAATAGTGTGGTGGCGATAGTGAGAAGGATACACCTGTTCCCATGCCGAACACAGAAGTTAAGCTTCTCCGCGCCGAAAGTAGTTGGTGGGAAACTACCCGCGAGGATAGGGAGCTGCCACGCTGTTATTATTCCGGTTTAGCTCAGTTGGTAGAGCACCTGACTGTTAATCAGGTTGTCGTCAGTTCGAGTCTGACAACCGGAGTTTTTTTTTATCTTGGAGAGTTGTCCGAGTGGTTGAAGGAGCATGATTGGAAATCATGTATACGAGTATTGACTTGTATCAGGGGTTCGAACCCCCTACTCTCCGTAAACTCTAATTCAAAAGGGTAATATAACACTTAAAAAAGGATTCATATCATTCGATATGAATCCTTTTTTGTTACGATTAATCATTTTTATGATCTTGTGATTGTGACCATGGAGATGTGTGCAACATCCAATTGATACCATATTTATCAGTGAAACCACCCATTTTGCCACCCCAGAATTGTTCTTCAAAGGGCATAGTGATTTCAACTTGACCAGATTCTTCGAGATGTTTGTAAAAATCGTCAGCAGCTTTAACACTTTCGGAATCTTCATTATTGATATCTAACATTAATGAGATTTGACCACTTGGTTCAGCATTACCGCTGAAGGCATCAGAACATTCAATTTTCATACCGAGAATAGTAAAACCAGCATGCATAGTTAAATCCTCTAGGTTCACATCTTCAGGAATACCAAATTGCTTAGCTTGTTCAAGTTGTGGACTAATACGATAGACTTCAGTCGCTCCAAAGACATCTTGATAGTACTCTATAGCTTCCTTAGCACTATTAAATGCTAGGTAAGGGTAGATTTGTGATTGCATCGGAATCATCTCCAGATTTGATTTTATGATCAAATTGTACCAGTTATAGTGTTAGATATATATAATTTTACTCAGAAACTATGAATTAAATTTGATCTAAAAATTGTTGTTAAAAAATAAAAAAAGTCGTATACAAATTTACAATATGTATGCTATAATTATTTTTGTTGAGTTATTGACATGCGCCTATAGCGCAATTGGATAGAGTGTCTGACTACGAATCAGAAGGTTGTAGGTTCGACTCCTACTAGGCGCACTAATTTGAAAGACTTATGAGTTTATCTCATAGGTCTTTTTTTTTATGCAAAAAATAGGCATCATCTAAATGATGTCTATTATGAAGTTACTGCGAAATACTTTCTACGAATGCTTGGTAATCTTTCTCTTCACCAGTTTCAGCAACGTCGATGTCATTGAGATTGTTGTTGTGAAGGTTGAATTCACTGACTTCAAGTGTATGAGTGAATGTAGCATTACCAATCAATCTTAATTTGCTGTTTTCCTTAACTGGATTCAAAGTAATCTTAGTTTTAACCATGCCACCAGGATTATAAACGCTGATTTCTTTATCAGGGTCGAATTTATCTGGGTGCAACATCGCAAAGGCAAGGCTGGTAGCTGACATACCGGTACCACAGGCATTGGTAAAGCCAACTCCACGTTCGTATGTCTGGACAAATATTTTATTAGTGTCGAGAATCTGACTGAAACTGACATTAACACCTTCAGGGAAGTATTCGTTCTTGCCATTAAGTTTCTGACCTAGGTCGCCTAATTCTAATTGACTGACTTCAGGTACAAAGCTGATTAGATGAGGATTAGGTACCGCTATAGCGGTAAAACTTTGGTCTGGTAGAAATTCAGGTACCATCATATCGATCATTTCATCATTTTGCTTATAAGAGAAAGGTAGATCGGTTTTTTGAAAAGAGATTGGTGAGATTTCAACACTGAATGCTGGAACGCCGTTATAAAGATCTGGAGCCTTTTCTACATCAAGGTCTGATTCCATTGTTTCAATTTTAAAATTATCTAGCTGATATTTCTCAGATAGGTAACGACTGACTGTTCTCAAGCCATTGCCACACATCTTAGCTTCACTACCATCGGCATTGATAACACGCATCTTGCCAAGGCAGTTTTCACTTGTATCAATGACTAGTAATCCGTCAGCTCCACCGAGAACATTGTCACAGAAGTTAATTGCGACAGCTTTTAATTCATCATCATTCAAAGGTGTTTCGAGTAGAGTTTGATCTAAGATAAAAAACTTATTTTCTGAACCATGTACTTTGAGTAATTTTACCAAATTGTTCACCTCATTATTAATCGAAGAATGTCTTATAAATTTGTTTAACTGCATCGTCAGCATCCGACTCTTGAATTCCAATCATGATGGAAATGCGTGATGCACCTTGGTTGATCATGTGAATAGCAATATTATTGTTAGTCAATGAATCAATGATTTGACCGAGTGTATTGACGTTATGAGCGATACCTTCACCAACTACCATAATAATTGCATAATCGTCGATCCATTCCAAATAATCAGGCTGGAGGACTTCTTTAACATCGTGGCAAAGGTGTTTAATAGTTGTTTTATCAAGCTTAGTTCGGTCAAAAATAACGGTTAGGTCATCAATTCCGGAAGGCATGTGTTCATAAGAAATATTATATTTATAAAAGATTTTCAGTAGTTTTAGGGTAAAGCCGACTTCTTTATTCAACAAGTAGCGATGAATGTACAAGGCCGAGAATCGTTTAGAACAAGCAATTCCTGTAATTTGATTAGAAGGATTGAAAAGAAATTGTTCTGGAACGATTAGAGTTCCCTCGGCACTAGGATTGTTAGTATTTTTGACGTTAACAGGAACTTGGCCTTTAATAGCGGGAATAATAGCTTCATCTTGAAAGACTGAGAAACCAGCATATGAAAGTTCGCGCATTTCACGATATGACATCTTCTTGATTGCTTGTGGATGCTTGACTACGTGATTGTTGGCGACGTAAATAGCATCGACGTCAGTAAAGTTCTCGTATAAGTCAGCATGCAATCCGCGACTCAATAGTGCACCAGTGATATCGGAACCACCACGAGAAAAGGTATAAATATTACCATCTTGGCTGTAACCAAAGAATCCTGGGAAAACGGCTTTGGTATCATCAGGTAATTCGAGTTTATCCAAATTAAGATAAGTTTCTGGTGAAATATCAGCGTCGTTTGGTTGACCATGAACGATAATACCAGCATCTTTTGGATCAACAAAAATTGATTTGATACCTTTAGCATTTAGGACTTCATTTAGAAGAATAGCATTGAGAAATTCTCCATGAGCTTTAAAAGCTGCCATTAGATATTCATCATCAACGAACTTAGTAGTAGCAAGATTAACTAATTTTTCTTTTAGAAGTTTGATAACTGAATCATCAAGTTTAAAATAGTCGCTTATTTCACGGTATCTTGAGATAATCTCTTTGACAATATTAGTATGATCCACATTTTCTATAACTGCGGTAGCGTACTCAATTAATAAATCAGTAACTTTGGTATCACCAGAAAAACGTTTTCCAGGAGCGGAAGTAACAATAACTTTCCTTTCAAAATCATCATTTACGATATTGATGACCTTCTCAAACTGTTCTCCGGTGGCGAGGGAACTACCCCCAAACTTGACGACCTTCATACAATACACCTCTAAAATTAAATTGTTTTTAATGATGAGTGTATCATTTTTCGTTGTTATGACAAGAAAAAATTACTTTTTATTTATAAAAATGAGAAATTTACTAATATTACTTGACGAATTATGAGCACTGTTATAATCTTATACCAACAAAAGAGGTCGCAATTGACATTAGTAAATGAGGGAGCTTCTGTAAAAGCTGTGAACTTATTGAAAGGGAAGATTGCCGAAGCACTAAATTTTACAGAATTTAGCAAGCTGGGGCGTATTAATAAGAGAATACGAACTGTCGTGGCTATTGGTAGGTCACGTTGAGCTTATGACAAAATTGATGCAGATTATTGATGGGTCTCTTTGTTATTAAGCAAAGAGGCTTTTTTATTTGGTAAAAGGAGAAAATATTATGATTACAGATGATTTAACGAGCAAGAATGGACATTTAATGATAGGCGGAGTCGACAGTGTTGATTTAGCCAAGAAATATGGCACTCCACTATATGTATTCGATGTTTCCCAGATCCGTAGCCAAATAAGAAAATTCAAATCAGCTTTTGAAGATGCTGGTTTGAAGTATCAAGTCAGTTATGCCAGTAAGGCATTTGCAGTCAAAGCAATTTATCAAGTTATGAAACAAGAAGATGTTCATATCGATGTTGTTTCTGGTGGCGAGTTACATACCGCATTGGCAGCCGGTTTTCCTAGTGAAAAAATCAGTTTTCACGGTAACAACAAGTCATTTGACGAATTAGTCATGGCCGTTCAAAATCATGTCGGTGTAATTATGTTAGATAATTTCCACGAAATTGAAATGTTATCACGTATTTTAAAAACAGACGACGAAAAAATTAACGTTATGTTGCGATTGACCCCTGGAATTTCAGCTCACACTCACAAGTATGATCAAACCGGTCAAACTGATAGCAAATTTGGATTCGATGTTGAATCTGGACAAGCTAAAGAGGCCATGAAACAGGTTTTGGATGATCCTAATATGAATCTTTTAGGAATTCATGCTCATATCGGTTCACAAATCTTTGGAACACAAGGTTTTGTCATGTTAGCTCAAAAGATGATTGCCATTTCCAAGGATTTTCAAAAGGAATTCAATTATTGGCCTGAAGTAATCAATCTTGGTGGTGGTTTTGGAATTAGTTATAACGAAGATGATGATCCAATTACTGCTAATGAATTTATCAAACAAATTGCCGATGAGTTGAAACAGAATTGCGACAATGTTCCGGAAATTTGGATAGAACCTGGTCGTTCAATTGTTGGACCTGCTGGTTATACGCTTTATGAAATCGGTTCTCGTAAGGATATTCCTAATTTGACACCTTATGTTTCCGTTGATGGTGGTATGGGCGACAACATTCGTCCAGCATTGTATCAAGCTAAATATGAAGCAGTCGTTGCTAACAAGATGGGTGAACCAATTGTTGAAACAGCTCACATTGCTGGTAAGTATTGCGAATCAGGCGACATCATGATTGACCAACAACCACTTCCAAAAACAGCACCTGGCGATATCTTAGCTGTACTTGATACTGGTGCTTATGGATATTCGATGGCAATGAATTATAACCGCAATCCTAGACCGGCAGTTGTCTTTGTTGAAAATGGTCAGGACAAATTGGTTGTTAAACGTGAAACTTATCAAGATTTAACTAGTTTAGACTTGGAT
This sequence comes from Companilactobacillus muriivasis, assembly GCF_036246245.1. Lineage (NCBI taxonomy): Bacteria > Bacillati > Bacillota > Bacilli > Lactobacillales > Lactobacillaceae > Companilactobacillus > Companilactobacillus muriivasis. The sequence continues at coordinate 5,395 of NZ_BTTQ01000001.1, forward strand.
TATTAATTGGAGGAAATTTTAATGACAAAAATGGATGCACAAGAAATTATCAATTATATAGGAAACTCAAAGAAATCTACGCCCGTAAAAGTTTACTTACAAGGGGATGTTTCCCACATTGAATTTCCTTCTGAAATCAAAGTTTTCAAGAGTAACGACTTAGCAATTATTATCGGTGACTTCAAAGTGATCGAACCAATTTTGAAAGCTAATTCATTAACTGATTATTATGTTGAAGCAAATGGTCAAAATACTGGCGTACCAATGTTAGATACTAAGCACATCAATGCTCGAATCGAACCAGGTGCCATTATTCGTGACCGTGTTGAAATTGGTGATAACGCCGTTATAATGATGGGTGCTGTAATCAATATTGGTGCTGAAATTGGTGCTAAGACAATGATTGATATGGGTGCCGTACTTGGTGGTCGTGCTATCGTTGGTGAAAATTCACATATCGGTGCTAATGCCGTTTTGGCCGGAGTAGTTGAACCTGCTTCAGCTCAACCAGTTCGGATCGGAAATAACGTAATCGTGGGTGCCAACGCCGTTGTCCTTGAAGGTGTTCAAGTTGGCGATGATGCTGTTGTCGGTGCCGGAGCTATTGTTACTAAAGATGTGGCTGCCGGAACTGTTGTTGCCGGAGTTCCTGCTAAAATTCTTAAAGTTAAAGATCAGAAAACGACTGATAAAACTCAAATTGAGAGTACTTTAAGGAAGTTGTAATTATGACATTATCAAGTGAACAATTGATTCAGATCAGACGACATTTACATTCCATTCCGGAATTAGCAATGCACGAGGTTAAGACACATGCTTATGTGTTGCAAGTGATTCAATCATTTTCTCAGACTAATTTGGAAATTAAAGAGCTACCAGAATTACCAACTGCTCTGTTGGTGTTAGTCAAGGGTTCGAACCCACAAAGAAATATCGGTTATCGTTGCGACATGGATGCATTACCTGTGACAGAAATACATGAATCAAGTTATAAATCAACTAATCCTGGGGTGATGCATGCCTGTGGTCACGATTTGCATACGACTGTGGCGTTGGGAATTTTGAATTATTTTAGTGAACATCAACCTAAAGACAATTTAGTATTCTTCTTTCAACCAGCCGAGGAAAGTGAAAGTGGCGGCAAGGTTGCCTATGATTTAGGAGCTTTCAGTGGTGATTTTCATGTTGATGAATTTTATGGCTTGCACGATAATCCACTTTTGAAAACTGGTGTGATTGGTTGTCGCATGGGTACATTATTTGCTGGTACGACCGAGGTTAATATCACGATTCATGGTAAGAGCGGTCATGCGGCGTATCCACATTTAGCTAATGATGCGATTGTGATTGCAGCTAATTTTATTAATCAAGTTCAGACAGTGATTTCACGTAGTATTGATCCAATTAAATGTGGTGTGATCACGTTTGGCAAGATGGATGCTGGTGTGATTAGAAATGTCATTGCTGGCGAAGCTCGGATTGAGGGAACTATTCGTGGGTTGACACAAGAAATGATTGAATTTATTCGTCAACGCATTTCAGAGCTTGCTGAAGGGTTGGAAAAATCATTCAATTGTCAGATTGACGTTGATTATAATCAGGGCGGTTATTACCCCGTGGAAAACAATCCTAAATTGACTAAAAGATTTATTAACTATATGAAAGAAAATAAAAATGTTAGTTTTGAAGAAACTGAACCAAAGATGACTGGTGAAGATTTTGGTTACTTAATCAATAAGATTCCCGGAACGATGTTTTGGCTAGGCGTCGAAAGTAAAGGTGCTCTCCATTCAGCAGATTTTCTACCGAATGAAGCAGCAATTCAAAAAGGTATTGAGGCGATGGTTGGTTTCTTAGGCTATCGGATGAATTTGGAGGAAGAGTAATGGATGACGAAATTGATTTAATGACAGCAATCATTACACCATTTGATGATAATGATCAGATTGATTATGCAGCGTTGGAGAAGTTGACTGAACACTTGTTGGCAACTGGTTCAAAAGGATTTGTAATCGGTGGAACAACTGGTGAAACACCAACTTTAACTGAAACTGAGAAGTTGGATCTGTATCAAAATTTCGTCAAAATCGTTAACGGACGAGCTCCAATTATTGCCGGTGCCGGTAGTAACAATACTGCGGGAACAATTGATTTTATCCACAAGTTGGCAAAAATCGATGGGATTGATATGGCTTTAGTCGTAGTGCCTTATTACAACAAACCAAATCAACGCGGGATGATTGCTCACTTTGAAACTGTTGCCGAAAATTCACCATTGCCAATTATGATTTATAACATTCCTGGTCGGACAGGAGTTTTGATGGAAAAGGAAACTGTTGTCCAACTATCGAAGAATCGCAATATTTATGGCGTTAAGCAATGTAACACGATGGAAGATTTGGAATACATCGTTGAACATACTGCTGATGATTTCGCTGTCTTTAGTGGTGAGGATTCTCAAGCTCTATTTGCTAAAGTTATCGGTGCTAATGGTGTTATCTCAGTCGCATCACATATTTATGGCGATGAAATGACTGAAATGTTCAAGTCGTTGGATGAAGGTAATTATCAAATTGCTGGTAAAATTCAACGTCAATTGACACCAAAGATGGCCGCATTGTTTATGTATCCATCACCATCACCAGTCAAAGCAGCTTTGAATCGAGCAGGTTATCAAGTTGGTAGTTGCCGTTTGCCAATCTTGCCATTAAATAAAGCAGAACAAGATAAATTATTTAAAATCTTAGATGTTTAGGGAGTTTTTTGATGATAAAAGTTATAATTTCAGGTTTCAGTGGTTCAATGGGCCAAAAAGCTATCAAAATGGTCGCTGATTCAGATGACATGGAGTTGGTTGCTGGATTTAATCCAATCGTGACTGATTTGAATCCAAAAACTTACGGTTTAGCTGAAAATGTGAAAATTTTTAATAAACTAACTGATATCGATGTTGAAGCAGATATTTGGATCGACTTTTCAATTCCGAGTGCCGTTTTCGACAATACAAAATTTGCGATTGAACATGGAATTCGCCCGGTCATTGGGACAAGTGGGATGAGTGAAGAGCAGACAGCTGAATTGAAAAAATTAGCAGATGCTAAACATCTTGGTGGAATCATTGCTTCTAATTTTGGTTTGTCAGCAGTTTTGATGATGAAGTTTGCTCAAGTAGCGGCCAAGTATTTTGAAGAATCTGAAATCGTTGAAAAACACCACGAAGACAAGCTAGATGCACCATCAGGAACAGCTTTAAACACAGCTAGATTGATTTATGAGGCACGTGGACACAATCAACCAAAACACAGCGATGATGACCCTATGGGCACAAGAGGCGGCGATTATCATGGCACAAAAATCCATGCATTGCGTCTACCAGGCTTTGTAGCTGATGAAGAAGTTATCTTTGGCGGAGTAGGTGAAACACTAACTATTTCTCAGAGTACAACCGATCGTCAGAGCTTTATGACTGGCGTTAAGTTAGCTGTTCATGAAGTTATGAAACAAGATGAATTGGTAATTGGTTTGGAACAAATTATCTAACGTGTAGTGGTAGTTTGCCGTTTCCAAAGCTGAGAGTATTCATTTGCTGCGCGGCACGGTTCGAGCCTCGGTTGAAGCCTTACCAAAAACCGGTAAGTCTCCAACACGTCCGGTGGTGTAATTGCTAAAGCAATAACGCCACTTTCGCGGCCAATGAATACTCTCAGCTCTTCCAACTAATTTATTTTTTCTATTGATGAATAATCGAGTGAATCGTTACATTGGCTGTGAATTTAAAGTAATGTCGGATAATGAGTCAGAAGAGATGTCATAGGAAATTATTGCTATATATCAGACGTAGTTAGCTGCAATAGTGGGTAATACTAGAGCAACCAAAATGAGAATAGCCGGATGATACCAGAAAATTGTACCAGCAGTGAAGGTGGCGTTATGGCTTTAGCCATTACACCACGGACGACTTTGGAGACTTGCCGAACTATGGCAAGGCTTCAAATCGAGGTCTGAGACCGAACTCTGGCTCGGACTGGTCCTCACAGCAGGTATCGATTTTCTGGTCTCATCCGGCGGTAGTGAACCCAAACATTAAGAAAAATATTAAAAAGATTACAAAAAATCTAATAATTTAGTCAGATTTGTTATATTATTAAACTACATTAATTTTTAAGGAGTGTTGAAGGATGCCAGAATTAGATTCGTCAGTAAAAAATGTAGTAAATGAAACGATTGCCCCAATGGGTAGATCAATGATCAGAGAGTTTGCGGAGAAATTTGCAAAAATCCCTGGGTTAGTAAAATTAACGCTTGGTGAACCAAACTTTAACGTTCCTGAACACGTTAAGGATGCTGCCATTGAAAGTATCAAAGAAAATGAATCTCACTACTCAGACCAAAAAGGTTTCTTGAGTTTGAGAGAAGCCATTTCTGGATACTTGGACAAGCAATTTGATCTTAAATATGATCCGGAAACAGAAATCATTGTAACAATTGGTGCTACAGAGGCAATCTTTGATTCACTTGCTGCTATCATCAATCCTGGTGACAAGGTAATCATTCCTACACCAACATTTGCTTTGTACATTCCAATCGTTAAGATTCTTGGCGGTGTACCTGTACAAGTTGATACAACCGATGATGGTTTCTGTATGACTGGTAAGCATTTGGAAGAAGTTATCCAAGCAGAAGGTCCTGATAAAGTTAAAGCTATGATGCTTAACTTCCCAGGTAACCCAACTGGATTCGTTTACTCAAAGGAACAATTACAAGAAATCGTTGATGTCGTTAAAGATAAGAATATGTTTGTTATTTCTGATGAAATCTACGCTGAATTAACTTATGGTCACAAGCACTTGTCACTAGCTAAGTTGATGCCTGGTAAGACTATTTTAATTAATGGTTTATCAAAATCACACGCTATGACGGGTTACCGTATCGGTTATATTGCCGGTCCTAAAGACTTTGTTGAAGAAGCTAACAAGATGCACGCCTTTACCGTTACAGCTCCTTCAAACCCAGCTCAATTTGCTGCCGAAGAAGCCTTGAAGAATGGGATTGATGATCCAATTGCTATGCGTAAAATTTATCAAGAACGTCGTGATTACTTAGTTGGTGAATTGAATGACATGGGTTACGAAACAATCTTGCCAGAAGGTGCATTCTACACATTCTCTAAGATTCCTGCTAAGTACAACTTGGATTCAATTGAATTCGCTAATAAATTAGCTGAAGAAGGACTTGTTGGTGTTACACCAGGAGTTGCTTTTGGTAAAGGTGGCGAAGGTCACTTCAGAATTTCATATGCTGCTTCAATGGAAGATATTCAAGAAGCTATGAAACGTTTGAGAAAGTTTACTGATAATTTATAAATAATAGTTAAGGGATGGATTTTTATGAGTGGATATACAGTAGCAATTTTAGGTGCCACAGGTGCCGTTGGAACACGTTTAATTCAACAATTGGAACAGTCAACTATTCCAGTAAGTAAAATCAAGTTGTTGGCTTCATATCGTTCTGCAGGTAAGAAACTACAATTTAAAGGTCAAGAAGTAACTGTTGAAGAAGCTAAACCAGAATCATTTGAAGGTGTCGATCTTGTATTGGCATCAGCTGGTGGGGCTGTTTCTAAGAAACTCTTGCCTGAAGCGGTTAAACGTGGTGCGGTCTGTGTCGACAATACCAGTGCTTTTAGAATGGAAGAAGATGTGCCATTGGTTGTCCCCGAAGTTAATGAAGCTGCATTGTATAACCACCATGGGATCATCGCAAATCCTAACTGTTCAACAATTCAAATGATGGTTGCATTGGAACCAATTAGAAAAGCTTTTGGTTTGAAGCAGATTATTGTTTCAACTTATCAAGCTGCTAGTGGTGCCGGTCAGAGTGCTTTGAACGAATTATACGCAGAAGCACAGGACTATTTGGATGGTAAAGACATGAAAGCCGATATTTTTCCAACGAAGGGCGATAAGGAGCACTATCCTTTAGCTTTCAACCTCTTACCACAAATTGATGTTTTGGAAGATAATCTTTATTCTCATGAAGAGTGGAAAATGATTCATGAAACAAAGAAGATTATGTTAGGTGATATGAATTCACCTGAAATCAAAGTCACAGCTACTTGTGTCAGAGTTCCTGTTCCAATTAGTCACGGTGAGTCAGTTTATATTGAAGTTGCCGATAAGTCAGCTACAACTGAAAAGATTCAACAACTTATCAGAGAAGCACCAGGTGCAGTATTGCAGGATGATCCAGAACATCAAGTTTATCCACAACCAATCAATGCGGTTGGCAGTCGTGATACATTTGTTGGACGGATCCGTCCCGATTTAGAGAACGAAGGAGCCTTCAATATGTGGGTTGTTTCCGATAATCTATTAAAAGGTGCCGCTTGGAATACCGTTCAGATTGCTGAAAGATTAGTTGCTGACGATTTGGTTTCAGTACCAGCTGCTGAATAATGATCCGTCTCCAGAGCTGAGAGTATTTACCTGCTATGCGGACCGATTCGAGCCGAAGTGCGGTCTAGAATCTCGGTTCGGAGACTTTTCATAAATCGGAAAGTCTCCGAACACGCCCGGTGGTGTAAGAGCTAAAGCTCTAACGCCACACCCACAGCGGGTAAATATTCTCAGCTCTTCCGACTAAGTTAAAATTTTGAATGTATAAAAATACTCATTCTTTAATTGAATGGGTATTTTTGTATTTTAAGTTAATATTCATAAATATAATTTTCAGTTGGAATATTGTATTAAATGAAGAAATTAGTCGGAGGTCGTCAGTAATATAGTCCAGCAATGGAAGTGGCGTTATGGCTTTGGCCATTACACCACAGGACGACTTTGGAGACTTGCTGGGTTTGGCAAGGCTTCAAATCGAGGGTCGAGACCGTACTCTGGCTCGAGCCGGTCCCATAGCAGGACTATATTACTGACGACCGGAGACGGCATATAAATAAAAGCAAGCAATAATTAAAGATATGGAACATAGAAATTGCCCTGTGTTCCATATTTTTTTGACTATTTCTGTTAAAATGTTCAAAGACATTTAATTTCAGGTGAGAAAATAATGAAGCGAATAATGAGTATATTTAACGAAGGTGTGTTGGACCTTTTGGCCAACGCTGGAGTCGCGATACCGTATTTTTTCTGTTTGACGTTATATAACCAAAATAAGAGTGTTTTTGCGTATGCCTTACCATTCCTAATGCTTTATACTTTTAGAGCGTTAGGGATGTTATTGACGACGTTTATCACGCTACCAGCATCAACTATGTTAGCTATGTCCAGTTTGTTTGGGGTGATGGGTTCACTCTTCATCCTCGGTGCCGCTAATCCTGTTATGGGAATTATCGGTGGTGTCTTGTTGGGACTAGCATCGAGTTGGATCTGGCCATACTATTTAACCGTTCGTTCACGAGGACAGATGGATAAAGAGTTCAAGTTCAATCGCATGCATCTATTGTCGGTTGTCTTGACCTTAGTTATTTTGTTGGTCGTACAATTGATTGCTACAAAGACAAAATTCTTGAATCTATCATTCTTATTATTAGCGGTGCTATTCTTTGCCGCAATGGTCGGTGGAATGCAGATAACACATCGTTTGACGTTCTATCAAGGGATGGAGAAGAAACCCAAGTTTCACGTTAATTCGCTATTTAGCTTGATTGTTCTGGCCAGTTTGGTCATGTTGGTCTTTATTATTCGCTACACGAGACTCAAAGCAGTTTCGAATTCTTTTGATTTGATCATCAGTATCGCTGCCATCGTTTTGTTCTTTTTCTTAGCCTATTACCAAATTGATATTCATAAAAAACTTTTCCCATTGAGCATGTCTGCGGTAAACCGTGGGGTAGTTATGAATTACGTAATGCTCTATGCCATATTTGACAGTACGATTCGTTTTGGATTTAACAGTTTGATGCTCATTTATGCAATTTATTTAATTGGTTTCCAGATGGGGCCGTTACTTAATAAAAACCATCGTGGCATCCGTTATCCATTACTGCTAGTTGGACTGGTCTTGTCATTGTTTAATCTGACATACTTTGCTGGATTGTTCTTCTGTTCAGTCTTTGTCGGGGCAGATAACCGTATTCTAAATGATGAGTTATATTCAAATACCAATATCGACAATGAACGTGCTTTCTTGATCAAGTATCAACTTTCAAGTGTCGGTAACGTTTCACAACAATTGGTATACATGACAACAATTTATTTTGTCAGTTACTTTGCTAAAATTAATGCATTGGGATTTTTCAATAATAATATTAATGATGGTCCTACGATTAGTGTTCTATATAATGTACATATTTTTATTACTGCCGTCGTTTTTGTTTATGCAGCAATTACATTTTATTTTGTTCGTAAGAGAGAACAAAAATCGACCACTACAACGCTATAAGTTAAAAAACTTCTGAAATTTTTGAGCATGAACGAATGTTTGCATATCAAGATTGTTCGCAAACATAACGACGATTTGTGAAATCGTTAGAGTGATGTTTTTGCTGAAATCGAAATAAGGCTACTATATATTGTATGACTGTGCTATATAACACATCATCTGGTATTTAGTAGTCTTATTTTTTTATTAATAATTTTGTAGAATGATAGCAGTATTTAACGTTATCGCAAGGTCAAAAGTTCAGGAGGATTTTTATATGAATGCCAGATTAGATGATTTAGTTACTATTCCCGTAGAAAAACGTAGTGGAGTCAAAACTAATTTTTACGCTTATAAGATTATGTTTGTTTTGGACCAATTAAAGTTAAACGCTGAACAAAAACAGTTAGTTGTAGATAAATTGGTGGATATTTTTCGTAGTCATGAATTGATTGCAGCGACAGAACTGCATAGGGTTATTTTTCGTATTCTGAAAGAAAATGGTATGGCTAATCAGGCTGATTCTTATGAAGAATACTTCCAAAGTGATCAGGATAAGTTTGCCCGTGCTACGAATGTCCAATTGAACATTGAACGTCTATTTGACCGTAACGATGAAGTTGTTCATGAGAATGCTAATAAGGACAGTAATATTTTCAATACCCAACGTGATTTGGAAGCCGGTGTAGCAAGTCGTGCGATGGGACTAAAAATGCTGCCAGAGCTTGTGGCTAAAGCACATTTACGTGGTGACATCCACTGGCATGATCTTGATTATTCACCAGTTACACCTGAGACTAACTGTTGTCTGATCGATTTTGATGAGATGTTGAGTCATGGTTTTAAAATTGGTAACGCTTGGGTTTCTTCACCACGCTCGATTCAAACAGCAACTGCCCAAATGTCACAAATTATTGCCAACGTGGCTTCATTACAATATGGTGGCTGTTCAGCTAACCGAATTGATCAATTATTGGCACCATATGCTGAAATTAATTATCAAAAACACATGAAAGATGCTAAGAAGTGGATTGCTGAAGATAAGCAAGAAGAGTTTGCTAAGGATAAGACTCGTAAGGACATTTATGACGCCATGCAGGCACTTGAATATGAAATCAATACACTTTACTCATCTCAAGGGCAAACGCCGTTCACGACCATTAATTTCGGTTTAGGAACGAATTGGTTGGAGCGTGCTATTCAAAAATCTATCTTAGAAATCAGAATTAAAGGTTTGGGCAAAGAACATCGAACGGCAATTTTTCCCAAACTAACATTTACTGTTAAACGTGGCTTGAATCTGGACCCAGGTGATCCTAATTATGACATCAAAATGTTGGCATTAGAGTGTTCAACTAAACGTATGTATCCTGATTTGTTGATGTATGACAAAATCAAAGAAATCACTGGTAGTTTTAAAACACCAATGGGTTGTCGCTCATTTCTTCAAGGTTGGAAAGATGAGAACGGTAAAGAAGTTATTTCTGGTCGAATGAATCTAGGCGTTGTAACGGTCAATTTACCAAGAATTGCTCTTGAATCCAAGGGAGACATGGATTTGTTTTGGACTATTTTTGAAGAAAAAATGCAGATTTGTCACGCCGCTTTGGAATATCGTATCGAACGTACCAAGCAAGCTAAACCTGAGAATGCACCGTTATTATATATGTATGGTGCTTTCGGTAAACGTCTTAAGAAAGATGACAGTATTGATGAGTTATTCAAAAATCAACGTGCCACTGTTTCATTAGGCTATATTGGTCTATATGAAGTATGTAGCGAGTTCTTTGGCGATAAATGGGAGGGTAATCAAGAGGCTCATGACTTTGCTGAAAGTATTGTAAAGGCGTTACACGAAAAATGTGTTAAGTGGGCTAACGAGAGTGGTTATCACTACAGTCTTTATTCAACACCAGCTGAATCATTGACGGACACATTCTGCCGCGATGATTTGGAAAAATTCGGCGTTATACCAAATATAACGGAGAAGGAATACTACACCAATAGTTTCCATTACGATGTTAGAAAACATCCTAATCCATTTGAGAAGTTGACTTTTGAAGAGGCATTTCCAAAATACGCTTCAGGTGGGTTCATTCATTACTGCGAATATCCTAATTTACGTCAAAATCCTAAGGCATTGGAAGCTGTTTGGGATTGGGCTTATGACCATGTTGGTTATTTAGGTACAAATACTTCGATTGATCAATGCTTCGAATGTGGGTTTAAAGGAGAGTTTAATGCCACTGCACGTGGGTTTGTTTGTCCACAATGCGGTAATCATGATCCACAAACATGTGATGTTGTTAAGAGAACTTGTGGATATTTAGGTAATCCACAACAACGTCCGATGATTCACGGTCGTCACGTTGAAATTGCTTCACGTAGAAAAAATATGACTTCGGAGATGATACAGCATGCGGCAAAATATGAGAGAGCCAAACAATCCGACTCCCAAAGAATGGTTAAGCAAGGACCACAGTCTTAAAAGAATTGCTGACTACAAACCATTTAACTTTGTAGATGGTGAAGGTGTTAGATGTAGTTTGTATGTTTCGGGCTGTCTATTTAGATGTCCGGGGTGTTATAACGTTGCAGCACAGGATTTTCGTTATGGAAAACCTTATACTAAAGAACTCGAAGATCAGATCATCAAAGACCTTGGGCAAAGCTATGTCCAGGGTTTAACGCTACTTGGTGGTGAACCATTTCTCAATACAGAAGTTTGTTTATCGTTATGCAAGCGAATTAGAAAAGAGTTTGGTCACACGAAAGATATTTGGTCATGGACTGGTTATTCGTGGGATGAATTAATGAAGGAATCAGATGATAAACTAGAAATGTTGTCCTTGATTGATATTTTAGTGGACGGTCGATTCTTACTGCGTAAAAAAGATTTAACATTACAATTTCGTGGCTCATCTAATCAAAGAATTATCGATGTTCCAAAGTCTCTAGCCAGTGGGGACGTAGTGATCTGGGACAAGTTGGTTAAATAAAGTTTATCAAATGATAAATGTAATTTGAAAGAATATTCATATTAAAAATTAAGTTTAAAAAAGCTGTATCACACCTACAAAGAAACAACAGAGGGTGGTGATACAGTTTTTTTGTACTTCTGTTATGAAGATTCGAATCTGTTGATTTTCCAGTAGGGAATTAGCATGAATTTTTCCACATAATAGGTGGATATTCTAAGATCTAGTGATGTCTAAAGTTCAAAATCGACTATGACTGTTTTTGTTTGCTTAAAATGACCTTAATTTGCCATACTATAGAGTAGATGAATATCTTTCCAATTGAGAAAGTATGCCAAAAATCTACTAATGTAGCCAACTTTAGGTATCTATTTGAAATGATAATTAAATGAGAATCATTCCAAATAAGTGTTCACTTTTCTATATAAAGAATGTATAATCAAGACAAAAGAAGGATTATATTTGGGAGGGTTGTGATTTTATGAACTCAGACAAAATTAAATTATACGGAACGTTAACAATTGGTTTTATCGCAGCCGTTTTGGAATTCGGATTTCATTTAAATGGTTATGCCCAACTGATTATTAGTATTCTTGGTTTGTTGTTGGCATTAATTATGTTTGTCGATATGATCAAAGTCCTCAAGTCAGGTAACTTTGGTATCGACTTGTTGGCAATTACCGCCATTGTGGCAACTATCAGTCTTGGTCAATACTGGGCTGGTTGGATTGTTCTATTGATGCTAACTGGTGGTGACACTCTTGAAGAGTACGCTGCTAATAAAGCTAAGAGTGAATTGAAATCTTTACTAGATAACACGCCATCAAAAGCTCATATGATTGATAACGGACATATCAAAGACGTTGATATTGATGATGTTAAAATCGGGGATGAACTCTTGATTCGTCCGAAAGAACAAGTTCCAGTTGATGGGACAGTTTTTGACGGTCAATCAGAAGTCGATGAATCATCCCTTACTGGTGAATCGGTACCAGTTAATGTATCAAAAGGTAAGTATGTCATGTCAGGATCAATCAACGGTGAGAATCCTTTCAAGATTAAAGCTGACAAAGTGGCTGCTGATTCTGAATACCAAGCTATCGTTAAATTAGTTAAAGAGTCAGAAACACATCCAGCGCATTTCGTCCGTTTAGCTGACCGCTATGCCGTTCCATTTACTTTGATCGCCTACATCATTGCAGGTATCGCGTGGTACGTTTCCAAAGATCCGATTAGAATTGCTCAAGTATTGGTTGTTGCTTCACCATGTCCATTGATTTTGGCAGCACCAATTGCCTTTGTTTCAGGGATGAGTCGCACAAGTAGAAACGGTATTATCATCAAATCTGGAACTGCTTTGGAAAAATTGAACTCTGCTCAGACAGTTGCATTTGATAAAACCGGTACAATTACAATGGGTAAGTTAGTTGTCGATCAATTCAAGGCAGCTAATAATTTCAAACCAGAAACTGTTATGGCTTATGCCGCTTCAATTGAACAAAACTCCAGTCACGTTATGGCTGAAGCAATCGTTAATTATGCTAAAGAACGTAATTTAACATTGACTAGTGCTGAAGATTTGAAGGAAGTTACTGCTGAAGGTATCGTTGGTACGATTGATGGACACATTGTTAAAGTTGGTCAAGGTGAATTCGTTACTGATGAAGCGGTCGATGAAGTTAAAGGTTCAGGCGTTTACATTTCAATTGATGGTAAATATGCTGGTGTCTACAGCTTGCTTGATCAAATTCGTCCAGAGTCTAAATCAACGATTCAGAAGTTAAAAGATTTCGGTATCAAAAATATCCTAATGATTTCTGGGGATAAAAAAGAAGCCACCGAAATGGTCGCTTCAGAAGTAGGTATTACGAAGGCTTATCCTTCAAGTTTGCCAGCTGATAAAGTTAAGATTATCAATGGCTTGAGTAAAGAATACCACCCAACTGTTATGGTCGGGGATGGTGTCAACGATGCGCCTGCCTTAGCTTTAGCTGATGTGGGTATCGCAATGGGTTATAAGGGTGCCAACGCCGCTAGTGAGTCCGCTGATGCCGTTATTTTACAAGATGACCTCAGCAAGGTTAGTCTAGTTGTTAAAATTGCTCATGATACGATGAAAGTTGCTCGTGAGGCTGTTTTAATCGGTATCTTCATCTGTATTGCTTTGATGATTATTGCCGCTTTTGGACTAATCCCAACTGTTATCGGGGCATTGCTTCAAGAAGTTGTCGATACCGTAGCAATTCTTTATGCATTGCGTGCTCGTAGCGACCGTTTATAGCCAACCATAAGTGTCAAGATTCATATCACGTTTAGGTAATTTTGAAACATAAGGATTACCTTCAACAATAAAACGCATATTTTTTGAAGTCCATGGCTCCTTATTTTTCACACCAATACGTGGTGTTGCTAAAATATTTTGAGGAGTCTGGACTTTTTTTGCTGAAAAAATGAAATTATTTTCATTCAACTTAGTACCGGAAAGTGATTTATCTTTGATGCCAAAAGCTGCCATCCATTTAGCAGGTCCATTAGTCGTCTCAAAGCCAGTTCTATTACGATTGACTTCCATTTGCTCAATACCCTCAATTGGTTGCAGAGCGCGAATAAGAATACCATTTGGAGTGCCAGCAGCTTGAATACTAATATCCATATCTAACCAACTGTGAATCGAGTAGATATAAATTGTTCCACCAGCTTGATAGAGAGGATCATTGGCAGGGGTGTGCCGACCATTGTAACTATGAGCCGCCATATCAATTGGTCCCAAGTAGGCTTCAGTCTCAACGATTAAGCCTGAGAAGGAACCCTGGTCTGATTTATAGGTAAAAGTATGTCCGAGCATATCTTGAGCCAAGTCCATAGTTTTACCAGTTTCAAAGTATTTTTGCACGTTCAAAGTTCATTATCCTCCTGTTTTTTAAAAAAGTTCGAAAAAATGTAAAAAAAAGCTTGCTACACCTTTATTATTATTGTATTATATTTCTTGTGCTTGAGAGAGCAATATATCAATTAAATATTTATGACTCCTTGGTCAAGTGGTTAAGACACCGCCCTTTCACGGCGGTAACATGGGTTCAAATCCCGTAGGAGTCACTTTTGGAGGATTAGCTCAGCTGGGAGAGCATCTGCCTTACAAGCAGGAGGTCACAGGTTCGATCCCTGTATCCTCCATACCAAAAGCGCTTAAACATCTAACTTAATGTTAGGTGTTTTTTTTATGCCTTTATTTATATATGCCGCCTCCGGTTGTCAGAAATATAGTTCTGCTATGGGGACCGGTCCGAGCCGAAGAGCGGTCTCGAACCTCGACTTGAAGCCTTGCAAAAATCGCAAGTCTCCAAGCTCGTCCCGTGGTGTAACGGCTAAAGCCGTAACGCCACCTCCATTGCAGACTATATTTCTGACAGCCGGAGGCTAAGTTAACTGTTAATTTCAATTTGAGGTTGATATTTAATCGCTTTTGGTATGGATTTTTTTCTTTTATATATATATTGAAATGATAAATAATCTTTAATTAAAGTGATCCGCTGCCCAATACAAAAAAAGGCGGAGGGTACAAAAAAAGATGTAGTCCGCAGTGCAAATATTGATATGGCTTTAGCCATTACAATACCGACGTATTTTGAACTTCGAGCGGTTTTCTCGAAGTTCAAAATCGAGACTTGAGACCTTGGCTCAAGTCGGTCGCACAGCAGACTACATCTTTTTTGTACCCGGAGCTAAACAACAAGAATCAAATTGCCAATAACCCGATAAAATAGATTCGACTGGTTGAAATTTTTATATTTTTTCAATAATGACATCGCAATAACGAAGACGATAATTGCTAAAGCTGTCCATAAGCTGATGTAATTTAGTAGGAATAAGATTACGCATAGAACTGAGATGACCGCCAATTCAATGTAATCAGTTTTAGTTCCTTCAAAATAATTGATCAATACAGTTGCTAGGTTAACTAACAATAGTGGGACAACGAAGTTTACTGAAATAAAATGCATGTAAGTGAAAGCTAAAGCTATCGACATGAAACTTGGAACAACGAAATCTTCCACTAATGAAACTAAGTTTTGATAGTTGTCTGGCAAATATCTCGTCATGTATAGGAAAGCTAATTGTGCAAAAACTAAGACTATTACGAAGAGATTCAACGAATGTAACGATAGAGCAGCCAATAATATATAGATGACACTGTATAAAATATGGAAATATTTATTGGGATTCAACGTTAAAATGTATTCTTTATATAAAGCTACCATGGCCACCATGATGATTAAAAATCCGTGTAGGGAATAGTTATTCAAGTTGTGGACAAAAATGAAGATAAACGGAAAAATATGGTAGCTTATGAATTCAATAAAAGCTGATAATATTTTTTTAGATTTTAATTTATCCATGCGAACTCCTTTGGCTCATAAAAACATATTAATGTAGAAAAAGTTGCACGTCAAACTGAGTTTTTCATGAAAATGGATTAATTTTGTGTTAACCTATTAAAAGGTTCCTGATGGGATCCTTTTTTTGTTTAAGGAGAGGCCCTGTAACCGAAAAGGTGGAAAAGATATGTCAAAAAATTATTTATTTACTTCTGAATCAGTTTCAGAAGGACATCCAGATAAAGTTGCTGATCAAATAAGTGATGCAATTCTCGATGCTATTTTAGCAAAGGATAAAGATGCGCGTGTTGCCTGCGAGACAACTGTTACAACTGGTTTAGTACTAGTTGTAGGCGAAATATCAACTTCTGCATATGTTGATATTCAAAGTGTCGTACGTAAAACAATTACCGATATTGGCTATGATGGAACAAATCCTGGTTTCAATGGTAATAGTTGTGCCGTATTAGTTGCACTAGATGAACAATCTCCTGATATTGCTCAGGGTGTTGACGATGCATTGGAAGAACGTGGTAACGACGATAAAGATCCATTGGATCAAATCGGTGCCGGTGATCAAGGTTTTGTTTTCGGTTTCGCTACAAATGAAACTAAAGAATTCATGCCATTGCCAATTTCTCTCGCTCACAAGTTGATGAGAAAGACAGCCGAAGTTAGAAAGAACGGTACTATCGACTACTTGATGCCTGACGCTAAGTCACAAGTCACAATCGAATATGATGAAAATGATCATCCAGTTCGTGTCGATACAATTGTTTTGAGTACACAACACAAAGCTGAAGCTAGTTTGGAACAAGTTCAAAAAGATATTAAGAAATATGTTATCGATGAAGTTGTACCAGCTAACATGATGGACGACAATACAAAGATTTTAATTAATCCTACAGGTCGTTTCGTTATCGGTGGTCCAGAAGGAGATTCTGGACTTACAGGACGTAAAGTTATCGTTGATACATACGGTGGCTTTGCTCGTCACGGTGGTGGTGCCTTCTCAGGTAAGGATGCTACTAAAGTTGACCGTTCAGCTAGTTACGCTGCCAGATATATTGCTAAAAACCTTGTAGCTGCTGGTGTGGCTGAAAAGGTTGAGATTCAAATTGCTTACGCTATCGGTGTGGCAAAACCTGTGTCAATTCACGTTGATACATTTGGTACTAGTGATTATTCCGAAGAACAACTTGAAGAAGTTATCAACAAGTTCTTCGACTTACGTCCACTAGGTATCATTAAAATGCTTGATCTACAAAGACCAATCTATAAGAAGACGGCCGCATATGGCCACTTCGGACGTACAGATATCGATTTACCATGGGAAAAACTTGATAAAGTTAATGATATTAAGAGTTTCTTGAAAATTTAATCGGTGATTACAGAGGCGTTCTTTAAAGTTTTTACTTTAGGGAAGGTCTCTTTTTTTATGGGAGGAATTATTTAATGGAACAAAAAAATCAGTCAAATGTTGTAATCGTCACGATTGCGGTATTTATTGCGACATTCATGACGGCAATTGAAGGAACTATCGTTTCGACTGCGATGCCGACAATTATCGGAAGTCTACATGGGGTTAGTTTGATGAACTGGGTCTTCTCAGTTTACCTACTGATGACTGCCGTAGCGACACCAATTTATGGAAAATTATCAGATATAGTCGGTCGTAAACCAGTTCTATTGATTGGTTTAGTGATTTTCGTCATTGGTTCGACTTTGTGTGCGATGTCGAATTCAATGTTGACGTTAATCTTGGCACGTGTAATCCAAGGTATCGGTTCTGGAGCTATCCAACCGTTAACATTTACGATTATTGCAGATATTTATCCGTTGGAAAAACGTGCTCGTATTTTAGGACTAAACGGTTCTGCATGGGGAATTGCTGCCGTTATAGCACCGTTATTAGGTGGATTCATTGTTGAAAGATTAAGCTGGCATTGGGTTTTCTTGATTAACTTGCCAGTTGGATTGATAACAATGGCTTTAATATGGATCTTCTTTAAGGAAGATAAACGAGAGCACGAGAAAATCAGAATCGACTACATGGGTACTATTTTGCTGATTTTAGTATTGTTGCCATTAATGCTAGCTCTACAAAATATCGGTAGCCGCACGATGTTGATACCTTTAGGCTTAGTATTAGTTTCAATTATTTCTATTTTTGCTTTTATTCATGTTGAAAAGCACGTTGCGGATCCAATTTTACCTTTGGAATTATTTAAGAATAAAACTTTCGTTATTCAAAATGTTTTAGCCTTGTTAGTCAGTGGCTTCTTAATCGGGTTCGAAGCTTATATTCCAACTTGGATGCAAGGTATTTTAGGCTTGAGTCCATCAATGGGTGGATTCGCCGTTACACCAAGCTCAATTGTTTGGATTTTTGGTTCATTCTGGGCTGGTTCATTGATAAAAAAAATGGCTCCCAATCGAGTCATTTACATCAGTTTATTCTTCTTAGCAATTGCTAATGCCTTATTATTAGCTGCTGGTCCAACAACGCCATTTTGGTACTTCTGTATGTTAGCCGGGATTGCCGGACTTGGCTTTGGTCTAACTATCACTACAACTACCGTTACATCTCAAACTGTCGTTGAACCAGAGAATGTCGGAGTTGCCACGAGCTTTAATACTTTGTTGAGAACAATTGGTCAATCAATGATGGTTTCAGTTTACGGAATCGTTTTGAACACCGCTTTAGCAAAAGGTGCCGCAGGAAACAAGCATATTACGGTCGATATGATGAATAAATTGATTGATCCGCAGACCGCTAATTCCTTGCCACATCAGCTTTTACCCAAAATGAGACAAATTCTTTTTTCAGGATTGCATAATATCTACATCGCTACTCTTGTATTATTGATACTGGGTCTAATTCTTAACGCCTTTGAGATTAAGAATCGAAAGATTCTTGGTTCTAAATAATAGAGTATTGAAAGTTATGAAAGTAGCTGCCAAAAGATAGCCACCGAAAACGTCGCTAGGGTAGTGAACTCCTAGAAAGATACGACTGTATCCAATCAGCAGTACCATGGCAATACAAATGGCACTGATAACTATCTTTAAGCTGATTTTTTTGAAAATATAGAGACTGATAATCAAAACCGAAATGTATAACGCAAATGAACTAGCCGAATGCCCACTGGGAAAGCTGTAGCCACCAGCATAAACGTAATGATGATGGCTGGGGCGTGGACGGTCGATAGTAATTTTAATAATGCTGTTCATTCCGGAGATGACTACCTTGTTGAGCACTAAATAAATCGCAGCATAATGATATTTTTTAACAATTAAAAGTAGAAAAATAATTGCGGTTACAATAATAGTTGCAAAAGTGTCACCGATACTTGTCATGAGTCGAAAGATGCCAAGTGTCAGGGGATTATGATGATAAATTTGACTGATCAAGGCAGTATCGAATTTTTTGATTAGATTAGTGTGTTGTGAGACATTAATGGTCCAAAAAACAAAAAACAGCAGTAAAAACACATTAAAGATGGATATTTTTCTAGATATTTTCATATTTTTTGATCTCTCTATTGTTTAAGTTTTTGTTAAGAAATATAATAAAGTATAAAGATTTTGAGGGAGAGCAGATATTTATGGTTATGACACGTCATGAACGCAAAATCGAAGATAGTCGTTTGACTAGATTAAATAATAAAAAAAGTAAGAACGCAAACTTACGCAAAAATATGACGATCTTAGGATCAAGTATGTTTGTTGGTGCTGCAGTAGCAGAAATTACTAATATTTCAGCTCCTACACCCGTTAAAGCCGAAGCTTTGTCCGTTAATAATTTGTTGAATCAAAACTCAGCAGTAGCAGCCACACCGGTTGCTTCTACTGGTGTTGGGGATCAAGCTTTTATTGACTATATTGGTAACTCAGCACGTAAGTTGGCCGCAAATAACGATCTCTACGCTTCAGTAATGATTGCACAAGCAATGGTTGAAAGTGGCTGGGGTACAAGTGGACTAGCTACTGCGCCTAATTATAATCTTTTTGGTATTAAGGGAGATTATAAAGGTGCCTCTGTTAATATGGGTACACAAGAAGACGACGGTACAGGTAGTCTTTGCTCAATTAGCTCTGATTTTAGAAAGTATCCTTCATATAAGGAATCACTTGAAGACTATGTTTCATTGCTTCGTGGTGGAACTTCAGGCAATTCACAAATTTATGCTGGTACTTGGAAGAGCAATACAACATCATACAAAGATGCTACTAAGTATTTGACTGGTCGTTATGCTACCGATACAACATATGCTGATAAGTTGGACAGTGTTATCGAAAAGTATAATTTGACACAATTTGATACAGCTGCTGATAAGGATCAAACGTATACTGTAGCGCAAGGCGATACATTACAATCAATTGCTGATAAGTTTAACATGACAACTGATACTTTGATGAGCTTGAATAATTTGAAGACTGATAATTATATTTATCCTGGTAAGACTTTGACAATTACTCAAGTAATTGGAGCTAATGGACAACCATTGGCAGTTACTAACTTGGCAAATAAGACTAATGATACAACAACTGATACTGGCAATGTTGGTGATGCTTACGGCAGTCAACAAGCACCAGTTATGGTTCAAGATGAACGTGATGGTGTGAAGAAATTTGTTCCATCAGAAAATGATTCATCTGACTCATCATCAATCAATGTTCAAAATGATTACAGCTCAAATGATAGTGATTCAGGCAGTCAAACTAGTAAGTCAGTAACCGTTCAAAGCGGTGATACAATTGACTCTATCGCTTCAAAAGCTGGAACAACTGTTGATAACGTTCGTCAATTAAATGATTTAAATTCTGATTTATTGGTTGTCGGACAAACATTAATGGTATAAGATATAAGCACGGAAGTAGTAGATTATAAAATACTTTTTCAGAAAGCGCATGGGGATGTGAATGCGTAAGGTTTTATTTTCGAACTCGTCCACTGATAATAGTTGCCGAACCTTTAGTAAGTGACTACGATTAATCCTCGTTAAGGATTTTGAGAGTCGTACTTATTTTGTGGTGCGGAACTTAGGTGGTAACGCGATAACTCGTCCTATGATTAATTTATAATCATAGGACTTTTTTTGTATAGGAGGAGAAAAATGTACAATCACAACACCGTAGAAAAGAAATGGCAAAAGTATTGGAAAGAAAACAATACTTTTAAAACAACTGAGGATCCAAATAAGAAGAACTTTTATGCCTTAGATATGTTTCCATATCCATCAGGTCAAGGTCTTCACGTTGGACATCCAGAAGGTTATACAGCCACAGATATTATTGCTAGAATGAAACGTGCTGAAGGCTATAACGTATTGCATCCAATGGGCTTTGATGCTTTTGGATTGCCTGCAGAACAATATGCTTTGAATACAGGACACAATCCCGCTGAATTTACTGAAAAGAATATTCAAAACTTTAAGCGTCAAATCAATTCACTAGGTTTCTCATATGATTGGGAACGTGAAGTTCAAACTACCGATCCTAAATTCTACAAATGGACACAATGGATCTTTGAACAAATGTATAAAAAAGGTTTGGCTTACGAATCAGAAACATTGGTTAACTGGTCACCAGATTTGGGTACAGTTGTTGCTAATGAGGAAATCATTGATGGTAAGACTGAACGTGGCGGTTTCCCAGTTGTTAGAAAGCCAATGCGTCAATGGATGCTAAAAATCACAGCTTACGCTGACAGATTGCTGGATGACCTTGATGATATTGATTGGCCTGAAAACATCAAAGAAATGCAAAGAAATTGGATTGGCCGTTCAGTTGGTGCCCAAGTTACATTTGATGTAGCTGGTTCAGATGATAAAATCAACGTCTTTACAACTAGACCCGATACAATTTTTGGTGTTGAATACATGACTTTGGCACCAGAGCACAAGCTTGTTGATAAGATTACAACACCTGAACAAAAAGCTGCTGTTGAAGCTTATAAAGAAGAAATCTCACACAAGTCAGACCTTGATAGAACTGATTTGAATGACGAAAAGACTGGTGTTTTCACCGGTGCATACGCAATCAACCCAGTTAACGGCAAGAAACTTCCAATTTGGATTTCAGACTACGTTCTTGTAACTTATGGTACAGGTGCCGTTATGGCTGTTCCTGCGCATGATGAACGTGACTATGCTTTTGCTAAGAAGTTTGATCTACCAATGACTCAAGTTATTGAAGGTGACTTGGATAACGGCGTTATAACGGAAGATGGCAAGCATATTAATTCTGACTTCTTGAATGGTTTGAATAAAGCCGATGCTATTGAACGTGCTATTGCTTACATGGAAGACAAAGGCTTTGGTGAAAAGAAAGTTAACTACCGTCTACGTGACTGGGTCTTCTCACGTCAAAGATACTGGGGAGAACCAATTCCTGTTATTCACTGGGAGGATGGTACGACTTCACTTGTTCCAGAAGATGAACTACCACTTAAATTGCCTGAAGATACTGATATCAAGCCATCAGGTACCGGTGAGAGTCCACTAGCTAACCTAACTGATTGGGTTAACGTAGTTGATAAGAACGGTCGTAAAGGTCGTCGTGAAACTAATACAATGCCACAATGGGCTGGTTCTTCATGGTATTACTTGAGATATATCGACCCTAATAATGACAATGCACTAGCTGATTATGATCTATTGAAGCAATGGCTACCAGTTGATTTATATATTGGTGGTGCCGAGCATGCCGTACTTCACTTGCTATATGCTAGATTCTGGCACAAAGTATTGTATGATTTGGGCGTTGTTCCAACTAAGGAACCTTTCCAAAAGCTATTTAACCAAGGTATGATTCTTGGTAAAGGTCACGAAAAGATGTCTAAATCAAAAGGTAACGTTGTTAACCCTGATGACGTAGTTGAGCAATATGGTGCCGACACATTGAGAGTTTATGAAATGTTCATGGGTCCTTTGGATGCATCAATCGCTTGGTCAGAAAATGGTTTGTCAGGTTCATACAAGTTCTTGGACCGTGTTTGGAACCTATTTATCAATGATGACGACTACAGCACATTGAAAGATGGCTACTTGACTGATACAAATGATGGTAAACTTGATAAAGTTTATAACGAAACAGTTAAGAAAGTTACCGAAGATTATGATGCATTGCACTTTAACACAGCAATTTCACAAATGATGGTCTTCGTAAATGAAGCACACAAGGTTGATACAATGCCAAAGGCTTACGCTGAAGGTTTAGTTCAATTGTTAGCTCCAATTGCACCACACATGATGGAAGAGTTATGGAGCAAGTTTGGCCACACAGAATCAATTTCTTACGCTAAATGGCCAACTTACGATGAAGCAAAACTTGTTTCTGACACAGTTGAAATTATCGTCCAAGTTAATGGTAAGTTGAGAGATAAAGTTGAAGTTGCCAATGGTACCTCAAAGGATGATCTTGAAAAACTTGCTACAACTGATGAAAAAGTTCAAAAATTTATCGAAGGTAAGAACATCGTTAAGGTGATCGTTATCCCTAACAAGATTGTTAATATCGTAGTTAAATAATGACAAGTAAAAAAGACTTCGGAAATTTTCCGGAGTCTTTTTTGGTTGAGTAGAAAGCAAGCTGAAGATAATATTGTTTAAGCGTTTTATATATATTATATGAAGGAATTTCAAACTTTTGTGAATAATTGCAAAATAGAGATTTTTAGGTGAGTTCAATTAATTAATTGCTTGCTTTCTAACCTGCAACAAGATTATTCTATCATTGTTCAAACGATAACGCGCTTTACAATTTTCTTGTTTTGTAAAATTTGGGGATATGCCGCCAGAGCTTGCGAGGGATGGAGTTTGCTGTGGAACCGGCTCGAGCCATAGTGCGGTCTCGACCCTCGCTTTTGAACTTCGCAGAGTTCGCGAATTTCAAAAGACGTCCTGTTATGTAAGACTGGAGAATCGCCAGCCTAACATAACTATCACTGCTGAACTCCATCCCTCGCAAGTTCTGGCTAGTGTCTTTAAAAATGCTTTGGTTTCCTATATAAGGCAGTTTTAACTGTTTCGATATAAAGTGTTGAATAGTGTAAATTATTGGTCAAAATGACTAGAGACTAAAGCTATAGAACATGTTTTAATCGGAAGGGACATTTTAGTGATCGAATTCAAAGCTTTCGTAATGTTTAAATAAGAATACATTCAGTATATTTATAAGAATTAATAAAAAGGAAAGTATCCAAGTAGTTATTAGAAATAGTCGGAGGGTGACAGTACAATGTTTAGCCAGCAGTGCAGGTATTCTTAGGGATTTATCCCTTACAATACCGACGTATTTTGAAATTCGAGTGATTTTCTCGAAGTTCAAAATCGAGGTGCGAGACCTTGGCTCGCACCGGTCGCACAGCAGGCTAAGCATTGTACTGTCACCCGGAGACGGCAAAATTAATTTGCTTTTTACGTAATTTAAGTGTAATTTAAATTTTTTAGGTAGATAACTTTGCTATAATTAAAAGGATAGTTTTTAAGGTGGTGCAGGTTTTGGGCGCAAATAATAGCCATGATGATGAAGAAGTAATGCCAGTAATTGATTCTGAGCCTTCTTCGCAAGACACAATGCTGAAAGGTTCAGCATGGATGACTGCTGGTAGTATTTTTTCTCGTATTTTAGGTGCGATATATATCATTCCATGGATGGCGTGGATGGGATCATATTATCCCGCAGCTAATGCCTTGTATGCTAAGGGTTATAACATTTATAGTCTGTTCTTGATTATTTCTACAGCCGGAATTCCCGGTGCAATATCAAAACAAATTTCACATTATAACGCACTTGATCAGTATGCAACTGGTAATAAATTGTTTAAGCACGGTCTGAAGATTATGACATTCATGGGTGTGATTTTTGGAGCCGTTATGTATTTTGGAGCGCCAATTTTGGCTACCATTTTTACTGACGGTGATCCAAGAAGTATTCCCGTTATCAAATCTTTGGCAGTTGCCGTTTTAATTATTCCAATTTTGAGTATTTTAAGAGGGTATTTGCAAGGATATTCTGACATGGCCCCATCCGCTATATCACAATTTATCGAACAAATTGCTCGTGTTATTTACATGCTTTTAGCGACGTATGTCATTATGATTATGAATAAAGGTAGTTATATCAATGCCGTTGTTCAATCAACTTTTGCCGCATTTATTGGGGCAGCTGTCGCTATTGGGATTTTAGTTTTAGCATTGTTGAGGCGCTTGCCAAAGCTGAGGCGATTATCGCGTAATGGTCAACCAATTGCTAATGTGAATGAGCGAAACTTTACTCGTGAAATTTTCCAACAGGCTGTTCCATTTATTATTTTGGATGCCGGAATAACATTCTTTAATTTGTTTGATCAATCAACATTCAATCAATTTATGCGGATGTTTGTTACTGCCACAGGAGCCCAATTGGATAATTATTATTCATTATTTGGTTTCCAAGCTAACAAATTAATTATGATTATCGTTTCGTTGTCAACCGCTATGGCCGTTACAGCCGTTCCAATCTTGTCAGGATTGTATTCTAAAGGTGATAAGAAAAATATTGAAAATCAAATTTCAAATACTTTGGAATTGTTCTTTTTCATTATGATTCCCGCATCACTAGGGATGTACGCTGTGGCACAACCATTGTGGACAACATTTTATCGTTATGATGCACTTGGCGTTTTGATGCTACAATTTTCATCCATTATCTCTATTCTATTGGGATTGTTCACTGTTTTATCAGCCGTTTTACAGGCGTTATATCGTAACAGATTGGCGATTAAATATTTTGTATACGGCTTGATTGTGAAAGTTGTTGTTCAATTGCCAATGATTGGCTTGTTCCATGAATTTGGTCCTTTAATTGCTACAAGTATCGGTATGGCGGTGGTTTGCTGGTTAATGCTACGTGAATTACATCGAATTTATCCATTCAATACAGGTCGAATTTCTCGTCGTATCAGTGGAATAATCTTATTCTCGCTGATTATGTTCGTCTCAGTTATGTTTGTTAACTGGGTGGTATTCCACTTTGTTGGTAATTCTGATCGAATCATTTCCGTTGTCGTCTTGGTATTAGAAGCTGGATTGGGTGGCGTTATATATGGCTACTTGGTTTTGAAGACTTCTTTAGCTGACAAGATTTTAGGACCACGTGTTGAAAGAATTAGAAGAATATTTAATATTAGATAAAAAATAAAAGACATAATGATATTTATCCAATTGTTGATTGGAAAACATCGTTACGTCTTTTTTATTTGTTCTGCAAACTGAATTTTTGCATGTATTTTGGTAGTTTCTCAATGATTTGAGAAGGTAAGACAACATATTCTTTTTCGTTTAATTTATCACCGATAACACTGTGAATTATTAGGGCAGCTTGAATTGTTGCCAGAGAGTAGCCGAATTGACCAATAAAGCCGGCCATGATTCCTGTTAGAGTATCGCCCATACCACCGGTTGCCATACCAGCATTGCCAGCAGTTATTTTGAATGACATGTCCTGGTAATAAATTTCAGAATTGTGTTTCTTTAAAACTAAGACAGCATCAGGATTCAAATCTTGAAGTTTTTCAAAATTATTGAGTTCAATTTGTTCGGGTATTTCTAACTGTGAAAGTCGTCTCCATTCGCCTTGATGTGGAGTGAGGATGATGTGGGCAGTAGTTTGTAGCGGAATCTTTTCTTCAGCAATGATTGTTAAAGCTGAAGCATCTAAAATCACCGTTTGGTCAGTTTTAGTATTGTTCAAGACTGCCTTAACTAAACCAATGGCAACACTTGATGTACCAAGACCTGGGCCAATAGCAATGACATTATTATTTAGAATAGCGGTCAATAATTCTTTCTTGTTGTGATAGTCGATGGTCATTGCCTCAGGAATACGAGTATTGATTGCCGTGAATTTTTCAGGAGTAGTTGCGACGGTTACTAATCCAGCTCCAGCATGAACGGCAGCACTGCTTGCTAAAATTGCAGCACCTCCGAAGTGAGTTGATCCAGCAATAATTAGGACTTTACCGTAATTTCCTTTGTACGACTCAGGATTACGGGGCAGAATTACTTGATTTAAGATATTTTTACTAATTTTTTCCATTACAAGACCCTCCATTTGTAGTATCATTTTCATTGTAATCTAAATAAGTAATTATTTGAATTATAAAGCCACTGTGGCGGAATTGGCAGACGCGCAGCGTTCAGGTCGCTGTTCGGGTTTCCCGAGTGCAAGTTCGACTCTTGTCAGTGGCACTATTCTAATAGGATCAAAAAAGTTTTCATATTTGAATCATTGAAGATTCAATATGAAAGCTTTTTTTATTTCGTTCGCATTAATTAAAATATTAGTGAGGACAGTGCCGATGTTAATGTCTTAGGATTCACTGGTTGATTATTACTATCTAAAATAGCCTTAACTTCTTTTTCAACATCGTCTTCCTTCATTTTCTTGAGATATTGGAATCCCTCAATAGTAAGACCGTTGATTTTGATCAAGGTAACGTACTTTAGGGGACTAATAATCCCAGCAATCAAGCCGTCATTGACCATGCTGATTACGTAATCCTGCAAGTCTTGGATTAGAAATTGATTGGGATTGTCGCTAGCAATATAATCTTTAACGATTTGGTACTTTTGAGCATCGTCTAAGAGTTCTTGGAAATCCTTGGGATTCTTCTCGGAGATAATTTCTAGAATCATTTTATAAATATCAAATTTATTCATATTTTCACGGCCTTTCATATCAATTATAAATGAAAAGCTTTTCAAAACTCCTTTTAAAATGAACTTTTTTGACGATACGTATAGATTTTTTTGGCGAAAAATTTGCACAAAACGCCTGTAAACATTCATAATTAAGGGTAGAAATCATTTTTAGGAGATTTGGAATATGATAAAAGAATTTAAAGACTTTATTAGTCGCGGCAATGTTATGGACTTGGCTGTCGGTGTCATTATGGGTGCTGCTTTTACAGCTATCGTCCAATCATTAGTTAGCAACTTGATTAATCCACTGATTGGTTTGTTTTTAGGGAAAATTGATCTCAGTAACTTGGTATTCAAAGTTGGGGATGCAACATTCAAATATGGGACTTTCATTGAGTCCATCATTAACTTCCTAATCATTGCGTTTGTAGTATTCTTATTGGTCAAAATGATGAATAAGATTATCAAGGGCCGTGAAGAAGAGGAAGAACCAGAAGAGGATGACTCAAAGGAAGAAGAAATGGTTATGTACCTTAAGAAGATTTCTGAATCTTTAGATGAAAAGTCTGATAAGTAAAAAAGTTTGAGGCTAAATTAGTCTCAAACTTTTTTAGTATATACGTTCAAATACTTCACATAAGCAGGGCATATCAAAGGTAAATTCTTGACCAAATTCCTTATATTCTTCTCTAAAGAAATGTTCATGAACTTTACGCCATTCTTCAAGCGTCCGTGAATCTTCACCTTCATGGTAAGCATGCTCAGCACTGACTTGATTAAAAGGGATAACTTCAGTTACAAGTGTTTTAGTGATGCAAAGAGGGTTTTCTTGACCGTCTAAAATAATGTTATAGTCACCAACTTGAGGCATATATTCAGTCGGTTCGTATAAAGCATATGAGGAGGTAGTGGCTGTTTTAATACCTTTGTAAACTAATTGAGCTAACTCGTCAGGATCGTCACCGCCAAAAAGTGTGATGTCACCCAACGGATAGTCTAACGGATTCTTATCTTTTAGAAAATTGAACCAGTATGCTTTGATTTTTTCTTTGTCCATGAATTAATACCTCATTTTAATTATGTTTGATTGGTAGTTCAACGACGAATTCACTGCCTTGAGGCAAATTATCACGTACAAAGATGTGTCCGTGGTGGATATCGACGATTTGTTTGGCAATGGCTAGACCTAAGCCGTGACCACCGCTATTGCTATTACGTGATTTATCAACTCGGTAGAAACGTCCAAAAATCTTATCTTTATCCTTGTCATTAATACCAATACCAGTGTCAGAAATCACAAATTGATATTTGGTGCCTTCAACTTGGTCGTAAATTTTGATAGTGCCATTTTTAGGGGTGTAATTTGTAGCGTTATCCAAAAGAATAATCAATAATTGTTTAATTTTATCACGATCCAGATAAAGCGTAGGTGTGTGATAAAGGTTGATTTGAAAGACTTTCGATTGAGAATTAATAATATCTTTGAAAGGCTCAATGGGATCCTTCAGAAAGAAATCCGGCGTAGTCATTTCAAAATTATATTTCGTAGTAGCTGAATCAGAACGAGCCAAAACTAGCAGATTATTAGTCAAAGAGTTGAGTCGGCTAACTTCATCCAATGAAACGGAGATTGCTTCAGCTTCATCAAGAATAGTTTTATTCGGCTTCGTCAGCATGTATTCCAATTTACCTTGAATAATTGTTAGTGGCGTACGTAATTCATGGGCAGCATCGTTAACAAATTCAGTTTGTTGTTTCCATGATTTAACAATTGGCAACATATTAATACGAGCTAGGAAGTAAGAAATAACTAGGGCAATGACCCAGAATATGAAGAAAGTAATAATTAATATTTCCTCAAAGTTCTTAATTGCTTGGATTTGAGTATCAATATTTTGCATGATTAGAATATAATGACCGGCATACATGGGATTATTGTTTTTCTTCGAAACTTTAATCAGCATCGAACGGAAACTCATTTTATTAACAAGCAGGGTTTGTTTCACATTAACGTTCCTTTTACGTAATTTAATATTTTTCAGAACAGAATAACGGTTACCAAGACTAGTCTTATTTAGTAATTTTCCATTATCATCAAAAACCAGAATCGAAGCTTGAAAAGGAGCTTTAGGGTCTGGTTTTTTATTTTGGTCAATTTGATGATTAGGAGCTGGACCAACACGTTTAGCCATATTGGGTTGCTTTTGAATAGCAGTAACTTGGTTACGAATATCTTTATCGATGCTGCGATAAGTTGACGATTGGAAAAGGTTAAAAATGATAATTCCTAGCGTCAAAAAGAGAATGGCAAAGGCACCCATAATTGATAGAAAAAGTTTAAATTGCTGGCGGCGGGTGATTTTATTTTGTCTAGTTTTCTGTGTCATCTTGGAAAATATACCCAACATTTCTAATTGTCTTGATTAAATTATCATTTTTCGAAGGACGTAGTTTTTTACGCAAATTGCTCATATACACTTCAACCACAGTGATGGAAGTATCTGAGTCAAAACCCCAGATACGTTCAAAAATCTGATCCTTAGTTAGAATAGTATTTTTATTTTGCAATAAATAAACTAATAAATCATATTCTTTACCATTGAGCGCAATTTGTTTGCCAGCAGCGTCGATCTCATGGTTGTTCAAATTTACTTCAAGATTTTTAATTTTTAAGATTGAATCGTCAGCTAAAATACCACTCCGCTTTAAAAGAGCTTTAACACGAGCCTGCAACTCCTCACGGTGGAAGGGCTTAGTTAGATAATCGTCAGCACCAAGGTTGAAACCGTGAATTTTG
The DNA here is from genome assembly GCF_036246245.1 of Companilactobacillus muriivasis. NCBI lineage: Bacteria > Bacillati > Bacillota > Bacilli > Lactobacillales > Lactobacillaceae > Companilactobacillus > Companilactobacillus muriivasis. The sequence goes on from NZ_BTTQ01000001.1 coordinate 35,612, forward strand.
TCATCAATTTCAGCTTTGGCAGTCAAGATTAGGACAGGTGTGTTGATTTTATCGTTACGAATATTTTTCAGCACATCATAACCATTCATTTCTGGCAACATAATATCCAAAATTATTAAATCGTAAACATCTTCAGTAGCGGCAAACTTGCCACTCAAACCATCATTTTCAATATCGACTTCAGAAAAGTCGGATAGGAAGGAAGCGATGTTATTAGCCAAGTTTTCGTCATCCTCAACTACTAAAATTCTAATGTTATTTGACATAAAGCACTCCTTTATTGGTGTCTAACGTAGTCTGTCTACAGAGTTGAGAAATATTCACTGGCTGTGCGTACCGGAGCAAGCCAAGGTATTGCTCCTCGGTTTTAAGCCTTGCAAAACCAGCAAGTCTCAAAACACGCCCGGTGATGTAAGAACGAGAAAATCACTCGTCCTAACATCACTACCACTGCCCACAAATATTTCTCAGCTCTTCCGACTAGTTATTTTCTATCAAGCATATTATGAAAACCTGATGAATTTATATTATTCGGTATACATATGATAAGTATTCATATAATCCAGTTGTTAGTAATAGAAAAAACTAGTCGGAGGTGCTGATAGTATTTACTCGCAGTGGAAGTGGCGTTATGGCTTTAGCCATTACACCACCGGACGAGTTTGGATACTTGCGTTTTTTGCAAGGATTCAAACCGAGGTTCGAGACCGTACTTTGGCTCGGACCGTTCCGCACAGCAGGGGAATACTATCAGCGCCGGAGACGGCATATTTAAATAACCGTTAATATCTATTCATAATTATAAAACATAAATTTCGATTTAAGCTTAATTTAAGTTAGTTTGTCTAATCTTGTCCCTGTTGTTAAGAAAGGAATTAGAACAGATGAAAAATAATTTGCAATTAAAACCAATCTTATTTTCAATATTTGTTTATTCAATCATTTGTTTTTTTGTAAATATAGCTTTTTAGAGATAGGAGAAGATAAATGATGGAATCAAAAGAATCCACTCGTATTCAAAAAAATGAAAAACCTAGTTTTTTCAATAAATTAAGAACTATTAAGTATGATTACTGGTTAATTGCCATTTTGATCCTTGCGGCTTTCTTGTACGCTTGGAATATTTGGGAGGCTGGGGAAGCTAATAACTTCTATACCGCCGCAATTGTCAGTATGACAAAGAGTTTTAAAAACTTCTGGTATGCCAGTTTTGATCCCGCCGGGTTCATTACGGTTGATAAGCCACCAGTAGCCCTCTGGTTTATGACTATCAGTGCCAAAATTTTTGGTGTACATGGTTGGAGTGTCGTTTTACCGTCAATCCTGTTTGGAATTGGCTCGGTATATTTGATTTACAACTTGGTATCAAAACGTTTTGGCAGAGTTCCTGCACGAATCGCTGCCTTGATTATGACTTTAACGCCAATCGTAGTAGCTGATTCCAGAACCAACAATATGGATGCTACGTTAGTATTTTTCCTATTATTGTCAGTCTGGTTCGTGCAAAAAGCCGTGTTAAAAGAGCAACAACGTTATCTTTGGATTGGATTTGCCTTAATTGGTTTCTCATTCAATATCAAGATGCTTCAAGCGTTCATGGTTTTGCCAGCCCTATACCTTTATTATTGGTTAGCAGCAAAAGTTAATTGGAAAAAGAAATTGGTCCACTTATCGATTGCAACAGTTTTTCTAGCGGTCTTCACCTTATTCTGGCCGTTGTCAGTTGATATGACTAATTCAAGTAGTCGTCCTTATGAAGGCGGTTCGGAAACAAACTCAGCTTTAGAATTGGCTTTTGGATATAACGGAACTCAACGTTTACTTGGTCAAACTACTGGTACTGGTGGAGCTTTCCCTGGTATGGGTAACAGTTCTTCCAAAAAGGGCAGCAGTAAGTCAATGACGCCACCAAGTGGTAGTAAGTCTAAGAAACCTAGTGGTATGAAGTCTTCAAGTAATGCTCCAACACCTCCAAGTGGATCAAAGAAATCTGCTAATGGAACGCCTCCAGCTAAACCATCTGGTTCAGCTAAAGGTGGACCAGGAGGAACTAAAGCAACTGGTGGTGGAAATGGTACAGGTGGTGCCGGTGGCGGTGCCTTCAACATTGGTACAGCTGGACCATTCAGATTGCTTCAAAAAGAATTAGGACCTCAGATTAGTTGGTTGATGTTACTAGCTGTCTTTGGCGTAATTTCTAGTTACATTTACTATCAAGATCCTAAGAAAAAATGGTATTCACTCAATAACCAAAGAAAAGATCTCTGGCTATGGCTTGGTTGGATGGTCCCAGTGGCGGGATTCTTTTCAGTTGCTAGTTTCTTCCACCCATATTACACAATCATGTTAGCCCCAGCGATGGCCGTTTTAGCCGGAGTTGGAGTTTACACAATGGTCAAGCAATGGCGCGAAAAGTCAATCTGGTCAATGCTTTTGCCAGTCTCAATTTTGTCGACAAGTATTTTGCAAGCTTGGTATTTGACAGATTATTATCCAACCTTAGCTTGGGTATTGTTGATTGCTGGCATCATTATTTCAATCCCACTGTTCGTATTGCCATGGATTGCCATTCGTCTAAAAAACAAACGCGTTTGGCCAATTGCAGCCTTGATTATCGTCATGCTAGCTCCAACGTGGTGGTCATTAACTCCAACCTTAGCTGGATCAAGTGACGGTATTCCAAGTGCTGGTCCATCACTATTATCAGCCGCAGGTGGTGGCGGTGGCATGGGAGATTCCAAAGAGGATTCAACTTTGCTTAAATACCTTGAAAAACATCAAGGTAACGCTGAATACTTATTTGCAACCGATGATTCAAGTACCGCTGCACCATATATTATTTCTACCGGTAAAGCTGTTATGGCAATGGGTGGATTTAACGGAACTGATAATGCGATTACTTTGAAGCAGTTTAAGAAACTTGTTAAAGAAGGCAAGATTAAGTATTACTATTCCGGTGGTAAAACTGGTGGTAATAATAGTGAGATTGTTTCATGGATCAAGAAACATGCTAAGAAAGTTAAATTGTCTAATAGTAGCAGTATTGCAACGAATAACTCTAGTTCAGTTACTGTAGCTTCAGAAGCAAGTTCTGCAAGTACAACTGGACAAGCTCCAAGTGGAACAGCTCCTGGTTCATCCGGTTCAGGTTCTAGTTCAACACCACCTGCTAAACCAAGTGGTTCTAATAGTGGTCAGGTTCCTTCAGGTACAGCACCTAGTGGCACCAAAGCACCATCTGGTACTAAGGCACCAACAGGTAAGAAGAAATTGACTAAAGCACAACTTAAGAAAATGAAAGCACAAATGAAGAAATCCGGTAAATCCGGAACACCATCAATGGGTGGTGGCATGGGTGGCCCTGGTGGTCAGTCAGGTACACTTTACGATTTATCAAGTATCTACAAGTAGTTGGCGTCTCCAGAAATGATAGTAATCATTTCTTCCGACCGGTTTTTCAAATGAAACTTAGTTGGATGTTGGCAATATGGTCATCAGTGGAGGTAGTACTAACTTTCAAACGAATTAATCAATGAAAGGAACGTTCGCTTATGAAAGATCAATTAATTTCAATCGTTCTACCAGTTTTTAATGAAGAGGCTGGGATTCAAGCGACGATTGATACGTTATTAAATTATATCGAACAACAAGAAGAGAAATATGAACTAATATTCGTTGATGATGGATCACAGGATAAATCAGTTCGAATTATCAAACGTGCACTTGAACAACACGATAATATTAAGTTGGTCGAGTTTTCCCGTAACTTTGGACATCAACTGGCCATTACCGCTGGTTTGCAATATACCAAAGGGGATGCCGTTGTCGTTATGGATGCTGACTTGCAAGACCCTCCAGAAGTCATTCCGCAAATGATTAAGAAGTGGAATGAAGGTTATGAGATTGTCTATGGCAAGCGAATGCAACGTGATGGCGAAACATTCTTCAAGAAATTCACTGCTAAAATGTTCTATCGGACTTTCAAGAAGTTAGCCACGATTGACATGCCACTTGATACTGGTGATTTTCGACTAATGGATCGAAAAGCTGTCCATCAATTATTGAAATTGCATGAACAAGATCCATTTGTCCGTGGACAAGTTACTTGGATTGGTTTCAAGCAGACTAGTGTGCAATATCATCGTCAAGAACGTCTTGCTGGTGAAACAAAGTATCCACTTTCCAAAATGGTTAAGTTAGCTTTAGACGGAATCACGTCTTTCTCAATGAAACCATTGCAATTCGTCAATGTTTTTTCAATCGTGCCATTGGTCAGTGGTGTTTTCTCACTTGGCTATATGATTGCAAGTGGCAGTTTCAGTTTAGCTGGTGTCGGCGTGACGATTCTTTTGTTCACATTAGGATTATTGATGCTATCGATTGGGATTTTAGGAAGTTACTTAGGTCGTGTTTTGGATCAAGTCAACAATCGTCCTAGATTTATCGTTAGCAAGACTGAAGGATTTGAAGAACGAAATAAAGGAATTCATCGTTTTACCACTCGTCAGATGAATAATTAAATGAGAACAACCGATATTTTAAAAAGACAAATTGTCCTACCAAATTTTTAAATATTTGACAAATGTAGTTCATTACTAGATGTATAGTCTGAAAAAATTAGAAAAAATCTTTTTTACCTTAAAAGTTTTCACGCTTTTTAATTATCTAGTAATGTGTTACAGTAATGATAAATTTGATACAGCTAAAGTTGTTTGATGGACAACCGATTATATCAAATTGAACATGAACTATCCCATTCATAAAAAAAGAAGCTGACGAACACCCAGTCGTCAGCTTCTTTTTCTTTTGTCTTGTTTTTTAAATATGCCGTTTGAGAGTTAGAGGGATGGAACCGCTGTGGAACCGGCTCGAGCCAAGGTACGGTCTCGATCCTCGATTTTGAGCCGAAGGCCGCGTCTCAAAATACGTCCTGTGCTGTAAGGCCGGAAGAACACCGACCTAACACCACTATCACTGCTGGTTCCATCCCTCTAACTCTCAAACTAGGGTGTTCTTTCAATTCAAAAAAACCAAATGAGCAGACTTCTGATTCGTCAGAGGTCTGCTCATTTTATAAAAACTTGTTCATTTTTTAAATAAATATCTAATATTTGTCTAATTTAAAATTAGTAAACGTCACCGTTGTAAATAGAGTTCTTAACAATTACGTAATCTACTTTACGAAGTGATTTAAGATCTTTGCCACCGGCGTAAGAAATTGATGATTGTAGATCTTGTTGCATTTCAGTCAATGTATCCATGATTTCGCCTTTATATGGAACTAACATGCGTTTTCCTTCGACGTTCTTGTATTCACCTTTTTGGAATTGTGAAGCTGAACCGAAGTATGCTTTAAATTTTTGACCGTCTTTTTCAATGATTTTACCAGGAGATTCCTTGTGACCAGCTAATAGGGAACCAATCATGACCATATCGGCTCCAAAACGGATAGATTTGGCGATGTCGCCGTCGTTTCTAACACCACCGTCAGCGATGATGGGTTTGCTTGCGGCTTTGGCACAGAGTCTCACAGCGGCTAATTGCCAACCACCAGTACCGAAACCAGTCTTTAATTTAGTGATACATACTTTACCAGGTCCAATTCCGACTTTGGTTGCATCAGCTCCGGCGTTCTCTAATTCACGAACACCCTCAGGAGTGCCGACATTACCAGCGATTAGGAAAGATTCTGGCAGGTTGGTCTTAATATATTTAATCATTTCAATGACACGATCACTGTGACCGTGAGCCACATCAATGGTAATGTAATCAGGTTTTAAGTGTTCAGCAACTAATGTATCGATGAATGTGAATTCATCTTTTTTGATACCAACGCTGATGGAGGTAAACAATCCTTTTTGATTCATATTTTTAATGAAATCAACACGTGTTTCGGGTTCAAAACGGTGCATAACGTAAAAATAATCGTTCGCAGCTAATTTTTCAGCCAACTTTTCATCGATGATTGTCTGCATATTAGCAGGGACAACCGGGATTTTAAATGTTTTTGGACCAAATTTGATCTCAGTATTACATTCTGAGCGACTATCGACGATACATTTATTCGGTATTAGTTGAATATCTTCATAATCAAATACTTGCATTTTATCATTCACTCCATTAATAACGAACAATTATTATTTTTATATTCTATTTCGTTCGTATCTATAATTTAACGGGAAAACGGAAATAAGTCAAATTATTTATACGATTAATCGGTTTAATTATGATAAAATTTTCATATGCAATTTGTGTTTATATTTAAATATCCCGTCTCTTCCGACTAATTTATCTTTGCTCAGTTCGTTTTAGATATTGAAATATAGTTGATATGAATGTTTAGAATGAATCATTAACTAGCACTATGTTTTATGCAGTAATTTTGAAAATGAAAATTGAAAGAAATAAATTATAACTGGTCTTTTAACAATACAATTTGTAATTTATTTATGGTGATTGGAAGTTTTCATTTAATTATTTATTTATTAAAATAAAATAGTCGGAAGGACTGAGAACATTTACCAGCTGTGGGTGTGGCGTTACGGCTTTAGCCGTTACACCACCGGGCTTTGGTAAGGTTTCAAACCGAGATTCGAGACCGTACTGTGGCTCGAATCGGTCCACATAGCAGATAAATGTTCTCAGTCCTGGAGACGGCCCAGCGTTAAATATTAAAATTATTGAAAATGATAATGAAAATATTTGACACTATGATTTGTAATTGGTATTATCATCATATTATTAATAGAACGGTATATTAATAACGTTTGTTAGTTGTCTCAAAAAAATCGGTATATCCAATAGGAGTGGTTAAAAGTGCAACATTATACTGCAGAAGATATTACAAAAATGGTTAACGATGAAAACGTTGAATTTATCTGTTTAATGTTTACAGATATCAACGGAATCATTAAGAACGTTGAAGTTCCTGTTTCTCAACTAGATAAAGTTCTAGCAAACAAGATTACTTTTGATGGTTCATCAATTGACGGTTTCACACGTATTGAAGAAAGTGATATGTTACTACATCCCGACTTATCAACATGGTTGATTTTCCCATGGGGTGAAGAACATGGTAAGGTTGCTCGTTTGATCTGTGATATTTATAAGACAGACGGCACACCATTTGAAGGTGATCCTCGTGTAAACTTGAAGAGAATCATCAAGAAGATGCGTGACATGGGCTACACTAACTTTAATATCGGACCAGAACCAGAATTCTTCTTATTCAATACAGATGAACATGGTAATCCAACACTTCACCTTAATGATGATGGTAGTTACTTCGACTTTTCACCAGTTGATTTAGGTGTAAATGTTCGTAAGGATATCGTTCTTGGTCTTGAAAAGATGGGCTTTGAAGTTGAAGCTAGTCACCATGAAGTTGCACCAGGACAACAAGAAATTGACTTTAAGTACGAAGATGCTTTGTCAGCTGCAGACAGTATCGAAACATTCAAACTTGTTGTTAAGACAATCGCTAAAGAACATGGTTTGTATGCCACATTTATGCCAAAGCCAATGCAAGGTATCAATGGTTCAGGTATGCACATCAATATGTCATTGTTTAACGGCAACGACAATATCTTTGATGATGAAAACGATATGTTGTCAGATACAGCCAAGAAATTCTTGAGTGGTATTTTGAAACATGCTCGTGCCTTGACTGCTGTTAATAATCCAACAGTTAACTCATATAAACGTTTAGTACCAGGCTATGAAGCACCAACTTACATTGCTTGGTCAAGTAAGAACCGTTCACCACTTGTACGTGTACCTGCTGCTAAAGGTAAGTCAAAACGTATTGAAATGAGAAGTGTTGATCCAACAACTAACCCATACCTAGCAATCGCATGTATTCTTGATGCCGGTCTTGATGGTATTAAGAGCGATTACGATTTGATGCCAGAAGTTAAAGATAATATCTACGAAATGTCAGAAGACAAACGTCGTGAAGAAGGTATTGTCGATCTTCCTTCAACTTTACACAACTCCTTGAAAGCACTACGTAAAGATGAATATGTTCAACAATCACTTGGTAAGGGACTAACAAACAGTTTCTTTGCTGCCAAGAATGCTGAATGGGCTAGATATCAACAGACAGTTTCCCAATGGGAACGTGATACATATATGTCACAGTATTAATTCGACTATTTAAAATTTTAAAATGATAAAAAGACTTATTTCGGAATATTTCGAAATAGGTCTTTTTTTGCAAAAATATTTGTAAAATCGTAAAAAAAAGCCTGTATTTTTCTGTAAATCGTGATATAGTATCAATGGTTAATTGAGCGCACGCTCAAATTATTCAAAATATAATAATTTATAGAGCTGTATAGTTTAATCGTGTGCTTAATTTGTCTGAAAAATACGGAGATAACGTCATAAGTTCAAATGATAATATATCACCGAATTTCTAAACCAATAGAAAAGAGGTACTACTATGAGGGATGGTAGTGAAACAGAAACAAACAAAAAGTTTGTCAGCTCAAGTACAGCTGATAACAAGAGTCTAGATGAAATCAACGGTAGTATTGAAGTGCCGGAAAACGCTGGATTCTGGAAAACATTAATGACCTTTACTGGTCCCGGTGTTTTAATCGCGGTTGGATACATGGATCCTGGTAATTGGATCACATCAATCGCTGGTGGAGCACAATTTAAGTACACACTTTTGTCAGTGGTACTTATCTCCAGTTTGATTGCGATGTTGTTACAATCAATGTCAGCAAAACTTGGAATCGTCACGGGTAAGGATTTAGCTCAATTGACGCGTGAGAAGACTTCTAAGACCGGCGGATTCATTCTCTGGATAATTGCTGAACTAGCCATTATGGCAACTGATATCGCCGAAATCATCGGTTCTGGTATTGCTATTAAGTTGTTATTCAATATTCCACTGATTGTGGGTATTTTGATTACCGCAGCCGATGTTTTGATTCTACTATTGTTAATGAAATTAGGCTTTAGAAAGATTGAAGCTATCGTAGCTACTTTGGTTACAGTTATTTTATTAGTATTTTTATATGAAGTATTTTTAGCTAAGCCAAGTATTTCAGGAATTATGGAAGGTTACTTGCCAGCCAGCAGTATTATTACTAACAAATCAATGCTTTACCTATCATTAGGTATCGTTGGTGCGACTGTTATGCCACATGATTTGTACTTAGGCTCATCAATTTCACAAACTAGAAGAGTTGATCGTAGTAATAAGAAAGACGTTGCTAAGGCAATTAAATTCTCAACAATTGATTCAAATATTCAATTATTCTTAGCATTTATCGTTAATAGTTTATTGTTAATCTTAGGTGCCGCATTGTTCTATGGCACTAACAGTGATTTGGGACGTTTCGTTGATTTGTTCAACGCTTTGAGTAACAAGCAAGTCGTTGGTGCAATTGCCAGTCCAATCTTGAGTATGTTATTCGCCATAGCATTGTTGTCATCAGGTCAAAGTTCAACTATTACAGGGACACTTTCCGGACAAATTATCATGGAAGGTTTCATCAGATTAAAGATGCCACTTTGGGCACAACGTTTGTTAACAAGACTTTTGTCAGTAACACCAGTTTTGATTTTCGCCATTTACTATCATGATAATGAAGCCAAAATTGAAAATCTTTTAACTTTCTCACAAGTATTCTTGAGTGTGGCGTTGCCATTTGCCATCATTCCACTAGTTATTTTCACCAGTGATAAGAAATTGATGGGAGATTTCAAGAATAAGAATTGGGTTAAATACAGCGCCTGGTTCGCAACGGTTGTCTTAATTATCTTGAATGTTTATCTTATTTTCCAAACAATAACGGGAGCCTAGAGGTATATATGAAGAAAAGCGACATCCAAAAAGAAAAAATTTTAGAAGTTGCTCAAGATTTATTTGTTAAAAAAGGCTTCGAAGCCACAACAACTCGTGAAATTAGTCGTTCCGTTGATATATCTGATGGTTCACTTTACTATTATTTTCCAAAGGGTAAGAAACAAATCTTGGATTTAATTGTTCAAAAAGGAATGGATTATCGAGAACATTTCGTTCATGAAATACGTCTTGATATAAATGACTTAGCTGGTTTTGAAAAGTTGATTGATACTATTTATGAAGGAATATGTGAGCTATTCTCAAATGAAGAGGGCTACCGTTCCTTTATGATTACGATTCGAGAGCGTGCAATTTTATCAAATGACCAGTCGAAATGGATTTCCCAAATTTTGGATCGACTGAAAAGCAGTTTAGTTATCAGTGTGAAGTCGATTCAGGATAAAACCAAGATTGCTAATGAAGAAGATATAAGCAGTTTGGTTGATACCGTTGTTTCGATTTTGCAGAGATCGATTTATGAAGAGTTAATTATTAAAAATAAAAAAATAATCAGTGATGATATTCGTGATAAAACAATGTCACAGATTCATTTATTGATTCAGTTAATTAAAAAATAGAAGGCCATCAGGGTCTTCTTTTTTGTTGAGTTGATGCAATTTATATAATCAGAATTTCTATGAATTTAATTATGTTGATTTGCGAACCAAATTAGTCGGAAGGAGCGAGAATATTCACCAGCTGTGGGAGTGGCGTTATGGCTTTAGCCATTACACCACCGGGCGAGTTTGGAGACTTACCGTTCTTTGGTAAGGATTCAAACCGAGATTCGAGACCGTACTTTAGCTCGAATCGTTCCGCATAGCAGGTGAATATTCTCGGTCCTGGAGACGTCCAAAATTTTAAAAAGTACAAAAATTTTGTTACTAAAGGTATACTAGTATTAATATTTTTTAAAGAAAAGAGGGAGACCAATATGGCTTATTCAATTGGAGAAGTGTCAGAGAAGACTGGTCTTTCCAGCTACACACTACGTTATTACGATAAAGAGGGCTTAATGCCATTTGTACATCGTGGGAATGGTGGTCGCCGTGAATTTACTGACGATGATATGGATTTTGTAGACTTGATTGCTTGTTTGAAAGAAACAGGGATGTCTCTGAAAGAAATCCGTGAGTTTATCAATATGTCGATGGCAGGTAATGATACTTTGCAGGCGAGATTGGAAATGTTCAAACGTCAACGTGATGAAGTTATGAAACAAATTGAACAATCTCAGAGATATTTGAAGAAACTTGATTATAAAGTTAAGTATTTTGAGGCAGCTTGTGACAATGGATCAGAAGATGGTTTAGAGGATTTTTGCGATACATTGGAAGCTACTTCAAAAGCCTGTCAATCAATGAATAACTAAATATTTGTATACAGGCTTTTCTCTGGAATTTGTGTTTTTTTAATGTTAAGATTTGGCGTAATCAAAATTCTGATTACTGCTTTCCCCCCAGAGAGCATAAAGACCCCAGTCAATTGACTGGGGTCTTTTTAGTATGCGATTAGTCTCTAGTGATACTTAAAACAGCGGTAGTTTTCAAAGAGTTCTTGTTGTCTTTACCAATTGTCAACCAATCGGCTGCACTGATAAGGCCTTCCAATTTGTTCTCTTCATCTTCTTCAGTGATCTTGCCGTCCTCAAAACCACCCTTAAAAATGCAATCTAGATAATAGTGGTCATCGTTACTTGCCATCATTGATGATTGATATTTCCATGCAATAATATATGTTTCGTCAGTGATGTGAATGCTACGACCGTTCACCAAGTTAATATTCAAACCCATGTTACCGCCTCCTTAACTTAATTATAGCAAATTTGGAATATAAAAATATAACATTAGTTGTTAATAATCGAGTTTATCCACTGATATCTCTTAAATAGAGGCAATTAAAAAAGGAGTAGCATTTGGAATTATGATCCAAGCGTTACTCCTTTAGTCTAATGATTTATGATAAGTAAAAAAATCGCAAAAAAGATAACATCCAGAATGGCCGACCATTCGTACCATTTATCTGGTTTATTAAACTCTACTGTGTTATGCCCCCGTTTACGAGGGTACCACGACGGATATTCTTTTTTGGACATGTTCTTCATTTTGCATCTTCTCCTTATTATCTGTACATAGATTATAGCTAGATTTAAAAAGAAATGCTACCTAAAAAATATCTTTAGGCGACATTTATTAAAAAGAAAGGGCTTGCATTTTAATGAATAAAGAATATAATTTCACTTATTATCCGTTGAGCAGATATAAAGAAATAATTAATTGGGAGGTAGACAAATGAAGTATCGCGTAGAATTAAATACAAAATCTCAGTTGTTTACTGTTGAAGATAAAAACACTCACGTTTTTGCAGATGGTAAAACAATTGAAGAAGCTGTCGGAAAATTAAAGATGGTTTAATTTAAAGTTTAATTTAAGGGATCACTTCAAACGAAGTGGTCTTTTTATTTTGGCTGTTTTCCAGGGATGAGAGTATTCACTATCAATAAATCCATAGAGAAATACATTTTATTCAATGTTTTTTAATTCAAAAACCATATTGTATTCGCTACCAAAATAGTAGAAAATAAGGAAATATTTTTAAGCCACAAGTTAGTTGAATTTGTTGCAGAGAGGATAATTATGAATAATACAGATGAAAAAATTCAGACAGCCTTATTGGTGTTGATGAAGGAAAAGAGTTTGGAAGAAATCACGATTATGGCAATTGCCGATTACAGCAAGGTCAACCGGACAACAGTTTATCGTCATTATGTTAATAAACTTGCTATTTTGGAAGCTATTGAAGATGATATTTTGAATGGTTTGGATAAAATTGATCAATATGGAATTAGTGAAGAGGATGATAGATCTCAGGTCTTAAGAGTTTTGGAATCGATTAATGAAAAAAGGGCAATTATCACCATTTTGTTGAGTCCTAATGGAGATTCTAAGTTCTACGATAGCTTTGTTAATTTCCTAACTGCCAAAGGATTGAAGACGATTGAAAATTCTCACCGTTTCAATGGATTAGACAGCAGGCAGAAGGAATTACTGGCTCAATATATTTCGTCAGCTTTGTTGGGATTGGTTAAATACTGGTTGAGTCATCCTGAAATGAGTGTTGAGGAATTGGATACTTTCTTTGAAAAGCTTTTTCGAGAGGGTATTAGTAGTTTTACAGCACATTAAAAAGCATTTAACTTTGTCGTGTGATACTTTTTGATATGTTTGAAACATTATATAAATATATTTATTAAACTTGATCCTAATTTCAAATTTAGTTCTTATGAAAATAATCAAAGTATAAAATTTTATGAAAGAAAATCTCTGTTTAGTTTGCTAGTTGAATTATTTAAAAAAACCTTCCCAGGGGAATAAATATCCTGATTGTAAATTTTGTTGTTTATATCATTCGAATATATGAATTTATTACTTGCTTCCAAAATCAAATTAATTAAATCGCTGGAATTTATAGAAAAAAAGCAACCGTTCTTGTCATTTTTTATGACCCCAGGAGCATAATTAGGTCCAATGTTCATCTTGATTTTAAGTCTCATGTTATTTTGAGCCATTTTATCATTACTAATTCGATGTTCTTTGATATATTCAAATCTAAGCTCAGTTTTGTTTTTCTTAATATTTTCGGAGGTATTTTTTTTATTAAATTTTGAATTAATATTAGTATTCTTTGTTTCGAAGAGATGCTGTAAATCGGTCATGAAAAAAGATAGGGCACTTAAGTTCATGCTATTTTCAAGTTCTATACGTCCTTCATGAAGAAGCGAACATCTCAGATAGTAGGAAAAAAAGCCAATCATAATATTATCAGTTGGTAGGGAATTTTCTTTATAGTTTATCTGCTTAATATCTGCATATTTGTTTAAAAAATATGCATATTTGAAAGACGAATTCCATTTAGATGGATTTTCAGAAAATGACTGGGAATGGACTAGGTAAGGCAATTCCAATTTAATCATATCGGTATTCAATAAAGAAAAACAAATATCAGGTAGCGTTAAAGCTGTTGTTAGAGAAGTTAGATACGCCTTGTTTTCTAAGTTGTTCTTTGTCTCCTCAATTAATTTATGCAGTAACACAAGGTTGGTTATTTCGCCTTTTTCATCCATACCTATATAGTTCATGTTAATGTTGAATTTCATTTTGATACCCCCATATATATTAATTATCTCTATTAAAAACATTTTTACTTTAATTGGGCAAATATATGTACTTTAGAAATATGTGATATATATTACCCGCTTTGATGAAGTTATGGAGAAATGGAAAAATTTATATAATAAAATTTATTCACATAATAGTTACTAGATTGTGTTAGTAAACAGCAATTCTTGAACAATGGTGAGGGGATTGCTTTATTCAATAACTATATTGATAGGATGCTGACTAAGGTGTTTAATTTAGATAATTATACTTTTATATGGGGAATTAATTATGAAATTAAAATTTTATGGATCAAAATTGAATATTAACGCCAATATTTTTAATCAAGATTTGAATAATATCAAAAAAAATCTGATACCGGAACGTATAAAATCTTTTAGTAAATATGATGGTAAATCAAGATTGTACAGACTTGGTAAATCAGATGATAAATTATTGAATCCAGTGAGGTGGACATTAGCAAATGTCACTGAGATAGAGGATAATGTTCTATCTGGGGATGTAGTTAAAGTCTCCAAAACAACGTTTGATATTTTACAAGGTGTAAAAACTGAACCTGAAGAGGTGGATAGGGCTCTTAAAATTCATTTTTATTATTTTGTGGATGATGAAGTTGTTATTATGCAGTCAAATCAATATATACATTATGATATTGGACTGTCAGTTTTAAAAACGATTTTATCACGAGATGTAAATATTGGAGAATTGGATTTTGAAGTTTATATGAGATATACCCAATTTGAACGGGAGTTATTTGAGGATACCATTAGGAAAATAACATTGAATTATGTTACACCCAATGATCCAAGGACTTTGAATTCTATTAGTGATATTTTGTTAAATAATAATGCTCCAAAGGGTAAATTTGAATTAGAAAATGAAAAAGATGGAATAAGGAAATATAAGGATGAGGAAGATGAAAATAAAGGAAAAGAAAAAAAAGAACCAACAGATTTGTTATCTGATTTTTTAGTTATTGTAAGGTCTGGCTTTGGTTCTATAAAAGCAAGGGTGGGTGCGAGAAATCATACTAGAACAATTTCCTCAAAAGAATATGCAGCTTCAGCAAAAATTAAAGAAGATAATGTAAATGACTTAACATCTGTCAATTCTTTAAAAGCGACAATTGTTTCTCAAATGGGAGATGATTTAAATGGCAAGAAAAAGTGATGTATATGAGCGTTCAAAATTCTTGCATCAGATTTGTGTTATTCCTAAAAGGCAGATAATAAATTGGAGTTTTTATTGTTCGATAACGATTGTAATAATATATTCATACTTTGTTTTTAAAAATAACGTTTATAGGATACGATTCTTTTCGTTTATGAATAATAATAGTATGTCATTTTTTTCGATAGCGGTATCAGCTATATCAATGATAGTCGCTGCAATAGCTATAATAATAATAATATACAATAAAAAAGATTTGCACTTAATAATAAATGGTGATAATCATACTTTTGAAGGATTTATTTTTCCATATAAATGGGGTTCTGTAATTTGGGGAGTTCTTGCTACAATATCGTTACTCTCTAATTTAATGAGTTTAAAAGTAAATAATTTTGTTAAGGACTTGTATTATTTATTTTGGATGTTTCTGTTGCTTTATTGTACTTTCTATATGATTTATATAATAAATGAGGTTGTACAACATGTTATGCTGTCTGCAAAATTAGAAGATAAGTAATATATTATTTGTCATTGGATGTGTAATAAAGTGTGATGACAAATATGTTTTGGTTCAAGAGACTATGGAGAAACAAAAAGAGTGAAGTTATTGAGCAGTACTATGGGTAAATAGTATTAATCTAAAGTTAAGGCATAAATTAATGTTTATACAAAACAAAAAGATTCATACATATATGAATCTTTTTTCTTCAAAAAAATCATTTGTCCCTTAAGACTAACGATAAATATCAGCTCTTACACCATTTGGATTCGTATTCTCCGTGACACACTTTTATGCTGATTTTATAAAATAATTTAAATTGAAAAAAAGAACACTGATTTAACAGTGTTCTTACGTTTTAAAACCTCATAAAGCGAACTACGAGAACTATACCCGTCTTGCCAGAAATCCAGTAATACCAGTGTGTTAAAGGCTACTAATTCGATAAATTAGCTTCGTGGCTCCAATATGGCTCCAATAAAAGTTTAAAAATTAGCAAATTTAGATAGCTTGTTAACTGTGTTGAGCTGTGCTTTACTTGAAATGTGCCAGTAGATTTTTAAAATCATCTGTGTATCGGAATGTCCAAGTTGTAGTTGGACTTCCTTGATACTAGCACCAGATTCAAGCATTAATGAACAAACTGTGTGTCTGATTCCGTGAACATTGATTCTATTCAATGGTTCATCGGAATCTTTTTTTCTGTGATTATATGATTTTATCAAATAATCTAACCAACGATTCATCTTTGTTAATCCCAATAGCTTATTACGAGTATTGGGGAAGAGCAGCTGATTAACGGTGGTATCGATGTTAAATCCATAGAACACCATTCTTCTACGTAGCTTAACAATCCATTTCTTTAATATATTAATGGTCTTAATATCAAGACCGACAATTCTATTAGAATTTCTTGTCTTGGGAACGGTAATTGTTGGTTTACCATCTTCTCCACGACTGACAGTCTTATTAATTCGTAAAGTTCTTTTATCAAAATCGATGTCGTCAATTTGAAGTGCTAATAGTTCACCCTTTCTCATTCCGGTGAAAAATGATAATCGGAATAGGGCAATGGCCATATCATTTTGACCATGGCCACAACGTATATTTAATTCATCAAAGAAATGTTGTTCTTGAGACCTAGTCCAAAAATTTGTTAATTCATCGCTACCGATCTTTTGCTCAATCTTTGGCATGATGATCATGTCCATGGGATTTTCATAGATTATTTTTAACCGCCTAGCTTCATTAAATACTAAACTTGCATAATACTTCAGCATTTTGAATGAAGATAACTCTTTAGACCATTCATTAACAACTTCTTGGCACATAGGCGAGGTTATTTCTTTTACCTTGAAACTTCCTATGGCCGGTAGGATGTGGTGCTTAAAAAGGCCCTTAACGCGATTTAGTGTGCTACCTTTAACTGTATTTTTATATGAAAGAAGAAAATACTCATATACTTGTTTGTAATCAATGTCTGTATTTTCTGCATAACCATAATCATTTATCTCAGCAAGCTTTTTGTTGAGAAAGTCTTTAGCTGCAGCTCGGGTTTTGAATCCACGTTTGCTGTTTTTATGTTTCTTTCCAGTAAGTGGATCAACACTTGAAATATATTGAACGCGCCATTGTGTTTTTCCTGAAGATTTGACTTGATACTTTTGAATTGAACTCATTTGGTTCTCCTTAATTTATAGCGCGAGAGCTGGAATCAAAGAGAAGTTGGGCATCACCTCCTTAAATTATTTATTTGACCCTGCACATTGATGTGTGGGGTCTTTTTTATTTGGAAAAGATAATTGAATTTTAGTTAATTTGCGAAAATAAATAAGCCTACGTGAGACTTATTTATTATTATTTACTTTTTTGCAAAGTTCACTTGTGTCATACCGGCAATAATAATTTTATCGCCCTTATGTAATTTAACATTTACTTTTGGAACTTGTGACATATCAGTATCGCCACCAAGGACTTCGTTAGTTGAATCGCCCAAGACACTCTTAGGTGTAACCATGAAGTTACCACTTTGGCCATCTGGAGGAGTTACAGTGTATTTGCCTTTTTTAATATCTTTGCCAACTACCCAAAATCCAGTTGCAAGGGTAGTAGTATTCTTCTTATTTCTTTTTGTTACTGGTGTGAATGATGCTGAAGTTAATCCCTCAACTTTAACTTTGTCCCCTTTAGCTAAAGAGGCTGTTACGGAAGGGACTTGGCCATAATCTGTTTCACTACCAAGGATTTCATTTATTGAATCACCGTGTAAACTTCTTTTAGCAGTAGAGGAGATGTTACCACTGGAACCGTCGCTTGATGTGATGGTATATCTACCTGGTTTCAATTCTGCTTTTGATCCAACCTTGTAAGTTCCGGGAATTAGGGTTGCTTGTTTTGCCTTAGCGGAAACAACTGTTTCTTGTACTGGATTAAGGCTTAATCCTGGTGCTTCTAAAAAAGTAGTAGATAAAGTAACAGCAGCAATGCTTGTTAATAATACCTTTGAATATTTGTTCATAATTTCCCCCTATAAACACATGTTCAGCTTTTAAAGTCATCAGTATTTGGACAACTAAATTATTTATATGTAATTAATGTATGAAATCCCTCCATATCTTTAAAAACCCCTTGATTTTTAAGTGAATCGAATTTAACATCTATTATTTCAAAATTATCATTTTGCATATCAGACAGAATGCCATCTATCTGTACAGTGTATTTATCTTCTGCACCGAAAATTTGATTAATCCATTTGCTGAAACTGTTAACCATAATGACGTGAGTAAATCCATCTTTTTTTAATAATGGTTTTACTTCTTTAGAATAGACACTATCTGCAGTAAACTTTTGCTTATTTGTAAACATCCCCATAATAAATCCCCCATGTACTTTAAATAACTTTAATGGCAATCAAAATATTCTCATTAGAGTTCGGTTGTAAAGCGAATTGCCTTTCCAAGAATTCTAGCAGGATTGCTTTTTGTAACAATATAAGGAGAATACGATGGATTATCAGGCATAAGCATAACTATGCTGTCCTGGTGTTTGATTCTTTTAAGAGTGGCTTCAGTATCGCCATTAACAAGGACAGCAGCAATTTCGTCATCTTCTACCTCTGGTTGTTCACGAATTAATACGTCTGATCCATCTGGAATGGTTGGTTCCATTGATTGTCCTTTAGCACGTAAATAAAATAGATTTCCGCTAGGTAAAGAATCAACCGGTTCATATAAGTATCCTTCGATATTTTCTTCGGCAGTTATAGGATCACCACAGGCAATTTCACCAAGGATAGGAATTCCCTTTGTTGCTGTTTGATTAGGAATCATTTCGAATTTGGATGAGGTTAAGTCAGAAATGTTGATATTATAGTGTTCTGCTAATAGTTCTAGAGATCCAGAACGTGGCATTTTTCTAGCATGAATCCAATCAGAGACTGTTGAATATGCGACATCAACAGAATCAGAAAGTTTGGTTATATTTTCGTCATGAATATCCATGTATCGTTGCAAATTATCAGAGAATATTTCTTTAATATCTTTTGTCATTGTCATTAACCTCGCTTCATTAATTACAATATATCACAAAAAGCGTTAAAATTCTTTCTTTTAGACAAAAAAACACGCTTTAAAACAAATAAACATTGTATTTTCGCTAAAAGCGTGATAATCTATTTGTTGTAAAGGAGGTATGTATATGTCTGATAAGAGAGTTCCTATAAGAGCTAAGCATACTTTGAGAGACCTTAGAGTAAGAGCCGGATTAAATCAGGCAACGGCTTCTAAGCGTCTTAATATTTCCAAACCAACACTTCAAAAGTGGGAGAGAGATTCCTCCGATTTAAGGATCTCAGAAATAGATAAGGTGACAGCTATTTATAATGTGCCTCAAGACTATATTTTTTTTGGAAGCAATAACGCTTTTAGCGAAAAAATTAAAAACATGAGAGGCGTTGGAAAATAAAATGAAAGGAGCGGTTAAATGGATAACTTAGTTGTTTTAAAAAACAAGGAACCCGTTACGAGCAGTTTACAAGTTGCAGAGTCCTTTAATAAAGAACCATCCAAAGTTAATCGATCCATTGAACAAATCATTGAGGAATCTGGCTCGCCAAAAGTGGCCAGCGAAATGTTTGTTCAAGGGATGTATTTAAACCGTGGTAAAGAATATCCAATGTATTACATGAATCGTGATGGGTTCACGTTATTGGCCATGGGATTCAATGGTAAAAAGGCAATTCAGTTTAAGATCAAATATATTGAGGCTTTCAACCAGATGGAAGACCAAATCAAGAACGGTGGATTTAACATCCCCACTTCAATGTCAGAGGCATTGAGACTAGCAGCTAATCAACAAGATCAAATTGAACAGATGAAACCTAAGGTTCTTTTTGCAAATGCAGTTGAAACAAGTGACACCAGCATATTGGTTGGAGAGCTTGCAAAGCTAATTAGCCAGAATGGAGTAAATATCGGTGCTGGTAGGTTATTTAGATGGTTGAGGGACAATGGCTACTTGATTGCTGGAAGTCGGTCAGATAGGAATTTACCAACACAAAAGTCTATGAACTTGAAGATATTTGAAATTAAAGAACGAACCTATAACAATCCGGATGGTTCAGTACGTGTTACTCGAACTCCGAAAGTTACTGGTAAAGGTCAAACATACTTCGTTAATAAGTTTTTGAATGAAGGGAGGTGATCTCATGGACATGCAAACTTTATCAATAGTTTTAAGTGATGAGCAGTTAGCTCAAATTGAACAGTCTGCTTACCAAGCAACAATTCGAGGCATCACTCGGGCAAATGAGCAAAAGGGTCTAAAAACGTGGATGAAACGATCAGACTTGCCTAATTATTTACCATTTTCGGACAGTTCTATTGATGCTAATCTGAGAGATCTACCCTACCACTTGGTAGGAGCAACAAAGTTTTATAACCGTCATGAAGTTGACGAGTTTATCTTAAATAAAAAATAAAAATCATGCGCGAGAGCTGAATTTTTAGAGAGAAATTATAAATTTGAAAGGTGAATTGTTAAGAATGAAAAAAAAATACATCCAACGGATGTAAAAAAGTTAAATATTTTATTTTATGAGATTCTATGATGTTTGATTCTTATCAAGAGGCTTGTCTTCGTTCCAGTCTTTTAGGTATTCCTCATAGTCAGGTTTCGATGATGAATCTAAAGAAAAAGAATGTGAAAAAGACTCATATTTAGAGTTTATATAACCATATTTAGTATTTTTGAAAATACTTTTTCGCTTAGCCACTTTTAAAACAGCAAGGAAATTATCATTATTTTCATTTTTATCTGGGGTAAATATCAGATCAATATTGGTTATTGAATGTGCTTTTAACATTCCCTCTCGACCATTTGGCATATCGTATGCAATGAAAGTATCTTTGTTTACCGCGACGGATGACGGGTGAAATTTTTCTATATGATTTGTTTTGGTTAATTGCCTTTTGTTATAGAAATTTATTTCGTGATCTTTACTTAAAGAAACAATTCTTAAATCAAAATAACCAATATCAAAGTTTGATGAATTTATTAATTTTAGACTATATAAAGCCATGCCATTTTCATTGGATATACGTTTTCCATTAGACGAAAGGATAGCTAATACCCAGGTTGGTTTTTCATCTGGTAGAAAATCTAAGTGAGCTGAATTTTGTATTGCAACGTAGATGGCTACAATCAGAGAAATTAATGAGATTAAATTGGAACTTATGAAGTTATAAATCAAGGAAATTATATGAATAATTATATCAAAATTAATATCAGGCATTTTTACTATCCTTTCCATGTAAAAGTATAGCAAATAAATGCTAGATATTGTTATCAGCCATAAAGCAATTTAAGGAGAATCACTATTTATGGATATTAGATCGGCAGTCTTAGAATCACGTAAACGTGATGATGAGATTGTAAATATTAAAAATAAAGGATTCAAAGGTATTACACGTGAATCATGGGTGTCAGATTCAATACCAGGGCCAAGGTTAATTATTGTGCCTAGTAAAGATGGAGGACATCGTGGCTACTGTGAAATGGTTCCTTATGGATTTGGTGGTAAGTATTACGGAATAAGCTGGGAACCAAGTTTTGATGATTTGGCTGCAACCGACTGGTTCGTTACCACTTTGACTAGAAAATTAGATTTGAAACATTAGGAGGATTTAAAAAATGAATGAATTAAAACAATTGCAATATAAATTGCCAATTATAGCTATGGACAGACAGTATCGAAGTCTGGCTGAAAAAATTGAAAGAACAGTCAGTGAAGGTAATGATCATTTAACCATATTTCTTAATTTCAAATTATCAGATGAGGCTTTAGATGCTTTGAGTGAAGCACATATTTCAGTAACTCAAATAGAGGATGGGACATTACATTATAAGTTTGATATTGGGGGAATTTATTAATGACCATTTCAATACCACCAATCGTTTGGGTGCCAGTTCTATTTTTCTTATTGGGATTTATACTCAGACCTTTTTATGAGCATTCAATGATTCAAGAATACTTTGATTTATTTGCAAGTTACATTTGTGCTGATCCTAAATTTGAGGAAAAGAAAAAAGCCTTCCTCAATAAGAAGAAGGCTGCATAGTGTCGATACCATATCTTACAGGAATTGGTATCGATGAGTGTTGATAGTAAACACCCCAAACACATGTTTATTATACAACGCCTGAGGCTACAAAAAAATATTTATGTAAGGCGTGATTTATATGACTGATGAAACAGTTCAAAACTTTACGGGCATATGGATCTCAAAAAATATTTGGCTTGATAGAACACTCAGCGTAATTGAACGATTTTTTTATGCGGAAGTTATTGGATTGGCGGGCAAACGAGGATGTTATGCGAACAATCAGCACTTCAGTAAGATTCTTGGAATAAGTTCTGCACGTGTCTCACAGCTTATCAAGAGCCTCTCTGTAAGCAAATATATAACAGTTAAGCTCTTTTATAAGCAAGGGACTAAACAAGTTAATAGACGTGAAATTTACCCAATTAAAGTATATCCAATTCAGCAGCATAGAACTGATTTAACTGTTGAGGAGCTAGAAGACATTGATGATTACAAGCGAAACTTTAAAGGCGTTTGGATACCTAAAGAACTTCTATTTGATAAAAATATTAGCAAGATTCAAATGGCAATGATAACTGAAATAAGTAGTTTATCAAATGATGATACCGGATGTTTCGCTAGTAATACTCATTTTGCTAATTTTCTTGGTTGTAAGTCAGCAAGGGCATCTCAACTAACCACTGACTTGGAGAAGAAAAAATATATCGAAACCAAACGATTTTACAATCCAGATAAGCCCAAACAAATTATTAAGCGAGAGATTTACCTACTTAATAAATTTAATGGGGTACTTAATAAATTTGATGCCCCTACTTACAAAACTAAATACCCCTACTTAGAAAACTATAAGGATAGAGAACCATTACTAGATAACCATATAGATAATAATACTGTCGGGAAACCCGACCGTGCTATTCCATATCAATCAATAATCGATTACCTAAATACCAAAACAAAAAAATCATTTAAATCAACGACTATTAAAACGAGACAAGTAATTTCGGACAGATGGGATGAAGGATTTAGATTTGATGATTTTAAGAAGGTCGTTGATAACAAGATTATTAATTGGCTCAACGATCCTATCAGAAATATTTATTTGAGACCTGATACATTATTTGGCGATAAGTTTGAAAGTTATTTAAATGAAAAGCCAAACATTCCATTGAGCAAAAGAACTGGTAGACAGCCAATTGTTGAGGTTGGTACCGATTGGAGTGCTCCAGAGCATCAAGCGGATATTCCAACTGATGATGAATATGAGAAAAAAGCAAAAGAATTGGCTGAAAAGCTTGCTGCTACGAGAAAGAATATTAAAAACGATAAGGTGATTTAAATGGACGAAAGAGTAAAAAAGTTAAATAGCGCTCAAAAAGAACTGGTCGTTCGATTCAGCAATGAACTTCTTGCAGGTGGACCGGTAGTAGTTTTTACACAACGACTTATGATGACAAATTGTAGTGATCCAGAGATTGCCAGAGATTTTGCCAGTCAAATAATCGAATTAGAAAAGAGGACTACTAAACATGATCAATAGTGTGGTGCTGGTTGGAAGACTTACTAAAGACCCAAGCGTCCAGTTCACTCAGGGTGGCAATGGTGTAGCATACGTTAATTTCACTTTGGCCGTGAATAGAACATTCACTAACTCAAAGGGCGAACGTGAAGCAGATTTCATTAGCTGTCAGCTTTGGAAAAAAGCAGCCGAGAATCTTGGAAAATATGCTACTAAAGGGTCATTGATTGGTATTGATGGACGTATTCAAACTAGTTCATATGAAAATAATCAAGGACAGCGTATCTATCGGACAGATGTCATATCTGATCATTTCTCATTACTTGAATCAAGACAAGAGGCTGAATCACGTCATCAACATAATGGACAGGCTCAGCAAGGTAACGGCCATAGCAATCAGCAAAGAGGCTCAAATAATCCTAGCACGTCAAGCAACACAGATGGTGACCCGTTTGCTGATAACAGTAGACCAATAGATATATCTGATGATGATTTACCATTTTAGGTTAGGAGATGTTTCAGATGAACGATGTAAATTTTGATTTATGGTTCAATAACATAGTTTTAACTAAGACAATACACACGGATGATGTCATGGTGGCAACATTTCAACATCCTGGAACAATCATGTATAGCATTACTTACACTTTGTTAGCACATCCCCAATCGATTCAAATTACTGGTGATGCTGGTCAGGCAGTATTTTCTCCGACCTGGAATCCTGTTAGAAAAGTTAATTATGAGACGTATGCAACAGGCTACATCTTGGAAAAGTTGAACTGCTGTCGAAGGGATGAGGCGGATTATACGTTAGAAAACATTGAATCTGATTGGGACGATTTCAGCAAAGATTACGAGGATGAACCTGAATATCTAAAAGCTGTCAGAAAAATTGTTGATGATGTTTTAATTCCTAACGTTAATAGCGAACAGTTTGATATTTGGGCAGATGCACGTGAGGAAATGAATAATCCTGAAGTTGAATATCAAATTGATGTGGCTGATTTACCTGATATTTTGAGCATAGGTGCCAGACCAAATAGTAATAAGCTAATTTTCGTTGAAGGACTTAGAAGACTTGAAAAATATGGAGCTTTTGACAAGAACGTTAATAAGATTGTTATTGGTAATCCTGACGAATTTAAATATTAGGAGACGTACAAATGATTGAAAAACACATTAAACGTTTTAAAGAAGATCGTGATTATCTTGTTAAGCAGAATATTAAAAATTGGATTAGAGAAAATCGTATTCAGGTTATTTCAGTTGAAATGCGTGAAGGAACACGTAATCGTATTTCTGCCGATGTTACTTACAAGAAGGGAAAGTAATGAAGAATGACAAAAAATAGAAAACTAATTAATTTTGATTTATCAACAATGGCCAATGGTGGCGTTCAAGAAAAATTTGTTCAGGAATTGAAGAAAGTTACTGAAAATATTCTTGATCCCAATACCGATGCAAAAAAGAAACGGACAGTAACAATTACTTTGACCTATCAGCCAAATGATAATCGTGATGCTGTGTCTGTGTACTCAGAAGTCAAATCTAAGATAGTTCCACAAGATGGGGTATCAACTATATTGCTTGTCGGTAGAAACACTGATACAGGCTCAGTAGAGGCCAATGAGTTGAAGTCTGGTGTTAAAGGTCAGACATACTTTGATGATCACGGGGATGTTCGTACTGATACTGGTGAAAAGGTTGAAGATGTTGAAAAAAATGCTCCTGCAGCAAGCACTGCTAATAAAAATGAACCTCAAAAAATAGTTGATTTACAAAAACCAAATAAGGCAAAGGCATAGGTGATTAAAAATGGCAGATTTAACAAGAGAATCAATTCAAAAAATTCAAGAAATGGCTAATGAATCAGTTGGAGATAAGAGAATTGTTCAAATTAATGGAGAAAACTATCGGGTCGATAACGATGGGGATGTTAGATTAATCATCCCTCAAACCAATAGTTGTGATGAAGTTGGACTTTCAACCTTATCCGGATTAGTTGAGCTCTTAAAGAACATGAAGGAACGTTCAACAAATGAATTATTTGTTCAAGTTGTTTCCCCAGAACATGTTGAAGTATTTGGGGCTTTAGACAAGTACGGTCGTAGGGAAGACTTGGCTAATGTTTGTGCCATGATTCCAAGCTTTAACTTTGATGAATATTATGATGCTGAAACTTTGAATATCGCATTGCAATCACGTTTTGTGCAAACAACTGATAGAGATTTGATTTTAAAAGTCATCGGTAATTTGAAAGAGGAACAAGTTCATTCAGCTACTGATGATGGTGTAAGCCAGTCAGTTCAAGTCAAACAAGGTGTAGCGAGTGTTGCTGAAGTTAAAGCTCCAAACCCCGTAGCAATGAAACCATACCGTACCTTCGTTGAAGTTGATCAACCAATTAGTAATTTTATATTCAGAATGCGTGAGGGTATGCAAGCAGCCTTATTTGAAGCTGATGGTGGTGCCTGGAAAAATGAAGCGATGAATAATATTAAACAATACCTTTCAGATAATTTAGATGATGAAATTCAATCCGGTCATGTGACGGTGATTGCATAGTGAAAATTACAGATAGAGAGTTAGCTGTCTATCAAATGCATAAGAATCGTTATACAAGGATTGAGATTGCTGATGCGTTAAAGATTTCAGATGAGACAGTTGACTGGATTTTAAATAAAAATTCTTATCATCTTCGGAAGCTTGCTGAAATGGATGATGGATGTGAAAAGGGAGTTATTTAAATGGATGACAATTTTAAACCTAATCCTAAAGAGTTAATAAAATCGGTTAATAACTTGAGTATTATTCTATTCAAATTACTGGGAGTAAATATTGATTATGAATTGAAGGAACTTGAAAGCGGAGAGGTTAAGTATTTTGTTCCTCGGACCAATGCTAAGAATCAATTTG
Source organism: Companilactobacillus muriivasis (assembly GCF_036246245.1). Taxonomy (NCBI): domain Bacteria; kingdom Bacillati; phylum Bacillota; class Bacilli; order Lactobacillales; family Lactobacillaceae; genus Companilactobacillus; species Companilactobacillus muriivasis. Next base: position 62,352 of record NZ_BTTQ01000001.1, read on the forward strand.
TTATGCCTCTGAAAATGTATTTAGGATTGAACAAATCAATACGAAAGAGACTAAGACATCTGAATATGGTTGAAATAGATATCAATTTGGATAGTAAAGATATTTTTGGTTTGATTGATGAAATAGAGGCTTTGAAAAATGAAAAAGAATCCCATTGAGATTTTTAAGGAATTGTATAAAAGCCTTCCGTATGAGGTAGTAAGTGATATTTGTCATCGTATGGAGGATTGGCTTGCGATGGGTGGTAAGGATACTGATCGTTATATGTGGGCTCAAATCGATTACGCTAATGCAATTATAAAAATTAGAGGTAGAAAAAAATGAATCCTAAACAGTTCAATGCAGTAGTTGAATATTTTGAAGAGTATTCAATGTTTGATAGTGAAGATGATAGACATGATGATGCTTATTCTTGTGCCGTGGCCATTGATGAGATTTTGAAGGAGAATGCTGATGAATGAAATAACTATTTTAAAAGAGGATATGGATGTTTTTAAGGAATTAGGAAGTGGATGGCCATATAAAGAATGGCTCAAAGAAAACAATTTGTCTGGAGATATTCATACCGCTGCTCAATATATTCTAAGAGAGGAAAATCATTGGAATACCTGGTTCACAAAATGGGTAGCAGCTAACTGTCATTGGTTAGTTAAGGTTAGAGATGATGGTTATACGATTAGAGTTATTAATAAGGTAATTACATTAGCTTCGATTGGTTATTCGGATAATGAAGAAGCTATTTTATCGAGCAAACCGCTGAATTATGAACATGGAGAAGTTATTGATGAATAAAGAAAAAATAATGAGTCTAGTAGATGAATATGGTGCTAAGCAATACGATGCTGGTGTTAATTATGACTATGGGAGTGATATGGATGCTGAAGTTTTCAAAGATTTACAAATGCGCATTTATAACATTAAAGAAGAACTTTATTCTAAACCAATTATGCCTAAGGTCTTTGATTACTGGTACAAATGCTATGCACCTAAGTATAGAAATAGGGTAAATAATGAAAAGGTTATCGATCCTTTAGATAAGATTGAAATGGTGGCCAATCTTTTAAATGTTGAATATGGAAATTATAGTGATAATCCTACGGAGGATAGTAATGATTGGTACGATTTAAAATTGTTTGATGATTGGTTATCAAAAGACGATTTGAACTTTGCCAAAGCTGTTGAAGTAATAATGGATAACGGTAATTATGAGGTGGAGCATGGCTAAATGGGTAACGGTACGTATTAATCACGAAACGGGAATAACGTTGGAAACTCTAAAGATAAATCGTATTAAAGGGATGTATACATCTTCAGTAATAATGACAACTAATTACTTTATTGCTTATGACGGTATGTTTGGATATCAAGCATTGGAAACTACTAAAGCCGATTATAAATTGTTAACAAGAATTTTAGAGTTACCAGAATTAAACATTTGAGAGGAAACAAGATAATGAATGCTTGTTGGTACTGTAATCCAATTGCTATTTCAAATAATGGATCTGTAACAATTACTAGAAGAGGATTTTTAAAGATTCTGGCTGGCGAAGGTAAATTCTTTTATACAAAGTATTGTCCGATATGTCGTAAGCCATTTAACAGGAGGAACAAACGTTAATAGACGCAGGTAATGTATTATATACAATTTCAAGTTTCTTATTTGCGATTTTTGTTATTTCTAACTTTATATACATGTATAAATATAAAGAATTAGTCAAAATTGAATCTAAGAGAATTGATGAAGAAAAAAGTAATCTTCAAGAATATCAACGCAAGTCAGATGAAAGATTGTTATCTAACAAGCAGATATTAGAATCAATTAATAAAAAAGCCTTGGCTGATACGAAAATTCTTAAAATGATTATTCGCGAGAATGAAGAACGTGTCGCTGCAATTAATAAGTTAGACATCCCTGATTATATTCATATTGATAAAAATGGTTCGATATTTGCCGTGAATGGTGATATTGCTGAAAGGGTCCTGACTCATGATCAAGTACTAGGAATGTTCTTAATTATGAAAAGTCTATGGGGGACGAGTGATGTACGTAGCAAAGATTAATAATGATTTATATTTGAAAAAGGTGTTTGAAGAAAATGATTGGCATGGTACTCAAACCATTGATTATAAAGTATCAAATTCATTAAAAAAGGCTAAGTTCTTTGAATCCCTTGATGATGAAGATTCCTTAATTGAGAACTTAAAAACATTTGGTTTTAAATTTTATAAATTAGATGAGATTGAGGTTAATTGATGAAATAACAGAAAAAAAGACACCTACTAATCAGTAGATGTCTTTCTGTGGTGATATGTTGTTTTTTCGCAAATCAATTATATCACACGGGGGCTGTTACTTATGAGTTTATTACCGCGTATTAATGAAACAGAAACTCAAGATAAGGTCAGAGAGTATTTGAAAAAGGATTTTCCAAGGTTGGTTATGCAAGCTGGGTACTCAATGTTAGATGTTAAGTCCCCAAGTTTTGGTGGTATTGGTAGTAAGAGCAGCAATGTTAGAAATAGTTTGGAGGATAAGATAGTTGATCACTTCGAAGCAAGACCTAAAGTGATTGCCACCATCAGAGCTATTAATAACTGCCCTGGTAGATATTCTTTAATACTGAAGGATTTATATGTAAAAGGGATGAAAGACTATGAGACGGAGACTGATGTTAATTTCGGACATACACAATATCAAACAAAAAAGAAAATTGCATTATTATGGTTTGCCGATGCCTTTCAAGCTACTGAAGATTTGCATGTATATGAACAAGTCACATGGAGTCAATTCACTTAATTTCAAAAAGTGAACTTTTACCGAACTTTTAGTGAACAAAGACCGAACCGCGACCGAACTTTTAATGCGTTATATTGATATTGTTGATAATTACATAGAGATAGCGACAGGTTACTCTACCTCAAAAGGAGCATTTAATTATCAACAAAGTTAGTTCTAATTTGCTGGTGAGTTATGATAACGCTCATCATTTTGCGAGTGTTGGTACTATTTAAGGTTTAACACCTGGACGTTAGACCATTGTAAGATACTGAAATTCCTCCAAAATTATTTTAGATAGTCTTAATTATACTTGGGTCCGATTCCCAAGGCTCGCTTTGTAATGAAAGGAATGATGTTATGAAAACAGTTTTGAATGTTACCAAAGAAGATGACACCATATCAGTTCATGTTGATGAAGATGTCACTACCCAGGAACTTGAGTATGGATTAGTTAACGTAATGTATCACTTAATTATCCGAGATATGAAAGTTCGAGGTATCCGACTCAACAAAAACAATTTTAATAAAATTAACAATAATTATGGTGAAGTTGTTAAGGTTCATACCGGTGTAATGTGGGATTTAATTCATAAGAGAAAATAAAAAAGGTTGCGATTAATTGTCGCAGCCTTTTATGCGTTCAGTTTAGATTTAAGGGCATCGGTTAGAATCTCTGAGAAGTTAACTCCATTTTCTTTGCCAAGCATATTTAAATAGTTGGGTATGGTCAAAGTTTTTTTGATTAGTTTAGTATCATGTTTCTTTCGATAACTATCAATGTCAACGTCAACAAGAGTAACAACGTCTGTTTCTTTTGATTTTGGTAGTTCATAGTTCGAACTAGGCACTGGTTCATTGGAGTCTTGTAGATCCATAACCTTTAAGCCAATATAATCGCGTGCCATTTCAATAGAATTATCAATTGTTTTACCTTGAGTCATACCGTCAATATCTGGAATGCTAATGAAGTATGGTGTATCAGTATCATCAGTTTTAGTTATAACAATAGGATAAATTACTTTCATTATATTTCCTCCTTATGAGTGAACAATGAATACAGCAAAGCAAGGCCTCTATTCGAGGTCATGCTCTTTAATTAAGCTTTTGGCTAACATTTCGTTTATATCTTTATGACGAGGTATTTGTTCTTTATCCTTGCCGTTAGTCCAGATATCATGATTGCCACCATGTCTATATAAGTGCCAGCCATTTTTCTTGAATAGCTTAATTAACTTTGCTTGTTTCATTTGTTCACCCCTTTCTTTATTACTTAATAAGTATAACACGTATTAGTACGTACATCAATACGTATTAATACATTAGCTGAAATGAATTGGAGTTGGTAGAACATGACAGTTGGCACAATTAGTTGTATAGGTGATGCGCCAGTGTATAACCATAATGGTGATACAGTTGGGTATCTATTAAATGGAACATCATGGAGACTTGAAGGTTCAGATATTATCAATGATGAAGATTGTTATAGGTTATTTGATGATAAATGGATTCCCAAGAAGTTCATTACATTTAAAGGAGGAATAGTTAATGAAGAAAGTAATCGTTATGTCTGAAGATGAATATGATACAGCCATGCAGGGATTAGATGGCGTACCATTCAAGACTGATAGAGCAGAGGCAAGCAACGGTAGGTTCATTAGGTCAACCATAACCATCAGTAAGTCAGCGCTTGAAGATGCACTTAAGGCTAGAGAGTTTGAACTGGTCAAGCCAGAAGATGGCTCAAAGGTTAATTGGGATGCTGCTATTGTCTGGACAGACTGATAGGTACGTAAGATTCTATCATACGAAAGCATGGCATGATGCGAGACAGGCGACGCTAGTACGACAGCATTACCTATGCCAAGACTGTTTGAGAGAAGGCAAGATAACCATTGCTAAGACAGTCCATCATATCATTCCCTTAAGAGATGACTGGAGTAAGAGACTTGATCAAAATAATTTAGAAGTTATCTGTTTAGAACACCATAATCAAGAACATCCCGAAAAAGGTTCTGGTAATAAGCAATACTTCAAACATGAGGCTAAGGTTAAGAAACGTTCTGATGTTTTTAAGTTTGCATCGAATAAAGATGATGACAAATTGTTTTGGTAGCCCCCCTACCTCAAAAGATATTTGAACGAAATCCCAGACAACGGTGTAGTCCCAAATGCGTGATAAATTCGTTTTTCAATAAAAAAAGTTAATTCACATTAGCTCTAAACCATTACTGTATCAGTGGCTTGGAGCTTTTTTGTTGGGTGGAAAGGAGGAAACTTTGCCACAGAATGCTAAAAGTGCACTTCTACATGTTTTAGAAGGCAATCCGAATAACAAAACTAAAAAGGAATTACATAAACGTCAAAAAAATGAAGAGAAATTGAGTTTGCCAAGGGATAAGTTGGAGCCACCAACTTGGTTGACAGCAACAGGTGCTAAAGAGTTCAAACGAATTGTTGAAGTCATGGAACCAACCCAATTATTGACCAATGGTGATGTTAATACTTTGGCATTGTACTGTGATACGCTTGCTGACTATCATTCCTTTGATAGAAAAATTAAACAAAAAGGTTTCATGATGAAAGGACGAGTTAATCCATTTATTCGTGAGAAAAGAAATTCGGCTCAACTGTTGGATAAATTAGCGGGTGAGCTTGGAATGACTCCAGGTTCTCGTGCCTCGTTAGCAATAAGCATGCCTGCCGAGATTGACGGGGATGATAATAATGATGAGTTCGACTAATGTTTTAGATTATTCATTTACAGAGTTAACAAATTGGTGGGATAAATATAAGGCTGACCGTGAGGGATGGGCCTATCTTAAAAACCCCAGTCCAATATTATTAACAAATTATTATGCAAATATGGTAGTTGAAGGTGATATTCCGGCATCTAAGGAAGTCATTGCTGCATGTGAACGTCAATTGAAAGATTTAGAGAGACAAGGTACTGATGATTTTCCATGGGTATTTGATGAGGAAAAAGCATGGCGACCGATTCGTTTTATTGAATCTAAATGTAAGCCATCAAAAGGTGATTATAGTCAATTAGTATTGCAACCATGGCAACATTTCATTGTGGGATGTTTATGTGGTTGGGTGCATCGTGATACTGGATACCGTAGGTTTCGTGAAGGAGTAGTTTTCGTTGGCCGTAAGAATGGTAAGACAACACTAGAATCTGGTCTGGCTGATTATATGACTGGCTTTGATGGTGAACGTGGTGCTAATGTCTATTTTTTGGCCAATGATAAAGGGCAGGCCCATGAATTGTTTGATGAGTCTATGGCCATGATTAAATCATCACCGTTTCTTTCTGAAAGATTTGTTGCAAATAGGCAGGAAATTAGATTTCCAAAAAGAAAATGTACAATCGTTCCAATGTCAGCAGATACCAAAAATAAGGATGGGAAAAACCTTCACTTTGCTGTTTTTGATGAAATTCATGAATATAAGGACTATAGATTGATTAATGTAATGAAACGTTCCCGTGGTACAAGAAAACAGCCATTGATTATGTATATATCAACTGCAGGGACAGTTCTCGATGGTCCATTAATGGATTTCGTTGATAATGGTCAAGATTGTTTGAAGAATTATGACGATCACATTGATGAACGTACATTCTATTACTTAGCAAAGCTTGATAATAAGCAAGAAGCTAATGACCCCGAAATGTGGGAAAAAGCCAATCCTAACATTTGTTTAATGGAAATGGTAGACATGATAGGGGATTACAAGAAAGACCGTAAGAACCCTAGAGAATACGCTGATTGGATTACTAAGCAGTTCAATATTTTCAGTGAAACAGATGAGTTAAGTTTTGTTACTACTGATACAATTTTGAAAAATAATAAGGTTCTCAATATTAAATTACTTGAAGGCCGTGAGTGTACCGGTGGGTATGATTTATCGGAAACAGAAGATTTTACCTCTGCTTGTCTGGAGTTTCCTCTTGATGACGGAGGTATTTTTGTACTTGAGAAATCATGGGTTCCAGAAGCTAGGTACAAAAGGGATAAAAATCCTGAACGTATTAAAGCATGGGAAAAATCTGGGGAGTTAGAAATTATTCCAGGTGACTATGTTAAATATGAATATGTTTTAGACTGGTTTACTGAGATGAGTAATAAATATCAAATTACTAAGGTAATGTATGATCCCGCCAAGGCTTTACTACTTAATAAAGCGATGGAGAATTATGGCTTTGTTACTCAAGAGGTAAGACAAGGATTCTTGACACTTGGTGGACCAATGCAGAACCTGAAAGAGCTTCTACTTGATGGGAAGGTTATTTATAACAATTCCAAATTATTTCGTTGGTATTTAAATAATATCAAGCTCATCAAGGATAGAAATGATAATTGGTTGCCACAAAAACAAACATTGTCACGTAAGATTGATGGTTTTGCGGCCCTATTGGATGCTCATGTTGATGTAGTAAACAAATTGATTAAGCAACAAGGAAGTAGAATTACATTCGTATCATTTGATTAAAGGAGGTGATTGAATGGGCCTAATGAATAGGTTCAAACAATTTTTTCGATCTAAGTCAGATAAGAAGAGTTGGTCTGGAAAGGCTTTCGATTTTTCTGATTGGTTCGGCAAATCTTTTTATGGATCCAAACAACATGCATTGGAAACCAATGAAACAATTTTTAGCGTAATTACCAGATTATCAAATACGCTATCATCATTGCCAGTTAAGGAATTAAAGAAGCAAGAGGAAGTTAATGATTCGGTCAGTAGATTAATAAAGTATGCTCCAAATGATAATATGACGGCATTTGATTTTATTAATCGCTTGGAAACTGATCGAAATACTTACGGTAACGGATATGCGATTATTGAACGTAATGATTACAATATTCCAGAAAATTTAATTCCAATAAACCCATTGGATGTAGAGCCGGTGATTAATAAAGATGATGGTAGTCTTTGGTACCATGTAATCTCAGCACAATACAATATCAATACCTACGTATTCAATCAGGATATTATTCATGTTAAACATATTGCAGGTGCTTCGAGGTATTCAGGCATTTCGCCATTAGATGTACTTAGGGGTGCTTTAGATTTTGATGATTCAGTTAAAGAATTCTCTTTGAATGAAATGAATAAGAAAGATAGCTTTATTTTGAAATATGGAGCTGGAGTCAGCCCTGACCAAATCCAGAGAATTATTGCAATGTTCAAAAAATATAATCAGTCTAGTTCAGGGGTATTATTTCAAGAACCTGGTGTAGAAATTACGCAACTTCAGAGAAATTTTATTTCTGCAGACCTAAAGAACATGAACGATATTACTGATAAAAGAATTGCTAATGCTTTCAATGTTCCAATTCAATTCTTAAATGCCACAACGGGTGGAACGTTCAGTTCTAACGAGCAATTAATGACCCAATTTGTACAAATGACGTTGACTCCAATTGTTCGGCAGTATGAACAAGAATTTGAGAAAAAACTTTTAACTTCAGCAGATTTAAATGGTGGAAGTTATTTCAAATTCAATATGAACTCATTGCTTCGAGGTGACATGCAGGCAAGAGCAAACTTCTATCAGATTATGCGCCGTAATGGTATTTATACAACGAATGACATTCTTGATTTGGAAGATTTACCTGAATCAGGGGATGAATATGCCGATAAATTATTTGTTTCCGGAGATCTATATCCAATAGATATGGACCCAACTCAACGAAAGGGGGTGACAAAGAATGCCACAACAGAAGAAACCCAAGTTTTGGGAAATGACCCAAACAAGTAATGACAGTGCCGATGTAAATATTGATGGTGAAATTGTTAGTCAAAAGTGGGATGACTCAGATACTACCGGTGCCTCATTCAGAGATGATTTGAAGCAATTAGGGGATGTTAAGACTATTAATCTTCATATCAACTCGCCTGGTGGTTCTGTATTTGAGGGAATCTCAATTTACAATCAGTTAAAACAAAATAAAGCTACCGTGAATGTATATGTTGACGGTTTAGCAGCATCAATCGCAAGTGTCATCGCAATGTCGGGTGACACTATTTTTATGCCCGAAAATTCAATGATGATGATTCATAATCCTATGACTTTTGTTGCAGGTAATGCTGAACAACTACGCAAGCAAGCTGATGATTTGGACCGTGTTAGAGAAACTTCAGTTGCTACTTATTTAGCAAAATCGAATGGAAAGATTACAGAAAACGATTTGAAAAAATTGATGGACGATGAGACCTGGTTATCTGCCGATGAGGCGGTCAATTATGGTCTTGCAGACGAGGTTCTTGAAGCAAATAAGGCGGTGGCTTGTGTAGTTCCCGATAAATTCAAGAATATGTTTCAACATTTGCCATCTCAAATTGTTAAAGAAGAATCCAAACAAGTATCAGAATCACGTCTTAAGTTAATTGAAAAGGCAAAACAAAATAATGAAAAAATCAAACAAACATTAGGAGGAACAAATTAATGCCAGTAACTTTATATCAAATGCGAGATAATCTTTCCCAACTAGGGCAAGAATTACAACAAGTAAATGATGAAATTGCTATGAAAGCTGGGAACCCATCAATTCCGGATAAAGAATTAAACGACCTAAGCCAAAAGGCAGACGGACTAGAATCACGGTTTAATATGTTGAAGGGTCAAGTTGATAAGAGAGAAAAATCTGAATCTAAAAAAGGGAAAGATTTTAAGAACCTATTAGATCCTAAAGAAAAGAAAACTCACGCTTATGCTCAACTTATTCGTTCTGTCATGCGTAATGAGGCGCCATCTAAGGATATTTTGCAGGTTCTTGGTGATGATAATGGTTCTGATGGTGGTTCAAATGGACAAGCATTTCTACCTACAACCGTTTCAAATGATATTATTGCGGAACCTTTGGATAACAACCCACTTCGACAGGATGAAGTTATGTCTACAATCATTAATTTAGTCTTGCCAAGAATTCAATTCGAAATTGATGATGATAGCTTTGTTGATGATCAACAAGTTGCAAACGAATTAAAGACCAAGGGCGATACTGTATCATTCGGTCGATACAAGACCAAGATTAAAGCAGCTATTTCAGAATCAATTTTAATGGGAACTGATACTGCTTTGGTTAAGTATGTGAATGCAAAATTACAATCAGGATTGGCCATGAAAGAGAAACGGGTTGCTTTTTCAAAGGAACCTAAAGCTGGTCAAGAACATATGAGCTTCTATTCTGATGATGTTGCTATTAAGAAGATTAATGGTTCATCAATGTTCGATGCAATCATGAAGAGTTTGGCCGATATTCCAGATGGCTTCCAAGCTGGTATTAAAATCTATATGGCAAGACCTGATTACTTAGCTATGATTAAGGAATTGTCCAATGGCAGCGTAGATTTATTTGGTAAAAAGCCAGAAGAAATTTTGGGTTATCCAGTTAGATTTAGTGAATTGGCCACAACTCCAGTTGTAGGTAATTTCAACTATGCTCAACTTAACTATGAAATTACTTCAACATTGTACGAACAATGGAAGGATTACGATAAGGGAATCAATTATTTCCAAATCACAGCATGGTTTGATCACCAAATTCTTCTTGCTTCAGCATTTCGTTTGGCCATTGTGGGAAAATAGTAACCCCACCTGATGAGAATGGTGGGGCCAGCGCCGATACATTTGATGTTAATGGAGATGTGAAACCAACAACTGATCAAACGGTTGCACAAATTACTGATTGGTTGAAGGCTCATAGTATCGATACAACTGGTAAGACAACTAAGACTGATTTATTAACATTAGTACCCGATAAATAGAGGTTGGTGATTAAATGGCTGAAGATGATGTAGATACTCTCATCAATAATCTCCGCATCGATAATGCAGATAATTCTGAAGTGTCAACTTATCGTGATGTGGCAATTGATACTATTGTTTCTTCAATCGGTGGAACTAAAGATGATGATTTCTATAAAAAGAATCCAAGATTCAATTTAGCAGTTCAAATGCTAACTGATTATTATTACAAAAATAAGTCTGCAACTACCGCAAGTAAGGAAAAAGAAACTTACTATGGTGTGCAGACTTTTATTTTGCAATTAAAACCAGAGTATCAAAAGTGGAAGGAGGTTCAGGACGATGTCGATAGCTCAAACGGGGATGTTGAATGAACGAATCAAAATAGTTTCCAAAGGTGAAGACTCAACTGATGAATATGGGGATCCAACACCTGGTGCTGATAAGACTATTTATCCAAAACTATTTGCTATGGAAAGAACTAAAAAAGCAGATGAAATTGCTTCAAATCCGGAAGCGTTTAGAGACCAGGTACAGTTCGTTATCCGTCACCGCAGGCGAACTGAACCTCTCATCACGTCTGACATGCGCCTAGTTCACCTCCAAAATCCTGAAAATATTGAGTATCAAATAACTGCAGTTAATTACGATACTCAGTACCAAGAGTGGGATGTAATAGTTTGTGAAAGGATTGGTCAAAAATGAGTTTTAGTGTTGATGAAGATGTAACTTCAAACCTTTCATCTTTGGGACGAAAAGGTAAAACAATTCGTAATAAAGCATTACGAGCCGGCCGTGATCTTGTAGTTCATAATCTCGAAGCTAATACTCCATATGAAAATCAGTCTGACAGGTCATGGAAGGGTCAACGTGAGATGGACAAAATCACTGGCCATAAAACGACTTTCAAGCATTTAAAGGATGACATTGTCTATTCAGGTGTTGATCAAACTGGAGCAGTTAAAGTTGGCTTTGGGCCAGACACATACTGGCGTGTTCATTTTGTGGAGCTTGGAACAATTAACCAGGCACCACAACCATTCATTTCTAACACTCTTAATCAAAGTCAAGAAGGCTACAAAGATATTATTGAAAAGACAGTACGTGAGGAGCTGGGATTATGATTCGAAGTGCTGCTATTCAAGTTGGAAATTTAATTAAATCAATGAATATCGGATTTGATGATTCTAATCTTTTTATTAATAAGAAGATTCCAGAAAAGCTGCTGCAGAATAAATCATTTCCAATTATTCAGATTTATACGTTACCGACTAGTTCATATATCTATGCTAGTAATAGAAAAAATCATGAAACAGTAAGTTGCCAGGTGAATGTTCTGGCAGTTACTAATCGTGAAATAGAGAAATATCAAAATCTAATCGAATCATATTTAAGCACTCATCAATTTGGGTGCTTTTTTGATACCCAAGAATCAGATGATAACTATGACGTTCAACGTTTGATTCTCCGATTTGATAAAACACAAAATATAAAGGAGATTTTACAAAATGGTTGATACACCAACAGGTACTAAGAAGTTAAAAGCAATTGGTACTCAAGGTTTTAGACGAGTAATCTTTGGAATCCTTGATGATCAAGAGAATGTTACAAAGGTTGTTTCAATTGGTGAAGATTCCGGTGGTGCAGTTGAACTGAAGACTTCTGGATTCTCTGGTCAAATGAACGTTACTTATGCTTCAAATATTGCTTACTATGTTTCAAATGCTGTTACTGGTACAGGAAAGATTGAACTAACAGCAATGGAATTGCCATCTGATGTTTCGACAGAGATTTTAGGTGATGAAGTCAATGAAGATGCGGTTTATATGACTAAATCAGATGTTCACCAACCTTATGTAGCAATCATTGGTGAAGCTCAAGATCTCAACAATAATCCGATGTGGATTGGAATCGCTAAAGCAAAGTTTGCAACAACTGATGCAGAAGATTTGAAGACCGGCGAAGATAAAGGTATGACGCCTGGCAACGTTTCACTAACTGGGAATGCAATTACTCGTAGAAAAGATAAATTAGTCAAAACTAAGGCATCTAATTCAAATGGGACTACTTTAGCTCAATTTGCAAAAGTTGTATTTCCTGGATTTACTGGCGATTTGGACGATTCAACTCAAACACTCGATAACGAAGGTCATAAGACTACTGATGATTCATCAACTACACCAACAACTAATGAAGGAGCAACTGCATAATGATTTCAATTAAACTTTATAATCCAAAATCCGGTGAAACTAACTACTACGAGCAACAACATATTTCTTTTGGTGAACTCAAATCTGTTTTGAAGTTCAACAAGACACAATCTGAAGATGCTGCTGAACTTAAAATTCTGAATGCCAAGTTGGATGCTGGAAAGCTTTTAACTAGCGCCGAAGAAAAAAAGTATGTCGATTTATCTGGTAAAGATGATGTTTATTTGGAAATGCTTGAAACTCTTGTAGCTAAGTTATTCAAAAATCCTAAAGTTACGGTCGAATCAATCGATGAGGGCTTATCTGCGGAAGGTATGACAACACTCAAAGACATCCTAGCTGATGCTATGGGTGGAATCGATGCAGATGAGAATCATCCAGCAAAAAAATAACGCCAGCTGAAGGTCTCAAAATCCTTGATGATTTAACCCAAAAGCAAATGCAGAATGGTGTGTCATTCAAGGATATTGATGATGTAGATGCTGACAGCTTTCTAGATTATTTACAAAGAATTTCTCAATCAGAAGATAGTGGTTCAAGTGCTGATACTCAAATGATGTCAGCCCAGGACTTTTATAACAACTTCTAAAGGAGGTGTCAGTTAAATGGCTAGTAGTGGGCGACCTCTTGGTTCAATGATTATTGAATTGGATATGACTTCAACAAAGTTTGAGGATTCATTGAAATCTATTCAAAATCAATTCCGTTTGGCCAAGAGTGAGATGAAAGCCAATCTATCAGTCTTAGATACAACTGGCACTGCTTATGAGAAGGCAAGTTCTAAAGTTGATGAACTATCTAAGTTGATGGAGGTAAATGAGAAACAAATTTCAGCCTTGAAAGATCGTTACGATACTGCTGTTAAGACAAACGGTGAGTATTCAGATTCAGCAATGAAAGTTGCTAATCAATTAAATAAGGCTGAAGCACAACAGGGACAGTATCAACGTCAACTTGATAATGCCAAGGTAGCGATGAAAGATGCCGAACGTGGGATGGATTCTTATCGTGAAGCACTTCAACGTGTTCAAAAGCAAACTAAGGTTGAGGTTGATAGCCTTCAAGTTCAAGGTAAACAGACTGAAGCCAATTTGGTTAAGTATCGTTCTTTGGGCAAAGAGGTTGATAATTACAGCAAAATCATTGCTTCTGAAAGAGCCAAACTTCAAGATTTAGTTCTGACAAAGGGTGATGATGCTAAAGAAACTCAGAATCAACGTTCTAAGATTGCTGAGTTAAATGCTGAACAGCAAAAATCACAGTTTCAATATGATGAGTTAGGTAAAAAGGTTAGAAACTTTTCTGATGGTCAGGCACAATCAATTGATAGTCTTAATAGGGTTTCCACAAAGTTAAGTGCGATTAGTGGCGGACTGAAGAATGCCGGCTCAGCAATGACCACCAAGTTTACAGTTCCTATAGTTGCTGGTATGGGATATGCAATTAAGAGTGCAACTGATTTTTCATCACAAATCACTAATATCAAGCCTCTTTTGGAGGCCAATGGTGAAGGTGTCAAACAGGTTCGACAGGAAATTGTTGAAATGTCTGATGAATCAAAGAAGTGGGCAACTCAATACGGTATATCTACCACATCAATTAATTCTGGAATGGATGAGTTAGTAAAACGTGGCTATTCGGCAAAGCAGACGATTGGAGCAATGCCTTCGATCCTTAATGCTACAAAGGCATCTGGTGATGATTTTAATTCAGTTATGAAGGTTTCAACTTCAACGTTGGAACAGTTTGGATTGAAATCTAATTCAACTGCAGGGATGCTTAAAAACACTCAACGTGTAACTGATAGTTTGACTTACACTGCTAATGCAACTGCTGCTGGTTTCTCCGATATGGGAGATGCAATGACCTACGTTGGACCAACTGCTCACGCGGCTGGTATTTCATTGGAGCAAACTGCAGCAGCAATCGGTGAAATGTCTAACCAGGGCATCGAGGGTTCAGTTGCCGGTACAGCGCTTAGATCAACGTTGACAAGATTGATGAAACCATCAAAGCAGAATGCTGAAGGTATGAAGGAATTAGGCATCAATGCTGAGGATTTCAAAAATCATGCTCTAACATTGCCACAGATTTTGGATAAAATTAAGACAAATACACAAGGATGGACAAAGGAACAAAAGGCATCAGCAATAGCGATGGCTTTTGGGACTGAAGCCCAAGCTGGTATGAATGCCTTAGTTTCTCAAGGTGGGGATGCTTTATCAGATTTGACGGATAAAACTGAAAAGGCTACTGGTTCAACTAAAAAAATAGCTGATACCATGAATAACACGGCATCAGCTAATATGAGTAAATTTAAGGAATCAATGAACGTCTTGGCCATAACAATAGGTTCAAAGCTTATGCCTACGATTACTCCAATGGTTAAGAAAATAACTGATTTAGTAAAGTCATTTTCGAAGTTGAGTCCTGGTACAAAAGATTTTATTCTCAAAGCTACATTGATAACCGCGGCGTTAGGACCAGTTATGCTGGTCATTAGTCAAATAATTGGCGGTATTTCTAGTTTAATTAGAGCAATCAATGGAATAAGAATGGCTGTTACAGCAGTAAGAGCCTTTCTATCTGGAGGTAGCTTAATAGCAACGGTTCTAACAGGGCCAATTGGAATAGCTATTTTAGCAATTACGGCTTTAATTGCTGCATTTATGTTAGCTTACAATCACATCAAGCCATTCAGGGATGCAGTTAATCAGCTTGGGGTTATCATCAAACAAGTATTCCAAAACATGGTTAAGTGGGTTTCTGATGGATTTAGTGGACTAAACAGTTGGCTAGGTCAAATGCCTGGTAAATTCAAGTCTGCATTCAGTGGAATGACTGCGTGGGGATCACAACTCACATCGGGGCTGAAGAAGGCTTGGAGTGGGGTTACTTCCACAACGTCTAAGTGGGTATCTGATTTTGCCAAAGTTGGTAAGAAGATGCTTGATGCCATAGTTGGAGCTTTAAAAGGATTTGGTAAGTTAGTTGTTTATGCACTAGCATTGCCAGTCGGAATTGCCGTACTGGTAACTAAACCATTAGTACAACCGTTGAAGAATATAATGAAAACTCTTATTGCTGGTATCAAGGCAATCTGGGTTCCTTATAGTACCTGGTTGATTAACTTTTGGAAAAACATATTCCAATCTTGGAAAGTTGTTATTATACAAATTTCTAACTGGTGTCACCAAATCTTTACAGCTTTAGCCAATTGGTTCAAGCAAATCATGTCAAATATATCTAACACTTGGCGTAATTCTTGGACTCAAATTGGTAATTTCTTTAGACCGATTCTTTCGAATATTTCCAGTTTCTTTAGATCAACATTTAATTCATTGAAGAACTTTTTCTCCGGAATAATGAATTCCTTGTCAAATATAACTAGCTCAGTTCTTGGAGCCATCAGCAATATTTGGCATTCATCGATTACTGGGATAAGTAATTTCTTCAAGTCGATTTTTAACGGGATTGTTAACTTTACCAAACCGATAATGAATTCTCTTTCGAACGTTATCTCAAGTTCGCTTAGTGCCATTTCTTCCACCTGGTCAAAAATGTGGCAAAATATGGCTGACTTTTTTGGCAGTATTTGGGGTGGAATCAAAAAAGGCGCTGCAGACGGGATTAATGGCGTAATCGGTGTGATCAATACCGGTGTTGATGCAATTGATTCCGTCTGGAAGTTCTTTACTGGTAAGAAGACATCTGTCCCTCATTTGGGTAAAGTTCACTTCGAACAAGGCGGTGTTGTTGAGCAACATCTATCAGTCATTAATGATGGTAAAGGCTCAAATTGGAAAGAGCTTGTTCAGTTGCCAACGGGTGAGTTGATGATGAGTCAGCAACGTAATTGGACAGGGATGTTACCTGCAGGTTCACGTGTGTATAACGGCGATGAGACCAAAGGTATTATGTCTGCTGCAGGCGTACAACATTATGCTACCGGTGGTATCGTTGGCAAAATTGAAGGTGCCAGCAGTGGCATGATTGATTGGGCAAAAGGCTCACTTGATAATATTAGTTCATGGCTGGGAGACAAGTTTGAGGCTGTTTCTAAGTTCATGGAACATCCAATTGAGAATACTAAGTCATTAATGACTAATGCCGGTAATAAGGTCATGCCTAAAGTTGAAGCTTATGCTGACTTTGCTAAAGGAGCCCTGGACAAAACAGCGTCTAAGGCTGGTGATTGGGTTAAAGAACATATTAGTGGCGTAATGGACAAGATGATGGAATCAATGGGTGGCTCTGGTGGAGCAATGCCAGCAAAATCCTATGGTCCTATGATTCGTGCAGCAGCTGCTTATATGCATCAGAATGTTACTGATTTCAATGTGGATATGATTGAACGTATTATTGGTAACGAGTCTGGCGGTAATCCAAGAGCCATTAATCTAACAGATATTAATGCCCAAGAAGGTCATCCATCAAAAGGTATTCTTCAATACATTGATGCAACCTTCAGAAATTATGCTATGCCAGGCTTTACAGATATTTGGAATCCATTGCATCAATTGATTGCATTGTTCAATGATGCTACATGGCGTACAGACATGGGCATGGGTTACAACGGTAAGTATGGAGAATGGAGAGGTGCAGCTTCAGGACCTTCAGGTCCAAGATTAATGGCAGACGGTGGTTTAATTACTCAAGCAACGAATGCTATTGTCGGTGAAGCTGGTCCCGAAGTTGTTCTACCATTAACAAACCAGACTCGAGCAATGCACATTTTGAGTGAAGCTCAAGCTAGATTCGGTAATAGCAACAGTTCTGCTGGAGTCACGTTTGATTCGAGTGGTCTCGAGCAGAATCAGAAGCAACAAACACTATTAATGCAAATTCAAAATACGATTTTGAGTAAGATTCTTGAGATTTTAAGCAAAGGAAATGGTGGTTCATATGACCAGAGTACACTTAATAAGCTCTATCAAATGATGGACCAACTTGGCTTAAAGGATAGGAAAATTACTAAATATCAGTTAGGATAGGTGATTAATTTGAATGAAGTACGTGGGCCGACTTAAATGTTGGCCATTAATTAAAAATAATAAATCGAGGTGAGATAGTTTTGGGTATTTTAATCAACGGGAGTTATCGAGTTAATACACTTTTGTTAAAACCGGCTAGCGAAGATGAATTTGCAATCCAAGATTATCGTGGGTTACATTTTTTAGATTTGAAGATTAGTTCGCCCCAAACACAAACGACACTTATTAGTAATGCTGGTGTTGATGGACAGTCACAACAAGGACCAATTTTGTACGGGTCTCGAACGGCCACTGCTAATTTCTTTTTGGAAACTGCAGATGAAATAGATTTTGAAATGAAGTGTCATGAACTTTATAACAAGGTTTTCCACCGTCAGTTAATAAGAGTCCGTCAATCGAATGATATTGGTAGATGTTTTTACGGAATTGCTAAACCATTCGATATTACAGCCGTTGGAGTTTTGGATAAGACATTTTCCATTGAGTTTGATATACCCAGTGCTTATTTATACTCGGTTATTCGTAGTAGTGGGTTTCCAGTGGATATTAAAGAAAATCCTTACGTGTTGAGTAACAATATGAACCTTCCGTTTGAGGAGCTCAATTATTGTCAAACTCAAGGTACGTTTAAAATATTCAATCCATCTGATTTTGCTATTCAGCCATACGAACAAAACCATGACTTGAATATCGTATTTAGTGGTAGTGGCAGTCCAACATTGACTAATAATGATACTGGCGATTCGTTTAGTTTTAATAATAATGTTAGTGCTGCGGATAAATTGATTTTGAAAGGTGTGCATCCATTCTTGAATAGTGAACCGTGTGAAATTAATACAAATCATGGTTCTATCAGTTTACAAAAGGGATGGAATAATTTTAGTCTGACTGGCTGGACTGGAACTGTTGCCTTTGATTTTCCATTTATTTATCTATGATTCGTTTACCTAGGATTATGGTTAGTGATCGTGATGGCCAGTACAAAGAAACACTAACCTGTATATCTCGTGAATCCATAAGTAAGAATGAAGAAATTAATCAGACACACCAAATTGATTTCACCGCCAGGAATGATGGTAGCGTTGGTTATCAACTTCTTCAAAATGAAAACTATTTGTACTTTGATGGTCAACAATATCAAATCAAACAAGCGGATAAGGATGATGAAGCATATGACACTAAACGAACAGTTTCGGCTACACATATTTGGTTCGATTGTCAGCACATTTGGCAATACGATAAAATTAAAGGAACGAAGAAATTATCTGCATACGATTTAATGAGTTTTGTGTTTGATCAGAATACTTTAGGCAACCGTGGATTCAGTTGGTCAGTTGAGGATAGTTCAGATACGGCCACCTTCACTGATTATGGTGAGAAGAATGGCATGGATTGTATTAAAGATTGCATTGAGAAATTTAACCTAGTAGTTGTTGCTGACAATAAAAATATTAAGTTAGTTCCAATGGATGATTTTCAGCAAAAAACCAACAAGACTTTCAGATATATTCATGACACGCCTACGTTTAAGGTATCTATTGATACAACTGATTTGCAAAATATTGCTAGAGTTTATGGAAAAACAGATGCCCTTGTAACATCAGTTATTGGTACAGCTATTGGAACAATTAATACAATGGTCGAAGGCGGAGCACCAGTTGTTACGGATCCTGAAAAGCCTACTGATATTGTTCAGTATCTGCCTAATGGGACTAAGTGGGTTATGGATTCAAAAATGACGGCCAATAGTGAGTCCTGGTATAGAGTTTCGACTAACGGTTGGGTCAATGAAAAGTATGTTAGTTTTCAAAAAAATGGTGACATTGCTCCAGAGAATCACATCATTACTGAAGTCTTGGGTCAAGGGACAATTAAGGCTGCAGACGATAAGGAAACAACTGATGGTGATAATACTGATGTACTTCCAATTGGTAATGCCAGTGGGACTATTAGCACTATGGAAACGAGTGGTGCGCCAGTGTTCAGTGAGCCTGGTGGAACAAATATTGTTGACCATTTAAATAGTGGTACTAGTTGGGCGACTACCTCCAAGCAGGTTATTGATGGGACTACTTATTACCGGATTGCACCCAATGAGTGGGTATCAAGCAAATATTTTACATTTGATAAAACTAGGAATGTTAAGCCCGAGGATCACACTATTAAAAGGGTATCTGGCCAAGGAACAATTAAGGCTGAAAAGTCAGCTGGTTCTGATGACGATAAAAAAGATACTGCAGTTTATGTTTATGATTCTCCATTTACTCCACAAAATAAAACAGGTCGGACTTTAGCTGCAGGTAGTCAATGGAAAATCAGTAATGAAGTTTCAGGTGGAGCCCAGGATAAAGGATGGTATCAGATTGGTACTAATGAATGGGTTGATACGGATAGTTTTGATTTTACTAATTCAAGTGATGTCGCTGTTTCGGAAGATGATTCAACGCCAACTGAAGTTACTATTTATGATTCACCATGGAGTGACCATAAGGAAGTTGGCCAGAAGTTACCTAATGGCTCAAGATGGAAAATCAACGGTGAAGTTACTGAAGGTGCAAATGGCAAGACTTGGTATCGGATTGGTGTAAACGAATGGGTTACATCTGATAATTTTGATTTTACTGGTGACACTGATGTTGAGCCAAGTGAGGTTAAGGATAGTGATGATACTGATTCAGAAGATGACCATTCTAAAGATTATTTTCAACCATTTATTGTTCGTGACGAGAAGTCTATTCAAGAATGGGGTGAGTTACCTGGTGAACCAATTACTAATACTGATATTGAAGATCCAGTTGAAATGAGAAAGTATGCTTTATCTCAAATGAAGACAGAGCCTGAGGTTCAGATATCATTAACTTATACTGGTTCAGATGAATTTAAGTTAGGTGACATGGTTTACTGTGATATTCCGGCCGAGAATTTCACAACGTGGGTGACAGTGACGGGTATCAAATTCAATCCATTAAGTTATCAAAGAGTTTATGAATTGAATTTGAACTCAACACCTCAGACACTTGCTGATTATGAGTTGTCGCAAAACAAGTTAATGATGGATGCAAGGCAGAATGCCACTATGTCATTATCTAATGGAGCAATTGCCAATCCGTGGGTATCTATTAAGGTAGGTGAAGTTTAGTGACTGAAATTAGAATGATGGTTGATCCTGTGACTAGAAAATTGTTTTATGCTAAGACAACTGTTTTGGCCATAGATGGATTGGACAAATATTTATCTGATTGGGTCACACCTCCAAGTGACTCTAATAGAAATTACGCAAAATATATCGAAGATTTGAATTTAATTGATAATTCGGGTCTTTTTTATTTTGACCAAGATACAAAAAATAAACCTGCAGGTATCGAAAAGGGATATTTACAGGCTTTTTTCATGGATTCAAAAAATGGAGTAATCGAAGTAGCTACCACTAATAATTATTTTGAAATGGTTGATGGCCAGTTATCTGAAATAAAAGAAAGGAGTTGAGATATTGAATTTACCTAAAGAAGTTATTGAATCAGAGTTTCCTAATCTAAAACTGCAGTCTCCAGATGGAAAAAAAGTTGTGATGACTTTCAAGAATGGCCAAAGCGTTGTAATTGGAACAGAACAGCCCGATGGTACATATGATTCGGAAGTTTATGAGTTTTCAGATGTTAATGATGATGTTGTATTTCCTAAGAGTCCAGAGTTTCCAGACTTTTTGGCCAAGTTAAGTTTGGATAAGTTTGATGGTGTTGCTAATTCGGATGCTAGGGATGATTACAATAATAATGTTAAGCATATTGAGACTACTGTTAATAGCCTAGTTGATTATTCAGTTAATCAAAAGGGATATTTTTCAAAGTTGAAGGATACTCTTAGTGATGTTAAAGGATTTGTTTCGAAGATTATCAGTATTCAAGTATCTAAGTTTATGCATGACAATGTTGAAACCAAATATTATTCAAAAGTAGATGCTGATAAGAAGTTTAAATATTTACAAGACCAAATTGACAACTTGAGCAATGCAATCACATACAAACCAGCACCCGGAGGTGTATTTCCGCCAAGTTATACGGGTGATAAAAATATTGATGTTAACGATAAGATATACGATCCAAACGTTGCTCAAAAAATTGATGAACTAAATAGTTTATATGATGAGAAAGGAGACAATAATTAATGACAGATATTGGAATTCCAACAGAAGACGGAATGGCCGTAACGCCACCATTAATGAATCCATCCAGCCCCAATTACGAAAAATTGAATATGGATATACCGTTAGAACAACCATTGATCTTTTATTTGGATAATTCTAAAGCATATTATTTACCACATGAACAAACTGATGATGAGAGTGTACATTCGCCCCAAGGCGTTGTTAATACTTTGACGAAAGAAAGAATTTTCCAACAAGTCAATATTCGTCAAGGACAATCAGATATGCAAAATATTAATTGTCTCTTTGTTAATCAATCTGGTCCCATTGATATGACAGATACAATTATTCGATTTGCTGGAAATGATGCAGGAAGTTCTGAAATTTCGGATGATGAAAGCTTTAGCAGAACTCAGGCTTCTTTGGGTAGACTGACCTGGAGACCCAGTGCAGTTGTATCGCAGACCGCTGGAAGATTTAAAACAGCTCATTTTGTGATTGAAAATGTTGATAGAACTAAAGTCTTAGCAACATTAGATTTTAGTTTAAATATTATAGCCAATGACGTAGCATATCCGCGAGCATTGGCTTTTTACATGTCTGAATATCAACGTTCGTTATTTCATATTGGTGAAATGCAAAAGGTTGCTGACAAGCAATTAAATTATTTATTGAATTTTGAATCTGCAGTTGTCTCAGATACTTTGGAGCAAATTAGAAATCAAATCAAATTGGAAATTGATGATGTAAATAGTCAATTAGACAGTGCTAAGAAAACTGTTGATGATTACATTAGCAAATCCAAAACTAAGTTAGACACCCTGAACGGCGACATTGATACAGCGCAAACTCGAATGGACAAACTAGAAACACAAATTAACTCGGATGACCTTGTAACAAAAGGCAACATTCTCGGTTCAATGCAATTAGCTTTGGATAGTGGTCAACTGACTATTAACACAGACGATTTAATTCTTGATCATGACGTTTCAGTTCGAATCGATGAGTTAAATCAGTACATAACTGAATCTGAAGGAGGAACTGTTTAATGAATATGCTGACGAAAGTTGCTAATTATGCAGTTAGATTAGTGACAGGTGCTTTTTATTTAAAATCTGATGGGACAAAGGAATATGTTCCAAAAGATGAACATGGATTCTTAAATCTTTCATCTAAGTTTATGACTAAAGATGAATCGGAAACAGCGATATCCGATGTTGTTGATAAGTTAGACACGAGTGATAAATTCGATGATGATAAGATATCTGCTCGAATTGATGAGCTAAATAGTGCCATTGATGATTCGGAAAAGAATAGTACAGAAGAGGTGACTAAATAATGGCAACTAACAAGTTAACCAGAACTGCTAATGTTGCAATCCATTCGGTAATGGCAGCTAAAATTTTAGATAAGGATGGTAATGAGAAAACTATTTTGCCGACTACTAAAGCTAATGTTCTTGATTTGACAGGTATTAGTGGTAACGGTAATTCTGGTGATACTGGTGGCGGAGATAATCCTGATCACCCTGATGCTGGAGCTGATTATTATGCTGGATCGCTTGCTGATGGTGAGATTACTGAACGTTATCTTTTATATCAACGTCATGAGAGCGTTGCAGAAGAACCTACAACACCAAAAACAGTTACTTTATTAAAGGATGTTGGTACAAAATTTAATATGGCTGGAGATGGTGCCACATTATTGTTACATCTTCAAAAAACATTGATGACTGCCGGTGCTAAAGGAACAGTTTCAGATGTTGAATTAAATTATGA
This sequence comes from Companilactobacillus muriivasis, assembly GCF_036246245.1. Classification (NCBI taxonomy): domain Bacteria; kingdom Bacillati; phylum Bacillota; class Bacilli; order Lactobacillales; family Lactobacillaceae; genus Companilactobacillus; species Companilactobacillus muriivasis. Next base: position 86,009 of record NZ_BTTQ01000001.1, read on the forward strand.
TACTAATAACGTGGCTAAAGATGGATATTTCACAACAACCTCACCATATCCTATTTATATCAAAGCATCCGATCTAGCTACTAAAAAAACGTTAGCAATTCCAATCAATGGTATTGGTGAAAACCTATCAGGTAAAAATGTCAAAGCCCCTCAACTAAATGTAACTTTTAATGGCAATGGGACTATGACTTTCGAGAGTGCTACCGGTTATGATAATGATGGCAGTTCTGCTGGTGCTACGGGTGCTAACTACGATGTTGTGGTCGATGTGATTGCAACATTCTCTACCCAAAATGCTATTGCACAGATTCCACCTTCAATTAATTTTTTTGCTGGTTCCGCTTGTCATGATGTTGTTCTATCTGGTGCTACTGATTTTTTTGAGAATACTATGAATGGACTACAAATTACATTTGATGACCATTTTCAAGGAAATTCAACAAATATTGACACTAATTGGGGCTATAAGATAGAGTCTTTTGGTATACCACAAGTGTTAAATGTAGATAAAAAATTGTTGATTAACGGATACAAATTAAAACTTAATTCAAAGCGATTTAGTGGATATCAAAAAGGATTAAATAAGAAATGGGGTACCTGGGAAGATACACCAGGAGTAAATAATGTTGGTGTTACTTTACCTGACAGAGATTACTATCTCATTTTTGGTAAAGGTACAATTAATTTTGATACGGGAATTGATATTGTACTGGGAAGCAGTAATAATACTGATTATGTAAAGTTGAATGTTCTAAATATTAAATCTTATAATTAGAGGAGGATAAAGTATGAAAATAGCAATTCAGTTAGACCCCGATAGAAACATTATCGGCACGGTTACAACTAACGAATTTGGTGCAGAACTACAAGTAAAATTATTTAAAGATAAAGGTTGGACATTAGTTGATAATGATCCAACCTTTTTGAGTTCTGAAAGTTATCTTTGGACAGTTCGAGAATCTGACAGCAAGCTTGTTCACATTGCGACAAATATGACTCCTGACGAAGAATCACAACAGAATTTCACAACTTTGACAATGCAAAATTTGGCTACATCAAAAAATGTTAAAGAAGTTCAAAGTGGTGTTACTGCTTTGACTCAAAACCAACTGGCCGATGCTCAAGATAAAATTGATATTAAAAATGGATTGACTGAGGTTACTAAGCAATTAGCAGCAATGCAATTAAAACTAGCAACATTAAATACAACTACAGCAACGGAGGAAAAATAATTATGGTTAATTTACTTAAAATGGAAATTGGTTGGGGAACATTAAAGGTAGAGGACATCGTTAGCTATGTTCCAATCGTTATTTCAGCAAATGATTATAAGACAATTACCGGTAAAGATTACGTAGCAAGCTAGCCTTCGGGCTAGTATACGGGGTGATTAAATGGACAAACCAAATAAATTACCTAAAAGCTTTAAAAGATTATTCTTTTTCAGAATAAATCGAAGTTGGTTTATTAATGGATTAGAGACATTTGCATTGGGCATCACGTTAATGATGTCGAGTCATTTTATTGACCGGCCGCCTGATTTTGTAATGCATATTGATGAGCCTGCTTTTTCAATTCCTGTCATGTTGGTTGGCATCTATGTGGTCATAGCGTCGTTTAATTACCTACATGGAATCAATCAAATATTAGTAACATTTCTGCCACTATTTATTTGGACCTTCTATTTTTTGATGTTTCTATTTCATGATATTGCTATGATGCAAATGCTTGGAATGAATAGATTTAGTCCAGACTTTACTACCATGATTTCGTTCATTATTATTATTAAAATCCTGCTCGAGGCGTTTTGGAGTAGTCCAGATTGGTAGATAATTTTAAATTTGTGATTTCAGCAATCGGTGGAGCATTTGTTACAGGGATTTTTGGATTGTTACTTCAAAAATTGAAGAATAGTGGCAGTAATGAAGGAATCTATGCACAGCAGTTTTTACTAAATGTGGAAAAAATTAATTCTCTGGTTGATGAACGTGCTGACTTGAAAAGTAAAAATTCAAGACTCGAGTCAGAATTAAACAAGGTTAAAACTGACTTGAAAACGCAAAAGAAAGTTACTGATCAATTGACATGTCAAATTGGAGAATTAAATAGGAAAATTAAATCGGAGGAAAATAAATGAGTTTTATTGAGAATTTTAATTTAATCGATGCAACACAATTATTGCTGATTACAGTTCTGGTATATGGGGCAACAAATGCAATTAAAAATACGAAAAAAATACCAATCCAATACATGCCATTTTTGGCAATGTTACTAGGATTGGTATTTTCGTCTCTAATTGCGTTGGTGTTTCATGATGATTTGTACAAGGCAATGATTGCCGGTCTATTAGTTGGTGGCTGGACTAGTGGTTTGTTTGATGGGTTTCAAGCATTCATGGGTGAAAAAGCTGGTGAGAAAGAATGAAAAAGAGATTAGGACTTATTTTAGGCTTGCTGATAGCAAGTCTATTTTTTTGTACCACGAATATTCATGCTGCTAACACTGATATGGTTGATGTATCAAATCACAATGGATATATGACAGTAGCCAATTTTAAGGATATGCGTGATAACTATGGAGTTAAATCAGTAGTTACAAAAATTAGTGAAGGGTCATATTATTCTGACTATACTGCAGCTAATAATATCGCTACTGCTCAAGCTGCTGGACTTTATATTAACGGTTATCATTTTGCTAGATACTCAAATGTATCGGAGGCAATTGCAGAGGCAGACTATGCTGGCCAGTTAGCAAAGTCAGACGGATTACCAATTGGTGCAGTTTTGGTCACCGATGTAGAAGCTCAGCAACAGAACAATTTATCTCAAGCTCAGAATGATACGAATAATAAAGCGTTCATGAATGAGATTCAAAAATATGGTTATAGATCTGATATTTACACAATGAGTTCTTGGGTTGGTAACAAACTTTCAATCAACAAAAATGGTTGGATTGCATCTTATCCATACAATGCTGCAGGTAAGAATTGGTATTCTGGAAATTCAGCATGGCAGTGGGGTTCAACATATAACTTTCAAGGTAGTTATGGAAACTTTGATGTATCTATGTTGTATGACAATTATTATACTGGTGGCCAAAGTCCGTTAGTTGATCCCCAGTCAACAATTAATAATGTTGTTTCGGTCAAAGGTAATACGTATAAGGCGTATGCAACTTTTAATAATGTTGGAAAAGCAAATGATGGAACAAATGTCATTTCAGGAACAGACTGGAAATCTAATTCAATTGTTGTGATTAACGACAAGCCATATTATCAAATTGGTGTTGAGACGTTAATCCCACAATCAAGTACAACTTTTAATCGGACAGTTGTAGTGAACTATCTAAATAATTATGGAGTGCTTGCTTATAATTCAAAGGGACAATCAATTGCTAAATCCAATAAAACTTTTAAAGGTGGTACTATTTGGAAAACTGCTGATAAGCTAGTCAATTTACCAAACATTGGATATGCGTATAAAGTAGCCACTGATGAATACATTCCAATTAATTATTCGCAAGGTTCTGGATTTTCTGGTTAATTTTAAGATTAAAAGAGCCACCACTTACAACTTGTAGGTGGTGGATCTTTTTTTGATTTTATAATTAGCTTATCAAGTGATATGACTGCCCTCGCGCATTATTTTCGTGGCTCCAATATGGCTCCAATAAGTCATAAATATTTATAAAACATAGATATTACAAAGTCCATAAACGCCGGTACAACAACGATTCGGGACACATAACAAAACATAGAAAACCCTATAAGCGAACTACGAGAATCGAACTCGCGACACTAGCTTGGGAAGCTGGTATTTTACCATTAAACTAAGTTCGCATTTCACAACTCTCTTATTATACAATAATTTATTTCAAAAAGATAAAGTTTATTTAAAATTGTGCCGGGAATTTACAATATAAATTGATTTTTGGTTTTCATTACCATAAAATCAGAAGTAATGATAGATTTCTATCAATAAATTGCTTCAAGGAGAAGATTATAATGAAAAAGACATTGGTTACTTTTTTGGCCGCTGTTTCATTAATGGGTGGTTTTGCTACCGTTGCTACTGGTTGTTCTAACACAAACAGTACAAAGCAAGTTGAACAACATTCAGCTAAAAAGATTACAAAATCTGAAATCAAGAACCACGATTACGTTGGTGTAAGTGATGGCAACAAGGATGAGTACCTTACATTCTTTACTGGTAAGGATCACAAGACAGTTCAATTCGTTCGTGTCGCAAAGAATGGTTCAAAGACAGTTATTTCTGACTTTAAGAAATCTAAGTTAGTTATGGATAAGAAAGATCCAAAGAAGTTCAAGATTGACGGTTTCAGAGTTATGAGAGAACCTGATTTTAACAACTGGGTCTTCGTTAAGACAGGCAAGACAACTATTAAAACTCCTGATGGCAAGAAATGGAAACTATACAACGGTACACACAAGCAAGCAGTTAAGGCTGTTCAAAAGAACGGTAAATAATGTAATGTAAGGAGAGGCAAGCAATCGCCTCTCTTTTTTTGTACTCAACTTTCAAATAAGAATAGACTTATAAAACGATAATCTTTTTAATATATAAGAAAAAACTAAGTAAATCCCAATCCATCGCTAGTTTACAAATATAAATTCACTCAGATCATTCAATTTCAGAATTGAATGGTCTTTTTTTGATTCTTTTTTGATTTTTTTATTGCGCAAAATATTATAAATTGGCCGATTTCAGAAAGCACTTACAATATCTTGGCTATCATTTTACCCATTTTAAAAATTTATTTTTGATTAGAAATATTTTAATTAGTTCTATCCCTTGCTAGATATGGAGCCAATCGTGATTCATCGTAAAATTAAAATATATATACCATGAAGTAAAATAGTTATGAAACCGCTTGCAAAAGGTACACCTGTCCGATATAGTAGATGTCGGTAACGGAATTCAAAATTAAGGAGTGATTTTTTATGACAAAACCAATCCATGTTACTTCAGAAATTGGCAAATTAGATGTAGTAATGTTGAAACGTCCCGGACAGGAAGTTGAAAACATTACACCCGACACAATGCCCCGACTATTGTTCGATGACATCCCATATTTACCAATTGCTCAAAAAGAGCATGATAACTTTGCACAAATTTTGAGGGATAACGGCACAGAAGTACTTTATCTTGATGATTTAGCTGCTGAAGCAATCGATGCCGGAAACATCAAAGATGCTTTCGTTGAAAAGATGCTTCGCGAATCTGATTACGCTACTGGCGCAGATCATGACGCATTGAAGGAATTCTTGATGAGTCTTGACACACCAGCTTTAGTTAATCAATTGATGATCGGTGTTCGTAAGAATGACATTGACTTTACCCCGACAGACCTTGTCAGTGCCGCTGAAGACTCAGATTATCCATTCTTCATGGATCCTATGCCAAACCTCTATTTCACTAGAGACCCGGCAGCTTCAATCGGTGAAGGACTAAGTATCAACCATATGACTTTCGCTGCAAGACAACGTGAATCAATGTTTATGGAAGCAATCATTGACCACCACCCACGTTTTGCTGACAAAGGTTTACACGTATGGCGTAACAGAAACCACACACACCGTATCGAAGGTGGAGACGAATTAGTTATTAGTAATCACGTCTTAGCAATTGGTGTTTCTCAAAGAACATCGGCAACTGCTATTCAAGACATTGCTAGAAATCTATTTGCTGAAGGCACATACGATACAGTTGTTGCTATCAAGATTCCACATAACCACGCTATGATGCATTTGGATACTGTATTTACAATGATCAACTACGATCAATTTACAGTTCACCCAGGTATTCTTGGCGAAGGTGGCAAGATTGATACATGGACAATCCATCCTACTAAAGATGGCGACTTAACAATGGAACATAGTCAAGACTTGAAGGGTGTACTAAAGAAAGTACTTAACCTAGATGACCTTGATTTGATTCCAACAGGTAACGGTGATCCAATCATTGCACCTAGAGAGCAATGGAATGATGGTTCTAACACTTTGGCAATCGCACCCGGTGTCGTAGTTACTTATGATAGAAACTACGTATCTAACGAAATCCTTAGACAACACGGCTTGAAAGTTTTGGAGACAGTTTCGAGTGAATTATCACGTGGTCGTGGGGGTCCTCGTTGTATGAGTATGCCATTAGTTCGTGAAGACTTAAAATAGTTTTAATATAATTAGAATAAAGTGATAAACTAATTCTAATACTCACTAGGAGGAATGATTTTGGATTATAAAGGTAAAGAAACTTCAGTATTTCAAGGTAGAAGTCTATTAGCAGAAAAAGACTACACACCAGAAGAATTAGAATATTTAATTGATTTTGGACTACATTTAAAGGCCCTAAAGAAGAAGGGTATTCCTCATCATTATCTAGAAGGCAAGAACATCGCATTGTTATTCGAAAAGAATTCAACACGTACGCGTTCAGCTTTCACAACTGCAGCTATTGATTTAGGCGCACATCCAGAATTCTTAGGATCAAACGACATTCAACTTGGTAGCAAGGAAAGTGTTGAAGATACAGGTCGTGTACTTGGTAGTATGTTCGACGGTATCGAATTCCGTGGATTCTCACAAAAGACTGTTGAAGGGCTTGCTAAATTCTCAGGTGTTCCTGTATGGAATGGTTTGACAGATGAATGGCACCCAACACAAATGCTTGCCGATTTCATGACAATGAAAGAAACATTTGGCGATATCAAGGGTAAAACTTTGACATTCGTTGGTGATGGCCGTAACAACATGGCTAACAGTTTCTTAGTTACAGGTTCAATGTTGGGTGTAAACATCCATATCGTTGCTCCTAAGGAATTGTTCCCAGACCAAAGTGTTATCGACACTGCTAAAGCATATGCTGACAAGTCAGGCAGCAAGTTCATGATCACTGACAACATTGAAGAAGGTGTTAAAGGCACTAACGTTATCTATACTGACGTATGGGTATCAATGGGTGAAGAAGATCAATGGGACGAAAGAATTAAATTACTCAAACCATATCAAGTAAACATGGATATGATCAAGAAGACAGGTCAACCAGATGACCAAATCATCTTCATGCACTGTCTACCTGCTTTCCATGATACAAATACAAAGTATGGACAAGACATTAAGGCTAAATATGGTCTAAATGAGATGGAAGTAACAGACGAAGTCTTCAGAAGCAAATATGCACGTCAATTTGAAGAAGCTGAAAACAGAATGCACTCCATTAAAGCCATTATGGCAGCAACTCTAGGTAACTTGTTCATCCCTAAGGTTTAATCAGTTATTGGAGAAGGGCTAATCGTAATGGTTTGCCCTTTTTTCATTCTGAATTTTTAATAAAGGAAACGTGTAGTGCTAGTTAAATATCCCGTCTACAGAGCTGGAAAATGTTCATTAGCTGTGCAGACTACTTTCACGGCATACAAATATTCTCCAACTCTTCCGACTAATTAATAGAATGTAAAAATATTAAAATCCCTTAATATTCAGCCAACGTTAGGTACTGAAATACTGTTGATATGAATGTTCATAATAAATTATCAACTAGCACTATGCGCTAAAGGAATGATTAGTATGGAAGAAAAGAAGGGTCTATCACTAGGAGCTCTGACAGCGGCCGTTGTTACGAGTTCCATTGGCTCAGGTGTATTTACCTTAACGAGCTCACTTGCAAAAGGAGCTGCCCCTGGTCCAGTTTTACTAGCATGGTTAGTGGTTGGATTCGGTATCATGATGTTGGCTTTGTCGCTGAATAACTTGTTACTGAAACAACCTGAATCAGAAGGAATCCAAGCTTATGCACAAGCTGGATTCGGCAACTTTGCTGGCTTTGTCAGCGGATGGGGGTATTGGTTAAGTGCATGGCTCGGAAATGTGGCCTTTGCGACTGTATTGATGAGTTCGTTAGGTTATTTCTTCCCGGTCTTTAAAGGTGGACAAAACATTCCGTCGGTAATCTTCGCGAGTATCGTTTCCTGGACGTTGACCTTTATTGTTAATCGCGGTGTTGAATCAGCTGCAGCAATGAATACAGTCATTACTATTTGTAAGTTGATTCCACTGTTTGCATTTATTGTAATAGGTATCTTTGTTTTCAAAGGCGGCGTTTTCACAGCTCACTTCTGGTCGAATGTGGCCTCAGGAGTAGCCGGAAATACTAGTGTCAGTGGACAGTTTAGATCTTGTTTGATGATTATGATGTGGGTTTTCGTAGGCGTCGAAGGAGCGAGTATGTTGTCATCACGTGCTCAAGATAAAAATGATGCCGGAAAAGCTACAATCATCGGAATTATCAGTTTATTAGTTATTTATGTTTTAGCATCAGTTTTGCCATATGGTTACTTGTCACAAAGCGAGTTAGCTCGAATCGATCAACCAGCCATGCTTTATATTTTCCAAGAAATGGTCGGAAAATGGGGCGGCGTTTTCATCGGCGTTGGTTTAGTGGTTGCAATCGTTGGAGCTTGGTTGTCATGGACAATGCTGCCAGCAGATACGACAATGTTGATGGCTGAAGAAAAACTCTTGCCAGTTTCATTTGGTAAAAAAAATAAAAATGGTGCACCAACCTTTTCATTGGTGTTAACAGCTTCATTGATTCAAGTTTTCTTAGTTGTTCTATTGTTCTCGAAAGAAGCTTATAATTTTGCACTTTCACTATGTACGGCAGCTATCGTCGTTTGCTATATCTTTGTTGGGTTATACCAAATCAAATTTTCACTCCAAAATAAAGATATGAAACAACTTTGGATAGGAATCTTCGCTGCTGCTTTTCAAGTTATCGCAATTGTCTTAGCAGGACTACATTTCTTAATGTTAGTTTGTATCGGTTATCTTCCCGGAATTTACTTCTACTATCGAGCTAAGAAAGATTACAACTTAGATGGTGGAAAGTTAACTAAAGCAGAAATATTTTGGTCAATCTTGATCGTGGCTTTTGCAATTATAAGTATTTTCATGGTCGCAACTGGAGCAATTAAAATCTAGGATGCCGTCTCCAGAGCTGGGAAATATTCTTTCCACGGCACACAAATATTTCCCAGCTCTTCCGACTAGATAATCGGTAATAAATGAATGTAAAAGTATACAAATTTGTTTATATTCAGACAATTCTGGATGACTAAATACGATTACTTCAATACACTCCAAAATTTAATACAAGCTGATATCTACGGTCAGCTTGTTGAGCAAAAATGAATTATTGGTGGGTTTAAAGTTCATCAAAGTTAAAAAATAAGCCAGATGTATTAGAATATTGCCCCGATAATATTCTGCAGACAAATGGCGCAATGGGTGCTAATCTCTTAGCAATTTATTCACTGATTGAACCTGGTGTCCATATCACTGGCGTTTACTTAAGTTATCAACAACTCTACGATATCCCGAGATCATAAGGAGCTGAAGTTAACTTCTAGAAATTACGTGAAGAAAAGAATTGGTATTCATATATTAAATGATTAAAAAATGATTTATAAGATAATAAAAGTATTTTTATCAACAATGTTAACAATCCGACCAGAACAATTTTGGATAGGAAGTTTCTGGAGCGGACTATTTTAGACAATTTAGCTTATTTCAAAGACTGGTTGGGGAAAACTCCTAAGGTCAGTTGTATTTTTTCAAATGGTGTGTCGACGTCATTTGTTAAATTAGAAGCTAAGAAATCGAGCTTAGAATTTTGTCTAGATTTATTAAAAGATACTGAGGTTAGGTTACTGTGCACCGCACACACTTACCAAAGGTTTAGAAGTTTTAGGAGCATGTTTACAAGACAATTAAAAACAAATTCGCTTATTCTGAGGAGAAAACGATTATGACAAAAGAACGTATTGTGGTTGCTTTAGGTGGTAACGCTATTTTAAGTACAGATGCAAGTGCATCAGCTCAACAGGCTGCTGTTAAGAAGACTTGCGAATCACTAGTTGAATTCGTTAAGAGTGACAAAGACTTGATTATTACTCATGGTAATGGTCCTCAAGTTGGTAACTTGTTATTGCAACAAGCTGCTGCTGAAAGTGTAAAGAACCCAGCTTTGCCACTTGATACATGTGGTGCTATGACTGAGGGAAGTATCGGTTATTGGTTCCAAAATTCAATGAAAGAAGTCATGCTTAAGAATGATATTGACAAGCAAGTTGTGACTTTGATTACTCAAACAATTGTTGACAAAGATGATCCAGCTTTCAAAGATCCAACAAAGCCAATTGGACCATTTTATACAGAAGATGAAGTTCCAGGCCTTCAAGCAGATCATCCGGATTGGACAATTGTCGAAGATGCTGGCCGTGGCTACCGCCGTGTAGTTCCATCACCAAAGCCAGTTGAAATCAACGAATATCCAGCAATTGAAGCAATTTCAAAAGCTGGCGTAATTCCTATCGTTGCCGGTGGTGGCGGCATTCCAGTAGTGAAAGACGGCGACCGTTTAGTAGGTAAAGAAGCCGTGATTGATAAAGATTTTGGTGCTTCAAAGATTGCGCAATTAGTAGACGCTGATCAATTGATTATTTTAACTTCCGTGGGGGGAGTGTTCTATAATTTCGGTAAACCAGATCAAGAAGAAATTTTTGATGTTAGTGCCGATGATATTCAAAAGCATATTGATAATGACGAATTTGCTAAAGGTAGTATGATGCCTAAAGTTCAAGCAGCCGTTGCCTTCGTTAAAGCAACAGGCAAGCCAGCCGTTATCGGTGCATTGGATGATGTTAAAGAAATTATTGCAGGAAATAAAGGAACAGTTATTCACAAATAATAATTTGTAAGCCGTCTCCAGAGCTGGGAGCATTCATCTGCTGCGCGGCACGGTCCGAGCCAGAAAGCGGTCTCGAACCTCGGTTGAAGCCCTGCAAAACCGGCAGGTCTCCAACACGTCCGGTGGTGTAATTGCTAAAGCAATAACGCCACTTTCGCGGCCGATGAATGCTCCCAGCTCTTCCAACTAATCTGTTTTTGTGGGTGATAAAATGTTCATATTTGATTTTCGTTTTTCAACTTTTAGTTGAGTATAAAAATATTCAGAATTTTGATATATAATTAAAGATTCATTTTTCTTCCTTCAGAAAATAAGATATAAATATTTGAATCGTAATTAATATGAATTATTCAAGATTTGGAAAATTAAAAGCAGATAACGTTCGTGTCACAACGAAAGAGTCGGAAGGACAGAGAATATTCTCTGTCCTGGAGACGGCAAATATTTAAAAATTATTATTGTTATTGATGGCTTTATATGCTATCATACTTGTGCAAAAGAGGGATTAATTGATTGTGAGATTTAAAGCGAGGCTAAGCTTTGGTGAGAGTTAGCTATTTCGAAGATCAAGTCGCACCCGTCTTAATAAAATTAAATAATTCAATTAATGAGTGGATATTAATCAATTAGAGTGGTACCGCGGGAAATCTCGTCTCTTTCAATGAACAACTGTTTATTGAGAGAGGCGTTTTTTTTATCTAAAGGAGGAAAATATGGATTTTAAACAACAAGTAGTAGATACACTAGTTAAGGTTTTACCAGAAGACATTACAGAGGAACAAGTTTCAAACTTGATCGAGAAGCCTAAGACTTCAGATCTTGGTGACTATGCCTTCCCAACATTTATCTTGGCAAAGACATTGCACAAAGCACCTAACATGATTGCTGAGGATTTGGTTGGCAAAATCGATACAACTGGCTTTGAAAAAGTTGTAAACACTGGTGCCTACATCAATTTCTTCTTAGATAAAGCAGCTTTCTCAGACAACGTTTTACATGAAGTTCTAACAGAAAAAGATGAATATGGTAATGCTGATGAGGGTAAAGGACGTAACGTTCCTATCGATATGTCATCACCTAATATTGCTAAACCAATGTCAATGGGACACCTACGTTCAACTGTTATCGGTAACTCAATTGCTAAAATTATTTCTAAATTAAACTACCAACCAGTTAAAATCAATCACTTGGGTGACTGGGGAACTCAATTTGGTAAGTTGATCGTTGGTTACAAGATGTGGGGTTCTGAAGCTGAAGTTGAAGCTGACCCAATCAATAACCTTTTGAAGTATTATGTTCGTTTCCACAAGGAAGCAGAAGATAAGCCAGAACTTGACGACGAAGCTCGTGCTTGGTTCAAGAAGATGGAAGATGGCGACAAAGAAGCTCTAGCACTTTGGTCATGGTTCAAGGAACTTTCATTGAAGGAATTCCAAACAATCTACGATCGTCTTGATGTTCAATTTGATCACTTTACTGGTGAATCATTCTATAACGACAAGATGGATGCTATCGTTAATACACTTGAAGAAAAAGGCCTTCTAAAGGAAAGTCGTGGTGCTGAAATCGTTGACTTGTCAGAATACGACCTTTCACCAGCTTTGATTAAGAAGACTGATGGTGCAACGCTTTATATCACTCGTGACTTGGCTGCTGCTAAGTACCGTAAAGATACTTTCGACTTTGTTAAATCACTTTATGTTGTTGGTAGCGAACAAGCAGAACACTTTACTAAGTTAAAGATTGTTTTGAAGAAGATGGGTTACGACTGGTCAGACGATATTGACTACATCCCATTTGGTTTGATCACAACAGGTGGTAAGAAGCTTTCAACACGTAAAGGTAACGTTATCTTGCTTGACGACGTTCTAAACGATGCTGTTAACCTTGCTAAGAAACAAATCGAAGAAAAGAACCCAGACCTTAAGAACAAAGATGCCGTTGCTGAAGCAGTTGGTGTTGGTGCGGTTGTCTTCCATGATTTGAAGAATGATCGTCGTGATAGTTTCGACTTTAACCTTGAAGAAGTTGTTCGTTTTGAAGGTGAAACTGGTCCTTATGTTCAATATACAAATGCTCGTGCATTAAGTATTTTGAGAAAAGCTGGCGATGTTGATTACAGCGATGCCAAAGACTTAGCTGTTACAGCTCCAGAAGCTTGGGATACTATCAAGTTACTTCAAAGTTTCCCTAGCGTTGTAGAACGTGCTGCTAAGGATTACGAACCATCAGTTATTGCTAAGTATGTTTTGAAGCTTGCTAAGAGTTTCAACCAATACTATGCACACAGTAAGATTTTGGCTGATGACGAAGGCTTGAAGGCTAGACTTGCATTAGTTAAGTCAGTTTCAATTGTTCTACAAATGTCATTAGGACTATTAGGTGTTAAAGCTCCAGAAGAAATGTAGGGTGAATCAGTTTTGGATAGAAGACTTTTTAGCGAACTATCAGAAATAAAAACAACCACACTAGATTTAGCATGGTTGTTACTGGCAATAGGTTTTTCTTATCTGAATTATGAAACTTTCAATTTCTTCTATGGACTTTTGGGTTTCGTCGTTGTGTTCTTTATTCATTTATTTATTAACTTCCATAATAATTATATGGATTACAAGAATTCAACTAATGAAGAGTATCGTGAAAAGATTAGTACCATTGGTATTAATCGCGAATCATTGGCAATAGTCAGAAAATGGATGTACGGTTTGGCCATTTTTCCATTAATTATTGGGGCCTATCTAGTATATAAAACTGGTTGGATTACATTGGCGATCGGGGTCGCTGGAGTCTTAATCGGTTTATTATACTCAGCAGGTCCTAAGCCGCTGAACTCAACAATGTTTGGGGAAGCAGCGGTGGCTATTGCCATTAGCCAGCTAGTTCCAATGGCCTACTCCTATCTAGGGCTAATCGGAACAGCTAAGTTTGATTCTAGTACTGCCATTTCGGTAATCATAATCTGTTTGCCCAATACATTCGCATTCTTCTGTGCGGAGTTGAGCAATGGGACTTGTGATCTAGAAGCAGACATAAAAAATGGTCGCCATACATTGGTTAGTAAAGTAGGAAAAGCCAATGCATTAAGTTTGTTCAAAGCTAGTTGGTCCTTAGCCTTCCTGCTAGTTCCAATTTTAGCTATTTTAAAAGTAGTGCCTTACATTACACTGTTAATCGTGCTGCTTTATCCAAGTATTTGGGACGACATTCGTCCTTATCTGAAGGAACAAGTTAAAACAATGACGTATCCTTTAGTAATCAAAGCTGTAAGCAAATTCTCTGTAACATATATTTTATTAATTGCTGTCGGGGCAGTTATTAAACTAGTTATGGAAATGATTTAATTACAGCCGTCTCAGAAAAAGTCAAAAAATCACTCCTAAAACTTCTTTCTGAATATAAAAGAAGAGCTCACCTAATTGTCGGGATTAGGTGAGCTTTTTGGTTGCTTTAAATCAGCACATATTAAATTATACATATTTTCGGGTAATTTTGCTTGAATAATTTTAGGTTTTCCCGTAAAAGGTTGGCTAAATGTCAATTTATGGGCAAATAATAGTAACATTCCCGCCTTTTTATGCGGGTTATAAAGAACATCATTCACGATTGGCCAATGATTATGTGCCAAGTGGACACGTAATTGATGAGTTCGACCGGTCAATAAATTTAATCTTAAGAGTGCAAAATCAGCATTTTTCTCAATAACTTGATAGTTAGTCGTGGCGTTCAAGCCATCAGTTGTGACCATACGTTTACGAACATCATCTGGATCTTGACCAATCGGTTGATCAATTGTTCCAGAATCATTAATTGGAGCATCCAGATTTATCAAGGCCAAATATTCACGATGCAACGTTTTATTACTCAATTGGCGATTGAAAATAGGAACTAAATAAGGAGTTTTACTGATTAGAACTAAGCCAGATGTTTCCATATCAATTCTGTGAACCATGTAGGGATGTCCATCCTTAAGATAAGTTTCAACATCATTCATTAAAGAGTCATCCTCAGTGGATAAGTTGGGATGAGTTTTCTTACCAGAAGCCTTATTGACGACAATAATATCGGCATCCTCATAAACAACATCGACAGGGTCATGCCCAGGCAAGTAGTGCTGTTCAGTCCGTGGTGGAAAGTTAAAGTTCAAAGTAATGACATCCTGATCTTGGACAATTGTGTTAAAAGAGTGGTACTGCCCGTTGATTAAAACATCTTCTTGAACCCGAAAGAAGTGCTGCCATTTTTTAGGAATCAGCCATTTTTTCAAGAGTTCCCGAATGGACAATTCTTCATTGTTTTCACGGTGATACTTTATAATTTTTTGATACATTTTAAAACTCCTTAGTTAATTGAAGGATGACGTTTCCAGAGCTGAGAGTATTCATCTGCTGCGCGGCACGGTCCGAGCCAAAGGGCGGTCTCGAACCTCGGTTGAAGCCCTGCAAAACCGGCAGGTCTCCAACACGTCCGGTGGTGTAATGGCTAAAGCCATAACGCCACTTTCGCGGCCAATGAATACTCTCAGCTCTTCCAACTAGTTTATTTTTTATTATGTTGAATAATCAATGAAATATTCAGATTGTTTGAATAAATTGTCACTGTGGTAACAACGGATTTAGTTCTCAGTCATTACATATATTAATATGGTGGAATTAGTTATTCTGTTCTATATCATAATATTTCTTAATGTATCAGAAGAGTAAATTTACAAGTGTATATTAATATTTTGAATTATTAATACAATCAAATTAATTACCAACCAATGATTTGGAAGGGATTAGAATATTTACCCGCTGTGGTAGTGGTGTTATGACTTTAGCCATTACACCACCGGGCGAGTTTGGAGACTTTCCGGTCTGTGGAAAGGCTTCAAACCGAGGTTCGAGACCGCCCTTTGGCTCGGACCGGTCCGCATAGCGGGTAAAATATTCTAATCCCGGGAGACGGCCCATTCCAAACAATTTTTTAAATCTTCAGATAATGTGATAAAATTTGTTCTTATACAGAGGTATTTAAACAATGAATAATAACAATGGTTTTTGGGCTTGGCTTAAGCCTAAATTACTAGTTGCTTGGTCTTTTATAAAAAAATATTGGAAGAGATATCAGCTTACTAGATGGTTGATCTTGCTTGTTTTGACATTGATCCTAGTCATGAGTAGTTATTGGACATACAAGGCTAAGACAAGTAACGTGGACGATTTACAATCATCATTGCAAACGAAGACAACTATTTTAGATAAAGATGGCGATGATGCTGGACAGCTTTACGCTAATAAAGGTACTTACGTTAGTTATGATAAAATTTCCAAAAATATTCAGAATGCAGTTACTTCAACTGAGGACCGAACTTTTTGGACTAATCCAGGTTTTAGTATTAAAGGTTACGCCAGAGCAGCAATTGGTTACGTTATTCACCATGGTATTTCCGGTGGTGGTAGTACTTTAACGCAACAGTTGGCTAAGAATTCACTTTTAACTCAGAAACAAACACTTGCTAGAAAAGGTGAGGAACTTTTCTTATCGATTGAAATTAATCGAGTTTATTCAAAGAAAGAAATCATCACCATGTATTTGAATAATGCTTACTTCGGTAACGGGGTCTGGGGTGTTCAAGATGCTTCCGAAAAATATTTTGGTAAAAATGCATCTGAATTGAATCCCGCTGAAGCAGCAGACTTAGCTGGTATTTTGAAAGCACCAAATGCTTACAATCCTATCGACAGCATGAGTAATTCAACTGCTCGACGTAATTTAGTATTGGACTTGATGGTTGAAAATAATAAATTGACAGCTTCTCAAGCCACATATTATAAGAATACCGCAATTGCTTTGAATGACAATTATGAAGTCAGCAGTTCTTACAAGTATCCATATTTCTTTGATGCTGTTATTGACGAAGCTGTTAATAAGTATGGTCTCAAAGAAGACGATATTTTGAATAAAGGTTATAAGATTTACACAACATTGGATCAGAGAATTCAAGGTTCAATGCAGTCATCGTTTGACAGTAGCTACTTGTTCCCCAATAATGCTGCTGATGGCACTAAAGTTCAAGGAGCTTCAGTTGCAGTTGATCCAAAAACTGGTGGTATTTTGGCCGTTGTTGGTGGCCGTGGCGATCATACTTTCCGTGGCTTTAACCGAGCTACTCAGATGCGACGTCAACCAGGTTCAACAATTAAACCGTTAGCTGTTTATACGCCAGCTATTGAAAATGGTTACAGTTACGATTCAGAATTGCCTGATAAAATCACTAGTTTTGGTAAGAATAAGTACACACCAACCAATGCAGATGGGATTTATCAAGATTCGTTACCAATGTACAAAGCTTTGTATCAAAGTGAGAACGTTCCAGCTGTAGCATTATTGGATAAGATTGGTGTCAAAAAGGGTGTCAATTCGGTTGAAAACTTTGGTATCAAGGTACATAAGAATGACCAAAACTTGGCTTTAGCTTTAGGTGGATTGGAGACTGGTGTTTCACCACTTCAAATGGCACGTGCATATACTGCTTTTGCTAACGAAGGTAAACTTTCTGATACGCACTTTATTACTAAAGTTGTTGATTCAACTGGGACTGTTTTGGTCAACAATACAAGCAGTTCAACTAAGCAGATTATCAGTAAAAACACTGCTAAAGAAATGACCAGTATGATGCTTGGCGTTTACAATGAAGGTACTGGTAAACTTGCTAAGCCTGCTGGCTATCAAATTGCTGGTAAGACTGGTAGTACCGAAGTTCCTGAATCTTATGGTTATGCCGGTACCAAGGATCAGTGGATGATTGGTTATACACCTGACGTCGTGGTTGCCAGTTGGATGGGATTTGACAATACTGACCAAAATCACTTCCTCTCCGGAGCAAATGAGAACGGTATGTCGACCTTGTTTAAGAACGAAATGACGAATATTTTACCTGATACAAAAGCTACTAGTTTTGGTGTTAAGGATGCTTCAAGTTTAGCCCAAGGTAATACGTCAGATAGTGGTGATAATGATATTGCTAAATCTATTCAAGATGGGGTAAACAACGTTAAAAATAAAGCTACAGAATGGTATAATGATATTAAGAACTTTTTTGGTCAATAGGAGGACTATATGAACATTTACGATAGCGCCAATCAACTTGAACAAGATTTGAGAAAGACAACTGAAGTTGCTGATTTGAAGCTTGCTTTCGAAGCTGTTAAGGCTAATGATTTGGCTTACAAGCTTTTCGACAAAGTTCAAAACAAACAATTTGAACTTCAACAAAAACAAATGCAAGGTCAAGAAATTACAGACGACGACATTAAAGCAATGCGTGAATTGACAGATCAACTTTCAAATTACACTGAAATCCAAAACTTAATGGAAAAAGAGCAAAAGATGAATTCGATGATGGATGAATTGAACAAAATCATTTCAAAGCCTATCGCAGAAATTTATCAAGATAAATAACAAGGACTTAGGGCTTAAGTAATTTGCTCAAGTCCTTTTCTTTTACAAGGGAGTTTTAGCATGAAGTTTTTGCACGCAGCAGATTTACATTTAGACACACCTTTTATTGGCATTAGCAATTTTTCGAAGGAATTACAAAAACAATTACAAGATTCAACTTATCAGGCGGCTAAGAAACTCTTTGAAACTGCACTAACTGAACAAGTTGACTTCGTCATTTTAGCGGGCGATATTTTCGATGATACTGACAGTTCATTGAAAGCCCAGATGTTTTTGCGAGACGAGTTTGAAAAATTGAACCAAGCCAATATCAAGGTCTATTTAATTTACGGTAATCATGATTATTATCGCAATAATTTTGCTGTAGTGAAATTTCCTAGTAATGTGACAGTTTTCGGACCAGAAGTTTCAACTGTTGAACAGATAACTAAAGACGGTCAACGTGTTGGGCTGACTGGTTTTAGTTATCACCAACAACATATTAATCAAGCAATTGGCAAAGAATATCCTAATCGTGGCGATTTTGACTATCAAATTGGTATTTTGCATGCTGGAGTTGGGGATGACAATTATGCGCCATTCCAGGTCAGTGATTTATTGCAAAAAGGCTATGATTATTGGGCTTTGGGACACATCCATAAACGTCAGATTCTTCATGAATCACCAATGGTCGTTTACTCTGGCGACATTCAAGGACGTAACCAAAATGATATTACTCCGAAAGGTTTTTACATCGTTTCGGTGGAGAATCACGTTACGGAGATGAAGTTCGTTAAGAGTAGTATTTATACTTGGGACAAAGCTACAATTGAAGCTCGAGCTGAAGATACCGTTGACTCTTTAATAAATAAGATCACCGACATGTTGGATAATCCGGCTGTATTGTTGACGTTGAATATTAATAACGCTCAGAAATTGAGTGCTGATGTAGTAAAAACTATTAATCGTAATGAAATTTTGCAACACTTTAATCAAGTACAAACGCAAAGCGTTCTGTATAAAATCTATTTGAAATTTAATGACAATCCACAATTGTCACAGATTGACCAGAAATATTGGGACGAGGCTGAACAAAAGGCCATTAATTTAGATGATATTAAGGACCTCGATAGTAAGTTGTATTCATCAAGTATTATCCGTGATCATATTAATGATCCTGATTTCTTGAAAGTCATCACGGAAATGACTCGCAATACAATCAATCAAAAATATACTGGAGAGTAATCGTGAAATTAGTTAAAGCAAATATCTACGGTTTCGGTAAATGGATCGACCAAAAATTTAACTTTGAACAAGATTATCAGGTTATTTTTGGTGACAACGAGGCTGGAAAAACGACACTGTTGAACTTTATTCAGAGCATTCTCTTTGGGTTTGCTTCAGCACGTGGCGATAATAAATTTTTACAATACAAACCCCGTAACAGTGGTAAATACGGTGGTGAGTTAGTTTTTAAAGCTGATGATGAAACGACTTGGACTGTTCGTCGAGTTGATGGTAAAGGTGACGGAGAAGTGACACTTTATCATGGAGATGACGAGGTTCCAGTTAGTTTGTTGTCGGAAATTATCGGTAGCTTTACAAAAGATGACTTTGAGAATACCCATGTTTTTGACGATAAAAGTATTCTCTCAATCTATGGCTTAGACGAGACGAAATTGGAAACTGAAGTTATGTCGATTGGTGCCGTTGGTAGTAAAGAATGGCTAGCTACTGCCGATAGTTTGGAACATGCGGCGGACGATATTTACAAACCTCGTGGTCAAAAACAACCGTTAGTTGTCAATTTGAAAAAAGAAACAGAGTTAGTTGAAGATAAGTCTGAGATTGAGAATCAACAAGTGGCATATCAACGAGTCAAGTCAGAATTAGATAAAACTGAAAAAGACTTTGACGATAATGCTGTTTTATTGAAACAAGCTAGTGAAGCTGAAAATAACTTACGTAATTTAGATAAGAAGTGGTCACGTTATGAGCAATTGCAACAAAGCCATGATCCGAATCACACTCCAAGTCGGCTGATTCAAAGTGAAGACTGGGAGCGAGTTTTAAAGGCTAATCAAGAATTGAGCACGCTCAAGGAAACGTCAACTCCTAATAAAATTGCCGATTTGGATAACGTTGAAAAGAACGTTCTCAAAAATTATCGAATTAATCAGACACGATTGGATTATGTTCGGAATCAGAAATTTGAGTTACAAAACTTACAATTTCACCGGGACGATATGAATTCCAAGCTTTTGAAAGTTGATACTCAAGTGGACCAACTCTTCAAAAACCATCCCGAATTATCGGAGCATATGTTGCCGTTGACTGGGGATGAGATTGATCAGTTGACGCCGCAAGTTAGTAAAGCAAATAATATGCCATTAATTGTCTGTGGCGTTGCCGTGATCTTGGCTTTCATCATCAATCCATTACGTTGGGTATTCGTGTTAGCAGCCATTGCTAGTGGTGGTTGGTATTGGTATCAAGAACGTGTTAATAGTGCCAAAGCTGACTTGGGTAATTATCCATTCTTGCAAGAAAAAGGTTATGTTGGACTATCTCGAGAGGCAATTTTGGGCATTCAAGGTACTGTAATTGCCTTGGATAACTACCATACGACACAGAATGGTTTGGCTGATGGTATCAAGTCGATTGAGGTTGATTTGAACAAGTGGCGCAACATTCTATTGGAATTGAACGTGGTTGATGAATCTTATAAAGATGACAATTATAATGAACAAATTGAAAAATATTTTGCTCGTTTGGACCAGATTCAAGCTAAGGCAGATATTGCTGAACAGAGTCAAGCTCAGACACAAAAGATTGCTGACAATCGCGATAGACGTTTGCATCAGTTGAATAAAGAAATCTTTGCCATTTTGCAGAAGTATCAAGCTGTTAATATGAATATGTTCACGCAGATGCATACACAACAGATTGAAAACCAAAAGACTTTGTCTCAAATTAAGCAGGACAAAGATTTCCTTGGAACTGATTTATCAGAATTACAAAAGTATGCGGATCACAATACTTTGAGTGAAGAGTTGAATCAAGCTACGGAAAAGAAGAATGCTTTGGCTGACAAGAACAATGAGTTGAGTCGTCAGATGGGTTCATTGAAGGAACAGATGCAACAGATTTTTGACAATAAACAGTATCAACATATTGTTAGCGAATTGGCTCAAAATAAGCAGGATATTATTGAAAACTATGATGAATGGATTTCCAACAAATTGGCCAGCAGTTGGATTCGGAATATGTTGAATATTGCGACTGAAAACCGTTATCCGAAGATGATTGAGAAGGCGACACAGTATTTTAGTTTGCTGACAAATCATCATTATATTAAAATTGATTTCAAGAGTCGAGATATCGTGGTCACGAGTGCAAATAAGAATGTTTTTGATGTCCATGAATTATCGAAAGCAACAACGATTCAATTGTATTTAGCTTTACGCTTGGCTTTTGTCACTGAAATTTCTGATTTGATCAAGTTGCCAATTTTGATTGACGATGCCTTCGTCGATTTCGACCTTTCTCGTAAGGAGAATGTGTTTGAATTGATTCAAGAGATTGCCGAGACCAATCAAGTTATTTATGTGACAGCTAATCAACCTGAGGGTGTTCCAGAAGACCATATTTTGAAATTGGAGGAGAATGAGATTGCCTAAACAAATAATTGATTTTAATAAGGGCGAAGACATGAGTTTGGAAGTTGTTATCAAACGTTCCGACTTTCGTTTAGCTAAGAATGGTAAAAATTTCTTGTCACTAGTATTTGAAGACAAGTCAGGTCAAATCCCTGGTAAATATTGGGATGCTAGTGAAGCCGATGCCGAAAAATATCACGTTGGTACGATTGTTCAACTAGAAGGCCGCCGTGATTTGTATCAAGGTAAGCCCCAAGTTAACATTACTCGTTTGGGCTTGTTAGACCCCGAGACAGTCGATATGTCACAATTCGTTCAGACTGCTCCGATGAAAAAAGTCGATATGGAAAATGAGTTTGACGATGTCTTTTTACAGATTACCAATGGTTCATGGAATCGAATCGTCAGATTTCTATTTAAGAAATATCACGACCGTTTCTTTACCAGTGCTGCAGCTAAGAGCAATCATCACGATTTCCAAGGCGGCTTGGCTTATCATACATTGAGCATGGTGCGAATGGCCGAAAGTATTTCTGACCAATATCCTCAAATTAACCGAGCATTATTAATTGCCGGTGCATGTTTGCATGATTTTGGTAAAATTATTGAATTGACAGGTAGCTTAGATATTGAATATACCTTCGAAGGTAACATGTTAGGCCACATTACGATAGTTGATGAAGAAATTGTAAAAGCTGCTCAGGAGCTAAATATCAGCCTTGAAAGCGAAGATATGATCTTACTTCGTCATATGATCTTGTCACATCACGGATTATTGGAATATGGTTCACCAGAACGTCCTAAGATTTTGGAAGCAGAAGTTTTGCACAATATTGATATGATGGATGCTTCAATCAATATGATAACCAAGGCAATTGATAAGACAGAGAACGGCAAGTTTTCTGAACGAATCTTTGGTTTAGATAATAGAGCGTTTTACAAACACAGTTAACTTGAAAATGCCGCCGGAGGTTGCCAGAAAATTCTACCTGCAGTGGGGACCGGCCCGAGCCGAAGTGCGGTCTCGAACCTCGCTTTTGAGCCGGAACCCGCGTCTCAAAAGACGTCCCGTAGTATCAGGGCTTACACCCTGACACTACCTTCACGGCGGGTAGATTTTCTGGCAACCTCCGGCTAGGTGGCTTCATGTTTTGTGGAAAGTAGAATTATTATGTTGATTTGAATTGATGTAATTAAAATTGAATTTATTTGAATAGTTAAAAAGCTTAGTAATCAGATTGATTGGTTACTAAGTTTTTTTAGGTATTGGGATGTGTTATGGCAGTACAAATTGACAATTAACTTAATATCGTGATATTGTATGGCTAATAAATATGAGAGGTATGCATATGCTGGATATTCAATAAGGTAGTTTTAAACGAACACAAAATTTTAGCAGACAATGTTCTGCTTTGTTTAGTGTACCCACCTTATGGATAACCTAGGAAGCGTAGCTCTCATTACTTCTTGTTGTTTGTGCGCAGTGGGTAACTGCGCTTTTTTGTTCTCGCGAGTTGTGGGTACGCCCAACGCGAAGGGAAAAATAAAAATTGAATAATACTTTAAAAAAATACGGATTAACAGAAAAACTTGAATTAGAATCAAAGCAATATAATGATTTAAGCGTTGCTCGTGTAATTGAACAGCAACGTAATATGTATAAAGTGGCAAGTGCTCAAGGTGAATTGAATGCCCAAGTTTCAGGCAAGTTAGAGTATCAATCTGATTCACAAGATGGCTTTCCAGCAGTTGGGGATTGGGTGATGATCTCCGTTATCGATGATACACAAGCGATAATTCATAATATTTTGAAACGTAAAAGTTTAATGAAACGAAGTTCATCTGGTTCACAGAAGTCAGGACAAGTAATTGTCGCAAATGTTGATTATATTCTTATTTGCATGTCACTAAATGAAAACTTCAATGTCCGCAGAATTGAACGTTACCTGACAGTCGTTTGGGATAGTGGCGCAACACCAGTTATTGTTTTGACAAAATCAGATTTATGCCAAGACTTGGAAGAAAAGATGCTGGAGTTAGAAGAGGTAAGTCTGGGGACTGATATTGTTGTCTGTTCAGCAGAGAATAATGAAGGATTTGAAAACTTAGACAAATATACTGTGGCTGGAAAAACAGTTGCTCTAGTCGGATCATCTGGCGTTGGTAAGTCGACTTTGATAAATCATTTAATTGGTAAAGCAGTTTTAACAACTAAGACGATTAGAGCAGATGATGGCAAGGGAAGACACACAACGACATATCGACAAATGTTACCAGTACCAAATGGCGGAGTCGTAATAGACACCCCAGGAATGCGTGAATTAAAAATATTTACGGGTAACTTGTCAAAAACATTTGATGACATCGAAGAATTAGCAGGACAATGCAAGTTTAGAAATTGCACACATACCAATGAACCAGGGTGCGCAATAAAGGCTGCCATTGAAGCCGGAGATTTAGACCCTGATAGATTTAAAAGCTATCAAAAGTTGCAGCATGAAATGTCTTACAATGGATTGAATTCGAAGCAGTTGGAAAATGAAAAGATAAATCGATTGTTTGGCAGTAAAAAAGAAATGAAGGCACATATTAAGAAGTATCGAAAAATGGGAAAAAGATAGACAGAAGTTTAGCTGATACGTCTGAATATCCTTTACTAAAATGAAAAAGCCTAGTAACCAGATTGATTGGTTGCTAAGCTTTTTTGAATTGTATAAGTTAATTTTAAAAAAAAATTTTAGTTTGATTATTCATTAATTTAAAAAATAAATTAGTTGGAAGAACTGAGAGTATTCATCAGCAGCGAAAGTGGTGTTATTGCTTTAGCAATTACACCACCGGGCGTGTTGGAGACTTTCCGGGTTTTGGAAAGGCTTCAACCGAGGTCCGAGACCGCTCTTTGGCTCGAACCGTACCGCTCAGCAGATGAATACTCTCAGTTCTGGAAACGGCAAGACCTAAAACAATGTAGTCCAAATCAACTGAAGATTTAAAATAATCAAAATGACAGCCACGACCCAAGAGACATACTTGACCCATTTCCGATTAACAAATGCGCCCATCAACTTCTTATCACTAGTAAAGATAATCAATGGAATCATCGCAAATGGCAACGCTATTGATAGGAAGACTTGTGAGAACGTTAATAGACTTTCAATTTTGGCTTCGTTACCTTTGTAATAAATGGCGAAGGCCAAAACTGGGGTGATTGAGATTAGACGTGTTAAAAGTCTTTGTGCCCAAAGAGGCATTCTCAAGTGAATAAATCCTTCCATAATCATTTGTCCAGCAAGGGTTCCGGTGATAGTTGAACTTTGACCAGAGGCCAAGAGCGCAATAGCGAAAAGCATACTCAACATTGGACTGGCAATGGCACCAACGATTTTCGAATCACTTAAAGCATTGAATAAGTCGGCAAAACGGCCTAAATCACTATGAGTTCCGTAAAATAAAGCAGCACCTAAGATCAATAACAAACTATTGACGACAAAGGCGAGTGTTAATTGAATATTTGAATCAGCAATCGTAAATCTAATTGTCTTTTTAACTGAAGCATGATCGTGAATATCATACTTTCTAGTTTGAGAGATTGATGAACCAAGATACAAGTCATGGGGCATAACGGTCGCACCGACAATACCTAGTGCCATGTACAACATTGGTTGATTAGTTAAAATTTTAGCTCTAGGAACATATCCGCCTAAAACACCTAAGGCATCAGGTTTGGATAAAAATACTTCATACGCGAAAACAAACAAGATGACAGCCACTAAAGTAGCGACAATGGCTTCAATTTTATGGAATCCTAAACGCATTAGGAACAATAGAATCAAAACATCAAAGGCAGTAATCGTAATACCGAGAATCAGTGGGAATCCGAATAGCAACTCCAGCGCAATACCGGAACCAATGATTTCCGCCACATCAGTTGCCATAATGGCCGCTTCAGTGATAATCCAGAGAATAAAGCCACCAGTTTTAGACGTTCGTTCACGTGTTAATTGAGCTAAGTCACGTCCGGTAACAATACCTAAACGAGCTGACATTGCCTGCAATAACATCGCAATTAAACTGGATAGTAAAACGACAGTCAGTAGGGTGTATTTAAATTGAGCACCACCACCGATAGAAGTAATCCAGTTACCAGGATCCATGTAACCAACCGCAATTAAGGCCCCAGGACCAGTGTAAGCTAGTAGAGTTTTAAAATAACCGGCATTGTCGGGAACATCGATTGAGCCATTGATCTCGTCAAGACTCTTTCGTTGTTTGCCAGTACCCTCAATGAATTTGCTTTCGTGTTCTTTATCATTCTTGTATTTCAAAATGACAAGACCTCTTTTCGTAGTTTGTTAATTCTACTTGTGAGGTTCCTTTTTTAACGGACGACAATAACTGAAACAGGGGCACGTTTAGCTAATCTAGGTCCAATCGCACCACTAATTTTAGAGTGGGGGAATTGAGTGTCAGCTCCAGTTACAATCAAATCCGGTTTAAAGTCTGGAATCACACGTTCTAGGATGACGTCGTCAACGTCGCCACCCTCATAAGCAAGTGGTTCAACCTTTTTCAAACCATTATCTTCAGCTGCTTTAACGTATTCTTCAACAGATTTCTTCAAATCTTCACGTTTCTCACTGATTTTAGATGGAGTTAAAGAATCGAAAATATTAATATCTTCACTTTCCATAACGGAAACAATTCCCAAATTGGCATCATAATCGTGAGCAAGGGTGATGGCAAAACGAAAGGCACGGGTTGTAGACTCGTGGTCGTCCTCATCAACTGTAAGTAAAATACGTCTGTAAATTAAAGGATCTTGAATTTCTTTATTATCCATAAAATATTTCCTCCTAATACCATTATCATACATGTACAAAATGGCAACACAAGTGAAAGAAGCCGCAGTGAAGAGCCTCTGAAAATAAATTGATAGAGTTAATAAATTGCAATTCTAGAAAGTTAATTTTAGTTAACAATAAGGAATGGAGAGACTCTGGTTGAATCCCAAGATAAAACTTAATGTCATTGATGTTAAAGAACAACATTCATTCTAATTATAATTATTATTGTAGCCGTTGTATCAGATATTGAGGAATTCTTAAAAATAGTTTTTAAGTAGCAGAGAGATTAGTGGAATCAGCTTGAATTTTTTGTTTAGGGCGCATGAACAATTATTGATTTGGGAAACAGCAGAGCAAGTTTCTTTTAAAGTTATAAAAATATTTTTTAATTGCAGGTTTAATATGAAAACCACTGCATCAAATCTATGGAAGAAGTTAGTTGTCAGAAATAAATTAGTCGGAGGTTGTCAGTAAATATAGTCCTCACTGCGGACTATATTTACTGACAACCGGAGATGGGCGGCATTATATGTAGAAAAAAGTACAAAAAAATAACGCTGGAATTTACCAACGTTATTGATTGTTTATATTATATTATTTCTTTGCTGATGAAGTTGATGAAACGTAACCTGAAAGAACATCCTTCAAGTCACTATCTTTAATAGATACATCAGCCTTCTTCAAGACTTTAGAGATAACCTTTTGCATAACGGTTGAATCTTGCATCCATGAAGCATATAGCTTAGATTTAAGTTCTGCTGTGTGATCACTCATCTTACCCTTAGCAGGTTTCTTAACAAGTTGGATAACACTGTAACCGTAGCTAGTCTTAACAGGTGTACTTGTGTAATCGCCGACTTTGTCTAGCTTGTATGCAGCTGTCTTAAAGTCAGTATCAATACTTGTACTATCGTTATCAAAGGCAGCCATCTTACCACCCTTATTCTTTGTTGCTGAATCAGTTGAGTATTCCTTAGCTAATGCGGCAAACTTTTCACCGTTTTGAAGTTTTGTAATAACTTCTTTAGCGGTTGATTCTTTACTTACAAGAATTTGTGCAACTTGGATCTTAGGTTGGTAACTCTTCCATTCTTTCTTAAGATCAGCATTTGTAACTGTCTTGTTCTTCTTCAAAGCAACCTTTGTAAGAAGGTTAGTACGAATGTTCTTCTTGAATTGAGCGGTTGTCATACCGTTTTGTTGAAGAATAGAGCTGAATGATGAACCATATTGACTCTTGTACTTGTTGTATTCACTGTTTACTTGCTTTGTGGATACATCCTTACCATATTGGTCTTCAAGGGCTTTAGTAATAATCATTGTTTGAAGTGTTTGTTTACCTGACGAAGAACTCTTCATTTCTTTGTAGTATTCGTCTTGGGTAATTCTTCCACCCTTAAGAGTAGCAACAGTCTTGTTACTTGAACAACCAGCAGCAACAACTGTAATCATAAATAGACCGGCAATAGCCAAAATCCATTTAGTTAATCGTTTATTCATCTTTACACATCCTTAATTAATATGTCTACAATTGAAAAGACTACCATAAAAAATAGTGAATAGTTTGTCATTTTAAGAAAAAATCACAAAAAATTCATATTTGGCACTAATTTTTCTTGAAGCTATCAAGGTTTTCTTGCATATCTTGAATTGAACTTTGCAATTCTTCAATATCCGGCTTGATACTTTCGGAATATTTGGAAATGTCACTTTGAATGCCGGAGAGAACCTCAGGAACTACGGCTGAATTTTTTTGGAGATCAGCTAATATATCTTTAAAATCTTTTATATTCTGAAATAACTTGGTATCATTGATACTAGGTGTGGTGTCTTTTGATTGGAACAACTGTACAGCGACACCAGAAATTGTTCCAACTACGAATCCAGCAAAGAATTTCATATTAGTCCTCCAAGTTTTGTTTAATCTTGTCGGCACGTGCTTGTAGCTCTTCGTTACTTACTAGACCGGTGTTATCTCCCCAGTGCATTGAGAAATCATCGTCTTTTGAATAGCGGGGCACTAGGTGGATGTGTGAGTGCATAACACTTTGATAAGCAATCTCACCATTATTTTGGCAGATGTTCATACCGATAATGTCAGGATTTGAAGCTTTAATAGCACGAGCAATCATAGGTACCTTCTTGAAAACACGTTCTGCTAAATCTTCGTCATAGGCAAAGATATCTTGAACATGTTTCTTAGGTACTACAAGCGTGTGACCAGGTGTAACTTGAGAAATATCAAAGAAAGCCTTGATATCATCGTCCTCATAGATTGTCGTACTAGGAATTTCATTGTTGATTATTTTGCAAAAGATGCAATCATCCATAGAAAAATCTCCTTTCAAAAAACAGCATTATATTTACTATAATGCTATCATATTAACATTATTAAAAACAGATATAGGTGGTTTAAACCATGACTTTAGAAGTAAAAGAACTGACCGGTGGATACGGTCAAGTATCAGTTTTAAAGAAAGAAACATTTACGGTTGAAAGTGGACAAGTCGTCGGACTAATTGGTTTGAATGGTGCTGGTAAATCAACAACTATCAAACATATTATTGGTTTATTGACACCTCGTGGCGGCCAGATTCTGATTGATGGAATTAGTTTGCACGATGATGTTGAAAAATATCGTAAGAAGATTGCTTATGTTCCCGAAATGCCAATTCTTTATCCAGAACTTACATTAAAGGAACATATTGACTTAACAATTATGGCTTACGATTTGGATCATGATAAGACTTGGGAGAATGCTAACAAGTTGTTGAAGACTTTCAGACTCGACAATAAGTTGGATTGGTTCCCACAGAATTTCTCTAAAGGTATGAAACAAAAAGTTATGATTGTCTGTGCATTCATGACTGATGCTAGTTTGTTCATTATCGATGAGCCATTCACTGGTCTTGATCCTTTGGCTGTTAACGATTTATTGAATATTGTTGAAGCTAAGAAAAAAGCGGGATGTTCAGTTTTGATGTCAACTCACGTTCTTGCTACGGTTCAAAATCATGCTGACAAGTTTGTCTTGATTAATCATGGTCAAGTTCGAGCTGATGGTACACTTGATCAATTGAAAGCTAACTTTGATATGCAAGCAGATGCCAATCTTGATGATATTTATATCAAGATGTCAAACGAGGATCTCTAATGTCAGAACTTTGGAATGAACGATTAAGAAGACATCAGCTTAATCAATTCAAATATCTCAGATTGATCTTCAACGATAATTTTGTGTTAGCTTTCATCGTTTTAATTGGTGCGTTAGGATTTTGGTATTCTAATTTGTTGGGTACAATTCACCAGACATTAACTTTTGGAAAGCCAATCGTTATCGTATTGCTATTTTTAGCAGTTCAAGTCGGTGGAATTGCCACTTTGTTAGAGGAACCAGATAGCACTTTCTTATTAGTTAAAGAAAAAGATTTCTATAAATACTTTAAATCAGCTAAGAATTATAGTAGCTTTTTACCAGTCGTGACGTTAGCATTAGTCAATTTCTTGTTGTCAGCTTTTGCTTCACGAGGAGCAGGGTTAAAGATAATTGATATCGTAGCGATTGCAGTTGGTTTAATTGTTTATAAGTTAGCTTTTCTAAACGTTAATTTGATGGAAATATATGGTCGAGCACATTTTGGCAATATCGGCATGCGTTTGGCTTCAAATATTTTGTTGTTGGTCGCTTTGGCTGTCTCAACGTACTTGTTCAGTTGGACAATGTTGATTGTTGCCGTAATTTACTATTTCTTCTTGAACGCTCAAGTGCGTACGTTAGAAACTAGTGGACAATTACAGTGGAAATTAGCGATTGAAACTGAAGACCAACGAATGTTTCGTATCAAACGCTTCTATAACCTATTTACTGATGTTCCTGGCGTTAACAGTAAAATCAAACGTCGTAAGTGGCTAGATGGTTTATTGACACCAATCAAACCAGTTTCCGGCAATACTTACTTGTATCTTTTTGCTAGAGGATTCATCAGAAACAACGAATACATCGGTTTATTCTTACGTTTGACAGTGATTCAAGCTATCATGTTAGCTTTGATCGACAATTTCTACATTTCATTAATAGTAGAAATGCTCTTTATTTACTTGGTAGGTTTTCAATTGAAACCATACTTTAAAGAGGTCATGCAAAACTTGATGCAACGGCTTTACCCAATCAGCGGCAAGACTAAGATTGCTGATTTTACTAAATTAAGTACGACAATTTTGTCAGTTCAATGGATTGTCAGTGCGTTGGCAATTATTTATAAATTTGGGATGAGTATGAATAGTTTGATTATTATTGTTGCTGGATTAGCAGTCTTAATTTTTGTCAACTATTTCTACATGCCAAGACAATTGAAAAAATATCTAGATTAATGGAGAGAATTAATATTTATGCGATTAAGAAATAAACCTTGGGCTAAAGATATGATCAATGACAATCTTGATATGATTGCCATTCAACCTGAAAACATGCAAGGCAAGTGGCAAGACCGTTTTGCTAAGAAACAACCTTTATTTATCGAAGTTGGTTCTGGTAAGGGTAGATTTATCACAGAATTAGCCAAACAAAATCCCCAAAATAACTACATTGCGATGGAAGTTCAAGAAGGGGCCATTGCTTTGGTACTAAAAAAGCAAGTTGAGTTAAAGTTACCCAACTTGCAATTGTTATTAGCTAATGGTGCTGATTTGTCCGAATACTTTGCTGAAGGTGAAGTGGACGGAGTTTACTTAAACTTTTCTGATCCATGGCCAAAGACACGTCATGAAAAACGTCGTTTGACTTATAAGTCATTCTTGAAGCAATACCAATATATTTTAAAAGATGATGGTTACTTGCAATTCAAGACTGATAACCAAGGATTGTTTGAATACTCATTGATCAGTATGAATAATTACGGGATGAAATTCGATGAAATCTCTTTGGATTTGCATAACAATGAGGGTCTAAATTCAAATAACATCGAAACTGAGTATGAAGAAAAGTTCTCAAAAAAAGGCTTCAGGATTAATTACCTGAAAGCCCAATTTAAAAATTAATTTTCGTTTGTTTACTGTACTTTTTTAATGTTTAATAGTTCGCCTGTAATAGCATCGGCGATGAAGTGATATTGGGCAACGTCGAATTCGTCCATAGTGGTTACGCCACCAACGATTCCCCAAGTTGCACGTCCGTTGACGTCAACTCTTTGGTAAAATGGTTCAACCCATGAACCGATTACTTTGCTATCTTCGCCCAAAACGGACTTAACTTTATTGATAATCTTCTCGCTATCTAGATGGTGTTTTACTAAGACTGTAGCGGCTGCAGATGCAGCAAGTACAGTACCAGCAACGATTAATGAACCGATACCTTTTTTACTCATAAAAATCACTCCTTGATTTCGATTTACTGATATATTACCACTATTATATATCAATCTAATACCCAAGAGCACTTAATTGACCGTTTAACAAATAAAAAGTATCTTATTGGAGAGGTGAAATATTATGAAGACATTTGAAGACTATGGCGTAAAAGACTGGCACGAAGTAACTAAAGAAGGCAAACACATTCTATTTTTCCATGCCGACTGGTGCCCAGACTGTAAATTTATCGAACCTAAATTGCCAGAGCTAGAACAAGAGTATTCTGATTTCAACTGGATCAGTTTTAACCGTGATGATAACATGGAAATTGCTCAAGAATTAGGCATTATGGGAATTCCTAGTTTTGTTATTATTGAAAATGGCAAAGAAATTGGTAGACTAGTAAATAAAGATCGAAAAACTAAAGAAGAAGTTGAGACCTTTATTAACAGTGTGGTTAACAAATAGAACATGTTTTTAAATATGTCATGTCTAGAGCTGAGAAATATTTCTCAGCTCTTTCGACTGATTATGGTTATTTTTAATTGATTTGGTGTAAAATTTGAAATGTTGGTTTTAAGTGCATTCAGACGTAGATATTCAATATTTTATAGTCATTTTATTATCAAAACCAACCAGTCAGTCAGTAGACTTAACATAATTGAGCGTAAATTAACTCATGGCTCTAGTTGATGATTTATTAAAAATATTCTATCAATTATATTTTAGTATCTAAAATAGGTTGAATATAAAAGCATTTGAATACTTTTATATTCGATTAATATCGATTAATTAGTCGGAAGAGCTGGGAAATATTTGTGTGCTGTGGTAGTGGTATAAGCACGAGAGGTACTCTCGTACTTATACCACCGGGCGTGTTTGGAGACTTGACGGGCTTTGTCAAGGCTTCAAACCGAGGTTCGAGACCGCACTTTGGCTCGGGCCGTTCCGCACAGCTTGAGAATATTTTCCAGCTCTGTAGACGGGATATTTAACTAGTACCATACGTTAATTAAAAAATAATTTAATCAAGTGAGGGAAAAAACTTGCTATTAAGCTTTTATAATCCAGATGTTTTAGGGGATGTCTTATTAGTTGAGACAGCAGAAGATGTTGCAACTCAAGAGACAACTCAAAAAGACAATGTAGTACGTATTTTTAACACAGAAAATGATGCTCCAATCGGTTTCAACATTTTTGGACTTGGCGAAGAACTAGGTATCCAAAATGAATCTGGTCAAGTATTTCTTGACGATAAGCAAGTAGACATTTTAAATAGTGCCATTGCTAAAGCCGGTTTTTCTGATAAATTAGTGACTGACAATAGTCCTAAATTTGTTATTGGACATGTTGAAGAAATGAAGGAACATCCTGATTCAGATCATTTGCACATTACTCAAACTGACGTTGGATTGGACAAACCAGTTCAAATCGTTTGTGGTGCGCCAAATATTGATGAAGGTCAATTAGTTGTTGTTGCTTTGCCCGGTGCGGTAATGCCAACAGGAGCTGAAATCTGGCCTGGTGAATTACGTGGTGTCGACAGTTTTGGTATGATTTGTTCTGCTAGGGAGCTCGGTATTCCTAATGCACCACAAAAGCGTGGTATCCTTGTACTTGATAATGGTACAGCTGGCCAAGCATTTGATTTTGAAGCAGCAAAGAATTTGTTCGATTAGGAGTTATTATGGAAAATACAGTCTATCATTTTGTTGGAATTAAAGGTACTGGTATGAGTGCTTTGGCACTTATTTTGAAGGACCTCGGATATGAAGTTCAAGGATCAGATATTGATAAATATACATTTACTCAACGTGGTCTTGAACAAGCAGGCATTAAAATCTTGCCTTTCGATGCAGATAACATTCACGAAGGTTTGACTATCGTTAAAGGAAACGCTTTTAGTGATGACCAAGTAGAAATTAAAAAAGCTAATGATATGCATTTATCAGTTATTACATATCCTGAATTAGTTGGTAAATTGGTTGACGGTTATACATCAATTGGTATTGCTGGATCACATGGTAAGACAAGTACAACTGGACTTTTGGCACATACTTTAAGTGGTATTGCTAAGACTTCATACTTAATTGGTGATGGTACTGGTAAAGGTATCAAAGATGCTAAGTTCTTCGTTTTCGAAGCTGATGAATATCGTCGTCACTTCTTAGCTTACTCACCAGATTACTTAATCATTACAAACATCGACTTTGATCACCCCGACTATTTCTTCGGTGGAATCAACGATGTTGTTGATGCATTTGAGTCAGAAGCTAGAAAGACTAAGAAGGGTATTTTCATCTGGGGTGAAGATGCTCATGCTAAGACTATTAAAGCTGATGCTCCAATTTACACATATGGTTTGAACGAATCTGACTATATCCGTGCCACAAATATCAAACGTACTGTTAAAGGTTCATCATTCGATGTAACTATTAATGGCGAAGATATTGGTAACTTCCAAGTTCCATTGTTCGGTGAACACAATGTTCTTAATTCACTTGCTGTTATTGGTGTCGGTCACATGGAAAAACTTGACCATGCATTGATCAACCGTGAATTACAAACATTCAGTGGTGTTAAGAGACGTTTCAGCGAAAAGAAAGTTGCTGACCAAGTTATCATTGATGACTACGCTCACCATCCACAAGAAATCAAGGCTACGATTGATGCTGCTAGACAAAAATATCCTGACAAAAAGATTGTTGCTGTCTTCCAACCACATACTTATACAAGAACTCTTGCCTTGATGGACGACTTTGCTAAATCACTTGATTTGGCAGATGAAGTTTACTTGACTAACATCTTCGGTTCAATTCGTGAAGCCCACGGTGATATTACAAGTAAAGATCTTGGCGACAAGATTCATAAGGGTGGACAAGTTATAACACTTGATGACCTATCACCATTATTGGATTATCACAATACTGTGATGATTTTCATGGGTGCTGGGGATGTTCAAAAGTATGAAACTGCTTATGAACAATTGTTAAGCACTTTGAATCCTAATCAACAATAAAAAATATAACTAGCTATCTATATGATGGCTGGTTTTTTTGTATATATTGCCGCCGGAGGGGACGAGTGATAAAGCCCGCTATGCGACCGGTTCGAGCCTTGGTCTCGAACCTCGATTTTGAACTTCGAGAAGACCGCTCGAATTTCAAAATACGTCGGTGTTGTAATGGCTAAAGCCATAACGACACTTGCACAGCAGGTCTTTATCACTCGTCCCCTCCGGCTAGGGTATTTTAAACGCATAAGTATCTGTTGTTAGTTGATAATTTATTATAAATGTTCGTATCGATTTTGATTTAGTATTAAAAAATCAACTAAATATAAAAATGTTTGAATATTCATGCATACAATTTATAACAATTGATTAGTCGGAAGAGCTGGGAAATATTTGTGTGCCGAGGATCGAGACCGTATTTTGGCTCGGGCCGTACCGCACAGCTTGTGAATATTTCTCAGTTCTGTAGACGGAATACTTAAAGTAGCTTAAGGAATACTGATGCGATAATAACTGAAGCTACTGATACTGTTGCGAAACCACCAACTAGCATTTTTGGTAGGATTGATTCGGTTAGATAGGCTTCTTCGTCATCACTTTGAGCAACTGTTTGGCAAATTTCAGTTGTCAGAATGAAATCGGCGGGGAATCCAAATAGGGCTGTTAATGAACAAGCGAAGGCCATTTCACGGCTCATTCCAAATGGCTTTGCAAGGATGAATGAAGCTACGAACATTCCTAAGATTCCTAGTAGGATCAAGACGATGATTTGAACGATAATTTTTCCAATAATGGCTGGGGTTGTTAAACTTAATTGTGCAAAAATGTAAGATAGTAAGCCATACATTAACCAGTTGAATACTTTGGCTTTGTCTAAGGCATTGGTTTCGATGAAGCCTAATTGGTGGGCGATAACGCCGAAGATTAAGCAGAGAACGTTGGCATTGACTGTTCCGTGCGTTAAGCTTGCTACCCAGTTACCAAGTAGGGCGATTAAGGCAACTCTGGTGATGATAAAAACTGGGGTTTGAAATTGATCTGGTAGTTTTAACATTCGTTTAGTTGATGATTCAGACATGTTATGTTTCTTAATAATTTGGGCGACCTCAGAGTTGGGGTCGTCTTTTTCGTTGTGATATTTAACTGATAAACGTTTGCCCTCTTTACGCAATAAGACGGCGGTCAATGGATAACCAACCATTGAGTGCATGATAAACATTGAAACTGGCAAAGCTACTAGTGACGTGATTCCGGCAGCTTTTAGGCCATCGGTCATTAACAAAGCGGCAACGATACCACCGGTCAATGGAGGGACGGCAGCGACGACAGTTTTCCAGTTGAAGAAAAATGATCCAATAACAAGTGTGAAAAGTAGGGTGCCGGAGACTCCCAGGAGAGCGATACAGACGGCTTTCCACTGATTAGCTAATTCTTTCAAATCCATCAGACTACCCATTTGAACTAGCAAAAGCGACATGGCAACACTGACGAACTGAGGAGTATATGAAGCTTGAGTGACGATATTCTTTGGCAAAATGGTCCAAAAACCAATGGCGAAAAGAACCGCAGTGATAAAAATCGAGGGGACGAAAGCTCGAGTGGCGGCAGAGGCCCATTCACCAATTAATATGAAAATCATGACAACTGTAAAAGATAATAGATAAGTCATATTTCTACCTCCTCAAATTTAGTGAGAATGTTTTTGAGTACACCGCGAAGTTTGCGACAATCACAGAAATATGGCAATTAATAAAGTAGTTATTAGACAAAAAGTATAATTATATCAAATATAATTTATATATTTTGACCTCAAAAGTATTTCAATTTAAACTCAACGAAAGGTTAAGGATTTTCCATCTCCAGAGATACAAATATTCACCTGATAATGCGGACCAGTGGAGTAATGGCAATCAACCTAAAAACTCTTTAGGAGGAACACACTAATGCAAACTCTTTATAAAAACTTCAATTTATTCGATGGCGAAACGCCACAAATCCAAAAACAAGCTTGGTTTATTGTTGATGACGAATCAGGAAAGATTGTTAAGTTAGGTTTCAATACGGCTCCTGATGCGGAAAAGGTTGTTGATTTGGAAGGTAAGTATGTCATGCCCGGATTGATCAATTCGCATGTCCATTTGATGATGAATCCTATTACTAACAAGTTGAATTATTTGTCAGAAGCGGAAGTAACTTTCACAGCGTTGAACAACTTAAAAGAAGCTCTTCAAGCTGGAGTAACTTACGTTCGTGACTGTGGATGTGCTTTCGATGTGGATATTAAATTACGTCGTTTGCAAGAAGAAGGCCAACTCGGTGGAACAGAAATTGTGGCATCTGGTCGTCCAATGTCAATTACTGGTGGTCACGCTGACTTTACTGAAGGTCTTAATGGTGAAACCACTTGGGGGCATATCGTTGATTCTCCTGATGAAATGCGTCATGCCGTGCGTGAAGAGTTTAAATTAGGTGCTAAGAATATCAAAGTTATGGCAACTGGTGGTGTTATGTCAGCTACTGATAAAATTGATGACACTGAACTTTCGATGGCTGAATTAGATACTGTGGTTGAAGAAGCTCACAATAAACACATGACTGTGGCAGCCCATGCCGAGGGTTCAAAAGGTATTCATAATGCAATTGTCGCCGGCGTTGATTCTATTGAACATGGTTGCTTGATAACTGATGATGACATTGAATTGATCAAGAAAACAGATATTTATTTAACACCAACTGTTATTGCTACATATTCGATTCCAGCTTATGGTGAAGGTAAATTGCCAGAATATATGCTTGAAAAGGCGAAAGGTTTCAAAGAATTGTTCTATGCTCGTATGAAAGTTGCCATTC
This sequence comes from Companilactobacillus muriivasis, assembly GCF_036246245.1. Lineage (NCBI taxonomy): Bacteria > Bacillati > Bacillota > Bacilli > Lactobacillales > Lactobacillaceae > Companilactobacillus > Companilactobacillus muriivasis. The sequence goes on from NZ_BTTQ01000001.1 coordinate 123,906, forward strand.
CAGCCGGAGTTAAATTATCATTTGGGACAGATGCTGGTACGCCATTCAATAAATTTAGTGACATTCCAAAGGAACTAGAACTATTGACAGACGTGGGTGCAACTAATGTTGAAGCCTTACTTTCTGCTACCAAAAATAGCTCCCATCTTTTAGGAATTGATGACGATTATGGCTCAATTCAAGAAGGTAAAGTTGCTGATTTCTTAGTTCTTGATGCCGATCCGTTAGCTGATGTAAAAGCCGTTCAACAACTTGATAAGGCTGTTTATAAAAAGGGTGTCAAAGTATATTAATATTTTCCCTAGCAATAAATTTTTTAAAATAGTAAAGTATAGTTAATGGTTAGGCTATGACAGAGCAAATTGTCATGGCCTTTTTGTATGAAAAGAGGTAAAGCTTTTTGGATAATTCCGTATCTACACGTGTGAAATTGTCAATCCTAGCGGTTGGTTTATTGTCATTTACTGGTATTTTAATTGAGACTTCGATGAACGTTACATTTCCAACATTGGTGAAGATTTTAGGAGTCAGTTTAGGAACAGTGCAATGGTTGACGACTGGGTATTTATTGCTGACAACGATTGTTATGAGCACGACTGCTTATGTTTTAAAGAAATTTAATCCGTTAAAGATTTTTATTTTTGCGGTGGCTTGTTGTTTTATCGGTTCATTAATTTGCTTGATGGCACCAGATTTTCCAGTTTTGATGGCAGGTCGTTTGTTACAGGCGGTTTCAACTGGTTTATCAACGCCGTTAATGTTCAATTTAATTTTTGAAGAAATTCCCTCATCAAGATTAGGCCTTTATACTGGATTAGCTGGAGTCGTTATCTCATTAGCACCGGCTTTAGGACCAACCTATGGGGGTGTAATTAATAGAATTTGGACATGGAGAGAAATTTTTATCGGTGTCTTACCATTGATTATTTTATTATTTGTTATTGGAATTTTAACAATCAGAGGGACTGCTAGAGGTACGAAAGGTATCTCATTTGATTACTTAGGTGTATTAGGTTTAGCAATTATTTTTTCAGTTATTCTATTTACGTTTGATCAGGCGGGACGTTATGGTTGGACTTCCAGCCAATTCTTGCTCTGGGTTTTAGGTTCAATTGTAATTGTCGGATTATTTGCTTGGTATAATCATCAAAGCAAACGCCAATTGATTGATTTTTCCATTTTAAAGCTTCCTGTTTTACGTTTAAGATTGTTTGGATACTTCAGTTTGCAATTCATCAATATCGGTTTATCATTCGTTTTACCGATACTTGCTCAAACTGCTTTGAAACTAAACTCCGCTCAGGCAGGATTAATGTTGTTGCCAGGTTCATTGTTAGGAGCAGCGTTTGGTCCAGTTGCTGGCTATATGTACGATAAAAAGGGAGCGTGGTCACCATTGTTGATCAGTGGTTTATTGCTTACCATGGGGTCCGGATTATTCTGGATTCGTAGTGAAAGCCTAACAATGATGGCGATAATTTGGATTTACATATTAGTTAGAATTGGTTTTAGTATGGGCTTTGGAGTCATGTTATCTGACGGAAGCGTTCAAGTTAAAGGACCCAAGAAGTCTGATCAGAATTCACTTTATAGTATGATGCAGCAGTATGCAGGTTCACTTGGTACCAATGTTTTATCAGTTGTGATTACAGCAGCGGCATTGACTAGTGGAACAAATAACGAAGTTTTAAACACAATTGCAGGTGCTAAAATTGACTTTATTATTTTAACTGTTCTATCATTATTAGTATTGGTATCAATAATCTATATTTATTTCAGATATGAAAAACAAAATAATTAATCAGAAAGTCTTGATTCGGAAAGAATCTGGACTTTTTTTAACGTTATTGTAGACTGCCGCCGGAGGACAAGATAGATTTCGCATGCTGTGAGACTGGTTCGAGCCAAGGTCTCGAACCTCGATTTTGAGCTTTGCACAGACCGCAAATCTCAAAATACGTCATTTGTGTAAGAAAGGAAAGTCGCCTTTCTTACACAACTTTCACTGCAATTGAATCTATCTTGTCCTCCAGCTAATGTATTGAAGAAGTCAGTTCATATCAATTAGGAACACAGTTAAATTGAATTTATTTATAAATATAGTCGTATTAAGTTTCTTTTTTAGATGTACGGATGATTCGAAATTGTAGTGGGTTAATCTGTATAGAAAATAAATTAGTCGGAAGGGATGAGAGTATTCACCAGCTGTGGGTGTGGCGTTATGGCTTTAGCCATTACACCACCGGGCGTGTTTGGAGACTTGCCGAACTTTGGCAAGCCTTCAAACCGAGAGACGAGACCTTGGCTCGGCTCGGTCCGCAGAGCAGGTGAATACTCTCATCTCTGGAGACGGCCAACAAATAAACCACCGCTAATCTGTTACAACACAGTAGGATTTGTTAAAATAGAATTAGTTAATTTCAGTTTTATTGGAGAATATATGTCAAAAAATAAAAAATTACTTTTAATAGATGGAAATAGTGTGTCATTTCGGGCCTTTTTTGCCATGCACAACGTGCTAGACAAGTTTGTCACAGGCGAAGGCATTCATACGAACGCACTTTACGCCTTTAACAACATGTTGGAGTTGGTCTTGAAAGATGAAAAGCCAACGCATGTTTTGGTTGCCTTTGATGCTGGAAAGACTACCTTTAGAACGAAGATGTTTGAGGATTATAAAGGCACTCGTGCCAAGACTCCACAAGAATTGATGGAACAATTGCCATTGATTCAAGAAATGTTGAGTTATCGTGGTATTAAAACTTACGATTTGCCCGACTACGAGGCAGACGATATCATCGGAACTATGTCCCGTAAGGCTGAAGCTGACGGTATGGATGTGACAATTATTACCGGAGATCGGGATTTGACTCAGTTAACGACTGATAAAGTTACGGTTAAAGTTAATGTCAAAGGTGTAACGGAGACTGAAGCCTATACACCTGAACATGTTCAAGAAAAATTAGGCATAACGCCTAAACAAATTATCGATATGAAAGGTTTGATGGGTGATACTTCGGATCATTATCCTGGGGTTGAAAAAGTCGGCGAAAAGACTGCTATCAAGCTAATCAACGAGTACGGCAGTGTTGAAGGTATTTATGAACATGTCGATGAAATGAAGAAAAGCAAGTTAAAAGAGCATTTAATCAATGATAAAGATAAAGCTTTCTTAAGTAAAAAACTGGCTACTATCAATTTGGAAGCACCAGTTGAATTGACTGTTAGTGATCTTGAATATCACGGCGACAATCAAGAAGAATTGATTCAGTTTTATCAAAAGATGAATTTCAAGACGTTCCTTGATCGATTGGATGTACCTCAAGAAGATACTTCTGAAGCTTTGGCAGATATCAAGGTTCAACCTTTGGATGAAGCAACTATCGCAAAAATTGTTCAAAATACTGAACCACAAACATTGATTGTTGAAGGTTTCGGTGAGAATTATCATTTGGCACCAATCGTTGGAATTGCCATTTCTGATGGTAAAAATTATTACGGAACAGCAGATGTTTCAATCCTTGAAAACGCTGATTTAAAGGCTTGGTTAGCTGATAAATCTAAGGAAAAGTATCTCTTTGATAACAAGCGTACGATAGCGTTATTGCATCGTTATGGCTGTGATTTGGATGGTATTAGCTTTGATATGTTGTTGGTTGCATACTTGCTCGATACTAATGACAACAAGCAGGATATTGGTTTAGTAGCTAAGAATTACAATCTCAGTTTACCTTCTGAGGAAGAGTTTTATGGCAAAGGTGTTAAGAAGGCTGTTCCCGAAGATACCGATGTTTTGTTGAATTTCTTGGCTCAAAAAGCTCAGATTATCGACAGTTTGAAAGATAAAATGTTGGCTGAGTTGAAAGAAAATGATCAAGACAGTCTCTACGATGAGATTGAATTACCATTGTCTATTGTTTTGGCTAATATGGAAATTAAGGGTGTCACGGTTGAAGTTTCAAAATTAAAGGAAATGGAAAACAGTTTTGCGACTCGTTTAGCCGAAATTGAAAAGAAGATTTACCAAGAAGCTGGTAAAGAATTTAACATCAATTCACCTAAACAATTAGGTGTCGTCTTGTTTGAAGACTTGAAGTTGCCAGTTGTTAAGAAGACTAAGACAGGCTATTCAACTTCAGTTGATGTTTTGGAAAAATTGAAAGATAAGTCACCAGTTGTGCAAATGGTTTTGGATTATCGTCAAATTTCAAAAATTCAATCAACTTACGTTGTTGGCTTGCAAAAATTTGTGCAACCTGATAACAAAATTCACACAATTTATTTACAGACGTTGACACAGACTGGACGTTTGTCATCAATTGAGCCTAATTTGCAAAATATTCCGATTCGAATTGATGAAGGTAAGCAGATTAGAAAGGCTTTCGTTCCGCAACATGAAGACTGGGAGATTTTCTCTGCCGATTATTCACAAGTTGAATTGCGTGTCTTGGCACACATTTCCGGTGATGAACACATGCAAGAAGCCTTCAAGGAAGATTACGACATCCATGCCCATACGGCTATGAGAATCTTTGGCTTGAATAGTACGGATGAAGTAACGCCAAATATGCGTCGTCAAGCTAAAGCTACTAATTTTGGTATCGTTTATGGAATTAGTGATTATGGTTTGTCACAAAATATCGGTATCAGTCGAAAACAAGCGGCAGCCTTTATTGAATCGTATTTTGAACAATATCCTGGCGTTAAGAAATATATGGACGATATTGTTAAATATGCACGTGAGAACGGCTATGTTGAAACAATTATGCACCGTCGTCGCTACTTACCAGATATTCACTCAAGTAACTTTAATATCAGAAACTTTGCTCAAAGAACAGCGATGAATACGCCAATTCAAGGTAGTGCTGCCGATATTATTAAAGTAGCCATGATCAATATGCAAAAGAAACTTAAAGCAGAAAATTTGCAAGCTAATTTATTATTACAAGTACATGATGAAATGATTTTTGAAGCTCCAAAATCTGAAATCGAAACTTTAGAAAAAATAGTACCAAGCGTGATGGACTCAGCTGTCAAACTTGATGTGCCTTTGAAAGTTGAAACTGCCCACGGTAAGACTTGGTATGAAGCAAAGTAGGTTAATAATATGCCAGAGATGCCAGAAGTAGAAACTGTTAGACGTGGTTTGATTTCCCAAGTTAAAGGACGAAAAATTACCAATGTCGAGATTCGTTATCAAAATTTGATTACTGGGGATGTTGACCAGTTCAAAGAATTCGTTACAGGAACAACGATTACCGATATTGGTCGTCGAGCAAAATTTTTGTTGATTCATTTAGATAATGGGTATACGATAATCAGTCACTTACGAATGGAAGGTCGCTATCGAATTTCGGCTGATCCTAGCGCAATTGACAAACATTCACACGCTATTTTTACATTAGATAATGGTCAAAAAATGATTTATAATGATGTTCGAAAATTTGGTCGGATGCAACTGTGGAATACTGACGATTTGGAGAACAATAAATCGATTCAAAAGCTCGGTCCAGAGCCACTTTCAACTGCATTTACCTTTAATAATTTGAAACCTCGTATTATGCGCCATCGCAAGGATATTAAGACTGTTTTATTGGATCAGTCAGTGATGAGCGGTTTGGGTAACATTTATGTTGATGAAGTTTTGTGGAAGGTTAAGATTCACCCTGAAACTCCAGCCAATCATTTGAATGATACTGATATTCAAAATATTATCGAAGTGTCCAATGAAGAAATGGAAAAAGCTATTGCCTCGGGTGGTTCAACGGTTCGTTCATACGTCGACGCAACTGGTCACAAAGGTAATATGCAAAATAGTTTGAAAGTTTATGGTAAGGAAGGGACACCTTGTCCACGTTGTGGAACTGACATTGAAAAAATCAAAGTTGGTGGGCGTGGAACACATTTTTGCCCTAAGTGTCAGGTTATCAAATGAGTAAAATTTACGGACTAACTGGTGGAATTGCTGCCGGTAAATCAACAGTTTTGAAGATGTTTAAGGACCACGGTTTCATAATATTCGATGCCGATTCATTTGCTCGTGAAGTAGTTATTCCAAATTCTATAGGTTTAAAACAGATTGTCGATCAGTTTGGGCAACAAGTTTTGAATGGCGATGGAACGTTAAATCGAGCTAAGTTGGGATCAATTGTCTTTAGCGACAGTGCCGAATTGGAAAAATTGAATCACATTACGCGTCCTTTAATTAAAGAGAAAATTTTAGAGACAATTGCGCTGATTAAAAGATCTACGAGTAAAACAATTGCCATTTTTGAAATACAATTGTTATTTGAAGGTAGTTATGAGGATTATTTTGACGGCGTTATCAGTCTTTACGAGCGTCCAGAGATTCAATTAGACCGTCTCATGAAGCGTAATAATTTATCTGAAAAAGTTGCCTTAGATCGAATTAATTCCCAGATGTCAATGGATGAGAAGAAGCATCGTGCTGATTTTGTCATTGATAATTCGGGAGATTTAACACAGCTTAAACAAGAATTTGAAAAGTTAATGTCACAACTTTAAATTGGAAAAGAGGTTGGAATTTTGATTTGTCCACATTGTCATCATGATTCATCAAAAGTTATTGATAGTCGTCCCAGCGATGAAGGACGCGCTATTAGAAGACGCCGTGAATGTGAGAACTGCGGTACAAGATTTACAACGTTTGAAAGATTAGAGAAATCACCATTATTAGTTATCAAGAAGAATGGTAATCGTGAAGAATTCAGTCGCGAGAAGTTGTTACGCGGTATTGTGCGTGCAGCTGAAAAACGTCCAGTTACTATGGACCAGATGAACGATATCGTTGATAAGGTTGAAAATGAAATCAGGGCTAACGGTGAGAGTGAAATTGGTTCACAAATTATCGGTGAGCATGTCATGAAAATTTTAGCCAAGGTTGATGATGTAACTTATATCCGCTTCGCTAGTGTTTATCGTGAATTTAAAGACATGAATAGTTTCATGAAAGAAGTTCAAGAAATGATGGCAAACGGAAATAAAATTGATAAGAAATAAGAGGGATGCCAGTGTCTACAAGTAATTTTGGATCAGAAAAGTTTACACCACTAGTAGGCTATTGGTGTTTGCCCAATGGTCATCTCAATGATGATGACCGCCACGTTTTAACTGATTTATATTTGCCCATTTTGGGAACAGAGGCTTTTAGTCTCTATCTTTTATTGTGGGAAAAACTGCCTAATAAGGAATTGGTAACCCAGCGTAAAAGTCATGCTGAGTTATTGAGCCTTTTAGGAATTGATTTGAAACGTTTTTACGAAGCACGCATCAAAGCTGAAGCGTTAGGATTGTTGCGAACATTTGAAAAGAAGGATGACCTTGGCCCATACTATGTGTATCAACTGTTTGAACCATTGTCACCAGACGACTTTTTCAAAGATGATTTGATGAGTATTTTCTTATATGAGCAAGTTAGTGATAGTAAATATCGTTTATTAGCTGATAAATATGCCCATTCAGATTTGATTTTGAATAATTCACACGAGATTACGAAGGACTTCTTGGAAGTATTCCAGTTGAGCAATAGCGATTTGATCAACACACCAACTGAAGTTAAGAATGCTCAGAATAATTTCACATCAACTGTCAGCTCCCAGAAGCCAACTTTGAGTGCCAAAGAAGTTGAACCATTGGATTGGGAACTGATTTCTGATCGAATTCAACAATTATATCGGATTCATCCGGATAACCTCTTGGAAAATCAAGAGTTAATTCTCAGTTTGCATGCTTTTTACGGCTTGGATGAAATGGTCTTGATTGATTTGATTGGTAAGACTTGTGATATCGTTCATAATAAAATTGACCCAGTTCGATTAAAACATTCTGTTCAGGACCGTTTTGAGAAGAATGCCAACATTTCTGTTAAACAGCAAGCTCCGACCGTTGAAGAGGCTCCTAAGGATGCTGAGACTAATCTGAACCGTGCTGACCAGTTGATTTTGCAACAGGCTAAGACGATGACTCCGGCCGATTTTCTGGCTGCTCAGAAGCAAAAGAGCGGCGGGTTCGTTGGAACTGTCGAGTCTCGTGCTCTGCGTGATATGGCAATGAAAACATATTTGTCAGCACCAGTTTTAAATATTATGGTCTATTACATTTTGCAGAATTCACCAACGTTAACATCGCCACTGATGGAAACTATGGCCAATGATTGGCAACAAAATAATATCCAAACCCCAGAGCAAGCTTTGAAACGGATCAATGACTTTCAAACTAAGCCTCGTAATCCTAAGCGTCGCTATAATAACAATAAGAATCGTAAAGTCGAACAGGCAACTGACTGGAGCAAATACAAGGCAAAAGTTCCAAATAATCAGAACCAACAAAATAGTCACAGCGAGATGCAAGATCGCTTAAACAGACTAAGAAATAAGGATAATTAAGCATGGAAAATTTAGGTAACAGACTGGCAGAATATTTAAATTCAAAAAATTTGACGGAGGATTATCGCCGTCTTCTTAACGGTGCTTTAAAAGATCCTGACGTTCAACAATTTTTGAAAGATAATAGCGATGAAATTAATCCTGACGCTATTTCGACAAGTGCTGCCAGTATTTATGAGTTTTATAACAATAAAAATCATGCCAGTGAATTGTCACGCGACTATTATCCAAAATTGACTGTCAGCAATCACAACATCGAAGTGGCTTATTATCCCAACGAAAGAACTCAGAATCGTGAGAAACGCAATCAGTACGAATCTGGCTTTGTTTTGATGGATATGCCATCTGATATCAGAAGTGCCAAATTGGATGATTACAATGGCGAAGGCCGTCAAGAAGCACTTGGCAAGTCACTCGACTTTATCGACAACTATTTGAATCAAAAAGGTTTCGTGCCAGGTTTATATTTGGCAGGGGACTTTGGCGTTGGTAAAACTTATTTACTTGGTGCGATTGCCAATGAGTTATTCAAGAATGATGTTCACACGACAATGATGCATTTTCCAACTTTTGCGGTAGAAATGAAAAATTCGATTGGATCAAATACTGTCTTGGCAAAAGTTAATAAAGTTAAAGGTGCCGAGATTCTCATGCTCGATGATATCGGGGCTGATTCAATGTCTAGTTGGATTCGAGATGAAGTTTTGGGAGTTATTTTGCAGTATCGTATGCAAGAAAATTTACCAACTTTCTTTTCATCCAACTTTTCAATGAAAGAGTTAGAGAAACACCTTGCTATCAACCAACGAGGCGAGGAAGAACCTGTCAAGGCTAAGCGTATCATGGAACGAGTTAAGTACTTATCTCGTGAAGTTATTGTGACTGGCCAAAACAGAAGATTTGAAAAATAACTTGCAATATCTAAAAATAAATGTTTCAATAAAGCCATGAAAGATAACACTTCGGTTCTATTCAGGGAGGGTACGATTACTGAAAGCTTACCCATTACTGGAGTTACCACTTTCACATAAAACTGTATAATTGTCGGTTACTTTATAACCAAATGAGTGAAAACTGTTATTTGTTATACAGTTTTAAAGTGGGTGGAACCGCGTATAAGATACGTCCCTGAAGTATGTGCATATTTAAGTATATGGATTTACTTCAGGGACGTATTTTTTGTTATCAAATTTTAGGAGGAAAATAGTCAATGTCAAAAATCAAGTTAACATTCCCAGATGATTCAGTTAAGGAGTTTGACGAAGGCACTACAACCTTAGACGTTGCTAAGTCAATTAGCACATCACTAGGCAAAAAAGCTGTTGCTGGTAAATTAAACGACACTTTAGTTGATCTTGAAAGTCCAATTAAGCAAGATGCTAAGATTGAAATTATTTCAGCTGAAGATAAAGAAGATGCACAAAAGGTTCTAAGAAACACTGCTGCTTTAGTATTCTCTGCTGCAGCTAAGAGTTTCAAAGAAGACCTTCACTTCGGTGAAAAACAAGCTAATGATGATGGTTTCTACGTTGATACTGATAGTAAATCAGGACAAATCAGTGTCGATGAACTAAAAGAAATCACAGCTTTGATGAACAAGATTATCAAGAACAACGATAAGATTGAAAGATCAATGATGGATAAGAAAGATCTTGAAGCAATGTTCAAGGATGATCCATACAAGTTGTCATTGGTTGATGCCATCGAATCAGTTCAAATTCCTGTATATACATTAGATGGATTTGTTGACTTCGGTTATGACGCTGTACTTAACAACCTTAAATCTTTGAAACACTTTGAATTACTTTCAGTTGCCGGTGCTTATTGGCAAGGTAAGTCAAGTAACCCAATGCTACAAAGAATTTATGGTACAGCCTTCTACAAGGAAGACGGCTTGAAAGCTGATCTTAAACGCCGTGCTGAAATTAAAGAACGTGACCACAGAACAATTGGCCGTGACCTTGACCTATTCTTCGTTGACCCAGAAGTTGGTGCCGGACTTCCATACTGGATGCCAAATGGTGCTACAATCCGTCGTGTCATTGAAAGATATATCATCGACAAGGAAGTTGCTTGGGGTTACCAACACGTTTACACACCAATCCTTATGAACTTGAATGCTTACAAGACTTCAGGTCACTGGGAACACTACCGTGAAGACATGTTCCCACCAATGGACATGGGTGATGGCGAAATGCTTGAACTACGTCCTATGAACTGTCCTTCACATATCCAAATTTACAACCACCACAACCGTTCATACAGAGACCTACCTCTACGTATCGCTGAACTTGGTATGATGCACAGATACGAAAAATCAGGTGCTTTGTCAGGACTACAACGTGTTCGTGAAATGACACTTAATGATGGTCACACATTCGTTGCTCTTGACCAAATTCAAGAAGAATTTAAACGTACACTACAATTGATGGTTGAAGTTTACAAAGACTTTGATATCAACGATTACACATTCCGTCTAAGTTACCGTGACCCAGCAAATACTGCTAAGTACTTCGATGACGATGAAATGTGGAACAAGTCACAATCAATGCTTAAAGGTGCTATGGATGATCTTGGTCTTAAGTACTATGAAGCTGAAGGTGAAGCCGCATTCTATGGTCCAAAACTTGATGTTCAAACAAAGACAGCTCTAGGTAATGAAGAAACATTGTCAACAATCCAATTAGACTTCATGCAACCAGAGAAGTTCCAACTAACATATGTTGGTGCTGATGGACAAGATCACAGACCAGTTATGATTCACCGTGGTATCGTTTCAACTATGGAAAGATTTATTGCTTACCTAATTGAAATTTACAAAGGTGCCTTCCCAACATGGTTAGCTCCAAAACAAGTACGTATCATTCCTGTTAACCAAAAACTTCACTCAGACTACGCTAACGAAATTCTTGCAGAACTACGTGCTAAGAACATCCGTGCCGAAGTTGATGACCGTGATGAAAAGATGGGTTACAAGATCCGTGATTCACAAACAATGAAGATTCCATATACAGTTGTTGTTGGTGATGATGAAACAAAGAACGCCACAGTTTCAGTTAGAAAATATGGTGAAGAAGATTCAGAATCAGAAAACGCTAAGATGTTCGTTGACAGTGTCGTTGCCGATATTGCTAACTACAGTCGTAAGGACGTTACTGATAAATCAGATAAATAATAAATTTGAAAGTTTATTAAGGAAAAGGCGCTACCTATTAAGGTGGCGCCTTTTTTTATTAGAAAATAGAGAATTTTTCTAGGAATTATATAGATTATCTGTTGAAAACAAAAGTTACAGATTAAGTGAAAAATCCGTATATCAGTTTTCGTAATGTTATACAATTCCAATGTTACTAACAATACAGTTTGGAGTGAATAAATGAGTGATTTCGAAAAGGTAAGACAAGTCACATATTTAAATGCTGATAATGTAGATCGATATCGTCGAATCATGCGTTTTTTTTATGTTCAAAATCAACGAATGAATAATTTGTTGTACAAAAAAGATATTTTGAAAGGTGTTCAAGTATCAGGTCTAAGTGAATATACATCTAATCAATTAGATAATGATCTTTCAGGATTAGTTGAGTGGGGAAATTTGTCGGTTCAGCAAGAAATGAGTCAACCGAAAACTATTGAAGAATATCGTAACAAACATTTTCGTTACCAAATTACAACTGTTGGAATTGAAGTTGAGGAATTTATTCAAGCACTTCCAGAAGAGGATGAGAGTTCAGGTGATCTCGATTCACATATGTTCAAACGCTTTCTAGAGTCTTTAAAGGATATTGATTCACTATCAAATCAAGATTTACTTGATGGTTGGGATGATCTACAAACTCGATTTGATAAGATACGTAGGAACGCAACTGGCTATATTGCATATTTGACCAGTAGTAAGGTAGAGGATTTAATGCAAACAACTGAATTTTTGGTTTATAAACTAAAATTCATTAAGTATTTGCGTGAATTTGTTAGAAATATGCAACAAACTAGCGTTGAAATAAAAGTGGCATTGAATTCTGTTTCACAGGAGACAATTATGAATATAGTTAAACTTCAGGAAACACATGACAGCAACAAATTGAGCTTTGGACAACAGGACATAAAAGATATTGGAAAGCGTGTTCGTGATACTTGGGAATTTATGTGTCATTGGTTTATAGATACTGACGTTCGTGAAAGTGAATATACTAATTTAATTAACCAAACTAATGAGGCTATGAGTCGGGTGACTAACATTATTCAAGCCATTACTGAAAGTAATATGGAACAGCACAGTCGATCTAAGGATTACTTAAAAATTGCAGAATGGTTTCAAGTATTAGTTGACAGTGATGAATCTGAAGAAAAAAGTTTTTTCAAAGCAAATAAATTATCAGCAACGTTGTTTGGTACAAGTAAAACAAGACATATACAATCATCGAATATGGATATTACTAGTCAATTGGACGATATTTGGAAAATGACAGTACCTACTACAGGATTAATTTCTAAGAGTCGTAAGAATCGTCCTCGCGTGGCTAACCAATCATTTATAATCGATTCAGAAAAACAAGAAGAAGTTAGAAAAAAGAAACTAGAAGAACACAATAAAAGCCAACAGCTTTGGAAAAGCTATTTAAATAACGGAGAATTAGTCCTGTCAGACAATAAGTTTTTACCGAAAAAAATAAGACATGAATTGATAAGGTATTTTTCTGTCGCAATAATGACAGATAATCATCGAGTTTCTACACAACTAGGATGGATTTTTGAAATCGAAATTAACTCTGAGAAGAAAGTTACTATTGAATTTGATGATGGGTATCTAACACTCCCTGATGCGAAATTCAAAATTGTTGAGAGAATATCATAATGAAAGATGATGAAGACGTAAAAATTTGTCTTGATAAATTATTAGAAGCTCACGTAATTTTAGAAGAGGACAATCAAGAAACCTTTCGATTAATAAAAAAACATTCGAAGGATATTCAAAAAATTTGTAACAATGATTTGAGTATGGCTTTAATTTTGAATGCACATTTTGCAAAGATAGAGAAAAGGCCATACCATCCAGAGGCATTTATGGGTATTAAAGGATTTAATGAGACTAGTGATTATGTGATGTTTGCATGTGCAATGGCGTTTGTTGAAGAGAATGGGCCGGAATCCCCATTTATACTGCCAGATTTGACTAGCTATTTAAAAAGGACCATGCCTAATAATTTAGATTGGACACAGTACCATATTCGAAAAAGGCTTGTTCGTGTTTTACAACAGATGATTGTTTTAAAGATAATTACTATCTTGGACGGAAAATTTGATGATTTTGATAGAAATGAGGAACGGGTGGCATTGTTTAACGCAACTAACTATTCTAGGTACTTTTTAAATATGTTTTCGAAAAGTTTACAGTCGTTAACTGATTATACTCAGTTAGTTCCTATAAGCGAAACTAAGAATATTAGTATGCAGGTGATCCAAAGATTACTCTTGTCAGTCGGAATTTGTCGAACCGAGGAAACAGAATCCTTATTTAGGTATATGCGAAATGAACAAGAACGTTTGACCAAATTTTTTGAGGTCAATTCATTTTATGAGTTTGAACTTTCAAAGAATCTTGGAATATTAGTGAGTGAGAATCGACGAATTGGAATTAGGTATATACCTGACAGTAGTAGTAGTGGGGATCTATTAATGTTAATAGGGTCAAAGCTTAGAAATCGAAGTTTTGTACCAGATGAATTTGGTCAGCTTCATTTAAGCCTCACACAATGGCAAAGTATTGTTTCTGAAGTTGCGCAGAAAAATCAAGAGTTATTGTCAAAAACTTATCGAGAAAAATCATTTGAATCAATATCAAAAGAGTTGTTAATGCAGACGGTCAATGATGGTTTGATATTTCAAAGTGATGGTTTATTGGTAATCACGCCAATATTTGCTCGTCTGAATGGGGAGTTTACTACTAAGTAAGTAGGAAAAAATATGGAAAATAAATTTGTTTTGAATCGATTGGGTCTAATTAATTTTTGGTATTATCAAAATCAGGTTTTTGAATTGAGTGATGGTCATCTACTATTTCGAGGTAGGAATGGGGCTGGTAAGTCTATCACCATGCAGAGTTTGATGCCGATTCTTTTAGACGGTAATGTTGAACCTAGTAGATTAGACTCATTTGGTAGCCGTGATAAAAAAATGATTGATTACTTTTTAGGTGATGTGGATGTAAATGGGAAAAATAAAGAAGGGGTTGGATATTTATGGGCTGAATATAAAATTGGAGAGCAATATATTACCACCGGTATCGGGATGCATGGCGGAAGAAAATCCACCAATCTTAATCGTTGGTACTTCGTGATAAACGATGGTCGGAGAATAGGTTCAGATTTTTCTTTAATGATTAATGAAACGACAAATTCTGCTATCACATTGAGTAAGAAACAGTTGAAAAACAGGATAGAAGGTAGTGGGCAAGTCTTTAATTCGCAAAAAGAATATGCAAATTATATTAGCGAAAATATTTTTGGATTTAAAAATATTGACGACTTGGAAAATACTATCAAATTACTGATTCAATTACGAAATCCAAAGTTAAATAATGATTTGAAACCAGCTAAGCTTGAAAGCATTTTATCTGATTCTCTACCCAGTCTGACCGAAGATAATGTTCAGGCCAGCGCAAGAACATTGGACCAAATAGATCAAGCAAATGCAAATATTGATCAAATTAAATATCAGAAAAAAGAATTACAGCCATTACTAGAAGCGTATACAAATTATAGGCATCATCAACTAGTTGCTTTAGCACACGTTACAGAAGATCATCTTCAACAGGCTGAAAATTTAACACGGAAACTTTCTCAATTGGATTCAAAACATAGAGAAATTGAAAATAGGCGGGATTCAATTAATGAGTCCAACATTGATTTGGGTAGAGAACTTGATTCAAATATCCAATTAAAAGAAAAGTTAGCAGGTAATGAGGGATTTAACTTAGTGGAGGAAGCCAAAAAGTTAAACCAAAAACTTTCACAGATGAATCAAAATAAAAATAATAAAAATGGCAGGATTTCGATTTACGAAGGCGATATAAAAAAACATCAAGATAAAATATCTGATTTAAAGAAAAAAGAAGTGAACACTGAAGAAGATTTTACGCAATTATCCAAGACTCTTGAATATTTAGCTGTTAAGTCTGGTTTTGGTAGACAACATAAGCAGATTTTTTTAGTGGCAAGTGATTACCAAAGTATTGATATTGCGCAATGGAAAAAAGATTCTCTTGAAAATCTGGGTTGCTTAGAAAAGATAGTCAATAAGTATCAAGAGTGTGAGTGGAGTCAGAAAAACGTTAATCAATTGGATAGACAATTGGAAGACGAAAATAAAAAATTAGATGACTATAAAATGAAACAAAGAAATTGGGAATCACAATATGATGAAGAACTATTTAATTTAAAACAAATGTTTCAGAAATATAGCGATAATTTAAGCTTTGAAATTGACAAAGATGTGGTTGGAATAATCCAAACTAATTTAGATCAAATATATACTCGTGATATGCCAAGATTATCGAAAGTAATTGAGCCCTTGATAGGCGTGCTTAACGAGCAAAAAGGAAGCATACAAAATTCAATTCAAGAAATTAATTACAATATTGATAATATTAATGTAGAGATAGAAGGGCTTCAAACAGAACAAGATGAAATTAGAGCACAAAAATATCCCGTGCCAGAGCGATTGCAGCATCGTAAAAAGATTAGACAGAATCAAGAGTTGATTCCCTTCTATCAATTTTTGGAATTTAAAGAAAATATTGATACTTCAATTGCAAATCAAATAGAAGGCGCTTTACTAGAAAGTGGTATTTTGGACGGATTGGTTTCGCCAGACGGAGAAATTACAATTGGTGATACAACCCTGCAAGCCAATCCTAAAATGTTTATGCCGACTTTGATGGATTATTTAAAACCTGACATTGATTTTGAAACAATAATTCCAGAATCACTAATATATGACTTATTGAGCAGTATAGCTGTTAACAAAGATAGTACTGATGTTGATGTTGTTATTACGCCAGATGGTGAATTTCAAGTGGGAATCTTAGTTGGACAAGCGAAGGACGACTACGAAGCACAATTTATTGGTGCCACGGCACAAGAACGTTTTCGTAAATCTAAAATAGAAGATTTGCAAAAAAGAATTGATGATAGATTAATTCAATTGAAGAAATTAGAGAATTCTTTAACCGAAAGAGGTTATCAAATAGATGCTTTGGAAAAGGATATAATCCGAATACCCAAAGACGATAATTTATCTCAATTAAAATTCCGGTTGGATGATATCAATAGAAATATTGAATCACAAACAAAAACAACTATAGATTTTAGTGAAAGATTGGAGCACGACAAGGAAGAACTTCAACGTGATTTTCTAGAAGTTAAACAATTAAGTAAGAATTATCAGACGATTTCAAAAAGTAAGTCAGCATTTGAATTGGCTAAAAATGAGATGCAACAATACATTAATTCAATCAATGATTGGAGCAAAGATCTAAGTTATATTAATAATCTAATCGAACGAATTAAGGATGTAGAAGAATCATTGATTAGAATGGGTAAGGAATTGATTGTAAGGCAGAAAGAATTATCTCAAATTATTAGTGATATTAAAGATATTCAATCTGAAATTAAGGTAAATGAAGATCGTCAACGGATTGCTGGTAATCTGGACGGAATTAAAAAGCGACTTGTCGAAATAGGTGATAGAATCGATCGAATTAGATATGAGCAAAAAGAGAATAATGTCAAACTTCAAGATTTAGCTGGACAATCAGAAAAAAATAAAACAAATATCGTAAATATTCAAAAAAAATTAGACTTTGAACGTCCCTTTTCAAAATTATTGGTAGAGACTTTGGATCATGAGCTATACCTAGAAGCAGGATCTAATCAAGATTTGAAAAGGGATTTAAAGAATAATTTGATTACAGACGAAGCAATAGATTCTGAAAATTTAAATCATGATATTGAAATTATGAATAGTAAATTTAGTGCTCAGAGTAATAGTTTGTTGAGCTTCAGACCAAGACAAAAAGCGAGAGATACTTTAGATGCCCCAGATTGGATTAAAAATTTTCCTAAAAATAAGGGTGACATTGATTTTTGGAAATTGTACTTAAATCATCATCAAGAAGTATTGGTCGAGCTATCAGGCGTTGATGAGTTAATAACTAAGCTAGATAACCAGCTTAAAGAACAAATTCAAGTTAACCGTGAGGCGATGACTGAAGCTGAAGAGGAATTATTCAGGGCAATTATCTTTGATAGTCTGGGTGAAGTTATTAGACAGAACATAAATAAGGCTCAGGATTGGATTGTAGATATGAACCAGATACTAAGTCGTCAGGAAAATAATTCTAACTTGAAACTTAGTATCAAGTGGGAAATTAAACCTTCAGATGAATTGAGCAATAGTGAGAATCAAGAAGGTGTTGCTCTTTTGAAAAAAGATCCCAAAGTTTTGAACCATCAAGACTTAGCTAAAATTAAAAGTTTTTTGAATAGCAAAATTAATGAAAAAAAGATTGCTTATGAAGATCACAATCAAGAAATTCAAATGACAAAAATACTTAGGGATTCCTTAGATTATCGTCAATGGTTTCAATTTAAAATATTCTATACGCAAAATGGTAAAAATAAACGTCAATTGACTAAGGTTGTTTTTAACAAATTTTCGGGTGGTGAGAAAGCAATTACGATGTATACACCATTATTTGTTGCTATGTCAGCTCGTTATAACAATGCACATGAGATCGCTCCTCGAATCATTACATTGGACGAAGCTTTTGCCGGAATTGACGAAAGTAATATTAGTCAGCTTTTTAAAACTATCGATCAATTAGGATTCAATTATATTATGACTTCTCAACAATTGCAGGCAGAGTATGATACGGTACCTAGTCTTAATACATATGAATTGTTGAGAGATAAAGGTAAAGATGGGGATTTGGTAACAGCTATTCAGTTACACTGGGATGGTAAGAAAAGGATTGAAAGTAATGGATACTAAAATACGCGAAGCCGTCGTCTATTTTGAAGGTGATCCTGAACTTTTGCACGTAGTTAAGGAAATTGCGAAAAAATATTACCATTATGGAGAATTCAAAGGTTCTATAAGTAAGTCAGATATGAAAGATGTCGGACCGCTTTTATTATTTCTTGGAATAAGCCAATCAAAATGGAGAAAAACAGACCGATTTCAGATAACCGAATTTATTTCTGCTTATAATGACAGTAAATTTGGAGAAATTGATTTAAAAACTGTCATTGAATTTACTATCGGAAAAAAATTACTTACCAAAAGAGATGTCAATGCAAAAACAGAGATTCGATGGCAACAGTATCTTTCTAAATTTGAAGAAATAGCACCGACAGTGTATAAACTTCGGGCAGTGTCGAAAATTAAACGGGATTTTAAAAGGGATTTAAGTATTGGTAATTTTCAAAAGGTTGAATTAGCGTTAAAAAGTTTGCCAACGAAATTAACTCGTCTACCAGTTTTTGCATATAAATTGTTTAAAAATCCCCATAGTTTGGATAATGGAAGTCTATTAGGAAATATTTTTTATGATTGTATAGTGGCAATGGATGTTAAAGGTCGCGACAAAATTGACGTATATCTAGCTGTCAATATTGTCAAGGATGATATTTTGAATTTTGTGACTGTTAAAAACTTGACTGGTGATTCGCCCATTTTTAAGGCTGCAGCAGATAATCAAATGATTTGGAATGTTCCACTTATGCAGATGATGAAGATGAAGATAATTGAACCCACTGTAGGTAATAAAGTTTTTTTAATTGAGAATTCTAGTGTTTATGCAGTAATTGCTGATAAGTTCAAAACCGTACCGTTGATTATGACTAGTGGACAGTTTAAATATGCTACGTGGAAGTTACTTGAGTTATTACCAAATAATGTTGAAATTTACTATTCAAGTGATCTTGATCCAGCCGGATTGGTCATGTCACAAAAAATACTTGAAAAGTATCCCAAGAGGGTTCATCTTTTCGGTATGTCTGATCAATTATTTGTTTGTAAATATACAACCAGTTGGAAAGAATCAAGTGTCAAAACCGATATTTTAAAAGGTATAAAAAACGAAAAATTACTATCTCTTAAATTATTGATGAAAGAAAAGCAATGTGTTGTTTTTCAAGAAGCCATAATTTCTGAATTAATTAAAAGTATCGAGAAGCATTCGAAATATTAACTGTAAAAACAAAAGTATTATGTAATATTCCCATCTGTGCTTATAATAGATATGGTTTGAGTGAAATCAAAGAAGGCATAAATAATATTATGGATGAAAAAAGTAATAACCTAATAAAAATTTTGGGTGCTGCATATAACAACCAAGCAATTAAAAATAATTCTGAATTAAAAAAAGTAGTAGAGGAATGTGCCCGTCCTTTAATGGGAAATAATGACGACAAAGTATATTTTGAAGTTATCGCCAAGTTATCTCACAGCGTTGTCAATTACTACAAGACAAGTCGTGAAACCGTCCCAGAGGAAATTAGAGCCATTTATGAACAAATTCAGAAGGATGTACCAGCAAAAAGTGTTGTCGGCAAACGACTACGCAGACAATTTAAAGACGACAAATTAGCATCAATTCTTTAATAAGTTTCTACCTATATAAAAGGATCTTTTAATTTTAGGCCCTTTTTTTCGTCTTTAACAAACTTGATTTGAGCCTTGATAATATTTTTAGAGTCAGGGGATGCATACCGATTAATTTTGACATCAATTTCTTTCAGATTCTCAGTTAAGAGCCGTTGTTGTATTAAAACGTTTTGCTTATGTTGTTGTAACATCTGTTTACGTTGATCAATTGTTTTGGTTCCTTGCATACATAATCCAATATAAGTTTGAATATCTTTAATTGGCATACCAGTGTTTTTCAGACAGCAGATAGTTTTGATAAATCCAAAATCTGATTCTGAGAAAACTCGATATCCAGCTTTATTTTTGGAAACGAAAGGCAAGAGTCCCTTCTTATCGTAATAGCGAATAGTTGAAATAGGTAAGTTGAAGTAATCGGCGACTTCTTTAATCGTGTATGTTTTTTTCATAAAAATGCTCCTTAAAAGTGTTGCACTAAACCATGGTTTAGGGTTTAAAGTGATAATAATATTAGAAATGCAACATGGCAAGGAGCACATTTATGAAAAAAGTATTAGTGACTGGTGGTACGGGATTTGTAGGTTTGCAAGTTATTCTACAATTATTAAATAAAGGCTACGACGTAAGAACTACCATTCGAAAGGAAAGTGGCCAGAAAAGAATATTAAAGGTTTTACAAGCTAATGATGCTAAAAATCTTTCAAAACTATCATTTATCAAAGCAGATCTATCAAGTGACGATAATTGGATTGAAGCAATGCAGGATTGCGATGGAGTCTTCAGCGTTGCCTCACCAGTATTTTTCGATAAACCCAAGAATGAATTGGATGCGATTCGCCCGGCTTTAAATGGAACAATGCACATTCTAAAGGCAGCTAATGAAAGTGGCGTTAAACGAGTAGTAATGACTTCAAATTTTGGAGCGGTCGGTTTCAGTAAAAAGTCAGGCGTAACTACCGAGAACGAATGGACAGATGAGAATCAACCAGGACTATCTATTTATGAAAAATCGAAACTTTTGGCAGAGAAAGCAGCTTGGAATTATGTGAACAAGGCTAATGTTAATTTGGAATTAGTGACGGTCAACCCAGTAGCTATTTTTGGCCCATCGTTAGATGCCCATGTATCTGGAAGTTTCGACCTTTTGAAAAATTTGTTATCCGGAAAAATGAGTTGGATTCCCAATCTACCATTGAATGTAGTTGATGTGCGAGATGTGGCAGACATTCAAATCAGAGCAATGGAATCACCGGAAGCAGTCGGGCAAAGGTTTATTGCCTCTGAGGACGGTAAAATTTCAATGCGAGAAATTGCAGCATTAATTCAGCAAAGACGATCACAAGCAGCAGGAAAGGTGAGTTCCAAGAATTTACCAGATTGGATAATGGATATTGCGGCATTATTTAACGAAACTGCTAAGGAAGGTAAATTAATGAAAAGTATGAATCGCAATGTCAGTAATCAAAAAGCTAAGAATGTTTTAGGATGGGAACCGCTATCCAATAATGAAACAGCGGTTTTAAGTGCAGTGGACAGCCTAATTAAATATAATGAGTTTTAAACGGGTTTGCACCGATGATTTTGAACTAATTAGTTGATACTGTTGAACTAGAGCGATAAACAAGCCGGAGGGCGTAAGAAAATATAGTCCAGCAGTGAAGGTGGCGTTATTGCTTTAGCAATTAAACCACGGACGACTTTTGAAACTCGCGGGGCTTTGCGAGGTTCAAAATCGAGGTCCGAGACCGAACTTTGGCTCGGACCGGTCCTCACAGCAGGACTGTATTTTCTTACGCCCGGAGGCCCCATATTTGTATTAGTATATAAATTATGCTAAATTAGATGTATTGAAATTTTCAACAATTTTAACAAAGTTCTTTTGATGTATTGACAAACCGATACTTTGTTAGTATAGTTAATAACTGTTGAGATTAAGCAGAAGCGCCCGCTTCTCACCTATGCAATTGCCTCTAGGTTAATACGATTACGTAGATAATTATAGTGGGCATGCTTATGCAGCCCGCTTTTTTTGTGGGTCAAATTACTCCGGAGGTGACTACTCATAGCAAGAGATTTATTAATAAATGATCAAATACGTGCTAAAGAAGTACGACTAATTTCTGAAAATGGTGATCAAGTTGGTGTTAAGCCAGTAGCTGAGGCACAACGTTTGGCTGAAGCAGCAAGTATGGACTTAGTTCTAATGTCACCAGGTGCTAAACCACCTGTTGCCAGAATTATGGACTATGGTAAATACAAGTTCGATCTTCAAAAGAAAGATAGAGAAGCACGTAAAAAACAGAAAACTGTTAGTCTTAAGGAAGTACGATTGAGTCCTACTATTGAAGCAAACGACTTTAATACAAAGCTTAATAATGCTCGCAAGTTCTTGGCTAAAGGTGATAAGGTCAAAGTCTCTCTTCGCTTTAAGGGTAGAGCAATCACTCATAAAGAGATAGGTAAAGAAGTCTTAGACCGTGTTGCTGAACAGACCAAGGATGTTGCTACGGTAACAACAAGGCCTAAAATGGACGGTCGTAGTATGTTCTTAATGCTTGATCCAATTAACGCAAAAGATAACAAAAAGAAGAAATAGTGGAGGGATTTCCAATGCCTAAACAAAAGACACACCGCGCATCAGCAAAGAGATTTAAGAAGACTGCTAATGGTGGTTGGAAGAGAATGCACGCTTACACAAGTCACCGTTTCCACGGTAAGACAAAGAAGCAACGTCGCCAATTGGCAAAACCAGGTATGGTTAGCTCAAGTGATATGAAACGTATCAAACAAATGTTAGCTACATACTAATTATTTATTTTTTTAATCAAAAGGAGGAGTCATTATGCCACGTGTAAAAGGTGGAACAGTAACTCGCAAACGTCGTAAGAAAGTTTTAAAATTAGCTAAGGGATATCGTGGTTCAAAACATATCACTTTTAAAGCAGCACATACTCAAATTATGGTTTCATACCGTTACGCATTCCGTGATCGTCGTCAAGTTAAACGCGATTTCCGTAAGATCTGGATTGCTAGAATTAACGCTGCTGCAAGAATGAATGAAATCAGCTACAGCAAATTAATGCATGGTTTGAAATTAGCAAATGTTGACATCAACCGTAAGATGCTAGCACAAGTTGCTATTGAAGATCCTAAAGCATTCACAAGTTTAGTAGATACAGCTAAGAAAGCTTTAGCTTAATTTTTTAAAACGTAATTTGGATAACCCCAAATTACGTTTTTTTACTAATTAGTTAGCAGAGATGAGGATTAAATTTATGTTTAAACCGTATATTATGCTTGATAAGATCACAGATATTGAAGTTAAGGATTTAAGAGAACTCGGTATCACGACTATCATGACAGATTTAGACAACACACTTTTGCCATGGAATAGTAATGAATATGATTTATCACTCCGTAAATGGCTTAATCAAATGGCCCAAAATGATATAGAAGTCATGATCGTTTCTAACAACAGTTATGAACGTGTGGAAAAAGCTGTCCATGAGTTGCCCGTCAGCATTGTAGCTCGTGCAGTGAAACCATTGCCATTCGTGATCATGGAACATATAAAAGAAGAAAGTATCGACCCTAAGAATATTTTGTTTGTCGGCGATCAAGTTATGACCGATGTTCTGGCTGGAAATATGGCTGGATTAAAGACTGTCTTAGTTAGACCATTAGTCGATACAGATGCTAAGAAAACCCGTATTAATAGATTTTTTGAACGTCCAATTTTAAAAGCAATGCAAAAGCGTGATAAGAATTTATACTGGAAGGAATCATTAAATGACAGAAAATGATGAAAAGTTGTACTGCATGGGTTGTGGTGCACAGATTCAAACAGAGGATAAAGATAAGCCTGGATACGTTCAAGATTCAACCTTAAAGAAGTATCTCGAAGACGATGGTACGGATGAAGAAAAGGAACTCTTTTGTAAAAGATGTTTCAGATTGCGTAACTATAACGAGATTACTGACGTTGACGTTTCTGACGACGACTTTGTAAAGTTGTTGGATTCAATCGCTGATGAAGATGCATTAGTTGTCAACGTGGTTGATATCTTCGATTACGAAGGTAGTGTTATCCCTGGTTTGCAACGTTTTGTTGGTGATAAGAAGATTTTGGTCGTTGGTAATAAAGTTGATTTATTGCCTAATTCAGTTAACCAAAACCGTCTTTTGAACTGGTTACAACAAAAGAGCAAAGAGAATGGTATCAAGTCAGTTGATCAAATTATGGTTTCCGCCGTTAAAGGAACTAACGTTGATAAATTGATGGATATGATTGAAAAATACCGTGATGGCAAGGATGTTTACGTTGTCGGAACAACTAATACAGGTAAATCAACTTTGATTAACCGTATTATTAGCGCTCGGACAGACGTTAAAGATTTAATTACAACTTCACGTTTCCCAGGAACTACTTTAGATCAAATCGATATTCCTTTGGATGATGGACACAACTTGATTGATACACCAGGTATCATTCACCGCTACCAACTAGCTCATTTTCTAAATGCTAATGATTTAAAGACTGTGACGCCAAAGAAACCACTACGTCCAGCAACGTTCCAATTGCGTGATGAACAGACAATCTTTGTTGCCGGATTAGCTAGATTTGATTTTCTAAACGAGAGAACCAATGCTACATTCTACGTTACACAAGGTTTGCCACTTCACAGAACTAAGACAAGCAATGCTGATGAATTTTACGAAAAGCATTTAGGCGATATTTTGACACCACCAACTGATGTCACAGAATTCCCTAAGTTCAAGAGTCAAATCTTCTCAGCACATGAGAAATCAGATATTGTTATCTATGGTTTGGGTTGGTTGACAGTCCCTGCTGGAACAAAAGTTAAAGCTTACGTTCCAGATGGCGTCCGTGTCTCAATTCGAAACGCAATTATTTAAGGAGAAATTAATGATTATTAAAGGAAAAAAGAACCGTTACTTGAGAAGTCAAGCTGCAACAATGAAGCCAGTACTTCAAGTCGGTCGTGAAGGTATCACTGAAAATCTTTTGAACCAATTCGAAATGTTGATTGAAAAGAGTGAGTTGATCAAAATCTCACTTTTACAAAACACAAGAGTTGAACCACAAGATATGATTGATGCCGTAAACCAATTCGATGCTGAAATCGTACCTATTCAAACAATCGGTTCAAAGATGATTTTTTACAAGAAAGCTTCAAAAATTAAAAATCGTAAATACTCAATTGAATTAGAGAAGATTTAAATTTAAGTGAAGAGAACTGAAGGCTGAAAGTTTATCTAAGTATGTCGTTTCCAGAGATGAGAGTATTCATCTGCTGAGCGGAACGGCCCGAGCCGAAGAGCGGTCTCGAACCTCGGTTGAAGCCTTTCCAAAGACCGGAAAGTCTCCAACACGCCCGGTGGTGTAATGGCTAAAGCCATAACGCCACTTTCGCTGCTGATGAATACTCTCATCTCTTCCAACTGGTTTATTTTTTGTGGAATGAAAATCTTCTGATTTTGTGTTTTGACTGTCAGTAATGGGAAAATTGGATATGAATGTTGCCTTAATGGCTCAAACTAGATTTTATTTTTTTAGTACAGTTAGATAAGAATATAAGCACAAATAGAAAATCAATTAGTCGGAAGGGCTGAGAATATATACACGCTGTGGGTGTGGCGTTAGAGCTTTAGCTCTTACACCACCGGGCGAGTTTGGAGACTCGCGGGTTTTGCGAGGCTTCAAACCGAGGTTCGAGACCGTACTTCGGCTCGGACCGGTCCGCATAGCGAGTATATATTCTCAGCCCTGTAGACGGTTAACTTTCAACCTTCGAAAAGAGAAAATGAATACTCAAAAACAATTATTAACTAAAGCAAAATTACAGTTTCACAGCAATTTGCCTAAGCGTCATGTGGGTATTTTGGGTGGAACGTTTAATCCGATTCATCTAGGTCATTTATTGATTGCGGAACAAGTTCGCGAACAACTCTGTCTGGATAAGGTATTATTCTTGCCAGACAAGATTCCACCTCATCGTGGTGTTAAAAAGGCTATTCCAACAATTGATAGCGATGATCGAATTGAAATGATCAAACTAGCTATTCGAGACAATCCTCATTTTGATTTGGATTTAACTGATATTCGTCGTGGCGGAGTCAGTTATACGTACGATACGATCAAAATGTTGCAGGAATTGAATCCGAATACGGAATACTATTTTATTATCGGTGGCGACATGGTGGAAAATTTGCCAAAGTGGTCGCATATTGATGAATTAGTACAAATGGTTCATTTTGTTGGAGTTTGCCGAAAAGGTTTTGAGAAAAAGTCAAACTATCCTATACTTTGGGTAAATACTCCGGAACTAGAAATTAGTTCGAGTATGATACGCGAGCGTGTTCAAAAGGGACAGTCGATTAAGTATTTAGTTCCCGATGATGTCGCTTGGTATATTGAGGATAGGGGACTTTATAATGACTGATTTTAATTATAATTGTATAAAACAGGGCTTAAATCGAGATGATATCTTAAGTCGCATGCAAGATACTTTAAGTGATTTTCGCTATACGCACTGTTTGAGAGTTGAAAAAGTTTGTCGTGGACTGGCTGCTGAATATGATGGGGATGTCGATCGAGCTGGATTGGCAGGACTCTTGCATGATTATGCTAAGGAACGTGACGACCAAGAATTTATTGATACAATTAAAAAGCACCATTTAGACCCAGACTTGTTGAACTATAATAATGCTATTTGGCACGGAATCGTTGGTGCTGAGATTATTAAAGACGAATTGGGTATTTATGACGAGGATGTTTTAAACGCCATTAGAAGACATACTGTGGGGGCAACGAACATGACTCAAGATGACAAATGTGTCTTCGTGGGTGATTTCATTGAACCAAAGCGTGATTTTCCAGGAATCGACCAAGCTCGACTTTATGCTGAAAAATCACTTGATTCCGCAGTAGCTTATGAATTAAAACATTCCGTACAACATTTAGTAGATAAAAATAGAACAATCTATCCAGCAACGTTTGTTAGTTATAACTACTGGATTGCAAAAGGAGAATTATAATTTGGACTCAAAGAAAATTATGGAAATTGCTGTAAAAGCAGCCGATGAAAAACACGGAAATGACATCAAAGTTTTAAATATCAGTGAAGTAAGTATCATGGCTGATTACTTTGTTATTGTTGATGCTTCATCACAACGTCAAGTTGACGCTATTGTTCAATCTGTTTTGGACAAAGAAGGCGAAAACGATGTTGAAATTGGTCATGTTGAAGGAACTCGTAACTCTGATTGGGTATTGATTGACCTTCATGACGTTGTTATTCACGTCTTCACTTCAGAACAACGTGATTTCTACAACCTTGAAAAACTTTGGTCAGATGCACCAGAAGTTGATATTTCAAACTTGGTAACAGAATAATGATTTACAATTCATTCGCACGTGTTTACAGTGAATTGATGGACGATTCGCTCTATGCAAAATGGGCACAATACGTCGAAAATCAAGTTTCTCCAACAAGTAAAAGTCTCTTGGATGTAGCTTGTGGAACTGGTGATTTAACTATTCTACTAGCCGATAAATTTCAGGTGACTGGAACTGATTTGTCTGAAGAAATGTTAAAAATTGCAGCAGAAAAGGCACAGAAAGCTTCAAAGTCGATTCCATTTGTTCAAAGCAATATGATGGATCTGTATGATTTTGACAAGTTTGATGTTATTACTTGTTTTGACGATTCTATCTGTTACTTGAAGGATGAAGATGAGTTGGCAGTGGCTTTTAATCAAGCCTTGGAACATCTAAATGACGGTGGAAAATATTTGTTTGATGCACATTCTTTGTACCAAATGGATGAAGTCTTCCCTGGTTATATGTTCAACCATCGGACTGAAGATTCTGCTTTTATGTGGAACAGTTTTGAAGGCGAATATCCACACAGTATCGAGCATGAATTGACATTTTTTAATTGGGATGAGAAAATCCAAGGCTATTCAGTTAATACTGAGTTGCACAAGGAAAGAACTTATCCAGTTGAAACATTTGTGTCGATTTTGAAGGATATTGGTTTCAAGAATGTTTCCGTAACAGCTGAATTTGGCGAGTCATCCGTTAAAGATGATTCAACACGTTGGTTCTTCGCTGCAGAAAAATAGAGGATCTGAAAATGAAAGTTTATGGTTTAATTGCCGAATTTAATCCGTTTCACAATGGTCATAAATTGTTCATTGATTCGATTAAACAAAAATATCACCCTGATGTATTAATTGCCGTTATGTCTGGCAATTTTGTTCAGCGGGGTGATTTTGCAGTTTTAGATAAATGGGATCGAGCTAAGTTAGCAGTTGAATACGGCGTTGATTTAGTTGTCGAATTGCCAATGGCTTACGCGGTTGAACCAGCAGATTTATTTGCGCAAGGAGCAGTTGAGTTATTGCAATTGTCTGGTATCGATACATTAGTTTTCGGTACTGAAGAACAAGTTGATTTTGCTGATATAGCACAAAAACTATTGGCTGCTGATGATTCTTTCAAACAAGATTATCAGCAGAGTTCGGCTACTAATTTGACGGATTACTATCAGTCAATTGGTATTGACGTTTCCAAGTTACCTAATCAACTGTTAGGACTGAATTATGTTAAACAGATTCAGGAGCATAAATTTGAAATTGCGGTTAAAACTATCAAACGTTTGCCGAGTGATTTCAGTGCCACTAAGATTCGTCAAAAATTAGCTGATGGACAAGCGATTGCTGAACATACACCACCATTGGCCCGAGAACTTCTTAATGAACAACAATTGGTAACATGGGATGATTATTTTCCATTTCTGAAGTATCAGATTACCAATTCTTCATTGAAAGAGTTGCAGCAGATTTATCAGATGGTTGAAGGCTTGGAATATAAATTGAAAAAAGAGATTGTTTCGAGCAATAACTTTACGCAATTTATTGAACAAGTGAAGTCAAAACGCTATACTATGGCTCGACTCAGACGTTTAATGATTTATGTGTTATTGAACGTTAAGAGTTCAGAAATTAATAATATGTATAAAAATCCTTATTTGAGAATATTAGGCTTTAATGTAACTGGGCAGAAGTATTTAAATACTTTGAAAAAGTCAGACGTTAAACTAATAACTCGGGTTGGGAAAAATGATAAAGACTTGCTTGATTTAGAAATCAGGGCGGATCGAATTCGTCAACTGGTGTCTGATCAAGAAGAAAATTTTGGAAAAATACCTTACATGAAAGGGGTAAATTAATGCTAAATTGGGATGTTCAAGACGTTCGTCGTTATAAAGACAAGCCTTTTGAATTTGAGGAGAAACTCGATTTAACTGTCGAATTGAAGAAACGTTCTGAGGATGTTTTGGATGCCGAACCAGTTGAAGTAAAAGGCCAGTTATTCAATGATAACGGACTTGTTATTTCAGATGTTAAGGTTAAGACAACACTCAAGGTTCCTTCAACGAGAAGTTTATTACCAGTAGAATTACCACTTGATATCAGAATTAATGAAGCATACAACGTTGATAATGTGGCTACTGAAGATTTGGAAGATTACAATGTTGTGATTCCAGTCGATGAAGAAGATCCAACTGTTAATGTGTATGAATCAGTTATTGATAATATTTTATTGAGTATTCCGCAAAAAGTTTTAACTAAGAAGGAAGCTGAAGAAAATATCATGCCTTCTGGTAAAAACTGGGAAGTTATCTCAGAAGATGACTTTAAAAAGCAAAAAGAGGAAGAACATGTAAATCCTGAATTTGCTAAATTAAAAGATTTATTTAAAAATAATGATGAGAAGGAGTAGTTTTTATATACTCCTTTTTTATTTTTTTGTTAAGATGAGTATGTGAACAAAAATCGGAGGTAAGTATTAATGGCAAAACCACAAATTGGTGTTATCGGTATGGCTGTTATGGGTAAGAATCTTGCCCTAAATATTGAAAGTCGTGGATATGAGGTTGCTATCTATAACCGTACAGGCTCAAAGACTAAGGCGGTTGTTGAAGAACACCCAGAAAAGAAATTGGTACCAAGTTATACAATTGAGGACTTTGTAGACTCACTAGAAAAACCTCGTCGTATTATGATGATGGTTAAAGCTGGTGCTGGTACTGATGCTGTTATCAAACAATTGTTGCCTTTATTAGATAAAGGTGATGTCTTGATTGATGGTGGTAACACAAACTTTGAAGACACTATGAAACGTAATGAATTATTAGATAAATCGGGAATTAACTTTATTGGTATGGGTGTTTCCGGTGGTGAACTTGGTGCACTCCAAGGTCCATCATTGATGCCCGGTGGCCAAAAAGAAGCTTATGATTTAGTTGCCCCTATTTTGGAACAAATTTCAGCTAAGGCTGACGAAGATGGCGCACCATGTGTTACATATATCGGACCTAACGGTGCTGGTCACTATGTAAAGATGGTCCACAACGGTATCGAATATGGCGATATGGAATTGATCTCAGAAAGTTACAACTTGTTGAAGCACTTGTTTAACAATGATGTTAACAAGATTGCTGATGTCTTCAATGACTGGAACAAGGGTGAACTTTCAAGTTACTTGATTGATATCACTGCTCAAATTTTGACAAGAAAAGACGATGAAGGCACAGACGACTATATCGTAAACAAGATCATGGATAAAGCCGGTAACAAGGGTACTGGTAAGTGGAGTTCACAAAGTGCTCTAGAACTTGGCGTTCCACAATCATTAATCACTGAATCAGTTTACTCACGTTACGTTTCAGCTTATAAAGACGAACGTGTTAAAGCAAGCAAGGTTCTTCCTGCACCTACAAACACTCCAGAAATTAAAAATATGGACGAATTAGTTGCTAAGATCCGTAAAGCTTTGTACTTCAGTAAGATCATCAGTTATGCTCAAGGATTTGCTCAAATGAAAGCTGCTTCAGACCACTACGATTGGAATCTTGATTACGGTAAGATTGCTCAAATCTGGCGTGCTGGATGTATCATTCGTGCCCAATTCCTACAAAAGATTACTGATGCCTACGATGAAGAACCAAAACTAGACAACTTGCTATTAGACGATTACTTCAAGGGTATCGTTAAAGAATATCAATCAGATGTTCGTGACGTTGTTAGTTATGCTGTTCAAGCAGGTATTCCTGTTTCAGGTTTCATGGCTGCTATTTCTTACTATGATCAATATCGTTCAGAAACATTGCCTGCTAACTTGATTCAAGCTCAAAGAGATTACTTCGGTGCTCACACTTATGAGAGAAACGATAAACCAGGAATTTTCCATTATTCATGGTACGAAGAACAATAATTTCAATAGTAATGAATGCCTCCATTTCACTAAGCTGAAGTGGAGGCTTTTCTTTGCTTTGGGGTTGGGATGGGCCTCCACGGACCGGCAGTAATGTAGTTCCGCTATGAGGACCGGTTCGAGCCAGAGTGCGGTCTCGAACCTCGATTTTGAGCCTTGCAAAATCGGCAAGTCTCAAAAGTCGCCCTGTGGTGTAATGGCTAAAGCCATTACGCCACCTCCACAGCGGACTACATTACTGCCGGTCCGTGGCTAGGGCGTTAAAATATTTAGTTTTATTGAATATTGTCAGTCGGATAATTTAATTATTAGTCAGTTGATTATTAGTTGCTAAGTGGTGAATACTTTAAATCATTCTAATTAACGATAATTGGTATTTTTCTGTATTTTAAATAGGAAAGTACAGGTTAACTAAATAAATATAAAAATAAAATAGTCGGAGCTGAGAAGAAATCTAATCGCAGTGAAAGTGGCGTTAGAGCAGTGGTCTTCTGCTCTTACACCACTGACGTATTTTGAGATTCGCGAACTTTGCGAAGCTCAAAATCGAGGTTCGAGACCTTGGCTCGAACCAGTCACAAAGCAGGTGGAATTTCTCACAATCTCCGACGGCAAAACACCAAATTTTTAACTTTCAAACATAAAACTTTTACTGTTTTAAAAAAATAAAAATTAAAGCTTGTCTTCTTTTAATTTTTGCTATATGTTAAAATCATTAATGCATTGCCAACAACGTGACATATTCAAATTAATGATTAAGCTATAATTAAAGATAATTTAATATTTTATGTATAGGAGATACGTATGGCTAAAATACTTGTTATTGAAGACGAAGAGAACATGGCAAAATTCGTTCAACTTGAACTTCAACATGAGAACTATGAAGTAACTGTTGAACGTGATGGTAGAACCGGCCTCGAAGCAGCTTTATCTGAAGATTGGGATTTGATCCTTCTTGATTTAATGCTCCCCGAGCTAAACGGTATCGAAGTTTGTCGTCGTATTCGTCAAGAAAAAAATACTCCAATTATTATGATGACTGCGCGTGATTCAATCATCGATCGTGTATCTGGTTTGGATCACGGTGCTGATGATTATATCGTTAAGCCATTTGCAATTGAAGAATTACTTGCTCGCATTCGAGCATTGTTAAGACGCATTGATTTAGATATCGATGTGACAAGAAATAATGACCAAGTTTTGAAATATAAGAATCTTGTGATTGATAAGACTACTCAAACATTGAAACGCAATGGTGAAGTTATTGACTTGACTCGTCGTGAATATGATTTGTTAAGTGCTTTGATGGAAAATGTCGGCACTGTCTTAAGTCGTGATGACTTGTTGGAACGTGTTTGGGGAACAGGTTCTTCTACTGAAACTAACGTGGTTGATGTTTATATCAAGTACTTGAGAAACAAGATTGATCGCGCTGGTGCACCAAGTTATATCTCAACCGTTCGTGGTAAAGGGTACGTGATGCGTCGATGAGAATTTCGATTAGATTAAAATGGACAGCATTGATTTCAGTCGTTATTTTGATGGCTTACATTTTTGTCGGTGTCTTAGCAATGAGAACCGTTCAGAGTGTGGCTTCTGTCAATGAAATCCATTCATTTACAACCAAATTGGTTATTGGCGGAATCGTAGTCTTTATTTTAGGAGTTGTTTTAACTTTTTATGCAGTCACATTAGTCTTGAATGATTTGAGAAAAATCAACAAAACCATTGATGACTTGAATAAGAAACCCGATTCAGACTCACGTATTAAACTACGTAAAAGAAATGATGAAATTTACGATTTAACTGTTAATATCAATAAAATGTTGGACCGCATGCAGGCATACACTAATCAGCAAAAGGAATTCGTGGAGGATGTTTCTCACGAGTTACGGACGCCGGTAGCTGTGCTTGAAGGTCATTTGAGTATGTTACAACGTTGGGGCAAAGACGATCCAGAGGTATTGAACGATTCAATCAACTCATCCTTGCAAGAGTTGAAACGTATGCAATCCTTGATTCAAGAGATGCTAGATCTTACACGTGTTGAACAGATCGACAGTGCATATTTGGAACAGACAACGGAAGTGAAACCTTTGTTTACGCAAGTTTACAATGATTTCAAGATGTTGCATCCAGATTTTGTGATCAATTTCGATGACGATATCCGTGAGGGTAGTGAAGTTAAGATCTATCGCAATCACTTGGAGCAAGTATTGGTAATTTTGCTGGATAATGCTTTTAAGTATTCAGCTGATCGTAAGGAAATAAATTTAGCAGCTTCAACTAATTCCGCATTGCTGGAAGTGGTTGTTCAGGATTATGGTCTAGGAATCGCTAAAAACGACCTTAAACGCATTTTTAATAGATTCTACAGAGTTGACAAGGCTCGGTCTAGAAAGCGTGGAGGGAACGGATTAGGCCTTTCTATCGCCAAAAGACTGATTGAAATCTATCAAGGTAGTTTGGAAGTAGAAAGTGTTGTTGGTTCAGGGACAGTTTTCAAAATTGAATTGCCATTAGTTCAAGAAGTTCCAGAAGAGGAACAGACTGAAAAAGAAACCGCTGAAAATAATAATGAAACAGTTGCTAAAAAGTAATCTTCAATCGAGGATTGCTTTTTTATTTTGGGGAGATTTTTGGAATAGAAAGTAAAAAGGTATATTATATAGGACAAGTTATTTGGGAATATTTTATTTGAGTCAAACTTGAAATAAATATAATTATCATGTAATTTAATAAGATTGCTAAAATTATTCTTTAAATGATTATGACTAAAGTAATTTTGGTTAGAAGTTTTATTTTTGGGGGAAAGGTAATGAAGCGAAAGGGATTAACCGTCTTAATTTTAGGATTATTGTTGTTGATTGTTGGCTGTGGCAAAGTGACCACTAGCTCCAAAGACAATCAAAGTCCTAAGAAAACTGAGCAGTCAATTGATTACGCTCGGTTAAGCGATTCTGAAAAGTCTGAAATGACATTTACTTTTGTTAGAAGCAGTGATTCTTCAGCCGTTGATTTAAAAATTATCAATCGAACTAGCAAGAATGTAACTTTTAATGGGGATAAATTCATTCTGGCATATCCAAAGAAATCTAATATTAATTCGACAATTGATTCAACAATAAAAATTGGTTCCAACAGTACGAAGACTTTTAAAAAATTGTTTGAAGGTTTAAACAGCGCTGATTTTTCAACAATTGGTTTGTATTGCTACAAGAATAAGAACAATAAATTAGCTTACAGCGAGCCTAATGTAACGACAGTCAAGTCTACTAACTTGAAAGAGGAAGACTTGCAGAAAGCATACAAGAAGGCCTCAGCTACTAAAAAGGTCGAACCTGTCAAAAAGGAACGATCAACCAATGACACTGAACGTCAAAATTCAGTCCCAGTTGGTGAGATTACTAGTGGTCAACAGGCTGTGGCATTAATTCAAAGTTTGAATGGACCAGCACCACAAGGGACTTCATATACATTCATGACCGATGAAACTTCTGGCACAAATGGAACTGTTAAAACTAATGATGGGCAAGATGTTTATTGGGTTCGTCTATTTGAAAGTGGCAATAACGTTGCGATAACAGTCGATGATTGGACTGTATTTCCAAATAGAACTGTAATTCATCAGGCTCCGCCATCAGTTGGAGTTTCAAGTAATGATCAGACTCAAGATAATAGTGAAAATTCGAGTGATGATAATTCAGTTGATAGTCAAAATTATAGTGATTCGGATCAGAGTGATGAGACTGATACCAATGATAATTATGATGTTGAAAATATGAATTAAAAAAAACAGTTAATCTCAAAGTTGGGATTAGCTGATTTTTTGCTTGTATAAACTTTATTTTAAATGGAGTATAGAACTATTTTTCCAAGCCCATCTGATTAAGGGATAAAAATTAATTTTGAGAAAGATTAGTCGGAAGGGCAGAGAAGTATTCACCAGCAGTGGAAGTGGCGTTATTGCTTTAGCAATTACACCACCGGGGCTTTGGAGACTCGCGGGTTGTGCGAGGCTTCAAACCAAGGGACGAGACCGAACTTTGGCTCGGCCCGGTCCGCACAGCAGGCGAAATACTTCTCAGCTCTGTAAACGGCACGTGTTAAGTTATCATTACAGAATTTTGATTAAATTGAAAAATCCCACCTTGCAGAGTAATTTAGAATATGGAAGTTTTAGGGGGAAATACAAAAATGAAACGGAAACAAGTTTATTTATACATGTTGTTAGCAAGTTTTGTCAGCTTTCTATTCGTTTTAGGTAACGTGCAGATTGCTCAAGCAGGAACTGTCAACGATTATATTATCAGTAATCGTATTAGACCAGTTAAGATTCAAAATCAAGAGGGTACATTCAGTCACTGGATACCTTATGAACATGGTGTTGGCAAGCCTGAAGGTATCGTAATTCACGAAACAGCTGACGATCATGCCACTGCAAATGCCAAAAATGAAGCTGCTTATTTTAACAATAATTGGCCTAAAATCAGCGCCTATGTGCATGCATTTGTCGACAATAATCAAATTATTAATATTCACAATACTGATTATGGTGTTTGGGGTGCTGGTGCTACAGCCAACGCCAAATACATTCAAGTTGAATTGTGCCACACACATGATTACGATTCATTTGCCAGATCAATCGCCAATGATGCTTACTACACAGCTTCAAAGTTGATTCAATACAACATTCCTGATAAGCCAGAAGTTACAATCGTTTCTCATGACCAAGTCAGCAAAATGTATCACGAAACTGATCACACCGATCCCGTTGGTTACTTTAGCAAATGGGGTTACAACATGTATCAGTTCTACGATATGGTCGGTTATTACTACAATAATCTAAAGACAACACATGACGTATATGGTGGCAATGGCTCAACAACACAACCTGCAGCCAAGCCAGCAACAAATAGTGCTAATACTATCAATGTTAATAATCCAAAAGGTTCATTCGTACCAATATTTGCATTTAACAATGATGGTTCAGCTAGACAAGTTATGGATCGAGCATTATCAAACAAATCTTCTTGGTATACCGATCAAACAAAGAATTACAACGGTGTAGTTTATCATCGTGTTGCAACAAACGAATGGGTTGCGGCAACGTATGTAATTTAATTTCATTGAAGACATCCTGAAGAGGGTGTCTTTTTTTATCTCTCTAATGGCAAAGTTTATTGAAGTGTGCCGTCTCCAGAGCTGAGCGTATTCATTCTGCTGCGCGGTACGGTTCGAGCCACAGTGCGGTCTCGAACCTCGGTTGAAGCCTTTCCACAGACCGGAAAGTCTCCAACTCGCCCGGTGGTGTAAGAGCTAAAGCTCTAACGCCACATTCGCGGCAGATGAATACGCTCAGCTCTTCCGACTAAATTATTTTGGATAGATGAGTAATCAAACAATGATCTCTAAATATTTAAATAAATCATTACTGGAATCGATTCGACAGTATTCATATCAAACGTTCAAAGGTCATCCTTTAATCAAATTAGCAAAAGCCGGTTGAAGTAGATTAAAGTATTCTAACTAAGTTATTGTTTAA
The DNA here is from genome assembly GCF_036246245.1 of Companilactobacillus muriivasis. Lineage (NCBI taxonomy): Bacteria > Bacillati > Bacillota > Bacilli > Lactobacillales > Lactobacillaceae > Companilactobacillus > Companilactobacillus muriivasis. The sequence goes on from NZ_BTTQ01000001.1 coordinate 160,828, forward strand.
CGGGATTATAGAGTAATTCATGATTATAAAATGAATTATTACTAGTAATGTTATAACTATGTTTGTGCTAGTTTATTAATTTTAAATAATCAATATCCACATAATCATTAGAATTAAAAAGTTAAATTAGTCGGAAGAGCAGAGAAGTATTCACCAGCAGTGGAAGTGGCGTTATGGCTTTAGCCATTACACCACCGGGCGAGTTTGGAGACTTTCCGGTTTATGGAAAGGCTTCAAACCGAGAGTCGAGACCTTGGCTCGGCTCGTTCCGCACAGCAGGCGAAATACTTCTCTGTTCTGGAGACGGCATCAAAAAAGTCCAAGTTTTCTCTCAATCGAGATTACTTGGACTTTTTAATATATATAAGGCTTCAACTAAGAAAAATTACTTTCTACGTTTTTGTTTGCCTTTATTCAATTCACGAATGTTCTTATGGAAATCCTTAGCTTCTTTTTCTTCTTCAGCTCTTTGTTCAGGTGTTACATTAGTTGGTTTTGCTGAATCTGAAGTAGAAGAGCTTGTTGAACCACCACTGCTGAGAATACCATCAAGCATTTCTTTAGTGACAACGATCTTAACAGGATTCTTTTCAAGTTCGGCATCGGTTCTCTTTCTAATTTTTGGTGTGATTACGTAATTTGTAATTAATTGTTGAATCAAAATTACGACACCACCTACCAAGAAGTAGAGGGCAAGAGCGGCTGTAGAAATCATTGAAATGAAGAATGTCATCATAGGACTCATCAAAATCATGGTTTGCATTTGTTTTCTTTGTTCAGGTGGAACGATTTGGAGTGACATCCAACCTTGAGTTATGTAGAAAACGGTCGCAATAATAGCAATCAAGATACTTGGCTTTCCTAGCGGAATTGATAGGAAAGTAGCTGAACCAATTTGTTTAGAATATTGCACAGCTTGATAAATACCAATCAAGATAGGCATTTGAAGAAGCAATGGGAGACATCCCAAACCACCGGTTAAACTCAAGTTGTTTTGCTTGTAGACGTCCATCATCAAACCACTAACTTTTTGAGCTTGATCTGGGCCTTTAGCTTTCTTTTGAGCTTCTTGGATCAACTTCAATTGAGGCTGAACGGCACGCATTTTTTCTTGTTGGTTCGTTGACTTGTATTGTTGGTTTAGAGCCAATGGAACAAGTAGTAAACGAACAACGAAGGAAATAATTACGATTCCCCAGGCATAAGCATTCTTTCCACCAACAGTTTGCGCTGTTTTGAGGATTAGATTTTGGAACGGAGTTCCTAGCCATTTATAGATAAATCCATATGGCCCACTAGTTGGAGCATGTAAATTAGCTGATGAGCCTTGTGCACACCCCGTCAAAACTAGTGTCAGTACCAAAACTAACGATAGTACTGATAAATATTTGACGTATTTTTTATTCACTTAATAAACCACCCTTTTAATTGTATACAAAGTAATATACGTTAAGTAATTTGACGTTTCAACCAATCACGGTAAATTTCGTGTAATGTTGCAAGTCGTCAGAAAAAGTATAGTCCATTTTGTTTACTTTTCCAAAGGGAGATGGTGAAGATTTTATCCGATTTAAGAAAATATAAAGAATCTTCTCGTCTGCTTCAGCTTCAATCGAGACTGAACCGTCATTTTCATTCCTAACTGTGCCTTTAACGCCCAATTCTTCAGCGACTTGAAACGTTGAGTAACGAAAGCCGACACCTTGGACCAAACCATTAACATTAATGGAAAGATGTTTCACAACTGATCACCTCAAATCTTTGAATGTGTTAATATCTATATTATAGAACAAGAGGGATGGATGATATGAAATATATTGAGTCGAAGAAAAATGATGAAATTAAACAATTGAAAAAATTGTCAGCAACAAAAAATATTCGTAAGACGGGTACTTACATGATTGAAGGTTTCCACTTAGTACGTGAAGCTGATCAATTTGAACAAGAATTTGTTAAGGTCTTTGTTACAGAAAAATATGAAGATGACCGTCTAGTTAAGAAGTACCGTGACATTGCCACTGTACTTTCTGAAGATGTTGCTACTGAATTATCCGAAACAAAGACTCCACAAGGAATTTTTGCTGTAATCAAAGTCCAAGCCGACAATGATTTGAAAGAACTTTCTGGCAAATGGGTTATGATGGATGACGTCCAAGATCCAGGCAATGTCGGAACAATCGTTAGAACTGCTGATGCAGCGGGCTATGATGGTGTTATCACAAGTTTAGATACTGCTGATTTCTACCAACCAAAGGTTCAACGCTCAATGCAAGGTAGCCAATTCCATCTTCCTATTTATCGCATGGATATTAATAAAGCTATCGAATTAGCTAAAAAGTCACAATTAAAGATCTATGGCTCCGAAGTTAACGCTTCAGCCAAGGCATATACAAAATTGGACAAGGTCGACGACTTTGCCTTGATCATGGGTAACGAAGCTCATGGTATTACACAAGATGTTCTTAATGAAACCGACGAAAATATTTATATTCCAATTCTAGGAAAAGCTGAATCACTTAACGTGGCCGTGGCTGCCGGTGTTTTGATGTACGGATTACAAACACTTTAAAGCTTGCGAAAGTTTCTAGTTTTTGTATAATCGTTATATAAAATAAATATTTAAACTTTGACGAAAAATAGTAACTGTGAAATTCATGACAGGAAGAGCCGTTAACTGAAATAGGCTTGATGAATAAAACAGCGAATTCACTTTCTGAGTTTTTAGTTAGTTACTATATAACTACTTGAGTGCATGTTTAACATGAACTAGGGTGGTACCGCGAGTCCTCGTCCCTTATTTGGGAGGAGGACTTTTTTTGTAGTTTATGAGAAAGTCTAAGCAATTTTTCATGGAGGGAAAATAAATGTCATTAAATGATACATTAAAGAATTTAAGAGAAAATGGTATCGATGAAGCCAAGCGTGCTGAAAGACTTCAAGAATTAAATGACCTACGAGTTAATCTTTTGGGTAAAAAGGGTCCTATTACAAAGGCTTTGCGTGGAATGAAAGATGTTCCAGCCGAGGAACGTCCAGAAATTGGTACTTTGGCAAATAATGTTAAAAAAGATATTCAAGCCGCCATTGAAGAAAAAATGACTGAATTGAATAAAAAGTTAGTTGCCAAGAAGCTTGAAGAAGAAACAATCGATGTGACTTTGCCAGCTACTAAGCAAACTCAAGGTACTAAACATATCCTGAACCAAACTATCGAAGACATTGAACAATTCTTTATCGGCTTAGGTTATGAAGTTGCTAGTGGTTATGAAGTTGAAGAAGATCACTATAACTTTGAAAGATTAAATATCCCTAAGGATCACCCCGCACGTGATATGCAAGATACTTTCTACTTGTCAGACGAATTATTGATGAGAACACAAACTTCTGCTCAAGAAGGCCGTGACATGGAAGCTCATGACTTTTCTAAAGGTCCTTTGAAGATGATCTCACCAGGTGTTGTTTACCGTCGTGATGATGATGACGCTACTCACTCACACCAATTCCACCAAATCGAAGGTTTAGTTGTTGACAAAAATATCAGTATGGCTGATTTAAAGGGTACTTTGGATGCTTTATGTCGTCACGTCTTCGGTGCTGACCGTGAAATCCGTTTCCGTCCAAGTTACTTCCCATTTACTGAACCATCTGTTGAAGTTGATGTTTCATGTTTCAACTGTGGTGGCGAAGGTTGCCGTATTTGTAAGTACACTGGCTGGATCGAAGTTTTAGGTGCTGGTTTAACTCACCCTAATGTTTTGACAATGTCAGGCATTGATCCTAATGAATATAGTGCTATGGCCTTTGGCCTTGGACCAGAACGTTTTGCAATGCTCAAATACGGAATCAACGATATTCGTGATTTCTACTTAAATGATGTTAGATTCCTAGAACAATTCAAAGGAGTAAATTAAGATAATGAAGATTTCAGTTAATTGGTTAAAAGAATATATCCCCGTCAACCATACCGTTGAAGAAATGGCTAATAAAATTTCGCTAACTGGTATCGAATCTGGTCCCGTAAGATTGGGTGAAGAATTGACAAACTTGGTTGTGGGTCACATTACTAAGGTTGAACCACATCCTGATTCTGATCATTTGAAAGTTTGCCAAGTTGATGTCGGTGAATCAGAAGATATCCAAATTGTCTGTGGTGCTCCAAACGTTGCTGTTGACCAATATGTCATTGTAGCTTTACATGGTGCTCATTTACCTGATGGCGTTAAAATTAAACGTGGTAAGTTACGTGGTCAAGAATCAAACGGAATGATCTGTGGACTTGATGAAGTCGGTGTTCCTGCACAATACATGCCTAAAGAATTTGAAAATGGCATCTATGTCTTTGATGAACCACAAGTACCAGGGGATGCTGTTTATGATCTTCTCGGCTTGAAGGATCAAATGATTGATATCGATATCACACCTAACCGTGCCGATACACTTGGTATGCGTGGTGCTGCTTGGGAAATCGGTGCTACTTATAACGAAAAGCCAAGTTTCAAGAAACCTGTATTATCAGACGATAAAGTTAAAGATATTAACGATATCACAGTTGATGTCGCTGAAAAGAAGCTTGTTCCAGACTACTTACTTCGTGAATTGAAGGATGTTAAAGTTGGCAAGAGTCCACTTTGGATGCAACGAAGACTTTGGAATCAAAATATCCGTCCTGTTAACAGCATTATCGATGCTGCTAATTACACAATGATTGAATATGGTCAACCAATCCAAACTTATGATTTGGACAAGTTACAAGCTCAAAATCTAACGGTTAAATTTGCTAATGATGGCGATAAGTTAAAATTAGCTGATGGTGAAAAGTCATTGAACCACAATGATTTAGTTATCGTTTCAGGCGATCAAGTGTTAGGTCTTGCTGGTGTTCAAACTAGTGTCGAAGCTGCTGTTGATGAAAATACTAAGAATGTTTTAGTTGAAGCTGGTGTCTTTGATGGTGCTTCTGTTCGTAAGACTGCCCAAAGACATGACCTTCGTGGCGATGATTCAAACCGTTTTGAAAAGGGTGTCGATGAAGGTATCGTTGAAGAAGCTTTGTTACGTGCCGTTCAATTGATGGACCAAACATGTGCTGTTAAGGAAATTTCTAACGACATTACTGGTAACTTTACTCAAGCTCAACCAACAATTATCAAGGGTAGTATCAGCCATATCAATCATTTGATGGGCTTAGATTTATCTACTGATGAAATTGTTGCTATCCTAGACCGTCTTGGTTTCAGCGTTGATGTTGACGGGGATGCTATCACTGTTACAATTCCTACACGTCGTTGGGATATGGAAATTGAAGCTGACTTGGTTGAGGAAGTTAACCGTATTTATGGTTATGCTAATTTACCAAATACTTTGCCAGCCGGAATGGAAACAAGAGGTGGCTATGATCCTAAACGTGAACTAGCCAACAAATTGCGTGATATTCTTCTAGGCGAAGGTCTTGATGAAGTTATCAACTTCTCACTTTTAAGCAAAGCGGAAGTTGAAGCATTCAACACAACCAACAGTGAATACACAAAACTATTGCACCCAATGACTGAGGACCACGAATATTTACGTAACAGTTTGATTCCTGGTTTAGTTAGAAATGTTGCTTACAACCAAGCCCGTAAGAATGATGACCTGAAGATTTTTGAACATGCCCGTGTCTTCCACAGAACTACCGGTCAAGATCGTCCTAGTGAAATCACATACTTATCAGGTGCTATCAGTGGCAATGTTGTAACTGATTCATGGAATACAACTGCCCAACCGGTTGACTTTTATTATGTCAAAGGTATTGTTGAAGAGTTGTTGTCATTTACGAACACAGATGCTGAATTCACTTTTGTTGCAACTGACGAGTACAAGAATATGCACCCAGGTCAAACAGCTAAGGTATTGGCAAATGGTCAAGTTATTGGTTTAGTTGGTAAATTGCACCCTAATTATCAAGCTGATCACAGTATTTCAGATACATTCGTCTTCGAATTGAATGTTGACATGCTATTTGATTTAAATGCCAAGAGTGTCAAAGCACAAAGTGCTCCTAAGTACCCATCAATCAGTCGTGACTTGGCTATCTTGGTTGAAAAGAATATTGAAAACGGTCAAATCGTTGCCGATATTTTTGCCAACGGTGGTAAGTACTTGAAGGATGTTAATATTTTTGATGTCTACGAAGGTAAGAACATCAAGCCAAATCACAAGTCACTTGGTTATCACTTAGAGTTCCAAAACCCTAACGATACATTGACTGATGATGAAGTTGAAAAGGCATTTTCACTCGTAAAAGACAGCTTGGCACAAAAATTTAATGTTGAAATTAGATAATTATGCTGAAACTAATGGTATAATTCTAATAAATTAACTCGGGAGGCTGTGTCTTGAGCCAAAAGGATGATAAAAAAGAAGCATTACAGCAAGAGTCGAGTGATAAGATGCAAACTCGCGCCGAAGAGAGAAAAGTAGCAAACCATATTGCCTACTGGATCGTCGGTGTTATTGCAGTCTTAGCAGTCGTTGTTGCTATTATTGGCTTCAATTATGTAAATAGTTCATTGCAACCATACAATGCGAATAGTAAAGAAGACGTTGTTGTTAAAATCCCAATAGGTTCTTCTAGCAAAGAGATAGCTAAGACTCTTGAAAAAGATAAAGTTATTAAGAGTGCGACAGTATTTAATCTCTATATCAAAGCTCAAAATTACACTGATTTTCAAGCCGGATACTATAAGTTTAAACAATCTTGGGGTGTCGGGGATGTCGTTAAGCAATTACAGAAGGGTGGAACAGCACAACCACCAACAACTAATTCTGGCGATACCGTTCTTGTCCGTGAAGGTGTAACCATCGATCAAATCGGTGATGCCATTCAAAGCGGTACTAAGAAGAGTTTGAAATTTAAGAAGTCAGACTTCATGAAATTGATGAAGGATGAAGCTTACATGAAACAACTGCAAAAGAAATATCCTGAACTCTTGGATTCTACAATGGCCAAAAAGAATGTCAGATATCATCTTGAAGGTTACTTGTTCCCAGCTACATACAGTGTTTATAAGGGTATGACGTTGAAAGAACTTGTTAACCAAATGGTTGAAAATGAAGATGAGAAACTTACACCTTACTATGCAACTATTAAGGAAAAGGGCTATACAGTTCAACAAGTCTTAACGTTGGCCTCATTGGTTGAACGTGAAGGCTTGGATACTAAGAACCGTAAGAAGATTGCTGGTGTATTCTATAACCGTCTTGCAATCAATATGCCATTACAATCTGATATTTCAGTTATGTATGCCTTGAATACGCATAAGACTAAGTTGACGAATAAGGATACTAGCGTTAAATCCCCTTATAACTTGTACAAGAATGAGGGCTATGGACCTGGTCCATTCAATACACCAAGTATTGATTCTATTGAAGCAACTTTGAATCCTGCCGATAGAGATCAAAATTATCTCTACTTCTTCGCTAACTTGAAGACTGGTAAGATTACTTACTCACATACTCTTGCAGAGCATAACAGTAGATATGCAACAACAGGTCAATAGTATATAATTGTATATATAAATAAATGTCATCTAATCGTGCTTGATTAGATGACATTTTGAAATTAGAATAAATAATGAATTTTGAAAGAGGTATTTATAAAAATGGCAGATAGAAGTTATCCAATGACAGCCGCAGGCTTACAAGATTTAAAGGATCAATTGGAAGAATTAAAGAAAGTAAAGCGTCCCGAAGTAATTAACCGTATCAAGATTGCTCGTAGTTTCGGTGACCTTTCTGAAAACTCAGAATACACATCTGCAAAAGATGAACAAAGTGTTATTGAATCAAAAATTTCCGAAGTAATTGAACATATTCAATATGCTAAAGTTATCGACGCTGACGAAGTAGCCGATGATGAAATTTCAATCGGTAAAAAAGTTACTGTTCAAGAAGATGGTGAAGAACCTGACGTTTATACTATCGTTGGTGCTTCAGAATCAGATCCTGACAGTGGTAAAATTTCAAACGAATCACCAATTGCTAAAGCTCTAATCGGCAAGCACACTGGCGAAAAGGTAACCATTGAAACACCAGTTGGCAGCTATGAAGTAACTGTTAAAGACGTTGCAGTTGCCGAATAGCGACGTTTTCTGCTATGTTTATCTTAATTAAAAGATTGAGGTGGACAGCATGAAGATCGAACTAACTGACGAAGCAGTAAAATGGTTTGAAGAAGAGTTGGACTTAGTACCCGGTGATGGTGTACATTTTTATGGTAAGGTCTATGGAAAAACAATGGTTCATGAGGGATTTTCAATCGCTATGCGTAAGGAAAAACCAATTGATCCGGTGTCCAGTACTGTCATCCATGGTGTGAGTTATTATATAACTGATAGTGATACTTGGTTTTTTGCCAGATACGATTTGTTAGTTGAATATGACAAAGACCTTGATGGGCCAAATTATATTTTTAAATCGAATGAGTAATTGTTCGTTTTTTTTGAAGGATAAATATGAGAAGAATACTGGATATATTAAAGAAAAGAACAGGTAGTCAAGCGAAGTCTACTATTCCATTTCGTCTAAACCTGCTTTTTTTTATTGTCTTTGTTCTATTCGCAATGTTAGTCGCACAGCTAGCTTATCTCCAGATTGTTTATGGTGGTAATTTTCAAGCTGAAGTTGAACGAACAGATAAGACAGTAATGACGGGCAGTGTACCACGTGGGATGATTTATGATTCTAAAGGTAGACTTTTAGTTGGGAACTCTACAGCAAACGCAATCACTTATACAAAGAGTGGGAGCGTTAAGTCGAGTGATATTTATACGATTGCAAGCAGATTGACGAAGTATATGAAAGTTGACGTTGACGATTTAACAGATCGTGACAAGGCTGATTATATTTTGGCTGCACCAAATAAGTCAGCCGAAGTTGCTAAGCAAATGCCTAAGTCATATCGTGTTGATGCTAATGGCGATGCTTTGTCATCTACCAAAATTTATGCTAATGAAGTTAAATATGTTCAAAAAGAAGGCGTTCATCTGAATGATAAAGACCTTCAGCGAGCTTCTTTATTTAAGAAAATGAGTGCTGCTTATTCACTTTCAACAGTTTTCTTGAAAGATAAGAATTTATCTGCTCGAGAAATTGCTCAAGTTAGTGAACATTTGACTGAATTACCAGGAATCAGTATCGGTAGTAACTGGACACGTGATTATCCACAAGGTAAATCAATTGCCAGTATCATCGGTGGTGTTTCCACAGAACAACAAGGTATTCCTGATGATGAAATTAACTCAATGTTGGCATCTGGATATTCACGTAATGACCGTGTCGGTACTAGTTATCTAGAAAAGAATTATGAATCAATTCTTTCTGGTACCAAGAGTCAACGTCAAGTTCAAATTGGTTCTAACAACCAGATCAAGAAGAGTACCGTGCTTTACAAGGGTCAAAAAGGTGGAAACCTTAACTTAACAATTGATTCAAGTTTCCAAAAGAAAGTTCAAGATGATTTAAATGCACAATATAGTGCTGCCAAAGCTGCTGGTATTACACAGTATTCTGATGGTGCCTATGCTGTTGTTTTGAATCCTAAGACTGGTGCTGTTTTGGCTATGGCCGGAATTCACAACGATCCTAAGACTGGTGATACATCTGAAGATGCTTTGGGTGTTATCAATAGAACCTTTGTTATGGGTTCTGCTGTTAAGGGTGCGACTGTCTTGGGTGCTTTAATGGATGGAGTTATTACACCTGAAAATAATTCTCAAGTTGATAACCCAATCTACTTGCCAGGTTCACCGGTTAAAAAGTCTGTTTATCCGGCTGGTACTTTCAGTAGTTTAACTGCTGTTCAAGCACTACAATTTTCATCTAATATTTATATGATGAATTTAGCCATGAAGGAAGGGAACGCTAAATACGTCCCTAATGAAGAAATGTCAATGAATCCTGATATTTTCTCTAAATTACGTGGTTACTTTAATCAATTTGGTTTAGGCGTAAAGACCGGAATTGATATTTCTGGTGAAACAACTGGTATTGAAGGTTCTACAAGAAACAGTGATGGTCAATTGAAGACTGGTTCTGCACTGGATTTATCTTATGGTAACTATGATGCTTATACATTGATTGAAATGGCTCAATATATTTCTACCATCGCAAATGGTGGATATCGTTTGAAACCATATGTTGTACAATCAATTCAAAAGACTAAAGATGATGGGACAAAAGGAGCTTTGACATCCGTTACAAAGCCTTCTGTTCTAAATAAGGTTGGTTTTACTCAGGATGAATTAAACGTCGTTAGAAAGGGTATGTATGCCGCTGTCCATGGTAGTGGTTACTGGACTACTGCTACTAAGTTGAAAGATTTATCACCAGCTGTAGCCGCTAAGACTGGTACTGCCCAATCCTTCTACTACGATCCTGATAATCCTTCATCTGATCCTCCCGAAACAATTACCACTAGTTTGGTCAGTTTCGGACCATATGAAGACCCTAATGTAGCAATGGCTATCGTCTTTCCTAATCTAACAAGTGAGAATGGTAGTTATCCAAACTTACTTGCACATCAGATTTATACAGACTACTATAAGATGACTGGTCAGAAATAATCTGAATTTAGCCTTTTAAAATATCGAAAAAAATGATATATTTAATTAGTTGAATTTAGTTAAGTATTATGAAAGGATGTTCCCAATATGAGAGTAAACATAACAATGGAATGTACTTCATGTCACGAACGTACATATCTAACAAACAAGAGCAAGCGTAACAACCCTGATCGCCTTGAACTTAAGAAATATTGTCCACGCGAACGCACTGTTACATTGCACCGTGAAACAAAATAAACAACAGGTTAAAACCCCTGTTGTTTTTTTTTACTAAGGGAGTGATTAATTGGATAAGGTAAGCTTTAGAAAAAAGCAGATCGATTTGGTCAGTGAGTTTATGAAATCCGATAAGGCTCAAAAAGAAATCAATGATCTTTACATGCAATTATTCGATGATTTAGATTTTCAAAATACCCCAAGTATCGGTATTACACTGAGTATGAACGATGAAATTCCTACTTTTCCAATCATTAATCAATGTTGGGAAATGGGGAAGGATGTTTATATTCCGAAGACTTTCGCTGATTATTCAATGCGTTTCGTTAAATATACGAAGGATACTGAATTGGTCGAGAGTTCCTTTGGCGTTAGAGAACCTAAAAATTATGAAAATAATATTATGGATCCGCCTGATCTCTTGATTGTGCCGGGATTGGCATATTCACAATCAAAAAATCGACTTGGTTTTGGTGCGGGTTATTTTGACCGTTATTTGGCTAAGCATCCAACTAAGACAATTTCCTTAGCATCATCGAGACAATTTTATACAGACACGCCTTGGCCTATTTACGTATTAGATAAGCCAATCGATAAGATTCTTGTGTCAAAGGGTGATGTTGATGCAAATAATCAATAAAGAGAGTAAATCATACGTTACTTGGGTCTTACTAGCTGTGACTATCGGTGTTTTCATCGTTGAGTCAGTAGTTGGTGGCTCACAAAATTATCAAACGTTACTGTTGATGGGAGCGAAAACTAATAATTTAGTTCAAGCTGGTCAATGGTGGCGCTTGATTACGCCAATATTTTTACACATTGGTATCTTTCATATTTTTATGAATGGGTTTACACTGTTATATGTTGGTCAAATCTTAGAGCCAATGGTCGGTCATTGGCGATTTTTCGTGATTTATATGTTAAGCGGTATTATGGGTAATCTTGCAAGTTTTGCCTTTGGTGCCAATAATGTTATTTCAGCTGGTGCTAGTACGTCTCTCTTCGGCATGTTTGCTGCCTTTCTAGCATTAGGCTTGATTTATCGCGAGAACCGATTTTTGAGAGAACTTGGCAAAAGTTTTTTAGGTCTAATCGCCATTAATTTGTTGATGGACCTGACTATGTCCGGTATCGATATTTGGGGTCACGTTGGTGGCGCTGTTGGTGGGTTACTCCTCGGCTATGCTTTGGGATTGCCTAAAATCAGTCGTCCAAAAATGATCTTTCGCATATTGGCAATTTTGGTAGCCATAGCTATCTCTTATTATATGTATGCAAAGGGTATGATAGTTTATGGATAATATGAGCTTTAGAACCCTCTATGATGTACAGCAGCTTTTGAAACGCTTTGGGACTTTTGTGCATGTTGGCAAAAGAATCTGGGATATCGAATTGATGTCAAGCGAGATTAGGCGCTTGTACGAAGGTGGATTAATCGACAAACAGACCTTTATTCGTGTTCAATTGGTCTTAAAACGTGAACACAGACTAGAAGAGAAAAAACAAGAAGAAAAGGACAGATCAAAGTGACAGACAAAAAGTTAATCGGTGTTGACCTTGGTGGTACAACAATTAAATTTGCTATTCTTACTGATAAAGGTGAGATTCAACAAAAGTGGAGTATTGAAACAAATATTCTTTCTGATGGACAATTGATCATCCCTGATATCATTGATTCAATCAATCACCATATCAAGATGTATGACATGAGTCCTGACCAATTTGATGGTATTGGACTAGGTTCACCTGGTACAATCAACCATGAAAATGGAACAATCAAAGGTGCTTACAACCTTAACTGGACTAATGAAGTTTATCCAGTGCGTGATATTCAAAAGGGTACAGGTCTTCCTGTAACAATTGAAAATGATGCTAACGTTGCAGCTCTTGGTGAAAGATGGCAAGGTGCTGGTAACAACGCTAATGACGTTGTCTTTGTAACCTTAGGTACTGGTGTTGGTGGTGGTATCATCGCTAATGGTAAATTGATCCAAGGTGCTAATGGTGCTGCCGGAGAAATTGGTCACGTTACAGTTGATCCTAATGGCTTCATGTGTACTTGTGGTAAGAGAGGTTGTTTGGAAACAATCGCTTCAGCTACTGGTATCGTGCGTGTTGCTAGAGACCGTGCCGGCGAATATGCTGGTAAATCAGAATTGAAGGCTATGCTTGATGATGGTCAAGATATTTCAGCTAAAGATGTCTTTGATTTAGCTAAAAAAGATGATGATCTAGCAATGATCGTAGCTGATTATGTTTGTGATTCACTTGGATTTGTTCTTGGTAACATTGCTAACACATTGAACCCTAAGTACATCGTTATCGGTGGTGGAGTTTCAGCTGCTGGTGAATTCCTTCGTGCAAAAGTTGACAAAGCTATGCGTGCCAATGAATTTGCTACAATTAAGGATGCAACTGAACTAAGATTAGCTAGTTTAGGTAATGGTGCCGGTGTTATCGGTGCTGCTTCATTGATTAAAGTTGATTAGGAGTTTTTGTTAATGCAAGTTTTGAATGTGATTTTGTATATTATTGTAATCGGATTTTTGGTTTATTGGGTTGGTTCATGGCTTTACTTCTGGTTAAAGGGTAGAAGCATGGGCGGTTCAATCGACCAAAAGACATTTGAGGAAACAATGAGAAAAGCTCAAATTGTTGATTTAAGAGAGAAAAACGCATTCGATGCCAAACATATTTTGGGTGCCAGAAGTCTTCCATATACACAACTCAAGTACAATGAGGGTGAATTAAGACCAGATCTTCCAGTTTACCTATATGGAGATAATAAAAATATGTGTGTCCGTGCTGCTCTTAAGTTGCAAAAGAAGTGGGGCTTTACTGACGTTAAGTGGTTAGAAGACCGTTTTGCTGATTGGGAAGGTAAAACTAAGAAAACTACTAAAATCTAAAAAAATGCTGTGCAGAGTTTAATCTGACACAGCATTTTTTGTTGGTGTGTTGTTGAAGGATGCCGCCACCGGGCGCACGTGATGAAGCCTGCTGTGGGACCGGCTCGAGCCAAAGTGCGGTCTCGACCCTCACTTTTGAACTTCGCAAGGACCGCGAATTTCAAAAGACGTCCTGTGCTGTAAGACCGGAAGTTCGCCGGTCTAACACCACTGCCACTGCGGTCTTCATCACGTGCGCCTGGTGGCTCTGTATTTTTAGTAAATTCTGTTTGGATTATCTCAATGAATTAGAGTTGATAATATTTGTTGAATATTTAATTTTTTGATTCGTTTATTTTCATTTTATTAAGTATCAGGTAAAACATTGTAGATTATTGAATAAGAGGATATGGTTAAACTACAAATTAAACGAGATTTAGTCGGAAGGTGACAGTAAGTAAAATAGTACAGCAGTGGAGGTGGCGTTATGGCTTTAGCCATTACACCACAGGACGAGTTTGGAGACTTACCGAACTTTGGCAAGACTTCAAATCGAGGTTCGAGACCGAACTTTGGCTCGGACCGGTCCTCACCGCGGACTATTTTACTTACTGTCACCTGGAGGCAGCAAAAAAAAGAACCGATAGAAAAATCCTATCAGTTCCACTTTAATTGTTATCCTTGGTGTGCTTGAAGGCTCTTACGGTTAGCACGTCTGCGGTTAGCTTCGATACGTTCGTTTTCAATATTTTCGGGTTCGATAACCTTTTTCTTGAATGCGTGTAAAGCACCATAAACTGCAGTAGCTGTTGTTAGTGAACCAACAAGGAAGCCTTTAACAAAACGAAGATGTTTTTGCTTTTTTGCCATAATAATATTCCTCCTGTCTTTAATTCTCATTATGGCTTATTTCGTTTAAAATATCTATAAAAGACTGTCTAAGAGAGGTAATTTTTTGATAAAAGTTGTTGCGATAGTAGGACCGACCGCTGTTGGTAAGAGTGCACTTGGTCTAAAATTAGCTAAAAAATTTAATGGTGAGATTATTTCTGGGGATTCGATGCAGATTTATCGTAATTTAGATATAGGGACCGCCAAAGACTCCCCACAAGAATTAACTGAAGTACCACATCACTTGGTTGATATTTGTGATGCGGATCAACGTTACACAGTTAAAGATTTTCAAGCTAAAGCTAAAAACATCATTACTGACTTATCTGCGGATAATAAATTGCCGTTAGTTGTGGGTGGGACTGGCTTTTATTTGAGTTCGTTAGTTAATAATCTGAACCTTGGCGGCAAAAAGGATGATAACAAATACCGTCAAGAATTGGTTGAGTTGGAAAAGTCTGGTCGAATAGACAAGTTACAAGCAATCTTGAAGGATGAAGATCCTTTGGCTTATCAGAAAATTGATATTGAGAATACTCGTCGCTTGATTCGTGCCATTGAAGTTATCCGTTCAACTGGCAAGTCGATTACTGAGCAGGATAACGGAGACAAGTGGGCTGATTTTTATTTGATTGGTTTAACTGATGATCGTCCTAAGTTGTACCAACGTATCAATGACCGTGTCGATAAAATGGTACAGATGGGCTTGTTAGACGAAGCTAAGTACGTTTATAACAATCGTGATAAGTTCCCACAGGCTAAGAATGGAATCGGCTACAAGGAACTATTTCCTTATTTTGAGGGTCAAGCAAGTTTGGAAAGTTGTCTGGATGAAATTAAAAAGAATTCTCGTCACTTTGCCAAGCGTCAATTTACGTATTTCCGTAATCAGATGGACGTTGATTGGTATAATATTAGTGATGATAAAAATTATCAAACCGATATTGAAACCAATATCCTTAAATTTTTAGGAGGGCAAAATGACTAAATGGAATGCAGCATTTCCAGATAAATTGAAGGAAGTAATTAAAGAAACAGACCAGATGATTGCTCCAAAACTGGCTGAAATCGACGAACAAGTTTTAGACAACCAGAATAAGGTTCTAGAGGCTTTTCGTAAAGAGAGTGTCGATGAGTCGAGTTTGTTGGGAACAACTGGCTATGGGGACGATGATCGTGGTCGTGACCAATTAGAGGCTGTCTATGCGGATGTATTCAAGACAGAAGCTGCTTTAGTTAGACCACAGTTTGTTTCAGGTACACATACATTAGCAACAGCTTTGTTTGGACTATTACGTCCAGGAGACAACCTTTTGTATGTGACTGGCGAGCCCTATGACACAATGCAAGAAGTTATCGGTATAGCTGGTAATAAACGTGGTTCATTGATCGATTACAAGATTGGCTTCGATTCCGTTAAAATGGATGGGGATAAAGTTGATTTTGATTTAATGAAACAAAAAATTAAGGAACAAAATCCTAAGGTAATTGCTATTCAAAGATCTCGTGGCTATTCAACTCGTAAGAGTTTAACAGTCAAAGAAATTGCCGAAATAATCAAACAAGTTAAGACAGTAACCGACGCAATTATTTTTGTCGATAATTGTTACGGTGAATTTTCAGAAGAGATTGAACCAACTGAGGTTGGCGCTGATTTGATGGCCGGTTCATTGATTAAGAACGCTGGTGGTGGTTTAGCTAAAGTCGGTGGTTATATCGTTGGTAAGAAAGATTTAGTTGAATTAGCAAGTTATCGTCTAACAGCTCCTGGTATTGGGGCTTCTGAGGGTGCCACAATTGACCGTCAATCAGAAATGTTCCAAGGCTTCTTCCTAGCTCCTAGAGTAACTGGAAATGCTATCAAAGGTGCAATTTTTGAAGCAGCTATCTTTGAAAAACTTGGTTTGAACGTTTCGCCTAAGTGGAATGATGATCGGACTGACTTGATTCAAACAATTGAATTCGGGGATCCCGATAAGATGGTACGATTTGCTAAAATGGTGCAACAATTCTCACCAATCGATTCAGACGTTTCACCAATTCCTAGTGAGATGTCAGGGTATGAGGATAAAGTTGTTATGGCAGCCGGAACATTTGTTTCAGGAGCAAGTATCGAGTTCTCCTGTGATGGTCCAATGCGTGCGCCATATATCATTTATATTCAAGGTGGCCTAACTTACGAGCACGTTAAGATCGCCATTTCTAATGCATGTAAGGAATTGTTCTTCTAGGAGTCTGACCAAACGGTCAGGCTTTTTTAATTTCATGAAACAATTTTTGATTGTAAGTGCTTAATTATAGTTAAAACACGAACAATTAGGAATAAATGAGGTATATTTACAAAAATAGATTCGGCTTTTCCAGAACAATGAAGTGGTTTTCTGGAAAGAATTTTATTGCCAAAAGTTTTGTTACAATATTACGATTAAATTACAGAATGCCGTTTTATGGGAATTAGTTTGCCACCTTTTAGGTTAGTCTAAATTATCTATAATAGGCACCTATATTACGTTTTAGACAGTCTGTTTGGGAAACGTCATGTGATTGATTACGAACGATTTTAATAATAAAAAATGAAATAGTTTGTTTATTTCTATTGATTTTATAAAAAATGCGTGTATGATTAGGAATCATAAATAAATTGGAGGTAAGCAATATGAGATATAAAGTTACTTTGGATACAAAGCGACAATTGTTTACCGTATTTGATAAGAAAAACACTAGGGTTTCTGCATGCGGTAAGTCAATTGAAGAAGCTATGAATAAGTTGTTGAAGATGGTTGCCTAGTAATAGTTCGATATCATTTATTAACAGAAATTTAATTCAGAATACAGTTACTTTACGTATTGGTGAATTTGTAGAATTCTGACTTATGAGATGATATATTGAATGAGCAACGATAGTTGCAGTTCTATCCTCAACGATAAGATAAGAGAGCCCTTTCCGTCTGGAAAGGGCTTTTTGCTTGGAATTGATTTCTAAATTGCTAAAATAGGCCTTGTTTAGTCTAGAAGAGGTTTTAGTTATGGAAGAACAATCGAAACATCGTCAAGAGGAACAAAAGATTTGGAAGAAGATGCAAAAGGAGGAGTTACAACGGCTTCGTAGCGCCCAGCATCATCTTTGGTTCAATGTTTCAGCGTATTTGTTAATATCAGTGATTGAGTATTATTTAGCTATTGTGGGTCATTCACAGACTTTACGAGCTGATGCATTAAATAATTTGGCTGGTATTATCTCAGCTGTTTTACTACTGATTGGGATTTTTATTGCCCGTGATACAGATGATGATGACTTCATGGGTCAACCGCTGCCGGATGATCTAACACAGAGTGGTCAAAAGTTGCAGTTGTCGAGATTTCACTATGAAACTGTTTTTACCTTAATTACAGGAATTATCATGATTGGCATTTCAGCAAATGTTATGTATACCGGGCTGATGAGTTTGCTTGGCAAGACAAAAATGGACGTTCCACAGCCAATTACATTAGTTGGTGCTGGGATTGCGACTGTTATTATGCTAGTTGTCTGGTGGTTTAATCGAGCTGGCGGACGGAAATTGCAAAATGCCGCTTTAACGGCTGCTGCTCAAGATAGTTTGAGTGATGCGCTAACAAGTGCTGGAACCTTCATAGCTATTGGTGGAGCGCTCTTATTTAAAGTCGTTTGGCTTGATGGAGTTGCCAGTATTGCAGTTGGTATTTTTATCTTAACGTCAGGGATTAAAATTTTCCGTGAGAGCAGTTTGAATTTAGCTGATTACTTTGATCCTAAAGTTGAAGAGCAGTTCAAGCAGGCGATTGAAAAGTATCCGGAAGTGGTACGAGTAGTTGATTTGAATGCTAGTTATAATGGTAATATGGTGACTTTAGATGTGACCATTGCGGTCGATGCTCATATGGAAGTTAAAGATAGTTATCGTTTAGGAGAGAGAATTGAAGCTCAAATGAGACGCCAGTTTGGTATCGTCGATACTGATGTTATGGCTGTTCCCGCGCTGATAGAGTAAAAAATACTTACATTCCAGTTATTACTTTGGATGTAAGTATTTTTTAGTAGTGATTGTTGTAATATTGTAGTAAATGAGGGGTAAAAGTGATGGCAGAATTTAATATTGATAAAACATATATGTTGAGTGCAAATGAGGGTTCTAATCAAAGGACAGCTAATAATTTAATTGTTTTACATGAGACGACCAATGTTGGCGCAAAAAATAATGCCATTTATTTTAAAAATAATATTAATACTGCCCAGACATATACCCAGTTTGTCGTTGGGGATGGCGGTAAAATTTATCAGGTTGGTGCTGAAGGTTATGTTGCGTGGGGAGCTGGCAGTTACGCTAATGCCAATGCACCAGTTCAAATTGAGCTAGCACGGACCTATGATAAAGCTACATTTGAAAAAGATTATGCAATATTTATTAAACTGGCTCGGGCTAAAGCTAAACAATTTGGTATTCCCGTTGAGCTCGATACGGCCAATCAAAGGGGCATCAAGACTCACTATTGGATTTCTAAAAATATTTGGGGTTCACATGTTGATCCCGTCCAAAGCTATTTACAGCCAACTTGGGGAATTAGTCAGGAACGATTGGCTCGAGATATTGCTAATGGTATCGGTGAAACTGTGGTTGAGCCTGCACCGCAGACGCCTAATCGAGACGAAATAACTATTAAACATGGTTCAACGACAGGAATTGCAGGTTGGAATTCTCAAGGAGACATGATTCCTGGTTCTAATAGTAAGCTGGTAAATGCTTCGACTTGGAAGACGGTAGGGATTAAGAATATTAACGGATTACCAATGTATCAGATTGCAACAGATGAGTTTGTGCCTAAGAAATATACGGATCAGGCAGGGGTAGTAACGATTAATGCCATTTCGGGAGTTTCACCGATTAATTATAAGGGGCAGACGTTGAATAAAACTTTTAAAGATTTATCGCAGTGGAAAACTGAAGATAAATTGTATCAAATTAATGGACGTGATTATTTCAAGGTTGCGACTGATGAGTATGTGGATTGTTTCAATACAATCGGTGGTGGAAATAAATAGGTTAACGGAATTGTTTTTAATAATCTATTTAGTATAAAAAAGAAGGAACTGTTCCAGTACCTGTCAAGTTGACATTTGAAATAGTATAAATTTGAATAGTTTTTCAAATGGTTATATTTCGGAATTTTACCGGAGTATAGCCATTTCTTGTTTCTGGTCTTCTAATATAATTAAAGTAATTAATACCGCTTTTATAGTCTTAACTAGTTTCTCAAATGTCTTGGGCATTGGATGTCGGATTCATCCAGCAAAGTACCCACCATTCTCAGACTTTAGAACACATGATCTTGATTGTTGATGAATTACAGAAAAGTGCTCTGCAGTCGTCTCGGAGTAAGATTGGTTATGTTTTATCACGAATTCAACTAATTGAATACGTTCCCCAAGCTTGATCAAAAAATAAAAAAAATTGTTGTGGTGTGTGATTCAATAAGGTCTTATAATTTAATCATTGATAGAATACGAGTCAATTAATATTAGGAATCGAGGAAAATCAATGAAGAAAAATATGGGTATTGGGGGAATCACAAAAAAACAATTATTGATGGTCTCTTTGGGGCTATTTAGTATCGGGTTAGCATCGTTTGTTGATACACAAACTGTTAATGCTGCGAATATCACACCGGAAACTGTATCAAATGATGTAGATGTTACATCAGGCGTGTTTGGAACAGCAAATTGGAATATTGATAGCAACGGTGTCTTACATATTCAAGCTGGTGATCTTGGTAGTATGACAGAGTTAAACGGCGAAGGATACGGTGATCCAAATAATCCGTGGATAAAGTATAATGCTTCGATAACATCAATTAGCTTTGATGGCAAAGTAAATGCCGCGGCTGATTCTAGTAGACTATTTTATGGGTTGTCTAATGTCACAAGTGTTGAAAATGCAGGTAATTTGAATCTAAGTGGTGCAAAAGATATTAGTTACATGTTTTCAGGTATGTCTAACTTGAAAACTCTTGATACATCAGATTTTGATCTTAGCAATGTAACTGATGCAAGTCATCTGTTTGAGGGCGATTCTGCATTGAATGGCATTGATGTTTCACAGTGGCAGACTGGCTCGATTAAGAATTTCAGTAATATTTTTTCAAATATGTCAAGTTTAACTGGTTTAGATGTATCTAAATGGAACACTAAGAGTGCTACCAATATGTCTAACATGTTTGAAGGGTTAAAGACGTTGACAAGTCTTGATGTATCAAATTTTGTTACGTCAAATGTTGTCAATATGCAGGGGATGTTTAGTTATGATCCGAGTTTGAGTAGCTTAAATATGGATAAATGGGATGTTTCAAAGGTCACATCTTTCACTAAGATGTTTTTCAATGATTCTAGTTTGTCTGATCTTGGTAGTGGTATTGGTAATTGGAACATTGAGTCAGCTACTTCACTTGATTCAATGTTTGAAGGTGATACTAATTTGCCAAGTCTAGATTTGACTGGATGGAATACTAGTTCAGTTACCACCATGAGTGCGATGTTTAGAAGTACTGGTTATAAAAATACCAAATTAAGTCTAAATCTCAGTGGCTGGGATCTTTCAAAAGTGATTAGTCTCGATTCAATGTTTCAATACAGTAATGTTACTGATTTGAAAGTTGACAATTGGGATGTGAGAGGCGTAGTTAAAAATGGATTTTTTGGCATGGTTACAGGAATGACTCATATGTTTGATGGTGTCACAAAGTTAAATACGCTAGATCTGTCAACTTGGCAAATGGATGGTGATAATACGGTTGCCAATTATATGTTCAGTGGTAGTGATATTCAACGATTAAAGCTTGGTTCAAATGATGCGTTTATTCCGCAAGATGGCAAAAGCGTAGATTTGCCAGAACTTTCTGCCACTGCACCTTTAACTGGTATGTGGGTTAATGTTGGAACAGGTACAGTTGATAAGCCTGAGGCTTCAATGAAGCTGTCGTCAGCTGATTTGATGGCTAAGTACAGTACACTTGGTGGACCTGATGATGAATGGGTACGTGAAGTTAGTGTTGTTGACACTTCAGTAACTGATTCTGTCACAATCAAAACTAATCTTGGTGACAAGGTTGTTGATAATGTTTTTGGAAAGATTGGTGATGACGTAGAGGTTAATGTTCCTGATGTAGCAGGCTATACACCAGATAAAAAGACTGTTTCTGCTCATATCAATGATGATGGTACTATTACAACTAATGATTTTGTAACTTACACTAAAAAGTCTTCAGGTTCTGGATCTGGTTCAGGTTCAAATACTGATTCAAATCATGGATCAGGTAATTCTAATAGTGGACAATCTGATTCAATTCATGTTGAAGATATAAAATTGACCGTAGCAACCTATCCAAAAGATGGAATTGTTAGATTATATAATGATGATAATAAACTCGTTTCAGATCGAGCTTTAAGACAAGATTCTGATTGGTTTACTGATAAGATTAAAACTGAGATTGTTTCTGGAAAGCAAACTCAATATTATCGAGTGGCGACTCATGAATGGGTCAAAACTAGTCAAGTTTATATCTATAACGCAGATCCTGTTGTCGTTACGACTGACAGATTAGCTAGATTGTATGATGCACATGGCAGACTTGTTACTAATCGTGAACTAGCTACAAATTCTAGCTGGAAAGTCGATAAGAAATCAAGTGCTATCGTTGATGGTGTTTTGATGTATCGTGTTGCTACTGACGAATGGGTCAAAGCAAGTGATGTAAGGTTCAAGTGACTTCATGAGAAGCAGAGTCGTCATATTATTTATATTCGTGAATGACAGGCACAGATATTAAAAAAAACACCGTCAGTCAATTACGACTAACGGCTATGATTTATGCTCTCTATATTTTTTTACGTCCATTTGTGGGACAAAGACAGATAAAGCTAGAAGTATTAGGGACTTTTTAAAACAAAGAAGACCGTAAAATCAAGGCTTACAGCACTTTTAACTTTGAAAGAAAACTCTAAGTTGTACTAACTATTTCACGAATGGTGAAGATAATGTCGGTACGGACATTGTAAGTACTACTGGTGGAGTATCTTGATTCAATAACAGTTAAAGGTAGTAACAAAGCATTTGAAGGCGGAAAAGTTTGTTTTAATGCAATATCAAAAACAAAAAGCCTCATAAACGTTAGTTTAAAAGGTTTTTTGTTTTGAACATTTTTTCTTACGTAATACAATATGTCACAGGTGAGATTCGAACTCACGACCTACGGTTTAGAAGACCGTTGCTCTATCCAACTGAGCCACTGTGACATCACTCGTACTATTATAGAGAAAAGTAATTAAAGTTGCAACGACAAAATGGAAAAAATCCTAATTTTATTTTTAGTCGGATTGTTATCTAAAACTTTGGATTAAATAGGTTTCAAAAAGCTGATTAATACCGTTTTATTATTATTTTGTTTAAAATTAAGTTAGTAGTTTCTGTGCAAAGAGGAGAAGATAAAATGAAGAGGATTCTAGTTGTGGAAACTAATAAAACACAGTATGGCTATCATCCGGAAGCGACTGGGCTCTGGCTTAGCGAAGCAACTGAATTTGTTAAAGTTGTCCAAGATGCCGGCTTCTCAGTAGATTACATCAGTCCTAAAGGTGGATTTGTTCCAATTGATCCAAGAAGTTTCAAATATGTATCACCAACAGATTTAGAAATGTATCGTGATCCAGATTTTCAAAGTCGGGCTTTAGCTAATACGCTCAGTCCGACTCAGATTGATCCACGAGATTATCAGGCTATTTATTATACTGGTGGTCACGGGGTCATGTGGGATTTTCCTTATGATGAAAAGCTACAAAAAATTAGTCTGGAAATTTATCAAAACGATGGTTATTTGACCTCTGTGTGTCATGGAATTTCTGGATTATTGTATATCAAGGATGATCAGGGGCAATATTTAATCAGGCATAAACATATTACTGGTTTTACCAATGCCGAAGAACAAATGAGTGGCAAGAAGAAGTATGTGCCATTTTTGAATGAGGAAGTAGCCAAACTTCATGGAGCAATTTTCTCTAAAAAACGTGCTTATTCAGAGTATGCTTTAGCTGATGGACAATTTATTACTGGTCAAAATCCATTTTCACCCGCAGCCGTCGGAAAATTATTAGTTGAAAAATTACAATAAAAAAAGCCGTTAGAATAAGAAATTCTAACGACTTTTTCAAATTAGTGTCGCAGGTGAGATTCGAACTCACGACCTACGGTTTAGAAGACCGTTGCTCTATCCAACTGAGCCACTGCGACATTACTCGTACTATTATAGTTAAAGATATCAGCTGATGTCAATGTAAAAAATGATAATTATTAAAAATTATCTTAATCAATGGCAAAATAAAAGGTCCACTTTATAAAAAGTGAACCATCCCTAATAATAATTTACTGAATAACATTATTTGCTAAAGATAAAGGCTTTGTTTTCGCCCTCTAATTCGGCCAAAACTTCTCTATCTTGTGTGGAAGTTTCAGTTCTTTCGGCTTTTAATAATGATTTGATTAATTCTACTAATTTCATAATCTTCATCTCCGAAATAACAGGCAGCTTTTAATGTCATCAGAATCTGGACAGAACACTTACCAGATAAGGCTTCCTCACCCTTATCTATGCCTAGATTATATCAGAAATATTACATTTGACATAAATAAATGACTTATTTCAGTAAAAAAAAATTAATTTTTTAAATGTAATTGCTTACATATTTTAAATATGATTTTATTTAATTATTTAGGGTTCTACCAACTCTTTGCGACGGTTTTCAATGATATCTTGTAACTCTTGTAAATCGTCAAGCGTTGATTTTTTTCTAATAAAGCTTCTTGCTGAAGAGCGCATGGCGATATAATTAGCTCTCTCGCGGTGATTCTTGTGCCATTTTTCATTGGCACGTTTTTGTGCATCTGTTAAGACCATATATTTCTCTCCCTTAAAAACATGTCTTTGAAATTATATACAATGTTATTTTAGTAGACAAGGAAAATTATTAATTAATTGAGATTGGCATAATATAAAAATGGTTACATTAAATTCTTGTGCATTGATATTATTAGTTTAGAATATTAACTAAATTGATATTTTGTTCATTGGGGGTTTATTTTTAAATGAAGAAGATAATGAAAACAACTACAGGTACTTACCATGGCGTGATGGATCATAATCATGTCGACTTTTTAGGTGTTCCTTTTGGTTATGGACGCCGTTTCAAACGAGCTGAGGAATTCTCGATGGCAAAATTTGGAACAAACGAAGTTAATAAAATGCACTATGCAGTTCATCAGAGTGTTCAACCTATGCAAGATGATGCGCTGAATCAAGATGATAAAATTACTTTTGGTGAAAATTGTTTAAATCTAGATATTTGTACCCCTGACGTGGATGGTAAATTTCCAATCGTCATTGAGTTTTACGGCGGTGGATTTTTACGTGGCGGTAATTATAGTAAACAGATGTCGTGGCTGGATCATCAGTCAGTCGTTCATGTTGTACCAAACTATCGTTTAGGATTATTTGGCTGGGGTGTCGTTGAGGATGGCGATACTAATGTTGGATTATCCGATCAATTGATGGCAATTCAGTGGGTGCTGGACAATGCACGGAGTTTTGGTGGGGATGTTAAAAATATTACTTTGGCTGGTCTGTCCGCTGGTGCAAAGTCAATTGGGGCTTTAATGGCATCTAATTCAATGATTCTTGACCGTATTCAAAAAATTATGTTATTTTCTGGTGGTGTTCAGACGATACGAGATTTGGAAACAGCTCGAAATATTTCTGAAAGAATTTGTCAGGAAAATCATATTAAATCTACCAAGGATTTATTTAATTTAACCGACGATGGCTTGCAGTTAGTTCAGAAACGAGCAATTGATCAACACATTGCCACAAATTGGTTTGGACCAGTCATTGATGATGATTTAATTTCTGATAATTGGTCTGAAAAATTGTTACAACGTTTGGAAAGAACACATTTTAAGTCAATTATTTCTGCTGGGAATAACGAATTAGAAGGCTATAAAGATATGAGCATCAGTCACTTGGAAAATGATGTATTAACTGATCTTTTCGGAGAAAATAGTGAAATTTTGAAGAAGAGCCTTTTGCCAGAAACTTATTCGAAAAATGATTTCGTCAAGATGTTGGGTACTGCTATGTATCGTTTGCCAGCTAGAAGACTTGCTGGATTGTTGGCTAAGGTTCCTGACGCAGAAGTATATTGCAATTCCACAACGGTTTTTGATGGGCAACATGGCGGTATAATCCGTTATTTGAACACGCCGGCAGACGAATTGAATATTGATTTTCGTAAGAATCAGAAATATTTACTTAATCTACTATTGGACTTTGTGGTTAGTGGCAAGCCTTATGAAGAAGAGATTAAGTATGAATGGCCATTGTTTGACGATGATCGGTTAGTAATGGAACTCGATTCTGATGACTTGAAGAGTATCTCAGTCATTAATCAACGCTATGCAGAAAATCTACCATGGCAATCATATAAGTTATAAAAAAATATTTGTTGATGTATTAGTATTTTTGGCATACAAATAAAAATAAATCTTGCAAAGAAAATAATTTAAATTTACAATAGCCTCGAAGTGCTTAAAGTTTAAGCGTTATTTATAATGCTTGGAATTTTAGAGGTGGAGATTTGAAAAGAAAGTTTTCGTTTATTATTACAATTGCTTTCATTTTGATGGATGTAGTTGTTGCATTTTTGACACAACAAGCAATTATTAGTAATTTAATGGGGATTTTAATTGGTATTGGTTTAGTTATCGCCCTAGTACTAATTACAAGAGTCTTCAAGAAGTGGAATTTGAAACGGGGTAAGCTGGTCGTTGCAGCGGTTTTCTTCTTCCTAGTATTGGGACGCTTGGTCATGACTACCTTAGCGTAGTAAAAAAATTTGAATATTATCAAAGGATTGTGTGAGAATCAGTATGCACAATCCTTTTTTTAGTATAATTGGGTATATGTTTGCCGCCAGAGGTCGTGAGGGATGGAGTTTGCTGTGGGACCGGCTCGAGCCATGGTGCGGTCTCGACCCTCGCTTTTGAGCCGAAAACCGCATCTCAAAAACGTCCTGTTATGTAAGACTGGAAAACCGCCAGCCTAACATAACTATCACTGCTGAACTCCATCCCTCACGACCTCTGGCTAGTGTATTTAATTATCAATGGTGTACATCTGTTTAGTTTTATTTGAATGGATCTATTTATCATTTCATTGAAAAAATCAAATTATAAAAGTTAATGCAATATTTGTGTAAGCTGATTATTCGTGAGGTTACTTGATTAATAAAAATAAATTAGTTGGAAGAGCTGAGAGTATTCATCAGCAGCGAAAGTGGCGTTATGGCTTTATCCATTACACCACCGGGCGTGTTGGAGACTTGCTGGTTTTGCAAGGCTTCAACCGAGGTTCGAGACCGTTCTATGGCTCGGACCGTACCACGCAGCAGATGAATACTCTCAGCTCTGGAAACGGCATACTTCACCAAATTTAAAGGAGTTTTACCCGTGTCGAATCGTTCATGGAAAAGAATTATTTTAGGATTCATTTTTTTAGTATTTAGTATTTTTTATACCGTAATTTTTTATCGTCAAGCTAACTTCGGCGATACGATGGTTTTTAACATTGCCCATTTAAAAAGCTTGGGAAATGTTTTTAATTCACCAATAAATTTTGACTATTGGAATCACTCAGGTAGCCAGATCAATCTTTTTAGTCCGTGGCTCACGTTATTGCCAGGGTGGTTGCTGATTAAATTGAACGTGTTTTGGGGTTTTGGAATCTACTTAACCTGTCTGACTTTTTTGACGTTTGTCAGTGCTTATTTCTATATGAATAAGTTTTCACACGATACTTTTGAGGCAATCTTGTTTTCTGTAATTTATACATTTTCGTTTAATCGATTCAATTTAGTGTTTCAGAATCAACGGATTGAGAATTACCTTGTGCTGATTTTCTTGCCAATGGTTTATTATGGGACCTATTTGTTTTTTAAGAATCGTAGTTGGAAAACGTTAGTCTGGGGTATGACTTTGATTGTCTGGACGACACCTTATGTGGCGCTTGGGGTGTTGGCGACTATTTTGCCTGTCTATATTCTGATGATTTTCACTAAAGAAGCTCATCATTGGCGCTACTGGGGCAGATTGGGACTTAACTCACTAATTGCCCTGGGGGTCAGTATTTTGACGACTGTCGGCTTTATAGGCCCATTGGTCAGTCAACAGTGGTCGCAGAATTTGCAACAAGATCCTGTTAAAAATATTGATTATCTGAAATGGTTTAATCAGTTGAATTTTCCCGTAATTCAGAAATACCTCTTACTGGCTATCGGTATTCTAATGATCTTATTGGTCCTGATGATTTTTCTGCAAAGTCGTTTCGGATACAAAGTATTGATTTTGGAAATGATTCCATTGACGATTGTTCTGCTAAGTAAATGGCATGTCAGTGGGATAGATGTCAGTCGTTTGATTTTAGCGTTACAGAGCATCCTAGACTTGTTTTTGATTATTCTCATTTGTCGAATGGTGATTCTGATTTTTCAAGAATTTCCCGGAATATTTAAGTGGCTGTTATTACTGGCTACGATGGCAGGTGGAGTTTTCTTGATCTATTCACAGGGCAATCAACTCATGCCCAAACAAACCTTAGCCACTAATCCTAAGGTTAATTATGAAAAGTTTGTCATAGATTATCACGATGCCGCCACACACAGTCAAAACCAATTTTTAGTTAATAATCGTAAAACTGCGGTATCTTTCTACACCAAAGAGAATGACTATTGGGTCCAATATTATGGCCTAGATTCAGCAAACTTAGATTTGCCAGTTCAAGATTATGCAGGTTATGGAATTCAATTAAATAATGAAAATGTCACAACACATAAATCATACCGACAGACGATTAGTTTGCGCACGCATCCGGGTAAGAATATTGTTGAGATTCATACGCGTTATGATTGGATTGGTATCGTTTCATTATTGCTAAATCTGTTGGGATTTATCTTGTTGAGTTATTTTTCTTTAAAGAATGTTCGATGGAAAATGAAAAAACTTCCCGAGAATAGTTGAAAAAGCAAGTGAAATTTGCTATATTTTATAAGTTGCAATCACTATTGCATCTACAACCGCTCAAAATCAGGTTTAAGCTTAGTGCACCTGATTGGCGAGTCTTAGAAGGGAGTGTACGCTTATGTACGCAATTATTAAAACTGGTGGTAAGCAATATAAAGTTGAAGAAAATGCTTCAATTTATGTTGAAAAGCTTGATGTCAAAGAAGGGGATGCAGTTACATTTGATGATGTAATTTTAGTTTCTGACGGAGACGATATTAAGATTGGTAGCCCTGTTGTTGAAGGCGCTAGTGTTTCTGGTAAGGTTGAAAAGCAAGGTAAGGAAAAGAAAGTTGTTACTTACAAGTACAAACCTAAGAAGCATTCACACAAGAAGACAGGTCACCGTCAACCATATACAAAGGTACTTATCGATAGTATCAAGGCTTAATCATGATTAGAGCTAGTTTTCACCAGAATTCAGATCAAAAAATTGATTCCTTTTTAATTAAAGGACATGCCGATTCGGGACCTTATGGTCAAGATTTAGTTTGTGCTGCTGTTTCAGCGGTAACAATTGGGACAATCAACAATCTGGAGAAACTCACTGGGGCCAGTCCTCAGGTGGTCATGGATGAAGTAAACGGTGGGCATCTCGGATGCCAATTTGACAAAGCGATATCACACGATACTGCCTTGTTATTGGATAACCTGTTTTGGATCCTTAAGGATATTGAAGGCAGTTATTCCAAAAACATTGAAGTTCAAGTACAAAAAAATAAGATAGATCTTGATTAGGAGGTAAACTTCATGCTTAAGATGAATTTACAATTTTTCTCTCACCATAAAGGTGGTGGATCAACAAGTAACGGCCGTAACTCTGCAGGTCGTAGATTAGGTGCTAAGCGTGCTGATGGCCAAGCTATCACAGCTGGCTCAATTATTTACAGACAACGTGGTACAAAGATTCACCCTGGTACAAACGTTGGTCGCGGTGGAGACGACACATTGTTCGCTCTTACTGACGGCGTTGTTAAGTTCGAAAGACTTGGCAAAGACAAGAGAAAAGTTTCAGTATATTAATATATTGAGAGGAAAGAGGACAATGTTCCTCTTTTTTTTATATAATAAGCTTGAGTTATTGCCATTAACACGTAAATATTGGTAAGATAATGTATAGTGTTTTATCGGCAAAATCTGTATGAATTAAGGGAGAGTAAAATGGCTATTTCAGTTAATGATTTTAAAAATGGTTTAACAATCGAGGTAAAGGACAGTATTTGGCGTGTTATCGAATTCCAACACGTTAAGCCAGGTAAGGGTAGTGCCTTTGTACGTTCAAAGTTAAAGAACTTGAGAACTGGTGCTGTTCAAGAAATGACTTTCAGATCAACTGCTAAAGTTGAGAAAGCTACTATTGAAAACAAAAAGATGCAATATCTATATGCCGATGGTGAAAACCACGTCTTCATGGATACTACAACTTACGAGCAACTAACTATTCCTGCAGAGCAAATTCAAAACCAATTGAAGTACTTGAAGGAAAACATGGAAGTTACTATCATGATGTACAACGGTGAAACACTTGGTGTTGATGTACCTAACACAGTTGACCTTAAAGTTGTTGCTACAGAAGCTTCAATCAAGGGTGATACACAATCAGGTGGTTCAAAACCAGCTACAATGGAAACAGGCTTAGTTGTACAAGTACCATTCTTCGTTAACGAAGATGATATTTTAACTATTAACACACAAGATGGTACTTATATTTCACGTGCTAATTAATAACTGATTATGGAGATAAGTTTATGGCTGAACAAAAATATGTTTCTCTACAACAAGATAGTGGAAAAATAAACGGTAATGTTGAAATATCACATCAAGTTATTGAGATCCTGCTAGGGATTGCTACAAACCAAGTTGATGGCGTCTACGAAATGCGTGGCACTATTTCAAGTCGAATTGATTCTCTTTTCGGCCGTATCAACCATGGTAAAGGCGTTGATGTGTCATTTGATGAGGGTAAAATATCCGCTAGTGTCTATGTATATCTAGAATATGGCGTATCGATTCCTAAGGTGTCCTTGGAGATCCAAAAATCAGCCATTGAACAGCTTGAATTCATGACCGATTTAGACTTAAGTGAAATTAATGTACATGTTGTTGGCTTGATTGCTAAGAAAGAATCTGGCGAAATAGAACGTGTAACAACTGATAAAAAGGAATAAAACTAGTGATAAGTAGACATAAGATCAGAGAACTCGCAGTTCAATCACTATTTTCCATCGAAACCACTCAGGACACTCCAGAGGTTGCTATCGCATCTACCATGCAATTATGCGATTTGACTGATGAAACTGTTCCTGATTATTTAACATTCTTAGTTTCTGGCACAATTGAACATCAGGATGAACTTGATGAAAAGATTGCGACTCATCTAAAGAACAAGTGGACAGTTAAAAGACTGTCCCGTATTGACCGTGTAATTTTACGCGCTGGTTTATTTGAAATGGAAAACAGTTTAGAAGTGCCAAAGAAAGTTGCAATCGATGAAGCTATCGAAATTGCTGGTGACTTTGGCGACAAGGACTCTAAGTCCTTCGTTAATGGTATTCTATCTAATTTTGTAGAAGGGTAAAGGCTGGTAAATTTACCAGCCTTTTTATGGTGATTAGTGTGAAATTATTAGAAGGTAAGAAAGTAGCAGCAGCTTTAGACGAAACAATGGCACAACGTGTATCTGACTTGAAGAAGAGGGGCGTAACACCTGGTCTAGCAGTTATCTTAGTTGGTGACAATAGTGCTAGCGCCGTGTATGTCCGCAATAAGAAACGTCGTGCTGAGAAATTGGGTATTAACTTTCAATTGATTCACTTCGAGGACACTGTTTCCGAACAGGAATTGTTGGAAAAAATCGATGAACTAAACAATGACCAAACAGTTGATGGTTTTATCGTTCAATTACCAGTTCCAGACCATATTGATGAAGATAAAGTTATTGAAGCAATTGATCCCCACAAAGACGTTGATGGATTTACACCAATCAGTGTCGGGAATCTCTGGATTGGAACACCACTGACTAAGCCAGCTACTGCTTCAGGTATTTTGATGATGTTGGATCACTATGATGTTGACCTTGATGGCAAGAATGTCGTTATCGTTGGTCGTAGCAATATCGTTGGAAAACCAACTGCTGCTTTAATGTTGGATCGTAATGCCACTGTTACGATTACACATTCTCATACTAAGAACCTCAAAGAAATTACAAGTAAGGCTGATGTGCTAGTTGTAGCCATTGGAAAAGCTAAATTCATTACTCAAGATTACGTTAAAGACCAAGTTATTGTGATCGATGTCGGGATGGACCGAGACGAAAACGGTAAACTTTGCGGCGATGTTGATTTTGAAGATGTGAAGAATAAAGCTGCCATGATGACGCCAGTTCCTGGTGGTGTTGGTCCAATGACAATCACTGCCCTTGTGGATCAAGTGATTGAATTAGCCGAAGGCAGGGCAAATGGATAATGAGCAATATTTAACAGTTACCGCTTTAAGCCAATATTTGAAGAGAAAATTTGACGTGGACCCTTATTTGGGCCACGTCTATTTGATGGGTGAGATTTCTAACTTTCGGATGCGTCCCAAGGCTCATCAATATTTTTCTTTGAAAGATGATAAGGCTAAAATTTCGGCAATCATGTTTCGAAGTAGTTTTGAAAAAGTTAAGTTTCAACCTGAAGAAGGTATGCAAGTTCTCGTTCAGGGACGGATTTCACTGTATGAACCCAGTGGCTCGTATCAAATCTATATTGATTCGATGGAACCAGCTGGTTTAGGAGCGCTGTATTTGGCGTTTGAACAGTTAAAAAAGAAATTGGCTCAACAAGGCGTGTTTGATTTGCCTAAGAAACCAATTCCTCAGTTCCCTAAACGAATTGCTGTTGTGACAAGTCAATCTGGTGCCGTTATTCACGATATTATGACGACTGTGGGTCGACGTTATCCAATCGTGCAATTAGTTTTATATCCGGCACAAGTGCAAGGTGATGAAGCTGCAGCAACGATTGTTCGTCAAATTAAGCGAATCAATGAGGCTGGTAATTTCGATACGATTATTATTGGTCGTGGTGGTGGTTCAATTGAAGATTTGTGGCCTTTCAACGAGGAAATCGTCGCCCAAGCTATTGTTGAAAGTCAGATACCAGTAATTAGTTCAG
This sequence comes from Companilactobacillus muriivasis, assembly GCF_036246245.1. Lineage (NCBI taxonomy): Bacteria > Bacillati > Bacillota > Bacilli > Lactobacillales > Lactobacillaceae > Companilactobacillus > Companilactobacillus muriivasis. Next base: position 193,752 of record NZ_BTTQ01000001.1, read on the forward strand.
TTGGTCATGAAACTGATACAACGATTGCTGATTTAGTATCTGACTTGCGTGCTGCTACACCGACAGCTGCCGCTGAATTAGCAACTCCAGTTTTGACCGATGTTTTGGAGCATCTGCAAGATCTCCATACGAGACTTTACAGTGCACAAAACAACATCATTGCTAACTATCAGCAAAAGGTGCAAACAATGTCTCAGAATGTCTTTTTACAGCATCCTGAGCGAATATATGAAGTGTATCTACAAAAGGTTGATTTTCTGAAAGATAAATTGCAACAGAACACTCAGAATATTTTGAGCCGTTCGAAGAATAATTTGGTGCAAGATGCTAATCGTTTGGTCCGTGTTTCGCCACGTGAACAAATATATAGCTATGGCAACCAAGTTAACCGTAATTATCAAATTTTAATCAATAATGTAAACAAAATAATCAATAAAAACCGTAATATCTTTAACAGCCAAGTTGCAACACTCGATTCACTCAGTCCTTTAAAGACTCTAAGTCGTGGTTATGCAATTCCGACTGATAAAAATGGCAAAGTTTTACGAGATGTGACGGACTATCAAGTGGGCGATTCAGTCAATTTGACAGTCAAACATGGTAACGTCAAGTTAATAACCAAAGAAGTAAGCGAGGATAATAATGGCTGAAAAGAAAACATTTGAAGAAAATTTAGCTGATCTAGAGGCAATCGTTTCCAACCTCGAATCTGGTAATGTTCCATTGGAAGAGGCCATGGAGAAGTTCAAAACGGGTGTTACTTTGAGTAAAGAACTCGAAAAGACTTTGAGTGATGCTGAAGCAACTGTAACCAAGATCATGACTAAAGATGGTCAAGAGATCAACATGAAAAATGATCAAGACGAAGGTAAAGATTAGTTATGGAAATTAAAAATTTTCAAGAGTTCTGTGAACAAATTTTGCCAGACTTCAATAAATTTTTAAATGACAGATTAAATGCTGAAATCAAACAGACAACGCTTCGTGATGCTATGCTCTATTCACTAGATGCTGGTGGCAAACGCGTTCGTCCAATGCTCTTTTTAGCAGTTGCTTACTCTTGTGGCGTTAAACTTGAAGACTTGCCAAAGTACTTCGACATTGCCGGTGCAGTTGAATTAGTACATACATATTCATTGATTCATGATGATCTACCAGAAATGGATGACAGTGATTATCGTCGCGGTAAATTAGCTAATCATAAAAAGTTTGGTGTTGGTCCGGCTGTTTTAGCTGGTGATGGATTGTTAACACAGGCATTCTACTGGATTGCTAAGTCTAATCTCAGCACGGATAAAAGGATGGCAGCCGTCAGAATTTTAGCTCATAATGCTGGTCCGATGGGGATGGTAGCCGGCCAAATGACTGACATCACTATGGAAGACAAGCTATTGAGTGAAGACGAATTGACAACTCTGCACAAACAAAAGACCGCTGATTTAATTACAGCAGCGGTAACGATTGGTGCATTTTCTGCAGGTCACGAGTTATCGAAAAATCTGGTACAATATGCTAATGATATCGGTTTAGCTTTCCAGCTCAAAGATGATTTGAATGATGCGGACGATGGTGAAGATGCCGGTAAGAATACTTTCCCAAATTTAATTGGAAAAGAAGCTACGCAAGCTAAATTGAAGGATCTTGTCAAAGATGCCTTGAATGCGGTTTTAAAGGAAAAAGAATTCGATAAAAACTTATTGGTAAGCTTTTTGGATTATTTTAAAGAATAGGTGACATATATTGGCAAAAGAGAGAATTGATGTTTTATTAGTTCAACAAAATTTATTTGAATCGAGAGAACAAGCTAAGCGCTCGGTAATGGCAGGGGAAGTCTACAATCAAGACAACCTTCGTTATGATAAACCCGGCGAAAAAGTTGCGGCTGATACGGTCTTTCATTTAGCAAAGAATGCTCACAGCAAGTACGTTAGCCGTGGTGGTTATAAGCTAGAGAAAGCATTGAAGTCATTTGATATCGACTTGAAAGATCGTATCTGTTTAGATATTGGTTCATCAACTGGTGGTTTTACTGATGTGGCCTTACAAAACGGTGCTACAAAAGTTTATGCCCTAGATGTCGGTTATAATCAATTAGCTTGGAAACTTCGTCAAGATGAACGAGTTGTAGTTATGGAACGTGTTAACTTCCGTTACAGCAAGCCAGAAGACTTTCACGAAGGCTTGCCTCAATTTGCGATGACTGATGTTTCATTTATTTCTTTGGAGCTAATTTTGCCACCAATGTTCAACATTATTTTGCCCGGTTCAGACGCAGTTTGTTTGATCAAGCCTCAATTTGAAGCCGGTCCTGAAAACGTTGGTAAACATGGTATCGTCAGAGATCACAAAGTTCACCAAATGGTTCTAGAAAAGATAACCAACTTTGCTAAAAATGCTGGTTTTATCGTTTCTGGTTTGGACTTCTCACCAATTAAAGGTGGCGAAGGTAACATCGAATTCTTGATGCATATTCAAAAGCCAGAAACAGAACAACCAGGCGAAATTTTAGAGAATGTTTCCGTTGAAAAGACTATGGAAGCAGCATATTCAAATCTTAATAAATAATTGAAATATTCCAGTTCTTCCGACTAAACTAATTGTTATTAATTGAGTGTAAGAATGTTCAAAAGTATTTATGTTCAATCAGTTTTAGACTAAGAAATACTTGTGATAAATTATCAACTAATATCGTAATTTTGATGGGTCAGAAGTTTTCATATGATCATTTATTTTAACTAAAAAAACTAGTTGGAAGAGCTGAGAGTATTCATCAGCAGCGAAAGTGGCGTTATGGCTTTAGCCATTACACCACCGGACGTGTTGGAGACCGCTCTTTGGCTCGAATCGTGCCGCGCAGCAGATGAATACTCTCAGCTCTGGAAACGGAAAACTTTTAATCTCTAGATAGGTGAAATAATGCTAAAAAAATTAATAATCAATAACTTTGCGATTATCAATAAATTGCAAGTTGATTTTCATGGCGGGATGACTGCTTTGACTGGGGAAACTGGTGCTGGTAAGTCAATCATTATCGATGCTTTGGGCTTACTAGTCGGCAGTAGATCGTCAATTGATTTTATTAGAACAGGACAAGAGCAACTTAATGTGCAGGGACTATTTGAAGTGAAATCAAGTAGTCCTCTTTTTGCTATCTTGGACGAATATGGAATTGCCCATGAAGATAATCAACTAATTATCAAGCGTGAGATCAATCGTAAAGGTCGAAATGTCTGTCGTATCAATAATGAGTTGGTTAAAACCAATGTGTTACGTCAGGTTGGAAAATTTTTGGTTGAAATTCATGGTCAAAATCAGCAACAAGAACTTTTAGATGAAGATAATCACATCAATATTTTGGATCGTTTTGCGGACGACGATTTTCAAGTTGACCTCGCTAAATATCAACAATTGTTTACCGAGTATCAAGATAAAAGAAGTCGTTTGCGGACAATTCAAAAAAATTCACAAAATTTAGCTCAACGTATTGATATGTTGAAATTTCAAATTGAAGATATCGATAGCGCAAAAGTTGTTGCTGGAGAAGATGATAAGTTAGAGGACGAAAAGAATCAGTTGTCTAACTTTGAAAAAATCAGCTCAGCCTTGCAAGAAAGCTATCGTGGTCTGTCTGAAAATAATACAGGGGTAGTCGATTCTTTGGGGAATGTCCGTGATCAATTGGAAGATATCATGGATTATGATGACTCGTATAAGGAATTGTATGACTCTGTCAATGGTGCCTACTATCAATTGCAGGACAATGCTTCGACGATTGCCGATCAGTTGGAAAATCTTGATTTTGATGAGAATCGTCTCGATAATATTCAAAAGCGCCTGATTACATTGGATAGTCTCAAGAAGAAATATGGTCCAACATTGGACGAAGTAATTGATTTTGGAAAGAATGCTCACCATGAGTTATCAGAAATTGATATTGACGATAATACTGAGTCTAAATTGGAACAAGAGATCAACGAGATGCAAGAGAAATTGACTGATTTAGGCAAGACGCTTTCTAAACAACGTCATAAGACAGCAACGACTTTGGAAAAATCAATCAATCATCAATTGAAGGATTTATATATGCCGAATGCCAAATTTGGTGTAACGTTTGCGGCATTGGAAGAGGAAAGTCCTTCTATTAATGGTATCGATCAGATCCGATTTGACTTGAAGACTAACGTTGGTGAAGATTTCAAACCATTAGTTAAAGTGGCTTCTGGTGGTGAGTTATCACGTGTTATCTTGGCTTTTGAAGCAATCATTGCAGAGAAGATGAATGTTGAGACAATTGTCTTTGATGAAATTGATACTGGTGTCAGTGGACGTGTTGCCCAAGCTATCGGTGATAAAATTTATAAAGTTTCACAATTCTTACAAGTGCTCTGTATTACTCATTTACCTCAAGTGGCTGCGATGAGTCAACGTCAATTTGAGATCAAAAAAGAGACCGTTAAGGATAAAACTGAAACACGAGTTTCATTACTTAACGATCTCCAAAGAGTTGATGCTATATCATTGATGTTAGCTGGGACAAAGGTTACCGATTTGACACGACAACATGCCCAAGAATTGTTGGAATTAGCCCAAGGTGAACAGAAACGTTTAGACTAAGTTAATTGATTTAATTTGGTTTAGCATGACGATTTCAAATAGTGCCGAATTCATCTTGAAAACGTATTTATTTTTATTAACTTGTGAAATAAATTTGCCTTGAAGCTGCTTGTCGTTTAACATTGTAATAACGACAGAGTATTTATTACGAAAACTTTGTTCTGCGAAAAGTTCTAGTTGCATTAAAGGCATCTGTTTTACTTGAGGTTTTGTTTCGACTTGAAGGTTGAAATCAAAATTATTATTAATAAAATTAGTGGTATTGTTGATTAAATTTGTAGTGAAATGATTACGTAATTGTCTAGCTTGCATGTTTAAGCCCCCGAACACTTGTTTGTACTTACATTATACGAACCTGTGTTCGAAAGAGCAACTCTATTTTTGTTTTTCTTAATAAAATTTTATCTTGACCTCAGTCAAAACCTTGAAAAACATGTGATTTTATTGCATTATAGATATCATATTATATAGATAGTAGGGATAACTTAATTATGTCAAAAAGGGGAATGTTGATCGTTTTATCAGGTCCTTCAGGTGTTGGTAAAGGAACTGTTAGAAAAGCGATGTTGAAGAATTCATCAATTAAATTTGATTATTCTGTTTCGATGACTACACGTCAAATGCGTCCTGGTGAAGTCGATGGAGTCGATTATTATTTCCGTACCAATGAAGAATTTGAAGAGGAAATAAAGAATGGTGGCATGCTTGAATATGCTAAGTACGTCGATCATTACTATGGAACACCTTTAAAATATGTTAATCAAAAGCTTGATGCTGGAATTGATGTATTGTTAGAGATCGAAGTCAACGGTGCAATGCAAGTCCGTGAAAAGATGCCTGATGGCGTATTTCTTTTCCTAACACCACCTGATTTGACAAGTTTGCGCGACCGGATCACTCACCGTGGAACAGACGATGAAAAGACCATCGACAAACGTATGGAAAAGGCTAAAAAAGAAATCAAAATGATGACAAGCTATGACTATGCCGTCGTTAATGATAAAATACCTAATGCAGTTGAAAAAATTGAAGGTATAATTAGAAGTGAACACTTGAGAGTGCCACGTGTAATTGACCAATACAAAAAAATAATAGGAGATTGATAATTTATGATTATTTATCCATCAATTGATAAGCTTTTAGATCGAGTAGATTCTCGTTATTCACTAGCAGTTCTAGCTGCTAAGCGTGCGCACCAACTAGAAAATGGTGATATTGAATTATTGAATCACTATGAATCACCAAGAACCGTTGGCCGTGCTTTTGAAGAAATTGCCGATGATAAAATTGAAATCGATCCTAATTCAATTCTTCTTGAAAAAGAAGCCGAAAAGGTTGAAGAAGAGAAAAAAGAAGACAAATAAAATTATTCCTTCACTGATTTTCGATAATTGGTGAGGGTTTTTTCTTTGCCGCCGGAAATTGTGAGGGATGGAGTTCGCTGTGGGACCGGCTCGAGCCGAAGTGCGGTCTCGACCCTCGCTTTTGAACTTCGCAGAGTTCGCGAATTTCAAAAGACGTCCTGTTATGTAAGACTGGAAAACCGCCAGCCTAACATAACTATCACTGCTGAACTCCATCCCTCACAATCTCTGGCTAGTTTTTTGTTATAGTCGAGGCTTTCTGTTATTTGCGGCAACTCTTAATAGGTTAATATTGTAATGGTCGTAATTTTTAAGTTAGATTTAATTACTTGATAGTATAAATAGAGAATCCTGTGTTCTATATAATGTTAAAGAATCATGTATATCGTAATTTTAATCATGAGAATTATTAAACAATTGATTAAGGAATAGGTATATATAATAGAAAATAGCCTCCGGTTGTCAGAAATATAGCTAGCAGTGGAGGTGGCGTTATGGCTTTAGCCATTACACCACGGGACGAGTTTGGAGACTTGCGTTTTTTGCAAGGCTTCAAATCGAGGTGCGAGACCGTGGCTCGCGTCGGTCCCCACAGCAGACTATATTTCTGACAACCGGAGGCGGAAGTGAACGACAATAAATTCAGATAGGTGGGCTTTTATGGCAGTAGCAGAGATAATCGTTGATGTTCCGACGATGCAAACGAACCGACCTTTTGAATACATGATTCCTGATACTTTGTCTGATGTAGTCGTACCAGGAATGCGTGTGGAAGTGCCTTTTGGTCGTGGTAAGCGTAAAATTCAAGGTTTTGTGATGAAGGTTAAAGATCAGTCTGACTTTCAAGGTAAATTAAAACCGATTTCTCGTGTGATTGATTTGAAGCCTGTTTTGTCGACCGAAATGTTGGATTTATCATCATGGTTGGCTGATCGAACTTATTCGTTTCAAATTTCTTGTCTACAAACGATGTTGCCAAGTGTCATGCGCGCTAAATATAAACAATTTGTGATTCCAGTGGTGGCTGATGATCCTGAGGTAATGAACTTGCTTCAAGGTAAACCAACGTTTGAAATCACGAATCAAATCGATGATGAAACCGTTAAGTTGATTAATCACTTGCGGAAAGATGAAAAAGTTGATATTCAATATGTCGTTGAAAATCAGGCTGTTCAAGTTAAACGACAGGCTGTGACGACGGATTTAAATGTGATTCAATTGCATGAGGCCAAGAGTCAATTACGTGCTAATGCGAAGTCACAGATTAAATTGTTGGAGTTTTTAGCTGATAATTTGAATGATTTACCAGTTGAATTCAATGTTTTAGAAAAAGATTATGGAATTTCTCGTGCTGCAATTAAAACGGCTGAGAAGAATAAGCTGGTTAAAGTTGTGGAAGTTACTAAATTACGTAAACCAGTAGGAATTACGCCCGAGAAAACAACTAAGTTGGCTTTGACAGATGAACAACAAGTGGCAGTCGACCAGATAGCTGAATCGATTGAAAGTCAGACACCGCAGACCTTTTTGATTGAAGGTGTTACCGGTAGTGGTAAGACTGAAGTCTATTTACAGACGATTGAGAAAGCCTTACAACAGGACAAGACTGCTTTGATGTTGGTGCCTGAAATTTCTTTGACGCCACAAATGGTTAACCGAGTTGTTGGTCGTTTTGGTGATCAAGTGGCTGTTTTACACAGTGGTTTGTCGAATGGCGAACGTTATGACGAATGGACTCGAATTGAGAATCATGATGTCAAAGTGGTTGTCGGGGCCAGAAGTGCTGTTTTTGCGCCTTTAAATCACATTGGCTTGATTATTATTGACGAGGAACATGAGGCTAGTTACAAGCAAGATGATAATCCGAGATACCATGCACGTGATGTCGCTTTGTGGCGGGCTCAGGTTAATAAATGTCCCGTAGTACTCGGTAGTGCGACTCCTTCTTTGGAATCACGTGCACGAGCTGAGAAGGGTGTTTACAAGTTAATTAGAATGAAGAAACGTATCAACAATCAAGTTTTGCCACATGTTCACATTGTTGATATGCGTGATTCTGAGAATTCTGCTGTTAAAGGTGACTTTTCACCGGCATTGAAAGCTGGTCTGGAAAAAACTTTGGCAGATCATAATCAGGCGATAGTGCTATTAAATCGTCGTGGCTATTCTTCATTTATGATGTGTCGTGAGTGTGGATTCGTGCTCAAATGTCCTAACTGTGATGTTTCGCTGACTTATCACAAGGACCTTGGTAAAATGAAGTGTCACTATTGTGGACATGAAGAACCAGTTCCAAAGATTTGTCCTAACTGTCACAGTACTAAAATTGGTTTTTATGGTACTGGAACACAAAATATCGAACAACAATTAAATGATTTGTTCCCTGAAGCACGTGTTTTACGAATGGATGTCGATACAACGAGAAGAAAAGGTGCCCATGCAAAAATCCTGCAACAATTTGGTCAACATAAGGCTGATATTTTGTTAGGTACGCAAATGATTGCTAAGGGATTGGATTTTCCTGATGTTACACTAGTCGGGGTTATCAATGCTGATACGACTTTGAGTTTGGCTGATTTTCGAGCTAGTGAGCGGACTTTCCAGCTATTGACACAAGTCAGTGGTCGAGCTGGTCGGGCTGAAAAAACGGGTCACGTGATTATTCAAACGTTTAATCCGGATCACTATGCGATTAAAGATGCTGCTAAGCAGGATTATGAAACCTTCTTCAAACAAGAAATGTATCTTAGACATCAATCGAATTACACGCCATATTACTTTACAACGCTTGTCAGTGTCGCTAACCAAGATGAGGGTAAGACTCTCAAACAAAGTTATTGGCTGAAAAAACAGCTTCAAACGGCTTTATCGAAGGATGCTATCCTATTAGGACCAAGTCCAACGATGATTTCGCGTAAACAAAACAAATATTATTATCAAATTATTGTAAAATATAAGAATGAGCCACAATTGCACAAAAGATTATTAGAAATTTTAAATGAGACGCAAGCGGATGCTAAAAATGGCTTTACGATTGCGATTGATAATGAACCACAACATATTGATTAATGAGGGTGATTGAATGACAAAAATAATTTTTCTAGGTACACCAGAATTTTCAGCAACAGTTTTAAAAGGATTACTCAAAGAGGGCTATGACGTTATCGCTGCGGTAACACAACCGGACAAACCGGTTGGTCGTAAGCAAAAGCTTCAAAAGAGTCCTGTAAAACTTATTGCTGAGGACGAAAACATCAAACTTTACCAACCAGCTAAGTTGCCAGGCAGTCCTGAAGTTGAGGAACTCAAGGCTTTACACGCCGACTTAATTGTTACAGCAGCTTATGGCCAATTCTTGCCAACAAGTTTCTTGGAATCAGCTAAAGTGGCAGCTATCAACGTCCACGGCTCCTTATTGCCTAAGTATCGTGGCGGTGCACCAATTCAATGGTCATTGCTTAATGGCGACAAAGAAACTGGTATTACAATTATGTACATGGTTAAAGGGATGGATGCTGGTGATATTATCAGCCAAGAAAAATTACCAATCACACGTGATGATGACAATGGCAGTCTCTTTGAAAAGATGGCAGTCGTTGGTCGTGAGTTATTGTTAGATACCATTCCCAAGATTTTGAGTGGTGACATCCATCCAGTTAAACAAGATCCTGATCAAGTGGTTTTCTCACCCAATATTTCTAAAGAACAAGAACACATTGATTTCAAAAAACCAGCTGAAGAAGTTTTCAACCAAATTAGAGCTTTGAGCCCTGATCCTGGTGCCTGGACTTTGATCGATGGTCAAAGAACGAAACTTTATTCAACTGAAGTTGTTGAAATTAATTCAGATCAAGCAGCTGGAACAATTTTTGACTTAGGCAAGAAGAAATTAGTTATCGTTGCCGGCGATGGTCAAGGTGTTTCAATCAAGAAGATTCAACCAGCAGGTAAAAAAATGATGGATATTGCCAATTATATGAACGGAATGGGCAAGAATCTAGAAAAAGGACAACAAATTATTGATGAAAAATAATCCACGAGCATTAGCAGTAGAGGCACTAACAAGAGTTTTCCAAAATAAAGCATATTCAAATATTGAAATCAGCAACCTTTTAAATAAGGCTGATATGTCAGACGCTGACAGTCGTTTGATGACAAACATCGTCTATGGCGTAATTCAACATAAATACGTTTTGGAATATCAATTGGAACCATATTTGAAGGATAAGAAACTTGATCTATGGCTAGACTTATTGCTTCAAACAGCTATTTATCAAATGTGTTACTTGGACAAGATTCCTGCCCATGCTATTTTGAATGAATCAACTGAAATTGCTAAAAAACGTGCCAACCAAGGTGCCGGTAATTTAGTTAATGCTGTTTTGAGAAACTTCCAGCGCCATGGTACTAGAGATATGCCTGGTAAGGATACAGTTTATGATATGAGTCTTTTGTACAGTGTGCCTCGCTGGTTAGTCGATGAATTTGTTGAACAACAAGGTCTTGAAAAAACTAAAGAAATTTTGAAGACTATCAACCAACCTTCAAATGTTTCTATTCGTGTGAATACAAACAAGACAACTGTGGCTGATTTGCAAAAAGTTTTACAAGATAAAGGATTTGACGTAAAACCAAGCAAAATTTCAGCAGTTGGGTTAGTCTGTGAGAGTGGTAACTTGGTTGACACTGATGAATTCAGAGCCGGACTATACACAATTCAAGATGAGAGTTCAATGTTAGTCGCTCCTGCACTTGATTTACAACCAAACAGCCGTGTGCTTGATGCCTGTGCTGCCCCTGGTGGAAAGACAACTCACATCGCCAGTTACATTAAGTCTGGTGAGGGTGAAGTTACAGCCTTGGATATCCACAAACACAAGACTAAGTTGATCCGTAGCAATAGTGAACGTATGGGTTATGAAGATATTATTAGTACTGGTGCAACTGATGCTCGTAAGGCTAAAGATATTTTGAACACAACGTTTGACCGTATTTTAGTTGATGCTCCATGTTCTGGACTTGGTTTGATGAGAAGAAAACCAGAGTTGAGATATTTCCGTCAACCAGAAGATTTAATGAACTTGCAACGTGTTCAACTTGAAATTCTTAACAGCATGGTTGATCTACTTGAAGTCAACGGTAAGATGGTCTTCAGTACATGTACTTTCGACGAAGAAGAGAACGAACAAGTAGTTGAGAAATTCTTAGCTGCTAACAAAAACTTTGAATTAGTACCAGTTAAGCATGATTCAGTGATGGATAATTCCGTTAAGAATGGCATGCTTAAGGTTCTACCAAGTGATTACTTTACGGATGGTTTCTTTATAGCTACTTTCGTTAGAAAAAATTAAAGAGGTAAGGTCTAAACTGATGGAATATGCGTTATTAACTGATGTTGGAAAACTCAGAGAAAACAATCAGGACTATGTGAATGTTTTCAAGAATAAGAAAGATATTGTTTTTGGAATTGTAGCTGATGGTATGGGTGGACACCGTGGTGGCGACGTTGCCTCAGATATGGCTGTCTCTCATTTAGGTCACAATTTCGAAGAATCAGAAGTTGACAATATTGCTGAACTACGTGAATGGATCATTCGCGAATTGAGTAAGGAAAATGACCGTATCGTTTCAGTTTCCAACCAATTTGATGATTTAAATGGTATGGGAACAACAATGGTCGGGGTGTTCTTCATCGGAGACAAGATGATGGTCGTAAATGTCGGCGATTCAAGATGCTACATTTACACTGACGATGAATTGAAGCAATTGAGTGTTGATCACTCATTGGTTCACGAATTGTTGGAGACTGGCCAAATCAGTCCCGAAGAAGCGGAAAATCATCCGCAGAAGAATATTATTACGCAGACACTCGGAGTTTCACAAACCGTTCAACCACGTGTTAAAGACTTTGATTTAGTGGATAATGCTATCATTCTCTTATGTACGGATGGGTTGACGAATATGGTGCCGGAAAATGAAATTAAAGATGTTCTAGCACAAAAAAAGATGGGTCTAGAAACCAAGTGTCATATCTTAATCGACAAGGCAAATGCTGCCGGTGGAAGAGATAATATTACTGCCTTACTCTTTTCTACTAAAAATAATGGAGGTAATCACTAGATGGAGAAAGGTTACCTAGTAGGCGGTCGTTATGAGATTCTAGGTACACTTGGTGAAGGCGGGATGGCCAATGTTTATTTGGCTAATGACACACTTTTAAACCGGAAAGTGGCTGTAAAAGCTTTACGGTATGATCTCCAAGATGATGAGTCTGTTAAAAGGAGATTTGGACGTGAAGCCAAGGCGACTAGTGGTCTCTCAAATCCAAACATTGTTAATGTTTTGGATGTCGGAAATGATGATGGCGTGCAATATATCGTCATTGAATATGTTGATGGTCCGAATCTAAAGAAATATATTCGGACACATTTTCCGATTCCATACCGCGAAGTTGTCGATATTATGAAACAGATTTGTATGGCAGTGTCTGATGCCCACGAACACGGAATCATTCATCGTGATCTGAAGCCAGAAAATATTTTGGTTGATGAGAAGAAAGATCCGATTCAAGTTAAAGTATCAGACTTTGGTATTGCGCTAGCTTTGAGTGAACGTTCGATTACGAGAACTAATTCACTTTTAGGCTCAGTTCATTACATGTCACCAGAACAAATCAAGGGACGTTCGGCAACTGTTTTGTCAGATATCTATGCGTTGGGAATTATTTTGTTCGAATTGTTGACGAAACATGTTCCCTTTACCGGAGATACTGCCGTAACAGTTGCTCTGAAACATTCTAAAGAGGAGATGCCCGATCTAAAGAAGATTGACCCGAACATCCCTCAGCCACTTGAAAATGCCGTTCTCAAGGCCACAGCCAAAGATCCAGATCAACGTTACCAATCTGTTCGAGAGATGTGCGATGATCTGAATACTTGTTTGATGCCGGAGCGCGCTGATGAACCTAAATTTATACCGACCCCAATTAATAATTTAGAAGAAACAAGAGTCATGGAGCCACTCGATGCTGCAGTCGAGAAGTCGGCACCAGAGAAGAAACCACAGAAGATGAGCCGTCGACGTAAAATGATTTTATTAGCTTCGATCGTGCCGTTAGTTTTGATACTCTTTATTGTCGCAATGGTGATTAAGAGCAATCAAGAAACAACTGTTCCTGACCTGTATAATCTGACAGTCAAGCAGGCTAACGTTATTCTCAAGAGCTCAAATCTATCTGTTGGGGATGTCTCCAAAGAAAATGATGACGATGTTGATGCGGGACATGTAATCAAGTCGATTCCTGCAAAGGGATTGAAGTTGAAAAATGGTGCCAAGGTCAACTTAGTTGTCAGTTTGGGTGCAACATATTACAAGATGCCAAAACTAGTTGGTAAGCAGTATGAAGATGTTTCCGATAATTTGAAACGACGTGGTTTCAAAGTCAAAATTGATTACAAAGCAACTAATCAATATGATGCTGGAACAATTATCAAACAGAGTATTCCTCGTGGTAAAAAAGTCGTCACAAAGAATAAATCTTTGACATTAACCGTGGCTAAAATGAAAACTGTTAAACCAAAAGTTGTTAAAGTTAGAGATTTAACTGGTTATAATTTGAAGAGTATTCAAGACTATGCTTCTGAAACTGGTTTAACTTTGAACACGTCCTACGAGTATTCAGATGATATTGAGAGTGGCCTTTTGATTAGTCAAACACCAACTGCTAATAGTACAATTAGTCAAGGTGGTACATTGTCTGTTGTAATGTCAAAGGGTGCAGACCCAGACAAGAGCAATAGCAGTGATAAAGAAGATAGTGACTCAGATAGTAACAACAGTAGCAGTAATTCGTCAGGAACAAGTACCGTAACTAAAGATATTACGATTCCTTACGATTCAAGCGGTAGTAACAATGTCACAATTTATATTTCTGATGCGACACACAGCATTGGGACTGTTTATAAGACCATGACAATTACCGGAGATACACCAGTAACATTGAGCTTTAATCTTAAAGATGGACAAACTGGATCCTATATAGTCGAACGCAACAATAAGACTGTGCTTGGCGGTTCAGTAAATGGGTGATTTATGGAACGAATAGGAAGAATTATAAAATCAATCAGTGGATTTTATGATGTTCTAGATGATGAAAATTCTGAATTGATCAGAACACGGGCACGCGGAAATTTCCGTAAACGTAAGATCAAGCCACTAGTCGGCGATAAAGTTAAATTTGATGCGACTGGCGATTTGGGCTATATTCTCGAGATTTTACCTCGTGAAAATAGTTTAGTTCGTCCACCAATCGCTAATATTGATCAAGCAATTGTGGTCACTTCAGCAGCTGAGCCTAATTTTTCGAGCAATTTGCTGGATAAAATTTTGATCAATATTGAACATAACGATATTACACCACTGATTTATTTGACTAAGTCTGACCTTTTAAGTGATGAAAAATATCTCGAATTAAAGGATATTTTGGCCGGATATCATAACGCTGGTTATCAAGTTTTTGATGATCAGGACAGTTATAACGATACACAGGTTGAAAAACTTGAAGCGACATTTGCGGATAAAGTGACTGTCTTCACAGGACAATCTGGTGCCGGTAAATCAACGTTATTGAACCATATTGATACCGAATTGGAACTCGCTACCGCAGCGATTTCGCAAACATTGAATCGTGGTAAACATACAACGAGACAAGTATCGTTATTTGATATTGCTGACGGGTTAGTGGCTGATACACCGGGATTTTCATCGATTGATTTGATGGATGTAACGGCAGAAGAGTTGCCAACACTCTTTCCAGAATTTCTTCAATATAGCGGTGGTTGTCAGTTCCGTGGCTGCCGTCATGTTAATGAACCCAATTGTCAGGTCAAAGCGGCTTTAGAGGATGGCAAAATCATGCACAGCCGTTATGACAATTACTTATACTTCTTAAATGAAATTAATTCGTACAAAAAAAGATATTGAGGAGCTGATTTTAAATGACAGTAAAGATTGCACCTTCAATTTTGTCTGCAGATATTATGAACCTAGAACGTGATGTTAGAGCAGCTGATAAAGCCGGAGCTGACGTTTTCCACATTGATTTGATGGATGGTAACTTTGTTCCTAACATGTCGTTTAGTCCAGCAATTATCGCTGGTATGCGCCGTGTTACTGACAAGCCTTTAGATATTCACATGATGATTGAAAATCCTGATGCTTATATTAAGACCGTTATCGATGCTGGAGCCAGTACCGTTTTGATTCATGCTGAAAGTACACAACACATTTATCGTTCAATTGAATTAGTCAAAAAATATGGTGCTAAAGCTGGGGTTGTAGTTAACCCTGGTACACCTTTGGAAACAGTTAAAGAATTGTTCCCAATCATTGACCGTATTTTGGTTATGACAGTTAACCCAGGTTTCGGTGGTCAAACATTTATCCCTGGTATGACTAAGAAAATCCAACGCTTAGATCAATTGCGCCAAACAGCCGCTGACGATAACTTCGATATTGAAGTTGACGGTGGTATTAATTCTGAAACAATTGCTCAATGTGCTAAAGCTGGAGCTG
The DNA here is from genome assembly GCF_036246245.1 of Companilactobacillus muriivasis. Classification (NCBI taxonomy): domain Bacteria; kingdom Bacillati; phylum Bacillota; class Bacilli; order Lactobacillales; family Lactobacillaceae; genus Companilactobacillus; species Companilactobacillus muriivasis. The sequence continues at coordinate 209,303 of NZ_BTTQ01000001.1, forward strand.
ACATTTTTGTTGCTGGCTCATATCTATTCAATGGACAAGATGGACTAGAAAGCCGCATTGACGGCTTACGTTCAGTGGCTTTGGAAGCTAAGCAATGAAACGAGTAAATATTCTTTTAGGTGGACCACAGAGCGAATATCCAGATGAGTTGAGTAAAAGTATCAAGGCAATCCCCGGACCATGGGTGGGCGCTGATCGAGGCAGTCTGCATTTGATGGCAAACGGAGTTATTCCTGAGATTGCTATCGGAGATTTTGATTCAATCAGCAAAAAAGAACAGAAATTGTTGCAAGATAATGTGCCAGTTTTTGAAAAATTCCCCCCAGAGAAGGACGATACTGACTCAGAGCTATGTTTATTAGCTGCTCGTGAAAACTTTAATGCTCAAGAATATTACGTTTATGGAGCCACTGGCGGTAGAATTGATCACTTTTTAGTCAATCTATTCTTGCCATTCGATCCTAGATTTAGTGATTTTTATGACAAATTGTATTACAAGTCCGCGACTAACACGATTCGTTTCTTTAGACCGGGACGTTACTCAGTCTTCAAAGAAAATGGCATGAAGTATATTGCTTTTGTTAATTTGGGACCAGTGACACATCTGAATTTGATTGATGCCAAATATAAATTAAATGATTACAGTATTAATCATCCAGTAAGTTGGGCCAGCAATGAGTTTGTTGGCGATACGATTGACTTCAGTTTTCAGAGTGGAATTGTGGCTGTAATTCAGAGTTGTGATAAAAATTAAAAATAAATTTGATTCTTAATATCAATAATTTGGTATCCTTTCGAGGGATGCCTTTTTTTGTACCCTCAAGAGTCATTATTCTGGAATTGGTATAGGTACAAAATGGCGATATTTTACCTGTCAAAACTAGTCAATTTCAAAAAAGACGTTGACAAGATTTAACGACGAGTGTAAATTAATCACCAATCACATGATTAAAACTTATTTAATCTAATTAGACGTTGAAGAGAAGAGTAGGTTTATTAGTAGCTTGAATAGTGACCACTGGATAGTGAAAAAGTGGAGCGAACGTATAACTGAAGATGAGCTTGGAGTCTTACCTAGGTGAAAGCCAAAGGTACGCAAGGATGCGATATCATCCCGGACATGTTAGTGTCGTTGAGGTATTTTGTGTAAGCAAAATACGAATTAGGGTGGTATCACGGTAATCGTCCCTACATTGCAGAGAAGTTCTGTATTTGTAGGGGCGATTTTTTTAGTTGCTCTTGGTGGACAAGCCACCAAGAACAACTAAAAAAATTAATATTTAAAGGAAAAACCTAAAACCAACCCTTAAATATTCGTCCACCTAGAGCAACTTATGTGGAACGTTTAATTGACGTTCCGATATACCGCTTAACTACGATTGCTTCACCTTCCATGCCTTTACGGTCTAGGTACCCAACCCAACCACACTTCTCAAATAATCCAATTAGATCCAAATATCTTTTACCAAAAAGGGGGCCAAAACAAATGAAAAATTTCTGGTTAAAACCAACTTAAATAATTAGGAAATTATTAGAAAAAAGAGGAGGAATGGAAATGAGAAAAGGGAAAAACTTATTAGTTTCAGCAATTTTATTTTTGTCAGTCATTCTGTTAGTGGGATGTGGCAAGAGCACTAAAGCAGCCGATGGCGATACCATAACGATCGGTTCACAAGGATCAGACTTGAACATCTGGGAACATATTGCCAAGAGTTCTCAAGCCAAGAAGTTAGGACTGAATATTAAAACTAAGGAAATCACCGACGGGGCGCAATTAAATACTGCCACTAGTCAAGGTCAAGTCGATGTCAACGCCTTTCAGTCATGGTCATATTACGATGCCTACAACAAGCAAAATCCAAAAGGAAAGCTAGCCGCTTTAGGCACAACTTACTTGGAACCTTTGGGAATCTATTCAAAGAAGTATAAGAAAGTTAATGATATTCCAAATGGCACAACTATTGCTATTGCCAACAACCCGGCCAACACATCACGTGGTTTGTTGTTACTACAAGCAGCTGGTTTAATCACTTTGAAGAAAGGCTTCAATGCTTTGAGCAATACGAAAGATATTGCATCAAATCCTAAGAATCTTCAATTCAAAGAAATTGATGATACTACCGGCCCCCGTGTTTTGAATGATGTGCCAGTCGTTCTCATTTCCAACACCGTCGCTTTGGAAAGTGGTCTACATGTTTTGACCGACTCAATCTACCATGAAAAAATCGATCAAAGTACTAAAGATAACGTCAATATTCTCGCTACTGCAGCTAAGAATAAGAATAATGCTAATTACAAAAAATTAGTGAAGTTATATCACAATAAAGAAATTCAAGCTTATATCAAGAAAAAGTATTACGGAACAAAGATTGAAGTAAATAAACCATTAACATATTTGGAAAATAAATAATAAAAATTTTAAGGAGATATTTAATTATGGCTAAAGTTGAAAGTTTTACATTGGATCACACAAAGGTAAAGGCACCATATGTACGTTTGATTACTGAGGAACATGGAACAAAGGGTGACACAATTTCAAATTATGATTTACGTTTGGTTCAACCAAATGAAAATGCTATTCCAACTGCTGGATTGCATACCATTGAACATTTGTTAGCTGGACTTTTGAGAGACCGTCTTGATGGCGTTATCGACTGTTCACCATTCGGTTGTCGTACCGGATTCCACTTGATTGTTTGGGGCGAACACTCAACTACTGAAGTTGCTGAAGCTTTGAAAGGTTCATTGGATGACATTGCTAACAAGGTTGAATGGAAAGATGTTCAAGGAACAGACAAGTACAGCTGTGGTAACTATCGTGATCACTCATTGTTCTCAGCTAAGGAATGGTCAAAGAAGATTCTTGAAGAAGGAATTTCCAACGATCCTTTTGAACGTCACGTAATCTAATACGAATAAAGAAGGATAATTTATGAGTCTATTTGCAACTTTGGAAAAACAAGTCGTACTCGTTACCGGTGGCTTTCAGGGTATCGGCCGTCAAGTAGTTACCACATTTCAGAGCGAGAAAGCCATCGTAATTGTGGCAGATTTGTCGTATGAAAATACTGAATTGAAGCAGGTTAATGATCAGGAATATCAGATTAATTTGGATGTCAGTTCGGAAACTAGCGTGCAAAATCTTGCTAAACAATTAGAAGATTTAAATTTAACGCCAAATGTTTTGGTAAATGTTGCTGGTATTTCAACAATGGATTACTTGATAGATAGTCAGACAACTGATTTTGATAAAACTTTAGCAGTTAATACTCGCGGGACATATCTCGTAAGTAAATACATTGTTAAGTTGATGGTAGCCGCTAAGAAAACTGGAAAAGTGGTTCTGATAGCTTCTCAAGCATGTAAGAATGGCTATCGAGCTATGTCAGCCTATGTTGCATCTAAGCATGCAGTGCTTGGATTGACTAAGACTTTGGCAATTGAAGTTGCTAAAAATCAAATAAATGTCAACGCCGTTTGCCCCGGTATTATTGAAACTTCCATGAAACATCGTGAAAGAAAAGACGGGGCCAAGATTCGTGGCTTGACCGCTGAAGCGATTGAGCAAGAAGACAATAGTCAAGTGCCATTAGGTCGAACAGGAACTCCGCAAGATGTCGCCAATGTCGTGTTGTTCCTAGCTAGTCCGTTGTCAGATTATATGACCGGGCAAGGAATCAATGTTACCGGTGGAATGACTATGAATTAAAAAAATCCCTTTCCAGAAATTTCTAGGAAGGGATTTTTTTGTAATGATTGGAAGTATTGAGGGTTATTCAAATATTCCGTCTACAGAGCTGGGAAATATTCTCAAGCTGTGCGGGACGGCCCGAGCCAAAATACGGTCTCGAACCTCGGTTTGAAGCCTTGATATAGTTCGTCAAGTCTCCAAACGCGCCCGGTGGTATAAGGACGGGAGATTCCTCCCGTCCTTATACCACTACCACGGCACACAAATATTCCCCAGCTCTTCCGACTAGTTAATCGTTATTATGTTGAATGTGAAATATTCAAATACCTTTATATTCAGCATATTTTGGATGTGAGAATATAATTGATACAAATATCTGCAATAAGTTATCAACTAGCACTATGTGTTTTGAGTATTGATAATTCAAAAATATTTTAATAAGAAGTATTATAGAAATAATTCATATATTAGGAGTTTAAGAAATGACTGAATTTAATACCAAATTGGTTCATGGGAAACCACAAAACGACAACAACACTGGGGCGGTAAATGTTCCAGTTTACAATTCATCAACGTATATCTATCCGTCAGTTGAGGCAAAGGTAAAGTATGATTACGCACGTTCTGGTAATCCAACTAGAAATTACTTGGAAGAACAAGTTGCTGGCTTGGAAAATGGCTATCGAGGGTTTGCCTTTTCTTCTGGTTCAGCAGCAATCCACGCCGTTTTAGCAATTTTTAAGCCAGGCGACCATATTATTGTTGGTAAAGAAATTTATGGTGGGACTTTTAGACTGATCAATGGATTTCTCAAGCGCTGGCAACTAGAATGTACAGCCGTTGATACACAGAATCCTGCTGAAATTGAATCTGCTATCAAGCCTAATACTAAGGCAATTTATTTTGAAAGTTTTACTAATCCGCTTTTGCATGTCACGAGTGTTAAGGCAACTGCCGAAGTAGCCAAGAAACACCATATTTTGACCATTGTGGACAATACTTTCTTATCACCATATCTTCAACGTCCATTGGATTTAGGCGCTGACATCGTGATTCATTCCGCTACCAAGTATCTCAGCGGACATTCCGATGTTATTGCCGGTATGGCAGTGGCGAAAAATAAAGAGTTGGCTGATCGAATTTACTTTAATCAGAACGCAATCGGTTCAACACTTTCACCAGAGGATTCTAATTTGGTTCGTCGTGGAATTCAGACGTTGTCAGTTAGAATGGATCGCCATTTGGAAAATGCCAAGAAGATTGTCGAATTTTTACAAAGTCGCAAAGAAATTGCCAAGATTTACTACCCTGGAATTGAAGGTAGCAAGGATCATGAAATTGCTGCTAAAGAAACTGATGGATTCGGTGGAATTGTTTCATTCGAATTGGCAGATGGTTTAGATTCAACGAAGTTTGTTGAAGGAACTAAGTTGATTCAATTAGCTGTTAGTTTGGGTGCTGTCGAGAGCTTGATTGAATTGCCATATAAGATGACACACGCTGAACTTTCTCCTGAAGAACAGTTGAAGGCAGGCATTACACATCAATTAGTTCGTTTGTCAGTTGGGATTGAAGATTCAAAAGATTTGATTGCCGATTTGGCACAAAGTTTGGATAGATTAGATTAGTGAAAAGCCGTTGAATTTTTTTAAGATTCAACGGCTTTTTATTTGACTGATAAAGTAATTTATTTAGGAAAAGTAATATAATAAAATCATGATTGTAAGCATTATCAAATATATTAGTAGGGGGATTAGTATATGAAACGAAGTAAAGCAGAAGTTAGAGATGAATTACTTAAAATTGACACTAGATTTAAGGATGGGAATGATGATATTGGAGTGGATAGTTTTGCTTCATTCTTAACAACTAAGGGTAAATTTCCATCAAATAAAAAAATTGGTGATTACTTTAAAGAAAGAGGAATCGTGGACTTTACGCCAAATGATTTTCAATCAAGCAACTCTAAATCAAAAAAATCCAAATCAACTGATTCTTCTAAACCATTATTTGATAATGATTTATTTGCATTTCCAGATGACTTTTTTAATGAAGACGAATTTAAAAACGATTATATGTTTGTAGGCTTAAATGCGGCATATCGTTCAGGCGATAAAAATTATAGTGGTTGGGGTAACTTTAGAGATGTTGATAGACCAACAAATACCTATAAACTATATGTCCAAATTAATGATAAATCTAATGATGAGTTCGATGACAAACTTGCTAATAAAGGACGTTTTAATGGAAGCTATGTAACTGATATTATTAAGTCTTATACCGATAGTAACGCTGGAAAAGTTATGCGGAACTTTTTCATTAAGGATGATGAAGTATCATTTCTAAATCATCCTGAGTCAACGCCTACTTTAGATGATGAGAGAGTAGATAGGCTAATTATTGGTTATTATCAGGATGAATTAGTAAAAGCTAAAGACATGTTAAAAAAAGTTAAGGATGATTATAAAAATAAAAAAGTATATCCAGATCCTGATAAAAATTATAAATTAAAAAAATCTATAGCTCCGAAAAGGTCCACATTATTAAAACTTTGCGTGGAGAATAAAAAGACTTTGGATAATTCACTAGATATTTTTATTCAAGAATGTTTAATAGTTCAACCAAAATGGCTAGTTGTTTTTGGCAGTGATGCAAACGTAGTTTTGAGCAAGATGGTTGAAAGTGATTACTTTAAGAGTAAAGTTGATAAAATTAAAAGTAAGAATAAACAATGCCAATTTGATGTGATGGATTTATTGAAGAATCGTCGAGTAGAAGTAACACATTATGCTACCCAGAGCGTGCCACTGAAAAAATATAAAAAAGGTTCAGGAGATAAGAAGAAAAATAAAGATTCCGAAGAAGAGAAAAGAGGTTATAAGTTTAGAGACTGGTTCAATTATGCACCGGACGAACTCATCACTAAATTGGATGAGTTGAAAGAAAAAGAAGAATTAAGACAACAAACGGAATCAAATAACAAATAATTTTAAAATTAATTAAAAAAGGTATGCATTCCCCAATTAAGAGAATACATACCTTTTGTGGTTTGTAATTTAATTATTATTTTTTAGCATCCGAAGGACCTTCATTAAAAGGCAACTTCCCATCAGCTTCAATCTTAGAAACATCATCAAACTTAAAATGAATCTCATTAGGCATCGGTTGGAAATCATCAACCTTAAACTTACTCTTCAAAATCCGGATAGCAGGTGACTCATTAATAAAAATCAAATCCTGACCATTCATTCGTGAATATCCTTTAACTGCCAAGTCATTTTTGGTTGGTGATCCAGTTGAGTCAATCGATAAATTATGGAAATCCAACGAAGAAGTCTGGCGCAACTCCAACTTATGATAGACAAATGAATCCTTCAAATAAACTTTCGAATGCTTTTCCAACAACAATTGAATTGCAGTATTGTCTGCAAATAATTGACTATTTTCCAAAGATAAACCGATTGCTTTAACTTTTCGACCAGTTAAAATTTGGGAATCTTTGAATGAAAAATAAGCATCCTTTCCATAGATAGTATCCCAATCGTCAGCGGTTTGGCGATTGATTGAAATATTTTCGCCATAAATTCTGGCACCATCATAAGCGGAGAGAGTGTTGTCTTCATTGGCGGTGTAACTGATAGCTAAATTTTTAAAGATAACGATATTTTTTTCGCCAATAGTGAAACTACAAAATAATTTAACATCATTTTTATTATTTGTTTTACCAATAAAGGTAATATTTCTTCTAATAGTACAAATAAAAGGGTCTGTGCTAGAAAAATAAGTTCCTGGCAATAATTCGATTATGTCGCCATCTTTAGCGGTAATGATAGCTTGTGTTAACTGTTCATCATTTTTATTTTGATTGCCAATTAATATTTTCATAGAATACCCCCTTAATCGATTAAATCTTATTATAATAGTGTAAAATAAAAAGGACCAACAATATAATTGCTAGTCCTTTTTAACAAATTAAGTGATAATTATACACGAGTAACTTTTCCAGATTTCAAAGCTCTAGCTGAAACCCATACACGTCTAGGTTTACCGTCAATCATGATACGAACTTTTTGCAAGTTTGGCTTCCAAGAACGTTTTGATTGGTTAAGAGCATGAGAACGCTTGTTACCGAATACTGTTTTACGGCCTGTAATAATATCTTTTGCCATGGGACCGACCTCCTTTGGCTACATGTTTTTTCTTTAAAATATCACCTGACTAATTTACCATAAGTGAGAATTGAAATCAATAGATTATTTAGGGATTAATATGGTTTAATGTTGTATAAATCTTTAATTCGAAATGTTGCTATGATAGAATTTTATTGTTTATGATAGATTTGGTCCATGAATAGGAGGATCCAGAGATGGCAGTTACAATTAAAACAAAGCATGGTGAAATTGATGTTTCAACAAATACTGTTGCCACAATCGTTGGTGGAGCCGCTTCTGATATCTACGGTATCGTAGGTATGGCAAGCAAAAACCAATTCCGTGATGGTATGAACACAATTTTGAACCGTGAAGATTTTTCTAGAGGTATAGTTATCCATCAAGAAGATGGTAAGCTGGCCGTTGATGTCTACATAATCGTCGGATACGGAATCAAAATTTCTGAAGTAGCAAAAAATTTAAAAGAAAAAGTAAAATACAACCTAGAAACAATGCTTGGAACACCAGCTGGCACTGTTAACGTATATGTCCAAGGAATTAAAGTTCTGGACGATATCGAATAGGAAAAGTTGGTTGGAGGGGAAACTTTTGAGCAAAGAACTAATTACAAAAAAAGAATTTTCAGATATGGTGCGTGTCGCATCGCACAGACTTGAAAAAAATGCTAAGTTTGTAAATTCACTTAATGTCTTTCCGGTTCCCGATGGAGATACCGGAACAAATATGAGTTTAACAATTCAAAGCGGTTTTAAAGCTGTAAACGAATCAGAGAGTGACCACGTTGGTACACTTGGTAAAGCACTTGCTAAAGGCCTTTTGATGGGAGCTCGTGGAAATTCAGGTGTTATCACCTCACAAATTTTCCGTGGTTTCTCAAAGAGTATTGAAGATAAAGACGCTTTGACAGCAATGGACTTAGCTAAAGCTTTCGATGATGGTGTTAAGACAGCCTATAAGGCCGTTATGAAACCAGTTGAAGGAACAATCCTTACTGTTGCTAGATACGGTGCAGAAGCTGGTATGAAGCAAGTAGAGAGTACTAATGATCTAGCCGAAGTTATGAAAGCTGTTGTTGCCGGTTCAAAAGTTGGACTTAAAAAGACACCATCACTTTTGCCAGTTTTGAAAGAAGTTGGCGTTGTTGATTCCGGTGGTCAAGGATTAGTCTTTATTTATGAAGGTTTCCTAGAAGGTTTAACAGGTCAAACAACAGTCGATGAGGAATATATTCCAGACGAGGCTGATATGAATGAAATGGTTAATGCCAGTCATCATCAATCAGCCCAAGGCCATTTCAACAGTGACGACATCAAGAATGGCTACTGTACTGAAATGATGGTCAAAATTGGTAAAAATCCTACAACGGACGAAGTTTTCGATAATGAAAAGCTACGTAGCTATTTGGATGGAATCGGTGATTCATTGATCTGTGTTTCTGACGATGAAGTTATTAAAGTTCACGTACATACTAACTACCCATACAAAGTTTGGGCTGCTGGTAAGAAGTACGGCGCTTTAGTTAAAATTAAGATTGATAATATGCGTTTGCAACATGAGACTATTGTTGATGAAGACGAAGAGACAGTTGCAGAACCTGTTGCTCAAGAACCAATTGATTATGCAGTTATTGCAGTTTCATCTGGTGAAGGTTTGACAGAATTATTCAAGAGTCTCGGCGTTACACACGTTATCAGTGGTGGACAAACAATGAATCCATCAACTAATGATATTGTCGATGCAATTAACAAATCAAATGCTAAACGTGCCTTGGTATTGCCAAATAATGGAAATATCATCATGGCCGCTAAACAAGCTGTTGATCTAGTTGATATTCCAGTTGCAATCGTTGGTTCTAAGACAATTTCTCAAGGGATGACAGCAATGCTTTCATTCAATCCAGAAGCTGAATTAGAAGAAAATGAAGAGAACATGGAAGACTCACTTGATACAGTTAAGAGTGGTCAAGTTACACAAGCAATCCGTGATACTGAAATTGATGGCTTGAAGATTACCAAGGGACACTATATGGGCATCGTTGACGGTAAGATTCTAGTTGACGAAGAGGATGTAGTTGCCACAACTGAAAAGATGTTGGACGAAATGATTGATGAGGATAGTGAAGTTATCACAATTCTTGTTGGTAAAGACGGTAATGATGCCGATGCCCAAAAGGTTGCTGATTATCTAGACGATAAATACGCTGACCTTGAAACAGAAATTCACCAAGGTGATCAACCAGTTTATCCATACTTGGTTTCTGTAGAATAATTTTGGTCCATCTCCAGAACTGAGAGTATTTACCTGCTATGCGGACCGATCCGAGCCGAAGTGCGGTCTCGAACCTCGGTTTGAAGGCTTACCAGAAACCGGTAAGTCTCCAAACACGCCCGGTGGTGTAACGGCTAAAGCCGTTACACCACACCCACAGCGGGTAAATGCTCTCAGTTCTTCCGACTCATTGATTTCTATTGGTTTGTTAATTTATACTAATAATTAATTGTTAGTATAACCAAACATAATTCAATGATTAAGTTGATATAAAGTAAAAAATTAAAGTTACATTAGCCGGAGGTCGTCAGTAATATAGTCAGCAGTGAAGGTGGCGTTAGAGCTTTAGCTCTTACACCACAGGACGACTTTGAAGACTTGCTGGTTTTGCAAGGCTTCAAAGCGAGGTGTGAGACCGCACTTTGGCTCACACCGGTCCTCACAGCAGACTATATTATTGACGACCGTAGGCGACAAAGAGATAAACCATTTAAACCAAAGGAGGCAGTGATGAAACGATTCGTTTTGTCATAGCCTTTTTTCATTTTGAAATATTGTCTAGAGGAGAGGAGGGAAAGTTTATGGATCTGAGGAAAATTTCACTTGCTGAATTGCCTGGTGTTGGTCCCAAGAAATTAGAGGCCTTGCAGTCACTAGGTATTAACAATGTGTATGATTTATTATTTTATTTTCCTTTTCGCTATGAGGATATGCAGGCAAAGTCTCTGGACGATGCTGTTGACCAGGAGAAAATCTTGCTCAAAGGTGTCGTTGCCAGTGAGCCAGTTGTAGCACGTTTTGGTTATAAGAAGACACGTTTAAATGTCCGGATTTTGGTCGATAGTGAGTCAATCATGGTGACATTCTTTAATCAGCCATGGTTAAAAGATAAATTTGAAACTGGAACTGATGCGGCTGTTTACGGCAAGTGGAATGAAAACCGCCGTTCATTGATGGGTATGAAAGTTATTGATGTCCATGACAATTCGGTTGATTCTGTTTATTCAGTCAATAAAAATATTCATCAAAAAACCTTGATTAATTTAATCAAGGCTGCATATGAAAAATATCATGATCAGATTGATACGATTGTTCCGGCATATATTCGTACGAAGTATAAATTGTTGGATGATGAACAGATTGTTTCTGGCATCCACTTTCCAAAGACTCAGGAACAAGGTGATGAAGCCCGGCGGAGTGCTAAATTCCGAGAGTTTTTCTTGTTCCAATGTGGTCTGCAAAGTATCAAACGCAGCGATGAGCAAAAAAATGTTGGTATCGTTGAAAAATATGACCATGACTTTATTCAAAAATTTATCGACAGTTTGCCTTTCAAATTAACTGAGGCGCAAGATCGTGTGACAAAAGAAATTCTCAATGATATGGAATCAACGCATCACATGAATCGTTTGTTGCAAGGTGATGTTGGTTCTGGTAAAACAATTGTTTCAGTTATTGCCATGTTGGCATCCGTGACAGCCGGTTATCAGGCGGCTATCATGGCACCGACCGAAATCTTGGCACAACAACATTTTGATAAAATTAGTAAGTTGTTGTCACCTTTACATATCAAGACGGCTTTATTAACTGGCTCCTTGACTAAGAAAGAACATGATTTCATTGCTGGCGATATTGAAAATGGCAAGACTAATATTGTTGTCGGAACGCACGCTTTGATTCAGGATAGTGTTGATTTCAAAAAATTAGGCTTTATCGTAATTGATGAGCAACATAGATTTGGTGTTAATCAACGAAAAGCTTTGCGTGAGAAGGGTCAAAATCCTGACGTTCTAGCAATGACTGCCACACCAATTCCACGTACTTTGGCAATTACAACTTATGGTGACATGGATGTTTCACGAATTGATCAGTTACCGGCTGGTCGTAAAAAAGTTGAAACTTATTGGATCAGAAGTCAAAAGATTGAGCAAATGTATCGTTTCGTGACTAAAGAATTGAGTGGAGGTGCACAAGTTTATGTTGTTACACCGCTGATTTCTGAGTCAGAATCGATGGATTTGAAGAATGCTGAACTGATTTATGATAAGTTCACCGAATTATTTGGTCAGAAGTATCATATCGGACTTTTACATGGTCAGATGCCAAATGATCAAAAGGAAACGGTCATGAAGGATTTTTCTGATAAAAAAATTGATGTTTTGGTTTCAACAACCGTTATTGAAGTTGGTGTTGATGTACCAAATGCCTCAGTTATGGTAATATATGATGCTAATCGTTTCGGATTATCACAGTTGCACCAGTTGCGTGGCCGTGTCGGACGTGGAGAAAAGCAGTCGTATTGTATTTTGATTGCTGACCCCAAGAATGAATCAGCCACTGAACGGATGAAAATTTTGACATCAACTAATGACGGATTTGTCTTAGCTGAAGAAGATCTGAAGATGCGTGGCGCTGGTGATTTGTTGGGTAACCGTCAATCTGGTTTGCCTGAGTTTAAAGTTGGTAATCCAATCAACGACATTAATATTTTGGAAGTGGCTCAAGAAGAAGCTAGTCGACTTTATGAGGATGAGAAATTGCTCAATAATCCGGAGACTAAAGCCTTGAAGTCATTTATTAACGATGAATATGAACAATTAAATAATTTTGATTAGTGAGGAAACAAAATGAAAATAGCTGTTGATGCTATGGGTGGCGACAATGCACCGCAAGTAGTAGTTGAAGGAATTGAACGTGCTCGTGACGAGTGGAAAGATTTGGAATTTGTTTTATATGGTAAAGAATCAGCCATTAAGAAATATTTGAAGAATGATGAACGTATTACAATTGTCCATACTGACGAAGAAATTCTGGGAACTGATGAACCTGTTAAAGCTATTCGTTCGAAAAAGGATGCTTCAATGGTTTTGGCAGCTAAGTCAGTTAAAGATGGTGAAAATGATGCTTTGTTCTCACTTGGAAATACTGGAGCTTTGTTAGCAGCTGGTATTTTTATCGTTGGTCGTATCAAACAAGTTGCTCGTCCAGCTTTGATGCCTACTTTGCCAGCAACTAATTCTCCTAAGGGTGTAAATATGTTGGATGTTGGTGCTAACGCCGAAGCTAAGGCTTCATATTTACAACAATGGGCTGTTATGGGTTCAATCTATGCTCACGATGTTAAGAAAATCGATAAGCCACGTGTTGCTTTGTTGAACAACGGTACTGAATATGACAAGGGCGACAGCATGCACAAGGAAGCTTATCAACTCTTGAAGGATACTGAAGATATTAACTTTATCGGTAATATCGAATCAGGTGATATTCTGGCTGGTAAAGCTGACGTGATTGTTACCGATGGTTTTACTGGAAACGCTGCTTTGAAGGCGACTGAGGGTACCGCTAAGATTCTCTTGGGACAACTAAAAGATGCCTTGCTAAATAACGGTATCTTTACTAAAATGGGTGCAGCTATCGTTTCTCCATCGCTTAAAGGTATGAAGCAAATGTTCGATACATCTCAAGCCGGTGGTGCCGTTTTACTTGGACTAAAGTCACCAGTTGTTAAAGCCCACGGTGCTGCGGATAATCGGGCAGTCTATTATACTGTTAAACAAATTTATGATATGTTATCTAACGATACAATTAATAAAGCTAATAAATATTTTGAAAAAATGAGTGAAAAATAAGGAGATTCCATCCATGAGTGAACAAGAAGTTTTTGATAAAATCGTTGCATTGATTGCCGACAAGTTCGAAGTTGACGCATCAACAATTACTAGAGAAACATCATTTACAAAGGATCTTGACGCAGATTCAATTGACCTTGTTGAATTTGTCCTTGAACTAGAAGACGAATTTGGTGCCGAGATTCCAGATGACGACGCTGAAAAGATTACAACCGTTGGCGCAGCCACAAGTTACATTTCATCACATCAAAAATAAGGCCATTAGGTCTTATTTTTTTATACTAAGCGTCCACAGGGATAAGAATATTCATCAGCAGTGAAAGTGGCGTTATTGCTTTAGCAATTACACCACCGGGCGTATTGGAGACCTGCGGGTCTTGCAGGGCTTCAATCGAGGTTCGAGACCGAACTGTGGCTCGGACCGTACCGCGCAGCAGATGAATACTCTCAGCTCTGGAAACGGCAGAAACTTTTCAACCTTTATTTATACTGATAATTATTTAGGAGCAAAGTTTAGTATAATTAGTAATATTGGGAAAGGGGACACGTTATGTTAGATCCAAAGTTCTTACAAGTTTTAGATGAGCAATACGGAATTAAGTTTAACGATAAAAGTTTGGTTGAAAGAGCCATGACTCATTCATCCTTTGATAATGAACACAAAGGTTTGGGTATTGGTGATTACGAACGCCTTGAATTTTTGGGGGATGCGGTTCTTGAAATCAATATCTCTCGTTACCTTTTTGAAAAATATCCACAATTGCCAGAAGGCAAATTAACACGTTTGAGATCAGACATTGTCCGGACTGATAGTTTTGCACGTTTTGCTAAAGAAATTAATATCGACAAGTATTTGTTGATTGGTAAAGGTGAAGAAAAACAAGGTGCCCGTCAAAGACATACATTGTTGGAAGATATTTTCGAAGCTTTCAACGGTGCTTTATATCTTGATCAAGGTAATGAAGTGGTTGATGATTTCTTGAAGAAAGTCGTTTATCCACATATCGATTCTGGTGAATTTTCAGAAGATACTGATTTCAAGACTCATTTACAAGAAAGATTACAACAATCTGGTGAAGTCGAAATTGACTATAAGGTCATCGACGAAGAAGGTCCTGACCACGACAAGAAGTTCAAAGTTGAATTGATTGCTAATGGCAAGATTTTGTCTAAAGGATTGGGTTACAGCAAGAAGCATGCCGAACAAATGGCTGCCAAGAGAGCATTAGAAGAATTATAGGAGTTTGTAGTTTATGCCGTTAAAATCATTAACGATCAATGGGTTTAAATCTTTTGCTGATAAAACAAAGATTGATTTTACCAGTGGAATTACTGGTATTGTTGGACCCAACGGGAGTGGAAAATCAAATATTACTGAAGCCATTCGTTGGGTAATGGGCGAACAGTCAGCAAAGAGTTTACGTGGAGACAAAATGGTCGATGTGATTTTTGCTGGGAGTGCCACACGTCCACAAATGAATCGGGCAGAAGTTATTTTACAATTCGATAATCATAATCGAGAGCTCAAGTCGTCCCAAGATGACTTGGTAATTTGTCGTCGCTTATTTAGAAATGGCGATACGGAATTTTTGATCAATAATAAACAATGTCGTTTGCGTGATATTACAGAATTGTTTATGGATTCAGGGATGGGAAAGCAGTCATTTTCTATCATTTCTCAGGGTCGTGTTGAAGCAATTTTCAATAGTAAGCCGGTTGAACGTCGGACAATTATTGAAGAATCCGCCGGAGTCTCACTCTTTAAACAGAAGAAACAACAGGCTGAAAGTAAACTGTCTGAAACGACTGACAATCTTCACCGTGTATCAGATATCGTTTCAGAGTTGTCAAAACAAGTTGAACCTTTGAAGGAACAGGCCAGTATTGCCCGCGATTACAAGGAACAGAAGAGTAAGTACGACAGTATTTATCAAAAAATTCTAACAATTGAAGTTAAAAATTTGTCTGCTCAAAAACGTCAAATCGATAAAGATTTGCGTGAAGTTAAAATGAGTCTGCAAAATATTTCTAAGCAAGTAAAAATTGCCAATAAACAAGTTGAAGATAACAACAAATCTGTCCAAGATTTAACTAATCAGATTGATGATAACCAAGCTAAATTGACTGAGTCGACCAAGACTTTGGAAATTTTTAATGGAAAAGTTGCCGTTGCGGATGAACGTAATGGATTCAATTCGTCAAATAAGCAGTCATTGAATAATCAATTGACTAATTTGCAAGCTAATAAAGTGACAAATCAAGCTAAGTTGGCTGAATCTAATCAGAAATTGGCTGAATGTGTCGAAAAGATTAAAGACTTTGAGAAACAATTGGCCGATATTCAACAATTGAAGAAGAAAACTCCAGCTGATTTGCAGAAGAACATTACTGATTTAAGAAATAATTATGTCAATTTATTGCAAGATCAAGTTTCAAATAATAATGAACAGAAATTTTCACAACGCCAATTGGAACGTGTTCAAGCTTCAATTAATGAGCAACAGGACCAATTAACTGATGTAACTGAGAATTTAAATAGTTCCAAAAATGACAATGATTCAATCAGCCAACAAGTTAAAAAGTTGGTTGACGATAACAAATCATTACTTGAGCGTGATCAACAGTTAACTCAAAGTATCAACGAAGTAACTGAAACTGGTAAACGTGAGAATAGTAATTACTTGAAGATTCTTGAGAGTCTCCAAGAAATTAAAGCTCGCAAACGAATTCTAGAAAATATGGAACAAGAGCATGCTGGATTTTTTGAAGGTGCTAAAAATGTTCTGAATAATGAGCAACAATTGACTGGTATCGTTGGTGCTGTAGCTGAATTGATTTCTGTACCAAAAGAATATCAATTGGCAATTGAAACAGTTGTCAGCAATCAGTTGCAGTCAATCGTTACTGAGGATGAAGCTGCTGCTAAAAAGGCAATCGCCTTCTTGAGACAAAGTCGTGGTGGTCGTGCAACATTCTTACCTTTGAATATTATTCAAGCACGAAATATTTATGCTAATGATTTGAACAAAGCTCAAATGGTCGCAGGTTTTGTTGGGGTCGCTAGTGATTTAGTTAAATATGATGACAAAGTTTCTAACATTGTTAAAAATATTTTGGGTAACTTATTGATTGCCAAAGATATCAACGTTGCTACAAAGATTTCTGCCGCCGTTAATCGTAAATACCGTGTCGTTACTTTGGATGGAAATGTTGTTAACGCTGGTGGATCAATGACCGGTGGACAGCAACGTCGGGTTAACTCAAGTATTTTGACTCGTAAGGATGAATTACAGTCTTTGAACAAGGATTTGTCAAAGCAAGAATTATTGATGGATGAGAAACAAAAGACTGTTCAAGATTTACGTGATCAATTGACAGCTCTCAATGCTGAAAAGAAGACGGTTGATGAAAAATTAGCTCAA
Source organism: Companilactobacillus muriivasis (assembly GCF_036246245.1). Classification (NCBI taxonomy): domain Bacteria; kingdom Bacillati; phylum Bacillota; class Bacilli; order Lactobacillales; family Lactobacillaceae; genus Companilactobacillus; species Companilactobacillus muriivasis. The sequence continues at coordinate 226,485 of NZ_BTTQ01000001.1, forward strand.
TTCAATGCTGAAAAGAATCATTTTGAGAGTGAAATTTCGACTTATCAAAATGAAGAGAAACACTTCAGTGAACGTTTGGATGTTATCAAGTACAATTTGGCTAAATATCAGTCAGAACAAAAGGATTTGCAGAAAAACCTAGAGTCTCAAAAAGAGTCTGCTAAGAAGATTGCTCAAGAGATTGAAGATACTCAAGCTGAAATGAATCAGAAACAGAAGATGTTAACTGATTTTGATGCTGAACTACAATCGATCAATCAAAAAGAGCAATCGATTCAGACAAAATTGGCTGTTGTTAAGAGTAATCATGAAAATGATGCTACACAAAATGCTGATTTGACGGCTATTGCTGAACAGACAGATAAACAAATTGCTGATGTTCAACAACGATTGACGATTCTTGATTCTGAACGTAATCAATTGGATCTTAATAGCACTGAGGTTAAGAATCGAATTGAAGAACTTAAGCAAGAAATTGCTCAACTTCAAAAAGTTGTTGCTGATTTGAAAGCTAAACGTGAGAAACAACAAGCATTAGCTACTGATTTGAATACTAAAGCACAACGTAATTTCGATTTGCAAAAGAATGCCTCTGATCAACAAGAAACTTTGGCAATTCAAAATACCAAGCTATCGAATCAAATTGATAGCCGATTGGATACTTTGTCACAAGAGTATCAATTGACTTATGAAGCTTCACTCTTGGCTTTGAAGCACGGTGATTATGATCCGGATGAGTTGCAAAAAGAGGCTCGTCTGTTGAAGATGGGTATTGAAGAATTGGGAACGGTCAATTTGTCAGCGATTGAAGAGTACGACAAGGTCAAAGACCGTTATGAATTTTTGACTCAACAACAAAATGACTTATTGCAAGCTCGTGCCCAATTACTTGATACAATGTCTGAAATGGATAAAGAAGTTACGACTCGTTTTAAGAAAACTTTTGATGAAGTTGCGGCTGCCTTTGAAGATATTTTTCCAGAAATGTTTGCCGGTGGTCGAGCTAAGCTAGTCTTGACTGAACCGGATAATCTTTTGGAAACAGGGATTGAAATTATTGCCCAACCGCCAGGGAAGAAATTCCAACGTTTGAGTTTGTTATCTGGTGGTGAGAAAGCTTTGACGGCAATTACACTGTTATTTGCTATTATTAAAGTTAAACCGGTACCATTTTGTATCCTTGATGAAGTTGAAGCTTCACTTGACGATGCGAATGTTTATCGTTTTGCTAATTACTTAAATCAATATGACGCTAACACTGAATTTATCGTCATTACTCACCGTAAGGGAACGATGATGAACGTCAATCGCTTGTACGGCGTAACGATGGAAGAGTCCGGTGTATCACGGATGTTGTCTGTGCATGTCAAAGAATAGGAGTTAATAATGGGATTATTTGATCGAATTAAAAAAGCCTTTACTGGTAAAGATGATTCTGAAGATAAAGATTTAGAAAAGAAATCTCAAGAAGAGTCTGAAAAAGAATCTGACCAAACTGCCGAAGCCAATGAAGCTACATCTGATGAAAAATCAGAAACAAGCTCAGAAGCTAAAAGTGAAGAACCAGTTCAATCTGTAGAAGAAACTCCGACAGAAGAACCAAAAAGTGAAGTTAAAGAAGAACCAGTTGAGTCCGAATCAGCAGAATCTACTGAAGACGAAGTTAAGAAAACACCTTCAGAACCTGCTGAAGAGGCCACTTCAGAGCCAGAACCAACAAAATCCGTTGAAGAAACTAAAGAAGTACCTGTTGAAACCGAAAGTACACCAGAAGATACCGTATCTGAAGAATCAACTGATAATTCAGAAACTGAAGAGTCAATCGAATCCGAATCTGAAACTGAAGAGTCATCTGAAACAGAACCTTCAGAATCAGAAGAAGAACCCAAAGATGATGTTCAAGAATATGATGAAGGACTTAAAAAGAGTCGTAATTCCTTTAGTTCTCGTTTGAATCGTTTCTTAGCTAACTTTAGAAGTGTCGATGAAGATTTCTTTGATGATTTGGAAGAGTTGTTGATTGAATCTGATGTTGGTTACGAAACAGCTATGCGAATTTCTGATGAATTACGTGAAGAAGTTAAGTTGGAGAATGCTAAGAAAAAATCTGACGTTTCCAATGTAATCGTTAAGAAATTGGTTGATATGTATGGTGAAGAGGGCAAAGAAGAAGATAACTCTTTGAAATTCAGTGCTGATAAGACACCAACTGTTTTCTTATTTGTCGGTGTTAATGGTGCTGGTAAAACTACTACTGTCGGTAAACTTGCTCACCGCTATCAACAACAAGGCAAGAAAGTTTTACTAGCTGCTGCGGATACATTTAGAGCTGGTGCGATTGAACAATTACAAGAATGGGGTAAACGTGATGGCGTACCTGTGCAAGCAAGTAAGGCCCACACTGATCCAGCTTCAGTTGTTTATGATGCCGTTAAACGTGCTGTTGAGGAAGACTTCGATATCTTGCTAGTTGATACTGCTGGTCGTCTTCAAAATAAAGAAGGTTTGATGCGTGAACTAGAAAAAATCAAGCGTGTTATCACTCGTGAATTACCAGAAGCACCACAGGAAGTTCTGTTGGTACTTGATGGTTCCACTGGACAAAATGCCTTGAGCCAAGCTAAACAATTTAACGAAACAACTGATGTTTCCGGAATTGTTTTGACAAAGCTTGATGGTAGTTCCCAAGGTGGTGTCGTCTTGGCTATCAGAAATGAATTGCACATTCCCGTTAAACTAGTTGGTTTAGGTGAACAAATGGATGATCTTCGCGACTTTGATCCAGAGAAATTCATCTATGGTTTGTTCAAGGAATTGATTGTTGGGACGTCTAACAAATAGTTATGAACATTGATGAAACAACACGAGTGAACTTGTTGTATAATTTTTATCATTCATTACTGACCAAAAAGCAAAGTCGTTATTTGGATTTATATTATGTTGAGGATTTTTCGCTCAGTGAAATTGCGGAACAACTAGAAGTTTCTCGACAAGCGGTCTTGGATAACTTGCATCGTTCGGTCAGTTTGTTAGAATCGTTTGAGAAAGAGCTTGGTTTGATTGAGAAAACTCAAGAGATTGATGATATTTCTGAAAAACTCGACCAACTAGTTCAGACGAAGTATGCGGATGATAAAGAATTATTAGATTTAGTCCAAAGAATTTCAAAAATAAATGAAATGTAGGAGTAGAGTATGGCTTTTGAAGGATTAAGCGAACGCTTAAATAAAGTTTTCTCCTCACTAAGAGGTAAAGGTAAACTTTCTGACGAAGATATCCGTAAAGTAATGCGTGAAGTACGTATGGCTTTGTTGGAAGCGGATGTTAACTTTGACGTTGTTAAAAAATTCGTCAAGTCTGTTAGAGAACGTGCCTTAGGCGCCGAAGTAATGGAAAGTTTGACGCCATCACAACAAGTTATCAAAATTGTTGATGAAGAATTAACTAAGATTATGGGACAAGAAGCTGTTCCATTGAACAAATCCAAGCATATTCCAACAATCATCATGATGGTTGGTTTGCAAGGTGCTGGTAAAACTACAACAGCTGGTAAATTAGCTAACCGTTTAAAGCATGAAGATAAAGCTCGTCCATTATTCATTGCTGGGGATGTTTATCGTCCCGCTGCCATTGAACAATTGAAGACTATCGGTCAACAACTCGATGTGCCAGTGTATGACGAAGGAACTGAACATGATCCAGTTGACATTGTTCGAAATGGTTTAAAAGTTGCGGAAGAAAACAAGAATGATTACGTTATTATTGATACTGCTGGTCGTTTGGAAATTGATGAGCAATTGATGCAAGAACTTCAACGTATCAAAGATTTAGCACATCCAGACGAAATTTTGTTTGTTGCTGATTCCATGACTGGTCAAGTCGCTGCTAAGGTTGCCCACGGATTTGATGAACAACTCGATATTACTGGTGTTGTTTTGACTAAGTTGGATGGTGATACCCGTGGTGGTGCCGCTCTTTCAATTCGTGACGTGACTGGTAAGCCAATCAAGTTTATTGGACAAGGTGAAAAACTCGACCAATTAGACGTCTTCCATCCTGATCGTATGGCCAACCGTATCTTAGGTATGGGTGACATGCTGACCTTGATTGAAAAGGCTCAGACTGATTACAACGAAGAACAAGCTAAGCAAGTTGCTGAAAAGATTCGTGAGAATAGTTTTGATTTTAACGACTTTATCGACCAAATGGACCAGATTCAAAAGATGGGTCCTTTGGATGAAATCATGAAGATGATTCCAGGAATGGCCAACAACCCTGCTTTAGCTAATATCAATATTGGTGAAAAAGATATTGCCCATTTAAAGGCAATTGTTTACTCAATGACACCATCAGAACGTGAAGATCCCGATTCATTGAATCCATCACGTCGTCGTAGAATTGCTGCCGGTTCCGGTCAAAGCGTGCAAAACGTTAACCGAATGATCAAGCAATTCAAGCAATCACGAGACATGATGAACAAGATGAGCAAGGGTAACATGGCTGGAATGGATCAACTTATGGGCAATGGTGTCAAAGGTAAGTTGGGTAAGATGGCTATGCATTCTATGGTTCGTAAGAACAAGAAAAATAAGAAGAAACGTTTGAAGAAGATTAAACGCTTTAAGTCATAATTTTTTGGGGGCCGCCTCCGGGTGACAGTAATAAATATAGTCTGCGGTGGGACCGGTTCGAGCCGAAGTGCGGTCTCGAGCCTCGAGTTTTGAGCTTTGCATAGACCGCAAATCTCAAAACTCGTCCTTGTTGTAAGGCCAGAAAATCGCTGACCTAACAACAATTTCACTGCTGTCTATATTTATTACTGTCACCCTCCGGCTAGATTTTGACTGGTTTCAATTTTTAATATTAATATGAATAATATATTAAATATCATTTATCGCAGTTTTTAAAAGTGATGATGATATTTTTTTTATTTAAGAGGCTAACCTAGTATTCTATTGCCTAAAATATGCTGTAATGATTATTGAATTATCAGTGTTCCTTAAAGGAAACTAGTCGGAAGAGCTGAGAAGTATTCACCAGCAGTGGAAGTGGCGTTACGGCTTCAGCCGTTACACCACCGGGCGAGTTTGGAGACTTTCCGGTCTGTGGAAAGGCTTCAAACCGAGGTTCGAGACCGAACTTTGGCTCGGACCGTTCCGCACAGCAGGCGAAATACTTCTCAGCTCTGGAGACGGAATATAAAAAAATCAACTGGTGTAAAGAAAAAAACTTTACAGTTCTTGTAATTTTGTGTATACTAACAAAGTTAAGTATTTAGGAGGAAACAAACATATGTCAGTTAAGATTAGAATGAAACGTATGGGTAGTAAGTTACGCCCATTTTATAGATTAGTTGTTGCAGATTCACGTTCACCACGTGATGGTCGTTTTATCGAACAAGTTGGTTATTACAACCCAATCTCACAACCAGAAGAAATTCACCTAGAAGACGACAAGATCGTTGAATGGTTAAACAAAGGTGCACAACCTTCAGATACTGTTCGTCACTTGTTGAAACAACACGGAATTATGCAAAAGTATCACGAAAGCAAATTCACAAAATAGTAATTTTTGATGGGGCCTGACAAGAGTTGTCGTGGTCCTATTTTTATTCACGGAGGAAAAATGACCGAAAAATTATATCGAGTTGGTACAATCGTCAATACTCACGGTATTAAAGGCGAAGTAAGAGTGATTTCAATTACTGATTTCCCAGAGGACCGCTTTAAGGCCGGTGCCAAGGTTTACTTGAAGAACAAAGATCAAGTGACTGAATTTACTGTTGAGTCATCACGTCCACACAAGAGTTTTATTCTATTGAAATTTAAGGGTTACGATAATATCAATGATGTTGAAAAGTATGTTAAATCAGAATTATTTGCTGATGGCGAAGAAGTTTCTAACCTCAATGAAGGTGAATTTCTTTATAAGCAAATTATTGGTTTGACTGTGATTGATAAAGACTTAGGCGAAGTCGGCAAGGTTACTGAAATTATTGAGTTGGGTTCAAATGACGTTTGGGTCGTTAAAGGACCTAAGTATAAAGAAATCTTGTTGCCTTACATTGACGATGTTGTTAAAGATGTAGATATTGATAATGGCGTTGTTAATGTTGAAATACCGGATGGGTTGATGGATTAATGGATATTACAATTTTAAGTATTTTTCCAAAAATGTTTCAGGCTTTAGACGAATCATTGATTGGTAAAGCTCAGGAAAAAGACCTCGTTAATATTGATGTCGTTGATTTTCGTGATTTCACGACTAACAAACAAAATCATGTTGACGATGGCACATATGGTGGTGGAGCTGGGATGTTATTGCAGGCTCAACCGATTTATGATGCAATGGATTATGTTGAAAAGAAGAAACCTGGTAAAAAGCGAGTTATCTTGTTGGATCCAGCTGGAAAAACTTTCAACACGAAAATGGCCAAAGACTTTGCTAAAGAAGATCAATTAGTCTTTATCTGTGGACATTACGAAGGCTTCGATGAACGAGTAAAAGATTTAGTCACTGATGAAGTTTCAATCGGTGATTATATTTTGACTGGTGGGGAATTGCCAACTATGAGTATGATTGACGCTACATTGCGTTTCGTACCTGGAGTTTTGGGCAATTCTGAGTCAGCTGAGGTAGAATCTTTCTCTAATAACTTATTAGAGTACCCTCAATACTCACGTCCAGCCGATTTCCGCGGTAAAAAGGTACCTGATGTATTAATCAGTGGGGATCATGAAAAAATCCGTGTTTGGCGTCTTAAACAAGCTTTGAAGAAAACACTTGAACGTCGTCCTGATTTATTGGAAAAGGCTGAGTTGACCGATGAGGAACAAAAGTACTTACGTGAAATTCGTCGAAATAACTAGTTTACAATTATGTTCAAATAAAGTATTATATTATAAGTGTTTAAACGCACATATTAACGATATTCCGCTGTGTATCAAAGGATATGTATGAGTGTCGGCTAGGAGAAATTATTTATGAATAAATTAATTCAAGATATTACATCAGAACAATTACGTTCTGACGTACCTGACTTCCGTAGTGGTGATACTATTCGTGTCCACGCTAAGGTTGTTGAAGGTAGCCGTGAACGTGTTCAATTATTCGAAGGTGTTGTCATCAAGAGACATGGTGCTGGTATCAGTGCTACATACACTGTTCGTAAGATGAGTAATGGTGTTGGTGTTGAAAGAACATTCCCACTAAACACACCTCGTGTTGAACAAATCGAAGTTATCAGACATGGTCGTGTACGTCGTAGCAAGCTTTACTACCTACGTGCTCGTACAGGTAAGGCTGCTCGTATTAAAGAACGTCGTCGTGACATCTAATTTAATGCAAATAGCTTAAAAAATCCGCTATCTCAATTAAGAGATAACGGATTTTTTTTCCGCCTCCGGGTGACAGTAATAAATATAGTCTGCGGTGGGACCGACTTGAGCCAAGGTCTCAAGTCTCAATTTTGAGCTTTGCATAAACCGCAAATCTCAAAACTCGTCCGTGTTGTAAGGCCAGAAAACCGCTGGTCTAACAACAATTTCACCGCTGGCTATATTTATTACTGTCACCCCCTGGCTCTTTTATTCGCTATTTGGTGATCTATCAATAGTTGGGAATATTTGCTAAGACCGATCCATAAAGCGAACAAGGCCTGTAATCCAATTTTGGATTACAGGCCTATTTGCTTTAAATTGATAAATTATATATGAACTAAAAACTTACTCAGCCATACGCATTTCTGAATCTAATGTCATTTGACCATCCATGATCTTGTAAACATTATCTGCAAAGTCACGTAATCTTAAATCGTGAGTTAAGATTACTACAGCTGTATTTTGTTCACGTGCTAAGTCTTGGAATATTTTGCCAACTTCGATGACTCGTTCACTATCTAAGGCTGCTGTTGGTTCGTCAGCTAAGAGAATATCAGGTCTGGTGTAAAGTGCTCTAGCGATTGCTACTCGCTGATTTTGACCACCTGATAGTTCACCAGGGTATTTATTTTCTAATTCCCTGATGCCTAGTTTATCCATTAGACTTTCCAGCGAAAGGTTAGTCAAATTGTGTTCTTTCTTAACTTTTTTCACTAGTTTGAATTGTTCTTTGACAGTTAGGTAGGGAACTAGGCTGTATGATTGGAGCACAAAGCCGATACTATTCAAGCGCATTGCATCGCGTTGTTTGCTAGTCATTGATTTCACAGCTTTGCCTTCGAGTTGAACTGTGCCGTCTGTGGGTGTCTGCAAGCCTCCAGCGATAGTTAGAAAGGTACTCTTACCGGAACCTGAAGGTCCGATTACTAAGTTTACTTGGCCTTTTTGAGCGGTGAAATTGACGTCTTTTAAAACGTGAACTCGACTGGTGCCGGTACCGAAATATTTATTGATATTATTTAATTGTAAAGTTGCCATTTAATTAGCCTCCGATTACGCTGACAGGATCAACATTTAAGATTATTTTGATGGGAATAAGCGATCCAAGTAGTCCGGTCAGAATTAAACCGAGGCCGACTGCGGAAAGTATAGGGATATTGAAACTCATTGGGACTGCTGTTGGCATGGCAAAAGCGGTGATTCCTGTGAGGACTGTCGCAATTATCAAGCCACTGACTACGAGGATAACTGATTGAGAAATTGTGGCGTTGACAAGTGTTTTGGAAGGAATTCCTTGTGCACGTAAGACAGCGTAATTTTGAATTTTCTGGATTGTTAGGATGTATAAAAAGACTGCGATAACAATTAGAGAAATGATCATTAGGAAGCCAATCATAAAGGTAAAGGTTGAGTTTTGTGCGGAATAGCCCGGTAATTTAGAAATAAATGCTTTCATTTTATAAGTCTTGAGTTGTTTGTCTTTGACATCAAAGTTGGCATTCTTGGAAACGACTGCGCTGGCCTTGAAAGGTCCGTTCAAGTTCTTGATTGATAGCCAGTTGTCAATTTGCCCATAAACGACTGGGGCAACGTTCAATTTAGCATTCTTAACAAATCCGACGATTGTGTAACTAGTTGAAGCTGAATTGAATTTGATCTTGTCGCCAAGTTTGTAGCCGTCTGTTTTAAATTTATCGTCAACTACAACTTGATTTGTTTTATTGAAGTTATGTCCGGAGCTGATTTTGAGATTTTTAGCGATAAATTGTTTCTTGTCTAATCCTAAATATTGAGCCGACTCTTTAGTGAGACCACTTTTCTTAGCAACAACCGCTGCTTGTCCAATATAGGCTTCATTTTTAGTTATTTTAGAATTCTTGATTTGATCTTTAGTAATGAGTGATTGCGTCAAACTAGTGTTGGAATCTTTGTCGAGGACAATACTCTTGGCGTTCCATGAATTGATGGCATCGGTATTTTCATTAGCGAGTCCCATTGAAAGGCTCGTTAAAATGAAAATTAAGTAACAAATTAAAACAATCATACCGATGATTAGGCCGTATCTGAATTTTTCTTTTTTGATTTCTTTAAGTGATAGGAACATGTTCGTCATCCTCTTTGGCTAGGGCATTCAAGATGCGAGCCAGCTTCTTTAATATTATTTCTTTAGTACTGGGGTCAATCATGATTTGTTTAATAGATTCGTGAATCATGACTTGAGTGGCCCAATGGAATTCGTTTTCAGTTATCATGTGATTATTGAAAGGGGCCTGAAATTGCGATTCGTTGTAAAGCAAATGCATTTTGACTAAGGCAAAGTAACGACTGCTAGTACTTTTTTCAATAAAATCTCTGACTTGCCCAACATATTCGTCTGGTTTTAGTTCATGACTAGAGCTGGTGGCGATATCTTGGTGAATATCTTTTAATGCATAGCCGTATATATAATGATAGGCATCGTTTAGATCATCAAAGTACTTATAAAAGGCACCACGTGCAATACCAGATTCTTTAACAATTCTTGAAACTTGGGCATCAGTTAAACTATGATTGGAAAATTCATTTAATAGGGCATCAGTTATTAATGATTTTTTTGATTCGTTTAAGTTTTCGAAAGTTGTAGAAACCATATTTCCTCCTTTGTGACACTGTGTCACTTTTTAACATGAACAAAGTATAACCATTTAGTGACACCGTGTCAACAATTGAGAAATAAAAAACCACTGTATCTCCAAATTGGAAATTACAGTGGTTTATTTGGCTAATTATTTGCTATGTGGAGCCTTAGGATGCAAAACTGATTCTTTCAATGGAATAGTCTTATCGCGTCCTAAGTACATTTGATAATAAGGCGGTACGTTGTTTACGTAATCTAACAGCATCTTTTGAATGGCTGGTAATGCTTCAGGTGTAACTGCTGGAAGGTCACTAGCTTTGATTTCACCCTTGATACCATTGAATCTCTTAACACGTTCTAATAGATAACGGATATCGTAACGTGAAGGGTTAACTTCGATGACATCTTTATCAATGTTCAATAGTTCGTAGACACTTTCCAAACCTGTTCTAACTGAAGTTTCAACTGTGAAGACAACATCATCATCAACTTCAACAAATTGTCCTAAGAAAGCTAGGTTAGTGCAGCCGTCAGGAACAACTTTTGGACGATCGCCGAGTTCACGTGGCATAAATTGACTTGTTACATAAGGCATCATGGCTGTTGACATGTATGTGTGTTTCAAAACTTCATCTTTAATGTCGAGCATTCCCAAGTGATAGAGGAGTTCAGTCATGATTTCATCACCGGTACAATCCCACATACGTTTCTTGATGTAGTTACCGACGTTTTCACCGTAAAGTCCATAGCCCCAACCAACTTCTTCGTCGTCAGCTTGATATGGGAAGAATGGCTTGTGGTGAATTTCGAATGACATATCCCAATTTGAATCTCTGAATGTCATTAAACCACCAGTACCAGCTTTACTACCAGATAACTCTTCGATACGTCTGAAAAATTCTGGATAATCCTTAACAGTAGGGAAGAATGAGATCCACTTAGTTTTATCAATTTGTCCCAAGAATTTATCTGGGTGGCCAAATTTATTGTCTTTCTTAGCTAGGTTCTTCCAAATAGTGAAAGTACCCATGTGTTCTGTATCAGTGTTAGTTACAGCGACAGTATCGTTGTCCCCGAATGTACTATTTTCACTGATTGAACCACTTGTAACAAAGACTAAGTCCTTGCTGCTGACAGAAATTGCGACATCTTCATCATTATGGTGAGCTAGGATTGCTTGAACGGTATCGTTCTTTTCATCGAGTGTTAAATCGTAAACGGTAAAGTTGTTAACAAAGTGAACGCCGTGGTCGATTAGCCATCTCTCGATAGGAAGAATAATTGCGTCATATTCGTTATATTTAGTGTGAATGAATCCTTCGAGGTATTCGTGACGGTTGATAAAGGTAAATCTTTGCCAATAACGACGGCATTCGATGGCACTGTGATAGTGTTTGAAAGCTAATTGACTGTGGAAACAAACCCAGAAGTTAGTCTTGAAAAAGTCTTCGTCAAAGAATTCATCGATACGTTTGTTAGCTAAATCTTTTTCTGAAGAAGCGACAACTTTAGCCATGGCAGTAACATATTTTTGAGGAAGCTTGTAATTGTGATACTGTCCATCAATTTCACCTTGATTGACGATAACACGAGCCTCACTGTGAATTGGATCATCACGGTTGAAATCAACTACATCATCAAGAACGGTTCTACCTTCATTTTCGAGTGAAGGAATTTTACTACAAAGATACCAGAGACATTCCATGTAAGGTTCTAGTTCACGTTCAGCTCGGCAAAGGTAACCCTCATTGCCCTTAGTACCGTCCATGGAACCACCCATAACAGGTTTCTTTTCATAGATAGTAATGTTATCTCCAGGCATTTTAGCGTCATCAATTAAGAATGCTGCTGTTGCTAAACCAGCGATACCACCACCGACAATATTGGCCTTTCGACCATCAACGCCAGCTGCTTTATGAGGATGATACATTGTTTTATAAATATTCATCATAAATACCTTCTTTCATTGTTAGTTCTTACTTACAAGTCCAACAATAAAATAAAGTGAGTGCTGAGACAATTTACAAAAAAAACGAAATGTAAATTTGATTTACACTTCGTTTTTTTTGTAAAGTTGATGATTATTCGGCATATTTGTTCAAGGCTTTCTTAAAATCCCCTTGGACTAGGACGCCTGTTTGTTCAACAATCTCTTGTGGGTCATCTTTCATACCATCCATGATCCACTCCAAAATCAGGGCAATGAAGGCCAGGCTGTAGAAGTGGGCGATGAAATCCTTGTGTTTTTGATCAACAGACATACCAGCGGCTTGTTTTTCAACGACTTTAATAATATATCCATAAATAACTTTATAAATATATCGTTCCATTAAATCACGATATTCTGATTTGTAAACATTTTTAGTAATGTTGCCACTGTCGCGTAGGGCAATCATAATATCATAGAAACCCTTGTGCCAGTTGTCGTAATCAGCCACATTACCAAGGATATTATCGGCATTTTGTCGAGCTGAAAATTCGACTAATTCATAAATATCAGAAAAATGATTATAGAAAGTTTGACGCGTCAATTGACATTCAGTGACGATATCTTTCACAGTGATTTTGTCGATTGGCTTAGTTTGTAAAAGAGTATTTAATGCATCAATCAAAATGGATTCGGTAGTATTTTGCATGAAAAGTTCCTCAGTTTTAGTTAGTTAAATTGCACAGTTAATTTTTCACGACCAAGGCCTGGATCAACGTAAACATCTTTGAGTTTTAATTCGAAGACTTGTAACTTGGGACCAATCATATCCCAAACTTTTTGATAATTAGGGACAGAATCTAAATATTTTGGCAATAAATCTTCCATCGTCTTGTCTGAATGTTCAATCGTGACATTTTGTGAACGAATATATGGGTTGCCAATCATGTCGCTGTTAGGGATGCTGATAAATGCGACGCTTTGAGCTTGATCGTATTCGAGCGTTCCGGCAGCCCCTTTGACTGATGAGAAGTAGAGTGTATCTGGTTGATCTTCCAGCCAAACAAAGTTAACGATTTTAACGTTGACCTTGTTGTCTACAGAAAGGCTGAGCGCCATTTTATTAGTAGTTTTAGTGACGTTCTTTAATATGGAAATATTCATATATTGTAACTTCCTTTTTTAATCATTATTATTAATTAAATCATAACACCAGCAAGCGTTATATCAGCTGATAAAGCTATCAAATATTATTCAGAAAATCGCGAATCAGCAAATAATTTTTCTGAAGCTAGGCGATGTCTTTGATTTTCATCGTAATTGGCAACGAATAGGCAGGAGTAAAGGGTATTTAAAACATATTCGATGCCCACTTGTGAAGCAAAAGGTGAAATTTTAACAGTGTTACTTTCTGTATTAGCTACTGGCACAACAATATCACTCAATTTGGCAATTTTAGAATCTTTGTCAGATGTAATAGTGATAATTTTGACGCCATTTAGACGAAGTATCTGTGCAAGCTGATATGTATTCTTACTTTGTCCGCTGTATGAAATTAAGATCGCACAGTCATTTTTGGAGTAGTTAGCGGCCATGAATTTGCTTTCTTCAGTCAGATTTGGCAAGTTGGCATTTAGATTAATTTTCATTAACTTATTTTGGAAACTTAAGGCTGAGATATAAGTATCTCCATAAGCGAAGATACCTAATTTTTGTGATTGAAAAATGTCACGAACGGCGTGTTCCAACAAATCATTGGTCAATAATTCACTCGTTTGCTTTAGCGAGGTTTGCATTAATTCTAATAATTTCTGGGCAATCTCTTTATTGGAATCATCTTCAGTGAACGGAAAATCAGGATTAACGGCTGAAATATCATTGTAGTGTTGTTGCAGTTCAGCAGATAATTTGATTTTGAAATCTTTATATCCTTTGAGACCAATTTTTCGACAAAGTCTAACGATGGTTGAAGTTGAAGAAAAAGTGGCTGTCGCAAGGGATTGAATGGACTGGTTGATGACAGATTCCTTATTTTTGAGAATATAATCAGCCAATTGCTTTTCCGAACCGTTGAATTTGTCAGCTTTTGTTAATTGATAAATAATGGTCATCCTGATACCTCCGTTGTTAAATATGAAAAAATGTTCCAAATTATAAAAGTATATTAGTAGAATTTCTGGAACAATATTACCAATACGTCTATTAAGATATTTATATCATTTTACCGTGTTTTAATAAGGATGAGCAAAGCATAAGGAGTGGTTAATGATGAAACTAGCAATTATCGGATCAGGAAATATTGTACATGACTTTTTAACAATCACGAAAGACTTAAAAAATACGGAATTAACAGCCATTATTGGGACAAACCACAGCATTGATATCTTGGAACAATTGAAATCTGAATATCATATTGGAGCAGTTTATACGGATTTTGACACAGCTTTAGCGGAAAGTGACTTCGACACTGTTTACGTGGCTGTTCCCAATTTTCTACATTATCAATTTGCTAAAAAGGCCTTGGAAAATGGCAAAAATGTAATTTCTGAAAAACCTTTTACCGTCAAATTATCTGAATTTATGGATTTGAAAGAAATTGCAACGAAGAATCATCTAGTTTTACTTGAAGCAATTACCAATCAATACTTACAAAATTACGTTGATTTAAAGGAAAAATTACCAGAATTAGGTGATATGAAATTAATTGAAAGTAACTATTCTCAATATTCATCACGTTATGATGCTTTTGAAGCAGGTAAAATTTTGCCAGCATTCGACCCTAAAAAGGGTGGTGGAGCTTTGATGGATTTGAATATTTATAATATCCACTTTATTGTCGGATTATTAGGACGTCCCCAAAAGATTTCATATTTGCCAAATATTGAACGTAATATTGATACGTCAGGTATTTTGATGCTCGATTATGGTAATTCCAAAGCAGTGGCAATTGGTGCTAAGGATTCCGTTTCACCAATTAGAAAAACAGTTGTCCAAGGTAACAAGGGTTCAATCGTTGTGAATGGACCAACTAATGAGATGCGTTCATTCGACGTTTACGATAAAGATAAGAATTTATTGGAACAAGTGGATCATAATATTTACCCACACCGAATGTATCAAGAATTCGTTGAGTTTGAAAAGATTATTCAAAATAATGACTTAAAAGAAGTTGCGAAGAGATTGCAACATAGTGAAGATGTTATGTGGGTTGTTGACCAAGCACTTAAATCAGCCAATTTGAAATTAGAGTAGTAACGAATTTTGATTTGAATACTAGTAAAAGAAATTATTAAATCCAAATATATTAGCCGGAAGTTTTGAGGGATAGAGACAGCAGTGAAGGTGGCGTTAACGCTTTAGCGTTTACACCACGGACGACTTTTGAGACGAGGTTTTCGGCTCAAAAGCGAGGCTCGAGACCGAACTTTGGCTCGAACCGTTCCTCACAGCAGGTTCTATCCCTCAAAACTGGAGGTGGAAACCTATTGCACCCGCCAAAAATAAAGGTTAATATAATTAGAATTATATAGTGAAACAGGTGGTTTTATGGTGCAATCTAGAGCCAATCGAAACCTTTTATTGGTTGCATTCATGTGGGGAACAAGTTATACATTTATCAAAATGGCGATTGCTGCGAAAATGCCGCCGTCAGTCATTAACACCTTACGGGGATTGATTTCAGCAATATTGGTGTACATATTTTTTCGGAAAATCATTAATACGATGACTTGGAAAGAATTTAAAATTGGAGCCGTCTGTGCGATTTTTAATTTTGTGGTTGTTCAATTGCAGTCCAGTGGATTGAAATACACGACTCCAAGCAATAGCTCGTTTATTACGTCGATTTACGTTATTCTGTTGCCATTTATTGCTTGGCTGATTTTTAAGAAAGTGCCACCTTTGAAAATTTATTTGTCGATTTTAATGTGCATCTTGGGAATGGTCTTCTTGACTGGGATTATTTCGACTGGATTTGAATTTCACATGGGCGATTTCTTGACTGTGTTGAGTGCAATTTTCTATGCATTCCAGATGACATACTATGGCTATGCGACACACAATGCTAGATCACAGGTGATTGCCTTTCAACTAGGCTTTATTCAGGCTATCTGTGGAGCTCTATACGCTTTTACAATTGATTATGGTAAGTTATCCCAGATCGATTGGGCGACGGCTATTGGACCAGTAATCTACTTAGGTGTAGTAGCTACGTTTGCAGCTCAAGTCCTACAAGTAATGAGTCAAAAGTATACCGATACTGTTACTGCAGGCTTAGTTCTGATGACCGAATCATTATTTGCCAGCTTGGTATCTGTTGTATTCCATGTTGAACCTTTAACTCAACATCTGATAATTGGCGGCAGTTTAATCATTATGGCAACTTTAATTGCTCAATTTGATTTACGAGGTGTCATTTCACGCTATTTTGTCAGGCAAAATGGGATTAAAAAACCTTAATTTGTGAGAAAATATAACTTTAAGGAGGATTTTCATGGAAGAGACGAAAATGTCATTAATGAACAAACAATTAGATGCATTACTGTATCAAGAAAATAATTTGATTGCTAACTTGGCTAATGCCAGTGCTTTGATAAACGATACCTATGAGGATTTGAATTGGTCAGGATTTTATTTATACAACGAAGAGACTGACGAATTGGATTTGGGACCATTTCAAGGTAAAGTTGCTTGTATGCATATCAAGAGCGGCAACGGCGTAGTTGGAACGGCTTTTGCAGACCAACAAATTCACCGTGTAGCTAACGTCCATGAATTTCCCGGACATATTGCCTGTGACAGTGCCAGTAATTCAGAAATTGTTGTGCCAATTACCAAAGATGGTAAAAAGATTGGTGTTTTAGATATTGATTCACCATCATTGAACCGCTTTACTGAAGCTGAAGAGAATGAATTGGCCGATTTTGTTAAAGTTTTGGTGCAACATATTAAATAAATTGCAATTATGACCAATGAAATAATCTTCAGATACGATTATCATGCCATTTAAAAAAGATAAGTAATCCTGTACAGGAGAACTTATCTTTTTTTAGTTGTATTTTGTTATTTTAGGTTAAGTCTCTTGAGAGTTGCTTCTCTTTTAAATGCCTCCTCGATTAGAGTAAAGCATAAAAGACCTAAAATGTAGCCTTTAATACTTTACAAGTATATTCATATAATTTAATTGAACAGCTTGTAAATTGGTGCTAATCTGATTAAGTGCAATGTGGAATTAAGGATTCCAATGTTACGTTAAGGGGAGAACAAATAATGTCTAAGAAAGTAATAACTGCTTTTTTAATAGCGACAGGGATGACTGGCGGTTTGCTATTCAATAGTAACCAGCTGGATGTAGATGCTGCTAGCAAGGGAATTGTCAACACAACCAAAATGACATTTCTTTATAATGAACAAGGAAAGCTTGTTAAGGACCGTGCGTTAGGTCCTAAAACTGCTTGGGTCTATGACCAACAGATTCAAATTGGTGATCAAGGTAGTTTTTATCGAGTGGCAACACATGAATTCGTCAAAACTAGTGATGTTTCAGTTCAACATGGTAAGGCCGAAAATGGAATTGTTAGAACAGGCTCAAATGGTGCTTTGATGTATGGTTACGATGCAGGAAATTACAAGTCAACTGGTACTAAACTAGCTGCACGTAGCGCATGGCAATACAGTAAAGTCGACAATGCTAATGGTAAAACTTGGTATCAAGTTACCGCCGATGGTTGGATCAACAGCGATGATGCCTCAACTTCGAATTTCATTAATAATTCTGGAGTTGCCAAAATCAGTTACGCTCCAGCAAGTGGAATCAATTTGTGGACTGGTTATGGTACGCATAAAGTTGCTACCGGCCAAAAATTAACCAATGGGTCCGAATGGAACTTTTCTCAGAAAGTTATTGATGCCAACGGGGATGCTTGGTATATGATTGGCAATAATCAATGGATTGAAGGAACTTATACTAAAATTACTAACCAAGTTTTTGATACTAGTGCAGCGCAAAACTGGGATCCTAACTTTGCAGTCGTCAAAGTAAATCAAAAAGCATCTGTTTATAATGACAGCAATTATAAGTCTGGCGTTAAAGAGTCCTCTGCAGCTGGAACGTTGTTACAAGTGGCTTCAACCGAGCAGACGGGCAATGTTATCTGGTATGAATTGAGTAACGGCGGTTGGATTCCTTCAACAGTTGTGACAGAAATGACAAATTATCGTTCACCAGTAGTTTTGAATGGTAAAACTAAGCAACAAACTATCGACGCTGTAGTTTCTGCAGCTAAGCAACAACTTGGTAAACCTTATGTATGGAATGCCAAGGGACCAGCCGGTTTTGACTGTTCAGGTTTGATGCAATACGTCTTCAGACAAGCAACTGGTCAGAATATTGGTTCATGGACAGTCCCACAAGAAACGGCAGGTACTAAAGTCTCAATTAATCAATTGCAACGTGGCGACCTAGTATTCTGGGGACCATCAGGTGCCAGTTATCATGTGGCATTATATTTGGGCAATAATCAATATTTGAATGCTTTACGCCCAGGTACCAATGTTAAAATCGACCGTATTTCTTCAAGTTTCAGACCATCATTTGGAGTACGAGTATTTAAATAAAATTACGTAAAAAACTCACAATCCGTAGTTGTTAAACTAATGATTGTGAGTTTTTTAGTTGAAAGCTTGATTGTAATATTCGAGATAAGATTCATTGGTATCAGGTAACGCAATTACTTTGGTAACACTAGTATTTCTTGGCTCTGGCAAAGTCATTGGATCTTGAGGCTTCAGAACATCTAAGGCAACAGCTTTAACTGTAAAACCATGAGTCACACAGATAATTTTGTCATCAGGATATTTTTTCATCGCGTCCATAATGAATTCGTGTACACGATTGATAACATCCTCAAAAGTTTCACCACTTGGAGCATATTTAACATAAAGCGGTAGTACGTCATTGAGATAACTATTGTAAGCGTCAGGATGAAGTTTACGCAATTCAGCGTTTTGATGACCGTCCCACTCGCCGTAAGAAATTTCCATCAAACGTTTGTCATAAGAAATTGGCAATTGAGCTTTTTCATTTAAGATAGCAGCCGTTTGTTTAGTACGTTCCAAAGGACTACAAATGATCCGGTCAGCAAAGCTAATATCAAAATTATCAGCCAAATCATGAGCTTGTTTCTGACCGTTGTCGTTTAAATAAGTCATTTCAGTGTTAATCGTACCTTGTTTCATTTTCATCACGTTAGCGGTGGTTTGCCCGTGTCTTATAAAGTAAAATTCAGTCATAAAAAAGCTCCTTTGTTGTTCTGTGATTTTTTATTATCGAAAATATTGTATTCGGTTTGTTGATTAAGAAATAAAAAGTCTGAAACGTAATAGTTAAAGATAAATTAGTCGGAAGGGATTAGAATATTCACCAGCTGTGGGTGTGGCGTTACAGCTTTAGCTGTTACGCCACCGGGCGTGTTTGGAGACTTACCGGTCTTTGGTAAGGCTTCAAACCGAGGTTCGAGACCGTACTGTGGCTCGGGCCGGTCCGCATAGCAGGTGAATATTCTAATACCTGGAGACGGTTAGAAACTAATTGTATGCAAAAAATTGTACAATATCCGGTTGACAATTAAAATATAAATGTTAAAGTAATTTTAAGTTAATTGGAGGCATTTTAATATGAGAACATTAAATCTTAACATTTTAACAGTCTCCTCCAAGTCTACATACAATACATGTAGGCTTATTAACTAGTGCGCTTAGTAAACAACCCTCATGTATGTAAAACAATTACATCTGTGAGGTCGCTTAATTCTTAGAAAATTTGACTCCTCACAGACTCTAATCTGTGGGGATTTTTTTATCTAATTTTAAAATTCAAGGAGTGGAATAGATATGACAATTTACAATTTTGCAGCTGGTCCAGCAACAATGCCAGCCGAAGTTATTCAACAAATTAAGGCCGATTTACCTTCATATAACGATTCAGGCATGAGTATTATGGAAATTTCTCATCGTTCCGCTCTGTTTGAAGATGTTTTTCAAAAAGCACAACAAGATATGCGTGATTTATTAAAGATCCCTGATGATTATCAAGTTTTGTTTTTCCAAGGTGGTTGTACATTACAATTCAATGCTGCACCACTTAATTTGGCTAACGAATATCACAGAATTGCCTTATTAGACAGTGGTCACTGGGCTGATCGAGCTGGTGACGAGGCCAAGAGAGTCGGAGTTAAAGTCGATGTTTTGGATTCAACTAAAGCGAACCATTATACGAAATTGCCAATTTTGGAGAGTTTGCCAGCCGATACTTACGACTATTTGCACATCACTACTAACAATACGATTGAAGGTACCGCTTATACGAAGTTACCGGAAACCGGTACGACTGAGTTGGTGGGAGATATGTCATCTAATTTCATGGGACAAGCATACGATGTTAAAAAGTTTGGTGCCATCATGGCAGGCGCTCAAAAGAACTTAGGAATTGCTGGATTAACAGTAGTTATCGTTCGTAATGATTTAATTGGTAAGGTGCCAAACTTGCCAAGCATGGTTGATTATCAATTATTTGCTAATAAAGAATCAATGTTTAATACACCACCAGTTTTTGCTATTTATGCAGCTGGTCTAGTTCTGCAATGGTTAAAAAATCAAGGTGGAATTGCTGAAATGGAACGACGCAACCGTCGAAAATCGGGACTATTATATGATTTTCTAGATAACTCAGATTTATTCACAGCACCAGTTGTCAAAGCTGACCGTTCATTAACTAATGTTGTATTTGTGACAGGCAACTCAGAAATTGACCAGCAATTAGTTGCTCAAGCAGCTGACAATGGTCTAGTTAATATTAAAGGTCATCGTTCTGTTGGTGGTATGCGTGCCAGTTTGTACAATGCAATGCCATATGAAGGAGTCGAAAAATTGGTCGACTTTCTAACTAAATTTGAAAAAGATTACAGGGGGCTCCACTAATGTATGAAGTAAAAACTTTTAATGCAATCGCACAGGCAGGTTTAGATACCTTTACCACTGATTTTGGAATTAACCAAACAGATGAACCAGATGCATACTTGATTCGTTCGGTAAATTTGTTACAAGCTGATTTGCCAGATAGTTTGAAAGCTATCGTCCGTGCTGGAGCAGGGGTCAACAATGTGCCACTAGGTCGCGCAACAGCTCAAGGAATCGCCGTTTTTAATACTCCCGGAAGTAATGCCAACGCTGTTAAAGAATTAGTTATTTCATTAATGATTGCGACAGCTAGAAATCTTTTTGAAGCTCATAATTATTCAGACGAACATACCGAAGCTGATGTTTCTCAACGAACTGAAAAGGATAAAACTAAGTTCAATGGTACTGAATTAGCAGGCAAACGCTTAGCAGTTATCGGTTTAGGAAATGTTGGTTCATTAGTTGCCAACGCTGCCTTGGCGTTAGGAATGAAAGTAATTGGTTATGATCCATATTTGTCAGCCAATGCGGCATGGAGAATCAATAATCGCGTTAAAAGAGTGGATTCAATCAAAAATGCTGTGAAGAGTGCTGATTTTGTCACCGTCCATGTACCTAAGAATAATGAAACAATAGGTTTGTTAGGTACGAAAGAAATTACTGAGATGAAAGATGGTGCCGTGTTATTAAATTATTCAAGAATCGGCATTGTCGATAATAAAGCAGCCGTTAAAGCAATTCGCAGTCAAAAAATCAGCCATTACTGTACAGATTTTGGCGAGCCAATCATTGCTGATCAAAAAAGAATTACAATCACACCCCATATTGGAGGCTCAACGTTAGAAGCGGAAACAAACGGAGCTGTTCAGGGAGCTACTACCGTGATGAATTACCTTGAAGAAGGCGATACAACACATTGTGTGAATTTACCAAATATGCAAGTACCATTTGAAACAGCGTACCGAGTGACCGTAATTCACCAAAATGTTCCTAACATGGTCGGACAAATCAGTACTCAAATTGCCAATCGAGAAATCAATATCGAAAATATGGCGAATGCCGCTAAAGAAAAAGTCGCGTATACGATTATTGATGTTGATGATTTGCAAGGTAAGGACCAAGATGCTTTAATAACAGCGTTGGAAAGTATTAAGGAAGTTTATAAGGTAAGAGTGATTAAACATAAGTAATGGTTATAGTTACAATTTATTAAATATGATTGTTTATATAATAAGCAATAAAAGAGTCGGAAGGACTGGGAACATTCACCAGCTGTGGGTGTGGCGTTATGGCTTCAGCCATTACACCACCGGACGTGTTTGGAGACTTACC
Organism: Companilactobacillus muriivasis; assembly: GCF_036246245.1. Lineage (NCBI taxonomy): Bacteria > Bacillati > Bacillota > Bacilli > Lactobacillales > Lactobacillaceae > Companilactobacillus > Companilactobacillus muriivasis. Next base: position 248,695 of record NZ_BTTQ01000001.1, read on the forward strand.
GGGTTTTGGTAAGGCTTCAAACCGAGGCTCGAGACCGTACTGTGGCTCGGGCCGGTCCGCATAGCAGGTGAATGTTCTCAGTCCTGGAGACGGCAAAACAAAAAAACCACCCTTATTCGAGTGGTTTCCTTTTAAAATATTTGTGAACGATATAATCCAACAACTTTACCAATGATTTCAACATTGTCCAAAATAATTGGATCCATTGTATCGTTTTCAGGTTGTAGGCGGTAATGTCCATTTTCTTGATAGAATCTCTTACATGTAGTTTCAATATCTTCAGTCATGGCAATAATAATTTCACCGTTATTAGCAAAATTTTGTTCGTGTACAATAACATGGTCGCCATCAAAAATTCCGGCATTGATCATACTTTCGCCGTGAATTTCCAACATAAATAATTCACCAGACTCACGAGTAAGGTCAGGTGGGATTGGGAAATATCCATCAGGATTTCTTTCAGCAGTAATAGGTTGACCGGCAGCAACGGCACCTAAAATAGGAATTTGTTTGGATTTGATACCAATTGAATTAAGACCAGCACCAGTAAGCTCAATAGCACGGGGCTTTGTAGGGTCTCTTTGGATAAATCCTTTTTTCTCAAGACGAGATAGGTGACCATGAACCGTTGACGTTGAAGAGAGATCTACGGCTTCGCAAATTTCTCTAACAGTTGGCGGATATCCATGTTCATCTAAATAATCATAAATACATTGTAAAATTTGTGACTGTTTAGAGCCTTCAGCTTTTGACATTAGAACACCTCATTGTTAATATCTTAAATAGATTGTATCAAAATTTGAATACAACTTCAAACAAGTGTTCGATTGTATCGAGGGGAATTGGAATAATGAACGAACAAGAAGAATTGCTCAAGAAAATTAACGAACTAGCTCATAAGGCTAAAAACGGTACTATTACTAAGGAAGAAGAAGATCAACAGGCACAATTACGTAAAGAATACTTGAAGAACTTCCGTGCCGCATTTAAGTCCCAATTAGAGATGACACAGGTCTATGATAAAGCAGGAAATGAAGTAACTCCTGAAAAAGTTCGAGAAATTCAACGGAAAAAAGGATTACGTGACGATTAGACTTTCAATTGTCTAACTTTTTTTGTAATATTAATAGTTGTATGGAAAGGGTGAGAACATAAATGGGAATCACAATAGTTGTTGGCGTTATAGCTTTGCTAGTTGGATTAGTTGGTGGTTTCTTCGTTGCCAGATGGTATATGAAGAAATACTTCCAAGACAATCCACCAATCAGTGCTGATATGATCAGACAAATGATGGCGCAAATGGGTCAAAAACCTTCACAAAAGAAGCTTAATCAATTAATGAATACTATGAAGAATTCACAAAAGAATAACAAATAGTTATGTCATTTAGGCGATATACATATATTTATATGTGTATCGCCTATTTTTTTGTCTAAAAAAATAAAATGATAGCTAAACACGAACTATTAATATTTTTATAATTATTAAATACAAAATGTAAACGGTAAATACGAACAATAGACAAAAATAAATGAATAAAATGCGTATTTATCATTGAAAGAAGTTTCAATCCCTGATAAACTTTGGATACCAAAGCAAGAAAGGTGGAAAAAGTAATGCACGACGTAGCAATAGTTATGGGTTCAATTTCTGATTTGAAGATCATGCAGAACACAATTGATGTTTTGAATGAACTGGGAGTTAGTTTTGAAACGAAAGTAATTTCGGCACATCGGATGCCACATGAGATGCTAGATTTCGCCAATCATGCACATGAAAATTATCAAGTTATCATAGCTGGAGCTGGAGGTGCAGCTCATTTACCAGGAATGATTGCCTCTTCAACAACTTTACCAGTCATCGGTGTTCCCGTTCCTTCCAAGTATTTAAAGGGAATGGATTCGTTGTTGTCAATTGTTCAAATGCCAGCTGGTGTACCGGTTGCGACAGTTTCAATCGGTGAGGCTGGTGCAAAAAATGCAGCTATTCTAGCTATAAAAATTTGTGCTTTAAATAATCCAACTTATCAAAATAATTTATCAGCATATGTTCAAGCGATGCACGATAAGTCAGTAGAAAGTGGGAAAGACCTTGGATAAAACGTTACTGCCAGGAGCAACAATCGGCATTATCGGTGGTGGTCAATTAGGCCAGATGATGTCATTTTCAGCTAAAGAGATGGGTTATAAAGTTATCATTTTGGATCCGCAAGAGAATTGTTCTGCTGCCCAAGTATCAGATGGTCAAATTGTCGCTGAATACGATGATCTTGATAAATTAATTGAGTTAGCTAAGCAATGTGATGTTTTGACTTATGAATTTGAAAATGTCGATGCGGATGCTATCAATGAAGTTAAGAAATATACCCAAGTTCCACAAGGTACTAAGGCTTTGAAAGCGACTCAGAATCGTGTGTCTGAAAAGAACTTTATCGAAGACAGTGGTTTCAAAGTTGTACCACATATTGAAATTACTAATATATTTGAATATCATCGTGGAGTTGAAAAATTAGGTGCTCCGGTAATCTTGAAGACAATTCGTGGTGGATATGACGGTAAAGGCCAGATTTTAATTGAGAATCCTGAAAAAGTTTGTTACGCCGACGTTGAAAAGTTATTGATGCACGGTCCATGTATGTTGGAAAAGAAGATCAATCTGAAAAAAGAAGTTTCAGTTATCGTTTCTGCTAACAGTCGTGGTGAAACCTCAATCTTTCCCGTTATTGAAAATGTTCACCGTCACAACATCTTGCACCTTAGCACTTGCCCAGCTGATATCAGTGAAAAGTCTGAACAACATATTTATCAAGTTGGTGAGACCTTAGCTCATAAGCTCGAATTAGTTGGAACGATGTGTATCGAATTTTTCATTTCGGACTCTGACGAAGTTTTCGTTAATGAAATTGCTCCACGTCCACATAATTCAGGTCATTTGACGATTGAAGCCTGCAACATTTCACAATTCGATGCTCATATCCGTGGCGTTTGTAATTTAGCCATGCCCAAGATTGAATTGTTGAAACCTGCTGCAATGGTCAACTTGCTCGGACAACATTTGGAAAATGCTAAGAATGAATTAGCTGAACATCCAGAATGGCATTTCCACGATTATGGCAAGGACAGTGTTAAGGATAACCGCAAAATGGGTCATATCACGATTTTGAGTGATGATTTACAAGCTACAAAACAAGTTATTGAAAATAATTCAATTTGGGATGTGTAAATTTATGACAGAAGATAAGTTGCTTTATACAGGTAAGGCTAAGAATGTTTACCAAGCAGAAAATGACGACGAAGTTTTGATTGTTTATAAAGACCAAGCCACAGCATTGAATGGTAAGAAGAAAGAAATTTTACCAGGTAAAGGTGTTCTAGATTGCCAGATTTCACAAATTGTTTTTAATTATTTAATCGAAAATGGTATCAAAACACACTTAGTTAAAAACCTTTCTGACCATGAACAATTAGTTAAGAAGACTCAAGTATTTCCATTGGAAGTCGTTTTGAGAAATATCACCTCTGGATCGTTGGTACGTAAGTTCCAAATTGAAGAAGGCCAAAAATTAAAAGAACCAATTATTGAATTTTATTACAAGAGTGATGCCTTGGATGATCCCGTAATTAATCAATCGCAAATCCATGCTTTAGGTATTGCTGATAAAGAAGACATTGAATATATCAAACAAGAGACTTTGAAAATCAATCAATTGTTGATTCCGTTCTTTGCTAAAGCCGACTTTGATTTAGTCGATTTCAAATTGGAATTTGGTAAATATAACGGTGAAATTATCCTTGTCGATGAATTTTCACCAGACAATTGCCGAATTTGGAACAAGAATGATCATCATTCAATGGATAAAGATGTTTTCCGCAAGCACGAAGGCGATTTAGTAGAAACTTATCAAACAGTCTTACAACGACTACAAGACAAATAGGAGAGAATTATGAAATTAGTTAAAGTGTATGTCACTCTAAAGGATTCCGTATTAGACGCTCAAGGTGAAGCTATTAAATCAGCTATCCATTCTATGGGTTACAACAAAGTTGAAAATGTCGGCATGGGAAAATATTTCGAATTGAAGTTTGCTGATGATTATGCTGACTTAGAAAAAGACGTTGATTCCATCTGTGATGATCTTTTAGCCAATCCCAATATTGAAACTTATCGTTATGAAATTACGGAGGCAGAATAGATGAAGTTTGCCGTAATCAATTTTCCTGGCTCCAACTGCGATATGGATCTGTACTACGCCATTCGTGATGGTATTGAACAACAAGTTGAACTTGTCGACTATCGAGCAGAAAGTTTAGCTGGTTTTGACGGCGTGTTGATTCCTGGTGGCTTTTCTTATGGTGACTACTTGCGCAGTGGTGCGATTGCCGTTCATGCTCCGATTGTCAAAGAAATTATTCGTTTCGCTAACGAAGGCAAAATTGTCCTCGGGATTTGTAATGGATTCCAAATTTTGACCGAACTTGGTTTATTGCCGGGTGCCTTGATTAAAAATGAGCAAGGTCGCTTTATCTGTGAAACAGTTGCTCTAAAAGTTGTCAATAATCAAACTGCCTTTACAAATGGCTATGAAAAAGACGAAGTTATCAATATTCCAATCGCACACGGTGAAGGTCGCTATTACTGTGATGACAAGACTTTAGCTGAATTGAGGGCTAATGATCAAATTGCTTTCCAATATCTTGAAAATGTTAACGGCAGTGTGGAACGTATCGCCGGTGTAACTAACAAACAAAAGAATGTCCTAGGCATGATGCCCCACCCAGAACGTGCAATTGAAGAAATTCTCGGTTCTGACGATGGACTGAAACTATTTCAATCAATAATCAATTATCAAGTAAAGGTGAATAATTAATGACTGAACCTACGGCAAAACAAATTAAAGATGAAAAAATTTATCAACAATGGGGTCTAACAGATTCCGAATATGATTTGATCAGCACAAAAATTCTCAAACGTTTGCCAAACTACACTGAGACTGGTCTTTATTCAGTAATGTGGAGTGAACATTGTTCTTATAAGAATTCTAAAAAAGTTCTCCGCAAGATGCCTAATAAGAGTGAACGTGTAATTGCAGGTCCTGGTGAAGATGCCGGAATCTTGGATATTGGTGATAATCAGGCTGTTGTTTTCAAAGCTGAAAGTCACAATCATCCTTCAGCAGTTGAGCCTTATCAAGGTGCAGCAACTGGTGTCGGTGGAATTATTAGAGATATTTTTTCAATGGGTGCTCAACCAATTGCACTTTTAAATAGTTTGAAATTTGGACCGCTAAAAGATGGTCAAACCAAACATTTAGTTAATGAAGTTGTTGCTGGTATCGGTGGCTATGGTAACTGTATTGGTTTGCCAACAGTTGGTGGTGAGATTGCTTTTGAAGATTGCTACGAACACAATCCACTTGTCAATGCAATGTGTGTCGGATTATTGAATAACACTGACTTCAAACATGGTACAGCCAGTGGAGATAAGAATTTGATTGTTTATGTCGGTGCTAAAACCGGTCGAGACGGTATCCACGGCGCAACATTTGCTTCTGATGAATTTACTGATACTAAGAATAAGCAACGCTCAGCTGTACAAGTTGGTAATCCATTTATTGAAAAGTTATTGATGGATGCCTGTGTTGAAATTATCGAAAAACATCCTGAATGGATCTTAGGTATTCAAGATATGGGTGCTGCTGGATTAGTTTCATCAACTGCCGAAATGGCTTCAAAAGCTGGTTCTGGTCTCGTGTTGAACTTGGATAAAGTTCCACAACGCGAAACTGAAATGAACGCTTACGAAATGATGCTATCTGAATCGCAAGAACGAATGGTTCTCTGCGTTAAACCAGAATTCGTTGAGGATGTGTTGGCTTTCTTCAAGCACTTTGAACTTGATGCAGTCGTAATTGGTCAAGTTACAACGGATAAGCAATATAAGATTTATCACCATGATGAATTGGTGACCGATATTCCTGTCGACAGTTTGACTGAAGATGTTCCGGAATATGACCGTGAAGAAACTCAACCACAACGCATGATTGATGACAAAGATTATCAATTTGTTCCCGAAATTGATTCGTTAGAAAAAACTTGGAATGAAATGTTGCAACGACCTAATATTGCTAGCAAAAAACATTTTTACCAAACTTATGATTCACAAGTTAGAGCTAATACATTGGTTCGTCCTGGTAGCGACAGCGGCGTTGTTAGAATCCGTGGTACTAAAAAAGCCATCGCCATGACTAACGATAGCAACTCAAAGTATGTTTACTTAAATCCATATGTTGGTGGTCAAATTGCCGTCATGGAAGCAGCTAGAAATATTGTTGCTAGTGGTGGTGAACCAATTGGGGTTACTGACTGCTTGAACTATGGTAACCCTGAAAACCCGGAAGCTTTCTGGGAACTGGACAAGAGTGTTGAAGGAATTGCTAGTGCCTGTGAAAAGATCAATACACCAGTAATTTCAGGTAATGTTTCGCTCTATAACGAATATAACGATGTTGCAATCTATCCAAGTCCAATGGTTGGGATGGTCGGCTTGATTTCCGATATCGACAATGTCACAACTGTTGCCTTTAAAGATGCTGGAGATTTGATCTATGTAGTTGGTCAAACTCAAGATGATTTCAATGGATCAGAATTACAAATGGCTCAATTAGGAAAATTAAAAGGAAACTTGCGTAATTTAGATTTAGATCAAGAAAAATTACATCAAGATATTATTCGCCAAGCAATTTCTCAAAAATTAATTAAGAGTTGTCACGATTTATCAGAAGGTGGTTTGGCCATTGCCTTGTCGGAATCGGCTTTTGACAATGAATTAGGTTTTGAAATCAATACAAACTTAACTTCAGCTCAGATGTTCTCAGAAACACAATCACGTTTCTTAGTTACAGTTACTCCAGAGAACCAAGCTGTTTTTGAAGAACTAGTAGCTACTGATATTGAATGTTTGGGAACAGTTACTGCTGCACCAGAATTCAAAGTTACTACAGCTGATGAATCGGTTGAAATCAACGGATCAACAGCATGTAAAAACTGGAAGGAGGCCATTGCGTGCCTAATGAAGTAAGAAGTTTAAATGAAGAATGTGGTGTCTTTGGTGTATGGGGCGCTGAAAATGCTAATTATCTAACGTATTTAGGACTCCACAGTCTGCAACATCGTGGTCAAGAGGGTGCCGGAATTGTTGCTAATGATGGCAAAAAACTTCGTGCTTATCGTAATTTAGGATTGTTGACACAAGTCTTTTCTAAACCAGAATATTTGAATTCTTTAGTCGGTGATTCTGCAATTGGACACGTTCGTTACTCGACTGCCGGCGAAAATAAGATTGAGAATGTGCAACCACTTTTATTCGATTTTACAGATAGCCAAATTGCTTTGGCCCACAACGGTAACCTAACTAACGCTGTGACTTTGAAGAAGGAATTGGAAGAAAAAGGTCATATCTTTAAATCTAGTTCTGATTCCGAAGTATTAGTTCACTTGATCAAAGTTTCCAACGCTCCAACTTTCCACGAAAAAATTGTTGAAGCATTGAACAAGATTCAAGGTGGCTTTGCCTATTTACTTTTAACAAAAGATGCCATGATTGTTGCTTTGGATTCTCATGGTTTCCGTCCACTTTCAATCGGTCAATTAGATAATGGAGCTTATGTTGTTGCCAGTGAAACTTGTGCCTTGGATGCTGTTGGAGCCAAATTAGTTCGCAATGTGCAACCTGGGGAATTGATTACGATTGACAATGATGGAATGAAAATTGATCAATGGACAACTGATACTAAATTGGCTATTTGTTCAATGGAATTCATCTATTTTGCTCGTCCGGACTCAGATATTTTAGGAGTTAACGTTCACTCGGCTAGAAAACGTATGGGTGCTAACTTGGCTAAAGAGTTTCCAGCGCCTGGCGATATTGTTGTTGGTGTACCGAATTCATCATTATCTGCGGCCAGTGGATATGCGGAAGCTAGTGGTTTGCCATATGAAATGGGCTTGATCAAGAACCAATATATGGGCCGTGAATTTATTCAGCCAACTCAAGAATTACGTGAAAAGAGTGTTCGTCAAAAATTGGCTGCCGTTAAAGGTGTTGTCCAAGGCAAACGAGTTATTTTAGTTGATGATTCAATCGTGCGTGGAACAACTTGTGCCTACATCGTGCAATTGTTGAGAGATGCCGGTGCTACTGAAGTACACTTGCGCATCGCATCACCAAGATTTATGCATCCTTGTTTCTACGGCATTGATATTCAAGAAAAGAGTGAGTTAATTGCAGCTCACAAATCGATTCCAGAAATGAATGAAATATTCGGATCTGATTCGTTGAAATTCTTGAGTGAAGAAGGCTTGATCGATGCAATTGGTTTGAAGTCTGATGCGCCATATTCAGGTTTAGATATGTCATATTTCAATGGTGACTATCCAACTTATCTTTACGATTATGAATCTAGAAAATAAGGAGGCATTCAATGTCTAATCCCTATCAAGATGCGGGCGTTAACGTCGAATCAGGTTATAAAATTTCTAAATTTGTGAAACAGAATACACATAACAGTAATATTGGTAATTTCGGTGGCGTCTATGAGATTCCTGAAGGTTATAAGCACCCCGTTTTAGTTTCGAGTGATGACGGTGTGGGAACTAAATTATTGTTAACTACTGAAGCTAAAAAGTGGGATACCATCGGTATCGATTGTGTCGCTATGTGTGTCAATGACATTTTGGCTCAGGGGGCGACTCCACAATATTTCTTGGATTATATTTCAACTGGTAAGGTTGATGACAAAATTGAAGAAATTCTCAAGGGAGTTATCGCCGGCTGTGATCAGGCTAATGCTAATTTAATCGGTGGCGAGACTGCGGAAATGCCGGGAGTTTATGATGCTAAAGATTACGATATCGCTGGTTTTTCGGTCGGTATCTGTGAAAAAGATGATCTATTAAAGAAAGAAAATATTCAAGCTGGCAATGTTTTGATTGGTTTGAAGTCTAGTGGAATTCATTCTAATGGTTATTCACTAGTTCGTAAGATTTTCTTCCAAGATCATAAATTAACTGTTGAGAGTGTTTTGCCAGAATATACCGAGAAAACTTTAGGTGAGTTACTACTAACACCAACTAAAATTTATGTGCAAGATATTGTGCCATTACTTGATGAGCGTTTGATTAAAGGTATTTCACACATCACAGGTGGTGGTTTCTATGAGAATATTCCGCGGATGTTACCAGACAATTTAGCTGCTGAAATTAACGTAGATATTTGGCCTAAGTTACCAATATTTGGTTTATTGCAAAAGTACGGTCAACTAGAAACTGCTGATATGTATCATATTTTCAACATGGGTCTAGGAATGGTAATTGCTGTCGATTCTTCTAAAGAGTTAGAAGTTTTAGAGTTGTTGAATGAAAAAGAAACGGTTGCATATACGATTGGGGAAGTTGTTCCTAAGTCGGAAGAAAGTTTGATTTTGAAAGGGGATCAGCTATGAGAGTAGCAATTTTTGCCTCTGGAAACGGTAGTAACTTTGAAGCTATTGCCAAGTCAGATGAATTACGCAACGCCGGTTTGGAAATCGAATTGGTCGTTTGTGATCAAAATAAAGCCCACGTGATTGAACGAGCAGCAAAATATAATATCCCCGTTTTCGTTAATCAATTGAGTGATTATCCAAACCGTGGTGCGTATGAACAAGCTATTATCGAAAAATTAAAGCCACTTCAAATTGAGTACATTTTATTAGCAGGTTATATGCGTGTTGTCACACCTGTCTTGTTGGCGGCTTATCCAAATCATATTATCAATATCCATCCGTCACTATTACCTAAGTTTTCTGGCCTAGAAGCGATTGAACGAGCTTTTGAGGCTGGGGATGAAGTGACTGGGGTAACGATTCATTATATTGATGAAGGAGTCGATACGGGCCCAATTATCAAGCAAGAGAAAGTTGTCCGTTTGACCAACGATACTGAAGAGAGTTTGGAAGCTAGGATTCACCAAACTGAGCATCAAATGTATCGCCAAGTAATTCTTGATTTACTAAATAAAACTAATGGGGTAGATAAAAAATGAAAAGAGCTTTGATCAGTGTTTCAGATAAAACAGGTGTTGTTGAATTTGCTAAGGGTTTAATTGCTAATGATTTTGAAATTATCTCAACCGGTGGTACATACAAGAAACTTCAAGAAAACGGCGTTAAAGTTACTGAAATTGACGAAGTAACTAAGTTCCCTGAAATTCTTGATGGCCGTGTTAAGACATTGCACCCAATGGTTCATGCAGGACTATTAGCAAAACGTGATAATCCAGAACACATGCAAACTTTGGAAAAACTCAATATTCAAACTATCGACCTTGTCTGCGTTAATTTATATCCATTTAAAGAAACTATTTCTAAAGATGGTGTAACACCTGCCGAAGCAATCGAACAAATTGATATCGGTGGTCCATCAATGATTCGTTCTGCTTCAAAGAATTTTAAGAGCGTTTACGTTGTTATCGATGCTAGCGATTATGAAACAGTTTTGGAAAGCATCAAATCTGATGAAGATGATGCAATTCTCAGACGTCGTTTGGCTGCTAAGGCTTTCCGTCACACGGCTGAATATGACAGTATTATTGCTCACTATTTGACAGACCTTAATGGCGACGAATTCCCTGATGTTGAAGTGCTAGGTTACGATTATCATCAAGAATTACGTTACGGTGAAAATTCACATCAAAAGGCTGCTTTCTATCAAAGTGCAATGCCTTCAGCTTATTCAATCGCTTCCGCAAAACAATTGCATGGTAAGGAACTTTCATTCAACAATATCAAAGATGCGGATGCTGCCTTGAGAATTGTCGCTGACTTCGATCAACCATGTGTTGCTGCTTTGAAGCACATGAATCCGTGTGGTGTCGGTGTTGATGACGAATGTATCTACAAAGCTTGGCACAAAGCTTATACAGCCGATACAATGTCAATTTTTGGTGGTATCGTTGCGGTTAACCGTGAAGTTACTAAAGAAATTGCTGAAGAAATGCATAAAATTTTCCTTGAAATCGTTATTGCTCCTAGTTTTACTGATGAAGCTTTGGAAATCTTGGAAGCTAAGAAAAATATCCGTCTATTGACACTCGACTTTTCACAAGCACAAGCAGCTGACAAACACGAATACGTTTCAGTTATGGGTGGTTTGCTAGTTCAAGAACGTGATACAACAGTTGATCAAATGGACGAATTCAAAGTTGTTACTAAGAAAGCTCCAACTGACGAAGAAATGAAGGCTCTATTATTCGGTCAACAAGTTGTTAAGCATGTTAAGAGTAATGCCATTGTTATTACAACAACTGACAAGACTTTAGGTATCGGTGCTGGTCAAATGAATCGTATCGGTTCAGTTAAAATCGCTATCGAACAAGAAGAAAAGGCTGAAACACATTCACCGCTTATCATGGCTTCAGATGCTTTCTTCCCAATGGACGACTGTGTGCAATACGCTGCTGAACATGGCATCACTGCAATTGTTCAACCAGGTGGTTCAATCAAGGATCAAGATTCAATCGACATGGCTGATAAATTTGGAATTGCAATGGTCTTCACTGGTAGAAGACACTTTAAACACTAGAAGAGAGGTCTTTTAATGAAAATACTCGTAGTCGGTTCAGGTGCACGTGAGGATGCCATTTGTCAGTCACTACTCAAGAATCCAAGGAACGTTGTCTTTTGTGCTCCCGGTAATGATGGGATGAAATTGAATGGTATCAAGACAATTTCGATTGATGAAGATGAATTTTCCCATTTAGCAAATTTTGCGGAAACAAATGAGATCGACTATACGATTGTGGGTCCAGAAGATCCATTGGTTAACGGAATTGCTGATTTCTTTAAGAGTCGTAAATTATTAGTTTTTGGACCAACCAAAGAAGCTGCTCAAATTGAAGGTTCAAAGTCATTTACTAAAAAATTAATGGCTGATGCTGGCATTGCAACGGCTAGTTATCAAGAATTTACTGATTTACAAAAAGCCACAGATTTCTTGAAGACTGATGCTGAGTTTCCAATTGTTATTAAAGCTGATGGTTTAGCTGCTGGTAAGGGTGTCTATATTTCACCTGATCAAGCAGACGCGCTTGAAAAAGTGTCAGAGTTATTGGATGGTCATAAATTCAATACTCGCAAAGTTGTAATTGAAGAATTCTTAGAGGGTGAAGAATTTTCACTAATGGCGTTTGTAGACCATAAGCGTTTTTACTCAATGCCATTAGCTCAAGATTATAAAAAGATTTTTGAAGATGATAAAGGACCTAATACAGGTGGAATGGGTGCAGTTTGTCCGGTAGCTAATATTTCAACTGAGATTGAACAAACAGCCATTGAAACAGTTATCAAGCCATTTGTGAAAGAGCTTTATACACAAGGTATCAAGTATACCGGTATCATTTATGCAGGCTTGATCCTGACAAAAAATGGTATCAAAGTAATTGAGTTCAATGCTCGTTTCGGTGATCCTGAAACTGAAGTAGTTTTGCCAAGATTACAATCTGATTTATCAGAAATAATCGACCAAATTCTCCATCACAAAAAGATTGCCGAAATCGAATGGGAAAAGACTGGTTTAAACCTTGGAGTTTTCGCCGTCAGCAAAGGTTATCCAACTAAACAAGTTTCTGGAGACCTAGGCAGTACTGACGACTTCAGAAATTGCCCACTGACAACAAATTTTGCCGGCGTGCGCAAGGAGGACCATCATCTGATTAGTAATGGCGGTCGTTTATATTTGATGCAGACACAGTCACAAACACTGTCAGAAGCTCAAACAGAGATTTACCGTGAATTAGATAAGATGGAACAAGAAAATATTTTCTATCGACGCGATATCGGAAAGAATTCAATTTAACTTTCTAAAGCTTAATCTAATGAATTTTGAATAAAATAATAGCCTCAGAATCTATCAAGATTCTGGGGCTATTTTTGGTATATAATTATTTACTATAAATTGTGGTTAAAACATTTGTTAGAATTTTAATTAGTATTAATGTATGGAGCTAGTTAATAATTAATTGGATATTCTTGTATTCAGTTAATAGCTATTAATTAGTCGGAAGAGCTGGGAAATATTTGTGTGCTGAGGTTCGAGACCGCATTTTGGCTCGGACCGTTCCGCACAGCTTGAGAATATTTCCCAGCTCTGTAGACGGCATATTTAATTAAAACCCAATGATAAAAGGAAAAAACTACTTTTTCTTTGGTGGAATATATTCAAAACTTGGATCAATTTCATTATCGATATCTTTCCAAGCTTGTTCCATATCTTCATTAACTTGTTTGGTCTGTTCATCATTGAGTTTAGCCTTAAAATCGAAGTCGATTTCAGGACCAACGCCAACAGTGATTTGCTTATGCATCATCAAGCCGCCAAAAGTTAAAGGTCCTTGATAAACGAATGGAACTAATGGGGCCTTAGATAATTTGGCAATCAATGAAGCGCCACCTTTGAGTTCTTCTGAGTAACGAGTACCGGAAGGGAACATAATTAAAACTCGACCTTCTTTTCTCAAAGCTTTAACTGGAGTTTTAATTGCTGAAGGACCTGGATGGGCTCGATCAACTGGAAATGCGTGAGCGTGAACTAGAATATATCGTAAAATTGGATTTTTAAAGAGTTCTTTTTTAGCCATAAAAGTTGCATCTCGTGGTGCAATGACGAGCGCGAAGAAGATTGGCTCCCACCAAGTTCGATGGGGCGCAACCAAAATATATGGTTTATCTGGTAAATTTTCTTTACCAACGACATCGAAGTGCCCGTTTAGTAAAAATACTATACCTCTCACTAAAACACGGATAACTTTATAAAACATAGAAATATCATTCTCCCAAAAATAATTTTGACTTATTTAAAATAACATAAAGCAGGTGCAATATGTCGATTAATTCGCAAGATATAATTTCTAACAGTGGAATTATCATCAATCAAGACAAAGAACTCTACTCATTTAACCTTGATACTATTTTACTCTATAATTTCGCCAAACCAGTAAAAAAAGGTAAAGTCGTGGATTTATGTGCTGGAAATGGGGCAATTGGCTTGTCATTAGCTGCAAAGACCCACGCCCAAATCTATCTTGTGGAAATTCAAGCAGAACTTGCCAAATTGTCACAGCAGAGTATTTTGGACAATCATTTGGAACAACAAGTTCATTCAATTAATGATGACTTAAAAAATGTTCAGAAATATCTATCACACGATACGATTGATACAATTGTCTGCAATCCGCCGTATTTCAAGCTATCGGATTCAACAGTAATTAAAGATAATCCGGTTTTGGCAATTGCTCGTCATGAGTTAAAAGCAGATCTTACCGATATTCTTTCTACTATTAAGATACTGTTAAAAGAAAATTCGCATGCGTTTATCGTTTACCGACCAGAACGTCTGAGTGAATTATTCAGTATTATGACTCAAGAAAAATTGCAACCCAAGCGTATACGTTTTGTCAGATCGACTGCCACCAAAGATGCCAACCTAGTTTTACTGGATGTTGTTAAAACTGTCAAAGCGTCATCATTACGTGTTGAACCAGATTTAGTAATTTATGATGAGAACCATCAGTTAAGTAAAGAGGCAAGTTTAATTATCAATGGAAAATAAAAAATATTACGTTTATATGTTGCTCTGCAACGATAAAACCTTTTATACTGGTACCAGCAATAATGTTGAAAAACGTGTTGCGACCCACAATGCAGGTAAGGGTGCTAAATATACTAAAGTTAGGCGTCCGGTCAAATTAATGTATTCCGAAGAGTTGGCTAATAAGTCTGAAGCTTTGAAGCGCGAGATTGCGATTAAGAAGCTTAGTCGCCAACAAAAAATCACTTTATTAAAAAGTAACGGAATAAATTGGCAAGACTACTTGATTTAATGAGTATTTTCCAATATAATATTTACCTGTATTGAATACACACACTCAACGATTTGATTGATGGTGCGCGCAAGCGTTTCAGTCAGACATGACTTGAGTGGAGGTAAAAACCAGGAGGAACTATTTATGTCAGTTATTTCTATGAAACAATTGCTCGAAGCCGGTGTACATTTCGGTCACCAAACAAGACGTTGGAATCCAAAGATGAAGCCATTTATCTTTACACAAAGAAATGGTATCTACATCATTGATTTACAAAAGACTGTTCGCATGATCGACGATGCTTACAATTATATGAAGGCTGTTGCCGGTGACAACGGAATTTTCTTATTCGTTGGTACAAAGAAGCAAGCTCAAGACGCTGTTGCTGAAGAAGCTACACGTGCCGGTCAATACTACGTTAACCACCGTTGGTTAGGTGGTACTTTGACTAACTGGAACACAATCCAAAAACGTATCAAGAGATTAAAGGAAATCAAGGCTATGGCCACTGATGGTACTTTTGAACGTCTACCTAAGAAAGAAGTTGCTTTACTTACAAAGCAACAAGCTAAGTTAGAGAAGTTCCTTGGTGGTATCGAAGATATGCCAAGAATCCCTGATGTTATGTTCATCGTTGACCCTCACAAGGAAAACATTGCTGTTAACGAAGCAAAGAAACTTAACATTCCTATCGTAGCTATGGTTGATACAAACACAGATCCAGATCCTATCGATGTTATCATTCCTTCAAACGATGATGCTATCCGTGCCGTAAGATTGATTACTGCTAAGATGGCCGACGCTATCGTTGAAGGTAAGCAAGGTGAAGAAGCTGTTTCAGATGCTGACTTTGCAGACAAAAAAGCTGATAATGCTACAGAAGCTGCTGATGACAAGTCAATCGAAGATTTGGCAAACGCAACAAACAATAACGATAACAAATAATTAAAATAATATCCGTAAAATAGAGTCATCTGAGTAAGATGGCTTTATTTATACGACTGGAGGATTTACGAATGGCTAAAATTACTGCTGCTCAAGTTAAAGAATTACGTGATAAGACAAGCGTTGGTATGATGGATGCTAAAAAGGCATTGGTTTCTGCTGATGGAGACATGGACAAAGCTGTTGACTTGTTAAGAGAAAAAGGTATTGCTAAAGCTGCTAAGAAGAGTGGAAACATTGCTGCTGAAGGTTTAACACATATCGAAATTTCAGGTAACAAGGCTGCTATCATCGAAGTTAACTCAGAAACTGACTTTGTTTCATCAAATGATAAGTTTATCAATCTTGTTAACTCAATTGGTAAGGCTATTGTTGAAAACGAACCAAAGACTATGGACGAAGCATTAGCTTTAAGTCTTGGCGAAGGTTCAGTTAACGACGCTATCACTGGCTTAACAGCTGTTATCGGTGAAAAGATTAGCTTGAGACGTTTCCAAGTTCTTGATAAGACTGATGCACAAGTATTCGGTTCATACCTACATAACGGTGGCTTAATTGGTGCTATTGTTACACTTGAAGGTAAAGACGAAGATGCTGCTAAGGATGTTGCTATGCACGTTGCTGCTATCAACCCTAAGTACATGGATCGTGATCAAGTACCTGCTGATGTTCTTGAACATGAAAAGGCTATCTTTACTGAAGAAACAAAAGCTGAAGGTAAACCTGAAAAGATCATTCCAAGAATCGTTGAAGGCCGTTTGAACAAGTACTTGTCAGAAATTAGTTTGGCTGACCAAGAATTTGTTAAGGATTCAGATATGACTGTTCAACAATTCGTTGAATCAAAGAACAGTAAACTAATTTCATACGCTCGTTACGAAGTCGGTGAAGGAATCGAAAAGAAACAAGAAGATTTCGCTGAAGAAGTAAAGAACCAAATGAATAACTAATAAATTTATTTATTTTTGAGAAGGGTCGCTTAATTCATTTTTTGAATTAAACGACCTTTTCTTTGTATAAAGGGTTGTATCCGAGCAATTTTTATTTAAAAATAGTGATTAGATAATTTTAGTGTAGCGAATATGTTAAAATGTTTAGTAGCAAAATTAAAGGAGAGTACTTATGCCTGATATCAAGTATAAAAGAGTAATTTTAAAAGTTTCTGGAGAAGCATTAGCTGGAGAAAAAGGATTTGGTATTAATCCCCCAGTTATCAAAAAAATAGCTGAACAAATTAAGAGTGTTCACGATTTAGGTGTTCAAGTTGCTATCGTTTGTGGTGGCGGTAATATTTGGCGTGGTGAAACTGGTGCCGAAATGGGTATGGATCGTGCCCAAGCCGATTACATGGGTATGATGGCTACAGTTATGAATGGACTAGCTTTACAAGATGGACTAGAACACATTGGTGTTCCAACACGTGTGCAAACTTCTATCGAAATGCGCCAAGTTGCTGAACCATACATCAGAAGAAAGGCTATCAGACACCTTGAAAAAGGCCGTGTCGTAATCTTTGCTGGTGGTACTGGTAATCCTTACTTCTCAACTGATACAACTTCTGTATTGCGTGCTGCTGAAATTGAAGCTGACGTCATCTTAATGGCTAAAAACAACGTTGATGGTGTATACTCAGCTGATCCTAAGAAAGATCCAAAGGCTAAGAAATATTCTAAATTAACACAACTTGATCTCATTAATAAGAATCTTGGAGTTATGGATACAACAGCTTCATCATTGTCAATGGACAACAATATTCCATTGATCGTATTCAACTTGAACAAGGCTGAAAATATCAAGAAGGTTGTTCAAGGTGAAAATATCGGAACAATTATAGAGGATGGTAATGATGACAAATAAAGCTATTTCCAAAGCTAAAGAAAACATGAAAAAGTCAGCCGAGGTTTTAAACCGCGAATTGGCTAACATCCGTGCTGGTAAAGCTAACGCCTCAATTTTGAGCAACGTTATGGTTTCATACTATGGTAGTGATGTTCCTTTGAACCAAGTTGCTTCAATCAACATTCCTGAAGCACGTGTTCTTTTGATCACACCTTATGACAAATCTTCACTTGATGACATTGAACATGCTATCAACTCATCAGATCTTGGTTTGAACCCTGCCAATGATGGTAACGTTATTCGTTTGGTTATCCCACAGCTTACTGGTGAGCGCAGACAAGAGATTGCTAAACAAGTTGGTAAAGAGGCCGAAGGTGGTCGTATCGCTGTTAGAAACGTTCGTCGTGAAGCTATGGACGATTTGAAGAAGCAATTGAAGGCTAACGATGTTACTGAAGATGAATTCCATACTCTTGAAAAAGATGTCCAAAAAGTAACTGACGATGCAATTGCTGAAATTGATAAATTAGCTGCAGCCAAAGAAAAAGAAATCACTGAAGGTTAATTTCAATGGCAGAGGATAATAAGAGACAATTGGATCCTGAAATATCTGTTCCTAAGCATATTGCAATTATTATGGATGGTAATGGTCGTTGGGCTAAAGAAAAAGGTCAACCAAGAATTGCTGGACATAAAGAAGGCATGAATAATGTTAAAACAATTGCAACAGCAGCGAGTCATTTGGGAGTAAAGGTTTTGAGTCTCTATGCTTTTTCTACAGAGAATTGGAGCCGTCCAAGCAAAGAAGTTAATTTCTTGATGCGCTTGCCGGTAGATTTCTTTGGAACATTTATGCCAGATTTGATTAAAGAAAACATTAAAGTAATGGTAACTGGATTTACGGATCATTTACCTGACAGAACGAGAAAAGTAGTATTGAAAGCAGTTGAGGACACAAAGGATAACACTGGAATGATCCTCAACTTTGCTTTTAATTACGGTGGTCGTGCGGAACTTGTACATGCAGCTAAAAGTTTGGCAATTGAGGCCGCAAATGGTTCAATTGATCCAGACAAGATAGACGATGCGATGTTTGCCGATCACTTATTGACTGATCAACTTGGAAATTTGGCTGACCCTGATCTTTTGATCAGAACTAGTGGCGAAGAAAGAATTTCTAACTTTATGTTGTGGCAATTGGCTTATTCAGAGATGGTCTTTGATAAGACATATTGGCCTAATTACTCAGTTGACAACTTGATTGAGGATATTAAAGAATTTGACAGACGAGATCGTCGATACGGTTCTGTTTAGTTAGTTTGGGGGAAAATTATGAAACAACGTGTAATCACCGCCGTTATTGCATTAGCAATCTTTATTCCCATATTGCTTGCTGGTGGAGTGTGGCTAGAAGTTGCTGCGGTAGCTTTAGCTGCAGTTGGTGTATTTGAAGTTTATATCATGCGTAAAAGAATCATCGTTTCAATGGACTTTTTGGTAACTATCTTAGGAACTTTGGCATTAGTTGTGCCAGATGCTTTCTATCATGGTTGGTTCCCAAAGAGTTTCACACGTTTGGATTTATTTTACGTTTTCTCGATCATCTTATTGATCATTACAGTTTTGACTAAAAATAAATTTAATTTTGAAGATGCTGGTGTGTCAGTCGTATCAATGCTTTACATTGGTACTGGTTTCCACTATCTAGCAGCCGTTAGAAATTCAGCTCCTGGTTTAGGTCTTTTGATGTATGCCTTGATTGTTGTGTGGTCAACTGATATTTTTGCTTATTCATTTGGTAGAAAAATTGGTAAGCACAAGTTATGGCCTGCAATTAGCCCTAACAAAACTTGGGAAGGCACAATTGCCGGAATTATTATGGCTTTGATTCTTTCTGGAGTTTACATGTATTTCGTTCCCCAAGAGTACTCAATGACAACTATGTTGATGATTGCCTTTGTACTCTCAATTATGGGACAAATGGGTGACTTGATTGAGTCTGCCTATAAGAGATTCTACAAAGTAAAGGATTCAGGAAATATCCTACCAGGTCATGGTGGGATTTTGGATCGCTTCGATAGCATGTTGATCGTGCTACCTTTGTTACACATTTTTGGTTTAGTATAAACAGCAGCTCGTGGAGGTTAAAATGACCGCGATAATTACATTTATAATCGTTTTTGGAATCTTAGTGATCGTTCATGAATTTGGACACTATTATGCAGCAAAAAAATCCGGAATCTTGGTTCGGGAGTTTTCTGTTGGAATGGGTCCAAAAATTGTGGCATACAGAAAAAACCATACGACATATACCTTGAGACTTTTGCCTCTAGGTGGTTATGTACGAATGGCTGGTGCCCAGGAAGATGACTCTGAGATTCAACCCGGAACAATGTCATCTTTAGTTTTGAATGATGATAACAAAGTAACAAAAATTATAACTTCAAGTAAAGTTTACGATGCAAACGCGGTTCCAGTTCAAATCTCAAAAGCTGACCTTGTCGATGATTTAATCATTGAAGGATACGAAAATGGTGATGAGTCTGTCACTAAAAAATATTCAGTCGATCATGATGCAACAATTGTTGAAGAGGACGGAACCGAAGTTCAAATTGCTCCTCGTGACGTTCAGTTGCAATCAGTTTCTGTTTGGAAACGAATGATCACTAACTTTGCTGGTCCATTCAATAACTTTGTGCTAGCTATCGTAGCTGCTATTTTAGCGGCCTTTATGATGGGTTCAGTTGGTACAGGTACAAATCAACTAGGCGGAGTTCAAAACAACTCTGTGGCTCAAAAGGCTGGCTTAAAAGCGAATGATAAGATTCTTAGCGTTAACGGGAAGAAAACTGGTTCTTGGGCTACATTGACTGAGAAGATTCAGAACAACCCTGGCAAAAACTTAACGTTAAGCGTTCAAAGTGGTAAAAAGACTGAACAAATTAAATTAACTCCCAAGACAGTTAAACAATCAGGTCAAAAATATGGCATGATTGGAATTACTGCTAAATTGGATTCATCTGTCCTTGGTAAGATTAAATATGGATTTACATATGCCTGGAGCACATCATTAACAATTTTCCACGCCTTAGGTAAAATGGTCTCTGGTGGATTTAGTATTAATCAATTATCCGGTCCTGTCGGAATTTATTCAATGACTTCCAAAGTGGCCTCAACTGGTTTGATCAATATTATTTTGTTCACATCAATGTTATCGATGAATTTGGGGATCGTTAACTTGATACCTATTCCAGCCTTAGATGGTGGGAAGATTTTGTTAAATATCGTTGAAGCAATTAGAAGAAAACCAATTCCTGAACAATATGAGAATGTTATCACCCTAATCGGTGTCGGGATTTTGGTACTATTGATGGTTGCCGTAACGTGGAATGATATCCAGCGTTTCTTTATAAAATAGGGGGATAAGAGAACTTGAAACAATCAAAATTATATATTCCAACACTAAAACAAACTCCTTCAGATGCTGAAGCAGTCAGTCACCAATTGATGTTGAGAGCCGGATACATCAGACAAGTTTCTGCAGGTGTGTACGCATACTTGCCATTAGCTTGGTCAGTAATCCGTAAGCTTGAAGATCTAATGCGCAAAGAAATGGAAAAAATTGATGCCGTTGAAATGCAAATGCCAGCAATTTTACCAGCTGATTTGTGGAAGGAAAGTGGGCGTTATGAAACTTATGGCGACAATCTTTTCAAGATGAAGGATCGTCACGAAAGAGAATTTGTTTTAGGACCTACCCACGAAGAAACATTTACTAGCGTGGTTAAGGAAGGTTTGAACAGTTACAAGAAATTGCCACTTGTTTTATACCAAATGCAAATGAAGTATCGTGATGAAGATCGTCCTCGTTATGGTCTATTACGTGGTCGTGAATTCTTGATGAAGGATGCTTATTCGTTTACAGCTAACAAGGAACAATTGGATGTTGTCTTCAACCAAATGGAACAAGCTTACCGCAACATTTTCGATGCCTGTGGTTTGAACTATCGTGCCATTATTGGTGATGCCGGTGCCATGGGTGGAACTGATTCAAAAGAATTTTCTGCTATTGCTCCTATCGGTGAAGATACAATTGCTTATTCTGACGAATCAGATTATTCTGCTAACTTGGAAATGGCTGCAAGTAAGATGGATGAAAATCCTACTGAAGAAAAGAAATCTATTGAAGAAGTCGACACACCAAACGTTCACACAATTGATACTTTGGCTGCACTTCTAAAAGTTGAACCTGCTAGAATCATGAAGGCTGTGGCTTACATGGCTGATGACGAACCAGTAATGGTTATGATTCGTGGCGATTACGACGCTAATGATGTTAAAATTAAAAACTACTTAGGTGCCGACTTCCTGCGTGAAGCTACTCCTGAAGAAGTTAAAGATGTATTCCACAGTGTACCTGGATTTATCGGACCTAAGGGTATCGATGACAAGGTTAAGGTATTGTATGATAGCTCACTTGTTGGTTTGACTAACTTTGTTGTTGGTCCTAACAAGGAAGACCATCACTTTATCAACGCTAACTTTGAAGATATTACTGATGAAATGCCTGAGTTTAGAGATTTCCGTGTTATCAAAGAAGGAGAAACTTCTCCAGACGGTCATGGTCACATCAAATTTACTCGTGGTATTGAAATTGGCCACATTTTCAAATTGGGTACTAAGTTCTCTAAGGCACTTGGCGCTAACTTCTTGGATGAAAATGGTAAATCTAATCCATTGATCATGGGTTGTTACGGAATTGGTATTTCAAGATTGCTTTCAGCAATTATTGAACAACACAGTGATGAAAATGGTATTATCTGGCCAGCACAATTGGCTCCATACCAAATTCACGTTGTTCCAATCAAGTACAACAATGATGTTCAAGGCAAATTAAGTGACGAAATCGTTACTTTGTTGCAAGATGAAGGCTATGATGTCTTACTTGATGATCGTAAAGAACGTCCCGGCGTTAAATTTGCGGACTCAGATTTGATTGGTATTCCAATTCGAATCACAGTTGGTAAAAAAGCTGCCGACGAGATTGTGGAACTTAAGATTAGAAGTACTGGCGAAACAATCGAAGTAAGTAAAGATGAATTAGTAAATTCAGTAAAAATATTGCTTAAGAATCAGTAATGAGGCTTAGGCCTTTTTTTATTTGTGAAGGGTAGAATATGTCAGATACAAAACAACTTTTTGAAATACTTGTTAAGCAAATTAAATTAGATAGTCTCTTAGAGTCACAGGATTCTTTTGCTGACGGTAAATTGAATAAGCTAGAAGTTCATAAGAGTAGTAAACGTTGGACCTTCTTTTTTGAGTTCACAGACGTTTTGCCATTCAATGAATTTTTGACTTTTGTCAAAGCGCTGAAAGCCAGTTTCGATGGAATTGCTCAAGTTAATTTTGAGATAACTACCACTAAAGCTGAATTAAGAGAAAAAGATATTAAGGATTATTGGAATTATGTTTTAAATGACTGTGGTGTTAATTCACCAATGGTTATCAGTCGAATCAGTCAAACACCACCATATATGCAAGATGGACACGTCTATTTTGATGTCTCCAATGATTTTATGGCTGATGTGATTGACGGCAGTTTGTTAAACGGTTTACAGGCTGAATACAGTAGTCTTGGTTTCCCTGACTTTAAGATTCGAACTAATATTGACCAGAACAAGTCACAAGAAAAAGAAGCTGCCATGAAAGCTGCTGCTGCGGAAAAGGCTAAAGAGTTCCAAGCAAAGGCTAAAGAAGTCAGCGAAAAGAAAGCTGCTAAACCAGTTGGTAATGTTTCGAAGGTCGGTCGTAAGATTCCTGATGATCAAGAAGTTACTCAAATGGTTGATATCATTGAAGAAGATCGTGGCAAGGTTGTTGAAGGTAATGTCTTTGACATTGATGTCCGTAAATTGAAATCTGGTCGTTCACTGTTGATTTTGAAAGTAACCGACTATACTTCTTCATTCAGTATCAAGAAATTCTCGAATGGCGAAGATGATGAAGCTTTCTTCAATTCACTCGACAAGGGTGCTTGGATCAGAGTTCGTGGTAGTGTTCAAGAGGATAATTTCTCACGTGAATTGGTTATTATGGCTCAAGATATCAATATTATTAAGCATGCTTCACGTCAAGATACTGCTGAAGATGGCAATAAACGAATTGAATTACACGCACACACTAATATGAGTCAAATGGATGCCATTCCTAGTGCCACTGATTTAATCAAACGTGCTAGTGACTGGGGTCAAACAGGGATTGCTATCACTGACCATCGTGCTTTGCAGGCCTTTCCAGAAGCTTATAATGCTGGTAAAAAGTTTGGCGTTAAGATTGCTTACGGTGTTGAAGTTGACCTAGTTGATGAAGGTAATCCAATTGCGTATAACTTACGAGACCAAAAACTCGAAGGTTCTGAATATGTAATTTTTGATACTGAAACAACTGGCCTATCAGCTGTTTACGATTCTATTATTGAAATTGGTGCTACAAAGATGAAAGATGGCGAAGTGATTGATCGATTTGATAAATTTATCAATCCCGGTCATCCATTGTCAGAGATAACAACCAACTTGACTAGCATCACGACTGAAATGGTTGAGAATGAACCTGACGAAAATGTTATTGTCGGCGAATTCATGGACTTTATCGGCGATGATATCTTGGTTGGACACAACGTTACCTTCGATATGGGTTTCATGAACGCCGCTTTGACTCGTATGGGACGTGACCGTTTGGCAATGCCAATTATCGATACGTTGGAAATGTCACGTACGTTGCATTCTGAATATCGTAATCATAAGTTGGATTCATTGGCTAAACGTTACAATATCGTTTTGGAACATCACCATAGAGCTGATTCTGATGCTGAGACAACTGGATACTTGATGTACAAGTTGTTTGATGAATTGGAAGATAAGTTTGGAACTAATAACGTTGAACAATTGAATGATCATATTGGTGGGGAAGAAGCTTATAAACAAGCTCGTCCAACTCACGCTGTTTTGTTAGCTAAGACACAAGCTGGTTTGAAGAATATGTTCAAAATTGTGTCTTACTCAATGACACAGTATTATTACCGAACAGCTCGTGTGCCAAGACGTTTATTGAACAAATATCGTGAAGGTATTATTGTTGGATCTGCCTGTGAGAATGGTGAAGTTTTCACAAGTATGATGCAAAAGGGATATGACGATACACGTGAATTAGCTCAATATTACGATTACTTGGAAGTTATGCCACGTTCGTTATATCAACACTTGATTGATATTAAGATTATTAAAGACGAAAATGCTTTGGAAGAAATTTTGAAGAATATCGTTAAATTGGGTAAGGAATTGAATAAGCCTGTTGTCGCAACGGGGGATGTTCACTATTTGGATGATCATGACAAAGTTTACCGTGATATTGTCATCAAAGCGGTTAAGAGTAATGCTTTGGGTCGTCGTCCTGAATTACCTGATGTTCAATTTAGAACTACTAATGAAATGTTCGATGAATTTAATTATATGGATCAGGCGA
Organism: Companilactobacillus muriivasis; assembly: GCF_036246245.1. Classification (NCBI taxonomy): domain Bacteria; kingdom Bacillati; phylum Bacillota; class Bacilli; order Lactobacillales; family Lactobacillaceae; genus Companilactobacillus; species Companilactobacillus muriivasis. The sequence goes on from NZ_BTTQ01000001.1 coordinate 273,898, forward strand.
CTGAACAAGAAATTATTGTTGATAATCCTAAGAAAATCATGGATTCAATTGATGAAATTTCTCCGGTTAAAGACAAACTTTACACTCCTAAAATGGAGGGTGCCGAAGATGAAATTAAGAATTTAACTTTGAACAAAGCTCATGAACTTTATGGTGATCCACTACCTGAAATTGTTCAGGAACGAATGGATAAAGAGCTAAAAAGTATCATTGGTAATGGTTTCTCAGTTATTTATTTGATTTCACAACGTTTGGTTTACAAATCTAATAAAGATGGATACTTGGTTGGTTCCCGTGGTTCCGTTGGTTCCAGTTTCGTTGCTACCATGACTGGAATTACCGAAGTTAATCCGCTACCACCACATTATCGTTGTCCTAAATGTAAGTATTCCGAATTCTTTACTAAAGGTGAAGTTGGTTCAGGATATGACTTGGATGATAAAAAATGTCCTAAGTGTGGTACTGAGTTGGAAAAAGATGGTCAGGATATTCCGTTCGAAACCTTCCTTGGTTTCAAGGGTGATAAGGTTCCTGATATCGATTTGAACTTCTCTGGTGACTACCAACCAGTAGCCCACAATTATACAAAAGTATTGTTCGGGGAAGACCACGTGTTCCGTGCTGGTACCATTGGTACAATTGCTGATAGAACAGCTTTTGGTTACGTTAAGAACTATCAAGAATTGACTGGTAAGAATCTTCGTAATGCTGAAGTTGAACGTTTAGCTATCGGCTCAACTGGTGTTAAACGAACAACTGGACAACATCCGGCCGGAATCATCGTTGTGCCAGATTACATGGACATTTTTGATTTCACGCCAATTCAATATCCAGCTGATGATCAGTCAGCTCTTTGGAAAACAACTCACTTTGATTTCCACTCAATCCATGATAATATCTTGAAACTCGATATTTTGGGACATGATGATCCCACAATGATTCGTATGTTACAAGATTTGTCAGGCATTGATCCTAAGTCATTGCCAGTTAAAGATCCTGAAGTTATGGAACTCTTTAGAAGTACTGAATCCCTTGGTGTTACACCAGAACAGATTTTCTCAAAGACTGGTACATTAGGAGTTCCAGAATTTGGTACTCGTTTTGTTCGTGGAATGCTTGAGAAAACTCATCCAACAACTTTTGCCGAATTGCTACAAATTTCTGGATTATCACATGGTACTGATGTGTGGTTAGGAAATGCGGAAGAGTTGATCGACAAGGGTATTGTTACTTTGAAGGAAGTTATTGGTTGTCGTGATAATATTATGATGGATTTGATTCACTATGGTATGGATTCACAGATGGCTTTCCAAATTATGGAGCACGTTCGTAAAGGTCGTGGTATTCCAGACGATTGGAAACAAGCAATGAAGGATGCTGATGTTCCTGATTGGTACATTGATTCATGTTTGAAGATTAAGTACATGTTCCCTCGAGCTCACGCGACAGCCTACATTATCATGGCGCTTCGAATTGCTTACTTTAAGGTTCACTACCCACTTTATTATTACAGTGCTTACTTCACAGTTCGTGCTGATGATTTTGACCTCGTTTCAATGACAACTGGTAAAGATGCTGTCAAAGCAGCGATGAAGGAAATCAATGATAAAGGGATGGATGCTTCAACGAAAGAAAAGAATTTGTTAACTGTGTTAGAATTAGCTAATGAGTGTTTGGAACGTGGTTTCAAGATTAAGATGGTCGATATCGAAAAATCTGATGCTTTTGAGTTCAAGATTATCGATGATAAGACACTTTTGGCACCATTCAATGCCATTCCTGGTCTGGGTGATAACGTTGCTAAACAAATCATTGCCGCTCGTGAAGAAAAACCTTTCTTATCTAAACAAGATTTGAGTACTCGTGGTAAGGTTTCGAAGACGGTTATCGAATATATGACTGAAAATCATGCTTTAGATGGTATGCCGGAAGAAAATCAGCTATCATTATTCTAGTATGGTTGTTATAAGTTGATTTAAATAGTAATATATGTTAAATTAACTACTAGTTAATTATTGATTAATGAGTGAGCAGAGATGCTCACTCTTTTTATTGCCGAATTACTTTGGAGGAATGTCCTTGGATACAAAAGTTGAAGAATTAAAAGCCATTTTACAGCCTATTTTAGATAAGCATGATTTCTTTCTTGTTGATCTAGAATTTGTCCACGAGCGTGGAGACTGGTATTTAAGAGTTTATGCTGATAAAAAGGGCGGCATCAACATTGATGACTGTGCCGTTATTAGTGAAGAATACGGAGAAAAGCTGGATGAATTGAATCCAATCGATCCAGCATATTACCTAGAGGTTTCATCTCCAGGTGCCGAACGTCCATTAAAGAATGACGAAAGTCTTTCTGATTATGTGGATGATTATATTCATGCATCTCTATATCAAAAACAAGATGGTCAAAAAGCTTTTGAAGGAACATTGAGTGAAGTAACAGATGACAAGATAACTTTGATTGTTAAAGTTAAGAATTTAAAGAAACAAGTAGAAATTAGCCGCGATAACATTGCTAAGCTTCGACTTGCAATCGAATTCTAAGGAGAAAATCATGAGTAAAGAAATGGTTGAGGCCCTCGATGCGCTTGAAAGCGAAAAGGGTATTAAAAAAGAATATGTGATTGAATCACTCGAAGCCGCTCTAGTAGCTGCTTATAAAAGAAATTACAACCAAGCCCAAAACGTTGATGTTGAATTTGACGCCAAAAAGGGTAATATACATGTTTATGCAGTTAAAGAAGTCGTTGAAGAAGTTGTTGATGATCGTTTAGAGGTTAGTCTCGAAGATGCACAACAAAAGAGCAAGGGTTACGAAATCGGCGATCATATCAAAGAAGAGGTTACACCTAAAGATTTCGGACGTATTGCAGCCCAAACTGCTAAGCAAGTAATCATGCAAAGAGTTCGTGAAGCTGAACGCGATATCATCTATAATGAATATAGCCAATATGAACACGAAATCATTCAAGGTACCGTTGAACGTAGTGATAGTAGATATGTTTATATCACTTATGGTCGTATCGAAACAGTTATGCCTAAAGCTGATCAAATGCCTGGTGAAACATACAATTCTCGTGATAGAATTCGTGTTTACGTTACTAAGGTTGAAAATGCTACTAAGGGACCTCAAGTGTTCGTTTCTAGAACTGATCCAGGTTTGGTAAAGCGTTTGTTCGAACAACAAGTTCCTGAAATTTATGATGGAACAGTTGAAATCGTCTCAATCGCTCGTGAAGCCGGGGACAGAACTAAGATTGCTGTTAAGTCAGACAATCCAGACGTTGACCCAGTTGGTACATGTGTTGGACCTAAGGGCTCACGTGTTCAAGCTGTTGTTGATGAATTAAACGGTGAAAACATTGATGTTGTGCCTTACGTTGATGACCCAGTAGACTTCATTGCTAACGCTTTGAACCCTGCTGAAGTTATTGCTGTGCAATTTGATGATGACGATAAGAAACAATGTATCGTTATCGTACCTGATTATCACTTGTCATTGGCAATTGGTAAAAAGGGTCAAAACGCCCGTTTAGCTGCTAAGTTAACTGGCTATAAGATTGATATCAAACCGGAATCACAAGTTGAATTTGTGGATGACAACGATCAAGATGTAAATCTTGCTGATGTTGAGAGTGGTAAAATCGATATTGAAAAGACACGTGAAAATGCAGCTAATGCGGATGACGCAAAGAATCCAGCAGCTGAAGATTCAAATGACGATTCAGACGATGATGCAACTGACACAGATACACCTGATTCAACTGATTCAGAAAATTAAAAAGGGGTGATGGATTTGGCAACTCGTAAGATACCAATGCGTAAAGATATTTTGACAAACAAGATGTATCCAAAAAGAGAAATGGTAAGAATTGTCAAAGATAAAGAAGGCAACATTTCAATTGATTCTACCGGAAAAAAGCCCGGTCGCGGTGCTTACGTTGGTCTGGATCCTGAAGCCATTAAAAATGCTAAGTCAAAGAAGTCTTTAGAAAAAGTCTTCTCACATGCAGTACCAGAGACTTTTTATGATGAACTATTCGACTTTGTCGATCATCAGAAAGCTAGAATGGATCTCTTCGGAGATCTAGGTAAGAAACATTAATGAAATCTTTCTTAAATTTTTTAGGCATTGCCGTCAGAGCACGAAAAGTTATTAGTGGAACTGAGTTAACAATTAATGGAATTCGTAATGGTGAAGTTAAGTTGGTAATTATGGCTTCAGATTGTAGTCCACGTACAAAAAAAGATTTGCACAACAAGGCAAGTTATTATAATGTACCTGTGATAGATACAATAAGTAGTAATGACATAAAAACAGCTATTGGAAAAGACAGAAAAGTTATGGGAATAACAGATCTCGGATTTGCTAAAAGGTTAAAAGAATTTATGGACAATTAAGGAGAGTGATAGGATGGTCAAAAAGAGAATTTATACTATTGCAAAAGAAAATAGTGTTGAGAATCAAGTAGTATTAGATGCCGCCAGTAAATTAGGTATCGACGTTAAGAACCATATGTCATCAGTAGATGAAGGCACAGAGAAGAAGATTGTAAGTAGTTTAAAGGGTGGTAGCAAACCAGCTGCAAAGGCTGTATCAAAGCCTGCAACAAGACCAGCTGCAAAGCCATCAAAACCTGCAACACATCAAACACAATCATCAAGACCTGCACAACCTGCAAAAGCCGGTGAAAAACACGAAGGTAGTAATCACAATTCTGGTGATCACAAAACTAAGATTAAGATTACTGCTGTAAGAAGAGATGCTAATAAGGGTAACGGTCACTTTGACCATCGCAACAACAATCACACATCCAATGGTAATCGTCCAAACAGCAATAATTCGAATACTAACCATCGTACTAACAACACTACTGCTAATGCTAATAGTAATAACAGAAGCGACAACCGTAATACCCCATCACGTGATAACCGTAGTAACGATAACCGCAATAATAACGGAAATCGTAACAACAATACAAACAACCGTAACAACAATAATAACCGCAATTCACAATCACGTGATAACAGAAACCGTAACAACAATAACCGACGTGATCGTTCTAACGGCACTCAATCACAAGCACCACGTCCAACACAAAGTGCTGGTAACAAGTATCTAGAACAATTTAAGACAAACATCGCTGATGCAAGTCGTATTCCTAGTCATCCAACTAGAAATAACAATAATCGTCCTAATAATCGCAACAATAGTAGCGATAATACTCACAGAAATAATCAGAACAATCACCGTCCTAATACAAACAACAATGGCGAAAACCAAAGTCGTTTTAACAGAAACAATAATAACAACCATAACAATAGCAATAACCGTAACAACAATAGCCAAAATAACAACCAAAACAGAAGACCAAACAATAACAACAATGTAGCTGCTAAGGCTAAGGAGACTCCAAAGTCAACTGTAGCTCATGTTGAAGTTCCAAAGCCAGAATACAAGAAGGCAAAACCAACTAATAACAACCGTGACTTTGGCCACAAGATGAACCTTGCTAATCCATTTGGTAGTCGTCGTAAGAAGAAGGAACGCAAGCGTCAACAACGTCAACGTACCGAACCTAAGAAGCCAATGCCACAAAGAAAAGAACGTCCATTGCCAGAAACACTTACTTATACAGTAGGTATGAACGCTCAAGATATTGGTAAGATCCTTCACAGAGAACCAGCTGAATTAGTTAAGAAGCTATTCATGCTTGGTATTATGATCAACCAAAACAAGTCATTAGATAAAGATACTATTGAATTGTTGGCCGAAGATTATGGTATTAAGGCTGAAGAAAAGGTTCAAGAAGATGTTGCCGATATCGACAAGTACTTCGATACTGAAGCTAACAATGCAGATAACCTTGTTACACGTCCACCCGTTGTTACTATCATGGGACACGTTGATCATGGTAAGACTACATTGCTTGATCACTTGAGACATACACACGTTACAGCTGGTGAAGCTGGTGGTATTACTCAACATATCGGTGCTTATCAAGTACGTCTTAAAGATAGATTGATTACATTCTTGGATACTCCAGGACACGCTGCCTTTACAAATATGCGTGCTCGTGGTGCTGATATCACTGATATCGTTATCCTAGTTGTTGCAGCTGACGATGGTGTTATGCCACAGACTATTGAAGCTATAAACCATGCTAAGGCCGCAAATGACCCTATCATCGTAGCTATCAATAAGATCGATAAGCCGGGTGCTAATCCACAACACGTTACTGAAGAACTTATGAAGTATGACCTTGTTCCTGAAAGTTATGGTGGAGATACTATCTTTGTTAATATTTCAGCCAAAATGGGAACAAACATCGATGAATTGCTAGAAATGATCTTGCTTGAATCTGATGTTTTGGAATTGAAAGCTAACCCTGAACAAAAAGCTATCGGTACTGTTATCGAAGCTAAGTTGGACAAGGGCCGTGGACCTGTTGCTACATTGCTTGTACAACAAGGTACATTGCATGTTGGAGATCCAATCGTTGTTGGTAATACCTTCGGTCGTGTTAGAACAATGACAAACTACAACGGTAAAGACATTGAAGATGCTAAGCCATCAGAGCCAGTCGAAGTTACTGGTCTAAATGATGTGCCAGAATCAGCTGATAAGTTCGTTGTCTTCGATGATGAAAAGACTGCTCGTGCAGCTGGTGAGGAACGTGCTAGTCGTGCCCTTCAAAAGGAACGTCAAAACACAAATCCTGTTACACTTGATAACTTATTCGAAACAATGAAAGAGGGAGAACTTAAACAAGTCGACGTTATTATTAAAGCCGATGTACAAGGTTCTGCTGAAGCCATTGCCGGAAGTTTGAAGAAGATTGAAGTTAAGGGCGTTCGTGTCAATATTATTCACTCTGCCGTTGGTGCTATTACTGAAAGTGATGTTAACCTTGCTTCTGCAAGTAATGCTATCATCATCGGATTTAATGTTCGTCCAACAGCTCAAGCTAAAGTACAAGCTAAGGATGAAAATGTTGATATTCGTCTACACAGAGTTATTTACAAGGCTATCGATGAGATTGAAGCAGCCATGAAGGGTATGCTTGAACCTGTCTATGAAGAAAAGATTACTGGTAACTTAACAGTCCGTGAAACATACAACGTTTCTAAGATTGGTACAATTGCTGGTTGTTACGTTGATAGTGGTAAGATTCAACGTGATAGTGGTGTTAGACTTGTTAGAGATGGCGTAGTTGTCTACGAAGGCAAGCTTGCTTCACTTAAACGTTTCAAGGACGACGTCAAAGAAGTTGGTTCAGGATTTGAATGTGGTATCACAATCGAAAACTACAACGATATTAAGATTGGCGACGAAGTTGAAGCTTACGTAATGGAAGAAGTTCCTGTAAAGTAAACTCGTAATTTAAATGATAATTAAAATAAAGTCACGATGTTTAATAAACATTTTGACTTTATTTTTTTGAAATCATGATGTGATATAATCAAGCAGTGATGAATAAATAGAGAATTACTGGCAAAACATGTAGCGTTAGTTAGGTTTGCCGTCTCCAGATCTGATAGTATTCTACTGCTGTGCGGACCGGCCCGAGCCAAAGAGCGGTCTCGAACCTCGGTTTGAAGCCTTACCAAAAATCGGTAAGTCTCCAAACACGCCTGGTGGTGTAATGGCTAAAGCCATAACGCCACTTCCACGGCAGATAAATACTATCAAATCTTCCGACTAGATTTTTTATAGGTTGAGTATAAAAATATTCAAAATGTTGAATATAATTAAAACCGATATTTAAAGCGAATTATTAACTAACACCATATATTGAAATAGATATATTAAATAACGTAGGAGGTACGATATGGTTAAACATCGTATTGGTCGTGTGGAACAAGAAATTCAAAAAGAAGTTAACGATATTCTTTTGAAACGTGTTCGTGATCCAAGAGTTCAAGGTGTAACAGTTACAGGTGTTGAAATGACAGGTGATTTGCAACAAGCAACCATCTATTACAGCATCCTTTCAGAAAAAGCTAGTGATGTTGAAAAGACACAAGCGGGTTTGGATAAAGCTAAAGGCTTGATCAGACGTGAGCTTGGTCAAAAATTAACTTTGTACAAAGTTCCTGAATTGGAATTCAAACAAGATCAATCAATTCGCTATGGTGAAAAGATTGATAAGTTGATTGCTAAGTTACATCAAGACGAAGCTAATCATTAATTAATTGGAGTATGCCGTTTTCAGAGTAGAGAGTATCCATCTTTGGAAACTATAATAAAATTACGAATTTTAGTTTTGAATCAAAATAAAAAATCAGGTTTTCTTAGATAAAATATCTAGGAACTCCTGATTTTTTTGTTTTAATTAAGTATGACGTCGGAAGAGCTGGAAAATATTCTCAAGCTGTGCGGAACGGTCCGAGCCAAAGTTCGGTCTCGAACCACAGCACACAAATATTTCCCAGCTCTTCCGACTAATTAATCGTTATTAGTTGAGTGTAAAAGTATTTAAGATGTTTTAGGATATGAAATGTTTATAGTAGGTTATCAACCTAGCATGTGGGCTCCAACACTGACACCCGCATGCGGCAATCGCCAAATAACACAATCCTCTACCTTTTTCTCCCAAATACTAGTAAAATTATTGATGATATTACACAGATACGGAGATTATTATGGACGGAGTAATTCCATTAAATAAAGAAATCGGACAAACTAGTTCTGATTATGTTTACAAACTAAGAAAAATACTACATACAAGAAAAATTGGCCACACAGGGACACTAGACCCACTAGTCAATGGGGTTTTACCAATTTGTGTGGGACAGGCAACTAAACTGGTAAACACGCTGACAGGCTCTCCTAAAGAGTATGAGGGTGAAATAACCTTAGGCAAGTCGACAACTACTGAAGATCGTGAAGGGGAGACTGTTGACGAACAAAAATTAGCTAAGCCTTTTACGATAGATGAATTGAACCCAATTTTTGAAAAGATGACTGGGGATTTAACGCAGATTCCACCAATGTTTTCTGCCGTTCGAGTAAATGGGAAGAAACTTTATGAATACGCTCGAGCTGGACTTGAAGTTGAACGTCCAGAAAGACATATTCATATTTATGACTTTCACATTATGGGTGAACCTGTTTTTGACGAGACAACTGGTTATCAGACTGTCAAATTTCACGTTAAGTGTTCAAAAGGAACTTATGTTAGAACACTAGCAGTTGAATTTGGTCATATGCTTGGACTACCAGCTTTTATGTCACAATTGACACGTGTTAAGAGTGCGGGTTTTCCTATTGAAGAGACTTTCACACTTGGTCAAATATCAGACATGATGGATAACGAAGACTACAGTTTTTTGAGATCAATTGATGATGTGTTAACAGATGTTCCTAGTTATGAATTGAATGACGAAGAGTGGGAAGTTCGCGTATTGCACGGGGGATTCTTGGAAAATGTTGATTCTGACAAAACTAAGCAATTACGTGTGCAAAGGGGCGGCGTTACGAAAGCCCTTTACAAGTATGATAAAGTAAGAGATATGTGGATTCCTGATTTGATGTTATTGAAAAATAACTAAATATTAGTAATTTATAAAACAGTTAATGTTAACTTAATATAAATAAAAGAGATAAAAAATGCAGATTATAAACGTTAAACATCCGTTATTGGAACAACAACGCCCAGCAAGTGACACCGTCTTGATAATGGGATTCTTTGATGGTGTGCACTTAGGACATCAGGCAGTAATTAAAACTGGTGTTGAATTAGCTCAAAAGCATCATCTCAAAGCTACTTTGATGACGTTTGACTGTTCTCCAAGAACGATTTATCAACATGAAACAAATTTTAAGTATTTATCAACTATGCAACGTAAAGCTGAATTGGTAGAACAATTAGGGGTCGATTACCTTTTTTTTGTTCACTTTACTGATGATTTTGCTCACCTAAAGCCGCAAGATTTTGTTGATCAGTATATGGTCGGTCTCAAGGCTAAGTTTGTTGTAGCTGGATTTGACTATACTTATGGCAAAAAAGATATTGCCAATATGCAGAATTTGCCAAATTACGCGCAAGGACGATTTGAAACAGTTACTGTTCCTGAGCAATTGATTGATGGCCAAAAGATTGGCTCAAGTGCTATCAAAGAGTTTATTTTGCAAGGTCATATCGGTACTGCAAATGAATTCTTAGGGTACACCTATCAAAATCAAGGAACCGTTATTCATGGCTTACAAAGAGGACGGACACTAGGTTATCCTACAGCCAACCTTGCAGTCGATGGGTCACAAGTAATTCCAGCTATTGGTGTTTATGCCACACGAATAAAGATTGACGGTGTTTGGTACAATGCAATGACATCAGTTGGTTATAATGTGACATTTAAAGAAAATACTGGTGTAACGATTGAAACTAATATTTTCGACTTTGATCGAGACATTTATGGCAAACACGTCGCTATTGAGTGGGTTCACTATTTACGTGGCGAGGTTAAATTTGACGATGCTGATGGTTTGGTTAAACAGTTGGAACTCGATAAGAAAAATTCTATTAAAGCCTTAAAAAAGTAAAATAATACCCTGTAGCGCAATATTGGCTGCAGGGTATTTGTTAATTCAATTCAAATAATTAAAACAATTGGGAATCAATAGCTCGAGTAATTTGAGTTTTGGGTAATGCTCGATGTTCTTCTAAAATCTTGTCTTGCTTATTTAATTCATTCAAAAGGGCAGCGATTGTTGGATTGGTTTTGGACATTTTTTCAATTTGTTCCATTCTGACTGCTTGGTCGTATTCCTTATTTAACTGCTTGAAAATAAGCTCACGGTTGGTCAGTTCCTTGTGTACGCCATATGCTTGTCCTTCACGATGCATAAGCTGCTCTTTAGTAATAACTGCCAATATTGGACGAGTAGCACGGTCAGCGTGCTCGTTGATGTCAACTTCAGTAACAACAGCAGGAACAACGACCGTGTCATTGTATCCAGAATTAGGAACAATGACTAAATCATCAACGTTAACTTTGAAGCCACGGCTAACATAACTGTATTGATCTCCAGAAGTTAAAATGTCCCAAGGCTTTTCGAGAAGTTCTTCGTAGGATCTGGAAGCAAGAAATTTCACACCAATAATTTGATTGAGCATAATTTACCTCGTATTGATTTGATTTTTCCTAAATCTTACCATAGAATGCCGATTTTAAAATAATCGCGGAAAAATTAGAAAAATTGAGCGTGCATACTTGACACTAATAGGATAGATTGTTATATTTTACATTGTTAGCACTCAGGTATGAATAGTGCTAAAAAGGAGGACGGTATAATGCTATCACAACGTCAAGATGCAATCTTGAGAGAAGTCGTGCGCATATTTACAGATACCGGCCAGCCGGTTGGTTCGAAGACATTGATGAATGAATTACCTTTCCATGTAAGTTCTGCGACAATCAGAAATGAAATGGCAATGCTAGAGGAAGTCGGTTATCTCGAGAAAACCCATCTTTCATCTGGTAGAATTCCTTCAGCGATGGGATATCGCTATTATCTTGATCATTTGGTACAGCCTACGAGCGTACCACAAGATATTGCGCAGAGAATTGACGACGATTTTGGCAAAACGTATCACCAGATTGATGATATTATTGAACAATCCGCCAAGATCTTATCTCATCTGACCAGTTACACAGCTATCACTTTAGGTCCAGAGAGCAGTTCAATCCTTTTAACAGGTTTTAGAATTGTTCCTTTGAACCCACATCAACTTATGGCAATCATCGTTACAAGCGATAATAATGTTGAGAATAATATCTATACAATAGATGACGATTTTGATACTTCTTTAATTGAAAAAATTGTTAACATCGTGAACGACAAGTTAGTTGGACAACCATTACCAAAGGTTATTCAAATGTTGCACAACGATGTACCAGCAATTCTTTCCGAGTACATGTACTCATCCGACGGTTTGTTGGATATGATGGATCAGCTTTTCAAAAAGGCTGGTTCCGAGAAGTATTATGTCGACGGACAATTGAATCTTTTGAATTATGCAAACAATGATGATTTATCACAAGTTCAATCACTATTTTCAATTATGAATCAGAGTACTGATTTGAGAAAACTGCTTGATCCTAGCATTTCTGATGACGGCATTCGTGTTCGTCTCGGAAGTGAATTAGGTAGTGATGCGTTGAAAAATTACAGTATCATCACTGCGAATTACGATGTCGGTAACCATGGTAAGGGTGTTATTGCCTTGCTTGGTCCACAGACGATGCACTATTCACAATTGATTGGTTTGCTCGGAGAATTTAGAGTTGAATTAGCCAAACGACTAATTGATTATTATTCAAGGTATGATGATTCTTGAAATTTTTAGGAGGAAGTAATGGCAGATAAAGAAACAGACCAGGATTTGAAGACTTCTAAAAAAGAAGCAGCTCCAAAGACTGATGAAAAATCAGCTAAAACAAAACAGGCTGAAAAAATCGATCCCAAAGATAAAGAAATTGCGGATTTGAAGAAAAAGAATTCCGACTTAGAAGATAATCTTTTAAGAAGCCAAGCAGAAATGCAAAATATGAATAAGCGTCATAGCAAGGAAGTCGCTGACATCCTTAAATATGACGGTCAAAAATTGGCGACTGAAATTCTACCTGTTTTGGATAATCTTGAACGTGCTTTGAGTGTTGAAGCTGACGATGATGCCAGCAAACAACTTAAAAAAGGTATTGAAATGGTTCAACAACACATGGTTAAAGCATTTGAAAATAATCATGTGACAGCGATTGACAATGTTGGTGAAAAGTTTGATCCAACATTTAGTCAAGCCGTTCAAACTGTTCCAGCCGATGATAAGCATGCTAAGGATACAGTTGTACAAGTTCTTCAAAAGGGTTACAAACTTGAAGATCGTGTACTTCGTCCAGCAATGGTTGTTGTTGCACAATAAAGTAAAATAAATTAATAAATATAAAAAATAAAAGAGGTTTAGGTTTATGTCTAAAGTTATTGGTATTGATTTGGGTACTACAAACTCTGCTGTAGCCGTTCTTGAAGGTGGCTCTCCAAAGATTATTACTAATCCAGAAGGCGCAAGAACAACTCCTTCAGTTGTTGCTTTTAAAGATGGTGAAATTCAAGTTGGTGAAGTTGCAAAGAGACAAGCAATCACTAACCCAGATACAGTTTCATCAATCAAGCGTCACATGGGTGAAGCAGGTTACAAAGTTACTGTAGCCGGCAAGTCATACACACCACAAGAAATTTCAGCATTCATTTTGCAACACATCAAGAAGTTCTCAGAAGACTACTTAGGTGAAAAAGTTACAGATGCTGTTATCACAGTTCCTGCATACTTCAACGATTCACAAAGACAAGCTACTAAAGATGCTGGTAAAATTGCTGGTTTGAACGTTCAACGTATCGTTAACGAACCAACAGCTTCAGCACTTGCTTATGGTCTAGATAATGATAAGGGTGACGAAAAAGTCCTTGTTTATGACCTTGGTGGTGGTACATTTGATGTTTCTGTACTTCAATTGGGCGATGGCGTCTTCGAAGTACTTTCAACAAATGGTGATACACATCTTGGTGGTGATGACTTTGACCAAAAGATCATCGATTGGTTAGTTGAACAATTCAAGGCTAAGAATGGCGTTGATTTGAGTCAAGACAAGATGGCTTTACAACGTTTGAAGGATGCCGCTGAAAAGGCTAAGAAAGACTTATCAGGTGTTGCTCAAACATCAATCAGTCTTCCATTTATTTCATCAGGTGCCAATGGCCCACTTCACTTGGAAGAAACTTTGACACGTGCTAAATTCGATGAATTGACATCAGACCTTGTTGAAAGAACAAAGATTCCTGTTGACAACGCATTGAAGGATGCTAACTTAACAAATTCTGACATTGACAAAGTTATCTTAAATGGTGGTTCAACACGTATTCCTGCTGTTCAAGATTCAGTTGCTAAGTGGACTGGTAAAGCACCAGATCACTCAATCAACCCTGACGAAGCTGTTGCTTTAGGTGCTGCTATTCAAGGTGGTGTTATCTCTGGTGATGTTAAGGATGTTGTTTTACTTGATGTTACACCTCTATCACTTGGTATCGAAACAATGGGTGGTGTCTTCACTAAGTTGATCGATAGAAATACAACTATCCCAACAAGCAAGTCACAAGTATTCTCAACTGCTGCTGATAACCAAAACGCTGTTGATATTCACGTCTTACAAGGTGAACGTCCAATGGCTGCTGATAACAAGACTTTAGGTCGTTTCCAATTGACTGATATTCCTGCTGCACCTCGTGGCGTACCACAAATCCAAGTTACATTCGATATCGATAAGAACGGTATTGTTAATGTATCTGCTAAAGATATGGGTACTAACAAGGAACAAAAGATTACTATCAAGAGTTCATCAGGCTTGAGCGATGAAGAAATCGACAAGATGATGAAAGAAGCTAAGGAACACGAAGAAGAAGATAACAAACGTAAGGAAGAGGTTGACGTTAAGAACGACGTTGAACAAACATTGTTCGCTACTGACAAGACTCTAAAAGACGTTAAGGGTAAAGTTTCTGATGATGAAATCAAGAAGGCTCAAGATGCTCGTGATGCTTTGAAGAAAGCTCAAGACTCTGGTGATCTTGAAGACATGAAGAAGAAACGTGACGATTTGAATAAGATCGTTCAAGACCTTTCTGTTAAACTTTATCAAAAGGCTCAAGAAGCACAACAAGCTAGCGGCGCAAATGCTGATGGCGCAACTGGTTCAACTGATGGTAAGAAACCTAAAGACGACAATACCGTTGACGGTGACTTCTCAGAAGTAGATCCTGATAAAGATAAGAAATAATGATTGTGATAAAGAGCAGTGGTTTAATTACTAAAACCGTTTATGGTATAGTAAAAATAATAACTGCTCTTTTGAGCGTTAAAAAGGAATAAGACGTTTAGTCCTATTACATAAAGGTGATTTAATGGCAGATAAAAATCCATATGACGTACTCGGCGTTGATAAGAACGCTTCTGATGACGATATAAGAAAGGCATTCCGGAAACTTTCTAAAAAGTATCACCCCGACTTGAATAAAGCCCCTGATGCTGAAGCTAAGTTTAAGGAAGTTAATGCAGCCTACGAAATATTAAAAGACCCGCAAAAACGTGCTCAATATGATCAATATGGTTCTGCTGGTATGAATGGTGGTCAAGGTGGATTTGGCGGCTTCGGTGGCGGAGCTGGTTCTGATCAATTTGGTGGATTTGAAGATATCTTCAGCCAATTCTTCGGTGGCGGCGGTGCTGCTCGTCAAAATCCTAATGCCCCAAGACAAGGTTCCGACTTACAATATCGCATGGATTTAACGTTTGAAGAAGGAGTTTTTGGTAAGAAGACTAACATTTCCTACAATCGTGAAGAAGAATGTTCAACTTGTGATGGTTCTGGTGCAAAGCCGGGCACACATCCTGAAACATGTTCTAAGTGTCATGGTTCTGGTTTTGTTGAAGTCGATCGTCAAACTCCACTTGGCCGTATGCGTACAAGAGTTGTTTGTGATGTCTGCAATGGTACTGGTAAAGAAATCAAAGAAAAGTGCAACATTTGCCACGGTTCAGGTAAGGTAAATGAAAAGCACGAACTTAAGGTTACTGTTCCAGCTGGTGTTGAAGATGGACAACAAATGCGTCTTGATGGTCAAGGTGAAGCCGGAACTAACGGTGGACCTTATGGTGACTTGTACATCGTCTTTCACGTTGCTCCAAGTAAGGAGTTCAGACGTGACGGATCAACAATTTATGCATCAGTAAATATCAGTTTCCCACAAGCTACATTAGGTGATGATATCAAAGTCAACACAGTTCATGGACCTGTACAATTGAATATCCCAAGTGGTACTCAAACAGGTACAACTTTCAGACTTCGTGGTAAAGGTGCTCCCGTTCTAAACAGCAAGAGTATCGGTGACGAAAAAGTTACAGTTAATATCGTTACACCTCGTAAGTTGTCAGGCGAACAACGTAGTGCTTTGAAGAAATTCGCTGAAGCTGGTGGCGACAAGGTTAAAGAAAAAGATAGTAATTTTTTCAATAAGATAAAAGATGCTTTTAATGGCTAATAATTGAGAGTGGAACCAAACATGGTCAACTCTTTAAATTTGATATGAACAGGCACTGTAATCCAATTTTGAGGTTACAGTGCCTGTTTGAGTTAAGACAAAATTTTATATATGTTCATAGCCATATATCATACCTAATAGTGATTTATCAAAGTAATCGTTTGTCCACAACTTCAAAAATAAAACTAGTTGGAAGAGCTGAGAGTATTCAGCCACAGCGAAAGTGGCGTTATTGCTTTAGCAATTACACCACCGGGCGTGTTGGAGACTTGCCGATTCTGCAAGGATTCAACCGAGGTTCGAGACCGTACTTTGGCTCGGACCGTACCGCGCAAAAGATGAATACTCTCAGATCTGGAAACGGCATACTTTAATAAACTTTCAACCTTTAGTTGTATCTAGAACATCGGTGTACAATAGTGTAAAATAAACAGAATGAGAAAATTTCTGATAGAAGGGAACAATTTATGGATTTAGACCTCGATAAGTTAAAAGAAAGACAAAAAAGAATTCGTAATTTTTCTATCGTAGCGCATATCGATCATGGTAAATCAACGATTGCTGATCGAATTTTGGAAAGAACTAAGACAATATCAAAACGTGACATGAAAGCTCAAGTTCTGGATGACATGGACTTGGAACGTGAACGTGGTATTACAATCAAATTGAATGCGGTAGAACTTGAATATGAAGCAAAAGATGGACAGACTTACATCTTCCATTTAATCGACACCCCAGGACACGTGGACTTCTCGTATGAAGTCTCTCGTTCTTTGGCTGCCTGTGAGGGAGCTTTATTAGTTGTTGATGCTGCTCAAGGCGTTGAGGCTCAAACATTGGCTAACGCCTATTTAGCCGTTGATAATGATTTGGAAATTGTGCCAGTAATCAACAAAATCGATTTACCTTCTGCTGAACCAGACAAGGTTAAAGAAGAAATCGAAGAGACAATTGGAATCGACGCTGAATCGTCAATTTTGATGAGTGCTAAAACAGGTGTTGGTGTTGATGAATTATTGGAAAGAATCGTTTCCGATGTGCCAGCTCCAGTTGGTGACCTCGACAAACCACTTAAGGCTTTGATTTTTGATTCAGTCTATGACAGTTACCGTGGCGTTGTGTTGGACGTACGTGTCCGTGAAGGCGTTGTAAAGGTCGGAGACACGATTGAATTGATGAGTAATAAGAAGACCTTTGAAGTCACGGAAGTCGGTGTGATGTCTCCTAAGGCTGTTAAACGTGATTACTTGATGGCTGGGGATGTAGGTTATATTACTGCCAGTATCAAGACAGTTAAAGATACCCAAGTTGGTGATACTGTCACTTTGGCTGACAATCCAACCGATGAACCTTTAACTGGTTATCGTAAAAGTACACCAATGGTTTATGCCGGACTTTATCCAGTTGATAATGCTAAATATGAAGATTTACATGAAGCTTTGGACAAATTACAACTCAATGATGCAGCGCTAGAATATGAACCTGAAACTTCACAAGCATTAGGCTTTGGTTTCCGTGTTGGCTTCTTAGGATTATTGCACATGGATGTTGTTCAAGAACGTTTGGAACGTGATTTTGATCTTGAGTTGATTACAACCTCACCATCAGTTGATTATCATGTTACAACGACTGATGGCAATGAAGTAGTCGTGGATAATCCTGCCGAGTTACCAGATGCTTCTGAAATCAAAGAAGTCCGCGAACCATTTGTTAGAGCTGAAATAATGGTGCCTGAGGACTTTGTTGGACCAGTCATGGAACTTTGCCAACATAAACGTGGTGAGTTCGTGACAATGGATTATTTGGACAAATATCGTGTTAACGTTATTTACAAGTTGCCATTGTTGGAAATTATTTTCGATTTCTTCGATGATCTGAAATCAAGTACTAAAGGTTACGCTTCATTGGATTACGATGTTGAAGATTACGAACCAAGTGAATTGGTTAAGATGGATATTTTGCTTAATGGTGAACCAATCGATGCTTTGAGTTTTATCGTTCATAAAGATTTTGCTCAAAAACGTGGTCGTGACATTGTTTCCAAGTTGAAAGAAGTAATTCCAAGACAGATGTTTGAAGTTCCTATTCAAGCTGCTATTGGAAATAAAGTTGTTGCTCGTGCTAACGTTAAGGCTTATCGAAAGGATGTTACTGCCAAGTTGTATGGTGGTGATAGAACTCGTCGTGATAAGTTGCTTAACAAGCAAAAAGAAGGTAAGAAACGTATGAAGGAAATTGGCCGTGTTTCTGTGCCACAAGAGGCCTTCATGGCTGTTTTGAACCTTAACCGTGGTAAGGACGATAGTAAATAGTTTCCTGTCTCTGACTGGTGTTCATGTTTGATAGATGCTTCTGTTAAAACTCCAACTCGTTTATCAGTGGATGAGCATTCAATTATATAGAATATTCAATAAGTGCTTATAATGTAATCATTAGTGGTTACGTTATAAGTGTTTTTTTTGTTGGAGGAATTCATATGGAAAAATTTGATACGATTGTTATTGGTGCCGGTCCTGCTGGATTGGCTGCTGCTCATAATTTGAAGGGTAATGGGCAAAATGTTGCTATTGTGGAAAATAACCTTTGGGGTGGAACTTGTCCTAATCGTGGTTGTGATCCTAAAAAAGTCCTTTTGAGTGGCGTTGAAGCTCGTGATCGAGTTGCCCAGTTGCAAGGTAAGGGATTCGATGAGCTTCCTAATGTTAATTGGAAAGAACTTGAGGCTTTTAAAGAAACATTTACTGATCCTGTATCTAAAGGGAGTCGGGATGGTATCGTTAATGCCGGTATTACAGCTATTGATGGACAACCCAAATTTATTTCTGAAGATGAAATTGTTGTCAATGGACAGAATCATTACCAAGCTGAAAAATTTATTATTGCGACTGGTCAACGTCCTAGTTATTTGAATATCACGGGTAAGCAACATTTGTTGTCGAGTACTGATTTCTTGTCATTGAAGAAAATGCCCGATGATATTACGATTATTGGTGCTGGTTATATTGCTTTTGAATTGGCTACGATTGCTAATGCGACCGGGGCTAAAGTTCACATTATTCATCACAATGACCATCCTTTGAAGGAATTCAATGAAAATTATGCATTGGAACTAGTTAAGCAGTTGGAAGCAAAAGGCGTTGATTTCAATTTTAATATTGATACACAAGCGATTGAACAACAAGCTGATGGACGATATTCTATAACTGCGGATGGTTTTGAATTAACAACTGATTTGGTGATTGGTGCGACTGGACGTATTGCTAATACTGACTTTTTAGATTTAGAAAAAGCTGGCATTGAGTATACTCGTCACGGTGTTAAAGTTAATTCTAAGTTGCAGTCGACTAATGAAAATATTTATGCTATTGGGGATGTTGTTGGGACAAAACAACCTAAATTGACTCCTGTTGGTGGTTTTGAAGCAAATTATGTCAGTGATATTTTGACTGGTAAAACTGATAAAGATTTGGAGTTACCATTGATTCCAACTGTTGTCTATGGCAGTCCTAAACTTGCCAAGGTTGGTACACAAGAAGGTGCCAAAGTGGTCGATCAGGATGTTTCTGGTTGGTTCACATACAGCCATACTAATGATCCTAAGTCTAAGATTAGAATTGTTTTGAACGATAAGTCAGAAATTATCGGGGCAACATTACTTAGTAACAATGCCGATAGCATGATTAATTTGTTGACTATGGCAATTAAACGTCAGATGACACACGAGGATGTTATTAAAGAAATTATGGCTTATCCAACTGCTGCCAGTGATTTGGAATATTTGTTTTAATTTTGAAGATTGATTTAAAATGGATTGTGATGAATTGTTACAGTCTATTTTTTTGAGGTGAAAATATGTTTCGTCATGAACAAGTATCGACAAAGACTTTACCAGTTAAATTAGTAATTCATACTGAATATCTGGAAAGTCAAAACGTTTTACGCCATTGGCATCAGGCTCTAGAAGTAGATTATATCGTTCGGGGCAATGCCGAATTTGTAATTAGTGGAAAGAAAATTACAGCGAGTTCTGGTGATGTTTTAGTTATAAACCCAAATGAAATTCACTCGGTTCAACCATTAAAAATGATGAATGATACTTTATCATTAACATTTTTGTTTCCCCATGAATTTTTGCAGAGTGAATGGTCCTTGATTGATGATTGCTGGTTTAGACTGCCAGATGATTCCTCACAATTAACACTATTAAAACAGACATTATTGAATTATTATAAAAATTCCCAGACGAAGTCAGATGGGCAGAAACTATTATTGAAAAGTGAAATATATTTGATTTTATATTATTTATTTCATTATTTTTTAGAACCAAAATCGAAATTGATTAATTTACCAACTGTTCCAACTTTGCGTAAATTGGCAGGTGTGATTAATTTCATTAATAAACACAACTCGGATAATTTATCG
This sequence comes from Companilactobacillus muriivasis, assembly GCF_036246245.1. Classification (NCBI taxonomy): domain Bacteria; kingdom Bacillati; phylum Bacillota; class Bacilli; order Lactobacillales; family Lactobacillaceae; genus Companilactobacillus; species Companilactobacillus muriivasis. The sequence continues at coordinate 294,419 of NZ_BTTQ01000001.1, forward strand.
CTATCCTTGATTGCAGATAATGCTCATTTGAGTGAAGGGTATTTATCAAGAACCTTCAAACAACAAATGGGTGAAGGAGTAATGGAATATGTCAATCTTATTAGACTAAAGAATGCGTTTGAAATTTTAACTAATACAGAAAAGGATATTGAAACTATTTCAGATCTGGCTGGTTTTGCAAATGTTAAATCTTTCAGAAGAATGTTTATGAAAATTTATAAAACAACTCCAGGTAAATATCGCAATCAATTAAAAGGTCATAAAATGACCTAAAAGAGGTTTATTTAAAGCGCTTACAGTAATCGCTTCCATAATATTATTAACTTGTCATCAAGATGAACAAGTTGAAGGAGTTATATATTATGGTGAAAGAAAGATCAAAATCGTTTATTTTTAAAATTGCATTGTTATCAATATCGATGTTATTAATGGCTGCACCTAATGTTGCAGCGGCAATTCCGTTAATGAGCAAAACTTTTACGGGACAATCTGCTTCAGCAATTGAAACAATATCGACAATTCCAAATTTAGGAATTATTGTAGGGATTTTTATAAGCAGTATTTTGACTAATTTTATGGGTCAAAAAAGAACAGTAATGCTTGGATTACTGGTTGCTTTGATTTTTGGTATTACACCAGTCTTCTCTAATAATTATTATATTGTCTTGATATCACGATTGTTGTTAGGATTCGGTATAGGTCTTTTTAATTCCTTGGCAATTAGTATGATTTCAGATTTTTACGAGGGCGATGAGCTTTCAACAATGATGGGGTTTCAAAATGCTGTTAATTCGTTAGGTAGTTCAGTGTTATCTTTTCTTGTTGGATATTTAATTGCTTTTGGTTGGCATGCAACGTTTTGGATATACGCCATCGCTCTTCCGATATTAATCGTTTTCAGTACTTTTATTCCAAATGTTAAAAATAAGACTAAGGAAAAATCAAAGGTATCGAAACATCAGCATGTTAATTTGTCGATCATTCTTATATCCATTTTAACTTTCTTTATTTACGTATTCTTCATGGTTGTGACTGTTAAATTGGCAGACCTTTTAACCTATAAGAATATAGGAACAGCCGGTCAAGCAGCGACAATATTAGGTGGATTTACATTGGTTTCAATGATAGTGGGACTATTTTATGGAATGATTCATAAAGTCCTAAAGAGTTTAATTTTGCCACTTGGTTTTTTAGTTATGACTGTTGGTTTCATGATTTTAACAAGTGCAAATACTTTGTCTGCAGTTACATCTGGTGTAATGATAATAGGTTTAGGATTTGCAGTGATTATTCCGTATATTTATACCATGATAAACGTTGTGGCTCCCGCAGGGTCAAAGAATTTGGCTTCATCAATTATGTTGATATTTACAAATATAGGCGTGTTTTTGTCACCAACGTTGATCAATTATTTATCAAGTTTCTTAGGTAATAGTCAACCTGATATGAATATGAGAGTTTGTGCGTTTGGTTTTGCAGCTTTATTCGTGGTTTCAACTATCGTATTGATTTATCAAAAGGTTTTTCAAGGAGGAAAAGCAATTGTTAAATAATTTAATGAAAAAGGTTAATGTTCAAAATACTGATTATCAAATGAAATTAGTTCCTGGTCTTGCGGATGAAGGATTACTCGATCCACAAGCTAAGAAAGAATTAGAAGGTTCAATTAAACAAACTGATACTGGTGATTTTGGTAGTGAAGTTACTCAAGATGTGAATGTTGAAGATATTCGTGCATCGATGGGATGGATGAAAGCTAATCATCAGAACCAACATGAATTGAAGATTGAAAACACTGAATTTAATAATGTTAAAGTTAGAGTTTATGTTCAAGAAAAATTAATTGATACTGATTTACCAGTAATTTTATTTATGCATGGTGGTGGATTCTTTGGCGGCAGTCTGGATAACGTTGAATTTCCATGCAGGGCTTTAGCTGATTTGGGGGATGTTAGAGTAATTTCAGTTGATTATGGGTTGGCTCCTGAACACCCATATCCACAAAATTTGCTTGATTGTTATCAAGTATTAAATTATATTGGACAACATAAATCACAATTGCATGTTAAGTCCATTACGGCAATGGGGGATTCTGCTGGTGGAAATTTAACGTATACTTTATCGTTATTAGACCGGCAAATGGGCACCAATTATATTGATAAAGCCGTTGCACTGTACCCTGTGACATATCAGGGTACAGATTCAAGGTTAAGAAATAAATTTGATGACCCTGAGCCTATAATTGCTAAAGAAGACCCCACCGAAATAAGAACGTATATTAATAATTTCAATGGCAGTTCAGGCTTGATTGGTAATTGGTATATCAGAAATAGTGATCCAGAAAGTATTTATATTTCACCACTAAATGCTTCAGAGGAGTTGCTCAAAAAATTACCTAAGACATTGTTCATGGTCGGGGAATTTGACCCATTGAGATTACAAGGCGAGGCATTTTATAATAAAGCTAAACTGGCTGGATGCGATATTACATATATTCGTTACAATGGGATGATTCATGCATTTATGGATAAAGTTGGTGATTTCCCACAAGCTGACGATTCATTAAAAGAAGCAATCAATTTTATATGTGATTAATAAAATTTTTGTATGCACGCTAAAAAAGAGAAACTCATTTGAGTTTCTCCTTTTTTTATAAAGTATTATAATAATATTTTTATTCTTCTTCGTAACCATTTAGATGTTTTGATTTGAAATTCCAAGCATCGCTGATAACTTTTTCAACATCATCATACTTAGGCTGCCATTTAAGAATAGTTCTAGCCTTAGTTGAATCCGCAATCAAAGTACTTGGGTCCCCTGGACGTCTAGGACCAATTTTAGCAGGAATTTCCTTACCAGTAGCTTTTCTAGCGGCTTCAAGGATTTCTTTGTTTGAGAAACCATTTGAAGAACCGAGGTTAAAGACATTGCTGTCATTGTCGGCACGTAAATATTCCATAGCTAAACGGTGAGCTTCAGCAAGATCCTCAACGTGGACATAGTCACGAACGTTGGTACCATCTTTAGTATCGTAATCATCACCGAAAATTGTCAATTCATCACGTTGACCAGCAGCCACTTGAAGAACAACTGGAATCAAGTGAGTCTCAGGATTGTGATCTTCACCGATTGAACCGTCAGGCTTGGCACCACCAACATTGAAGTATCTCAAGGCAACAAATTTAATGCCATAAGCGACGTCACACCAGTGCATGATTTTTTCCATGGCTAACTTACTTTCACCATATGGGTTAGTTGGAACAGTTGGGTCAGTTTCCTTAATTGGAATCTGTTTAGGCTCACCATAAGTGGCAGCGGTTGATGAGAAGACGATATGCTTAACACCAAAGTTGTGCATCACCTGTAGAAGCGTAATCATTCCATAAGTGTTGTTATCAAAGTATTTGAGTGGATCTTTCATTGATTCTGGAACAATTGAGAATGCGGCAAAATGAATTACATCAGTGATATCTTCATTTTGGAATAATTTGATCAAAAATTCTTTATCACGAACATCACCTTCGTAAAACTTAGCTTTTTCGTTAATAGCTTGAACGTGACCCGTGGATAGATTATCTGCTACAATGACGTCATAGCCGAGTTCACAAAGATGATCAACAGTGTGTGAACCGATATAACCGGCACCGCCTAAAACAAGAATGCTCATAAAATTACCTCCAGATTCATTTATGTTTCTAAATATATGATTCTATTATAGCTTATCTTTGTAATATACATTTTAGTAAACTTAGTAAACATTGAAATTAATTAATTTAGATTTATTTAATTATGCCGTTTACAGAGCTGAGAGTATTCATCTGCTGCGCGGAACGGTCCGAGCCAAAGAGCGGTCTCGAACCTCGGTTGAAGCCTTTTCACGGACCGAAAAGGCTCCAACACGCCCGGTGGTGTAATGGCTAAAGCCATAACGCCACTTTCGCTGCGGATGAATACTCTCAGCTCTTCCAACTAATCTATCTTTTGGATGATGATCAACAGAATATTTTTAGTTGCGAGGTGTGCTGTTAATTTCCGTATTGTACATAAATATTTTCTAAATGTTTAGTTGAATATTTAAAATCAGATAAACTAGGGAATACAAGAGTCAGAGGTCATCAGCAATATAGTCAGCTGTGGAGGTGGCGTTAAGGCTTTAGCCTTTACAGCACAGGACGACTTTGGAGACTTACCGGTTTTTGGTAAGGCTTCAAAGCGAGGTGCGAGACCGTACCTTGGCTCGCGCCGGTCCTCATAGCAGACTATATTGCTGATGACCGGAGACGGTTCCCCAAATTTAAGATTTAACTTTTTACCACGAATGTTCTAAAATATAAATTATATTGTAAATTCATTGAAATGGAATGAAAACTATGAAGAAATTCTTTTCAATTTTTGGAACCATCGTTTTATTGCTGGTGGCGTTAGCTTTGATTTTTAATCAACCAATCAAAGAATATGCAGTCAAACGAATTTCTAACCAAAATTTGACGACATTAACAGCCAAGAAAGCCAAAGAAAACTCGAAGAAAAAGGGTCAATTTGACTTTAATAAAGTTAAGCCAATCTCAGCCAGTCAGGTTGCGAAAGCCTCAGTTAACAATGATGCTGCTGTAATCGGTAAAATGGCCGTTCCTTCAGTTAACTTGCGTCTACCAATCGTTGTTGGTTTGAGTGATAATGCTCTATCAACTGGTGGTGGCACGATGAAAGAAAATGAAAAAATGGGTAAGTCCAATTATGCTTTGGCAGGTCATTATATGACTAACAAAGGTGCTTTGTTCTCTCCATTGGAAAATGCTCAAATTGGCGACTTAGCTTATATTACCGATATGAAACGTGTCTATACCTATAAGATTTACTTCAAGAAGATTGTACCGCCAACAGCTGTTTATCTGCTAGACGATGTGCAAAATCAAAGTATTTTAACACTGATTACTTGTGCTGATGGTGGGACTAACCGTTGGGCTTTGCAAGGTTCATTGGTAAGTAGTCAACCGGCCAATAAAGGTACTTTAGCAGTCTTTTCTTAATGATTCCTTAAAGGAGTTTTGGAACGTCTTGTTTACGAAATTAGATTGTAAATGATATTTCAAGGCTTTTTTTTTCGATTTGAAAATTGATATAATTAACTAATTGTTAGTAGGTGATGGATTGACTTTAATAAATTGGGAAAAGCGTAAGAATCCCACAAATGAAGAAATAACCAAATTTGCAGCAGAAAAGCACGTTGATCCGATAGTGGCAGAATTGTTGCTGGAACGTGATATTACTGATACTGCGGATATTGAAACATTTTTACATAGTGATTCCAAAGAATTGCAGGATCCATTCGGATTGCATGATATGGATAAAGCGCTCGAAATAATTGATGAAGCTGTTCAATCTGAGGCTAAAATCGCTATTTATGGTGATTACGATGCCGATGGTGTCACTAGTACATCAATTATGAAGTTGACGTTGCAAAAATTGGGTAATAAGCCGATTTTCTACATTCCGGATCGTTTCAAAGATGGATATGGTCCCAATATGGATCGTTATAAATTCTTAGCTGATCAAGGAATTGATTTATTAATAACTGTCGATAATGGTGTCAGCGGTAAGGATGAAATTAAGTATATGAAAGACCGTGGTATCAAGGTTATCGTTACTGATCACCATGATTTGCCAGCTGAATTGCCTGAAGCTGACGCTATCGTGCACCCAACAATTCCTGGTTCTGAATATATTTGTCCTTATTTGTCTGGAGCAGGAGTGGCGTTCAAGATTGCGGATGCCTTGCTTGGTGAAGATGCGATGGATTTGATTGACTTAGCTGCTATTGGGACTGTGGCTGATTCTGTGGCCTTAAAAGGTGAGAATCGGGTCATTGTAACCGAAGGCTTGAAACAGATGAAGAAGAACCATCACGTCGGTTTAACGGCTTTGCTCAAAAAATGTAAAATCAAACTTTCTGATATTAGTGAAGAAGATATTGGTTTTAAAATCGCTCCACGGATTAATGCCTTGGGACGTTTGGAAAATGCTTCATCTGGTGTGGAATTACTGACGACAGGTGATGAATCATTTGCGAAAGAAATTGTTGATGAAACTGAAGATATCAATTCAAGACGTCAAGAATTAGTTCAATCAGCCTTTGCGGACGCTCAAAGTCAAATTGCTGCGCAGAAAGATAATGGCGTATTAGTTTTAAAAGGTAATAATTGGCACCAAGGTGTCCTAGGAATCGTTGCTAGTCGGGCAATGGACCAGGAAAATAAGCCAGTTTTGGCAACTCAATTCGATGAGAATAGTGGTGTTATGAAAGGTTCTGGCCGAAGTCCTGAAGGATTTAACTTGTTTACAGCGTTGAATAAGCATAATGATTTGTTCACTGCCTTTGGTGGGCATGCTCAGGCTTGTGGTTTCTCTATTGAAGAAGCCCGACTGGATAAGTTGACCGAATTGTTGCAAGCAGAGCCTAAAGAACAAGAATTCGATCCTCAAGCGCCTGTTATTAAAGATTACGATTTAAATTTGAAAATTGAAGATTTGAATCTTGATTTAATCAAGCAAATTCAACAATTAGCTCCGTTTGGAATGGGTAATCCTAAGCCAGTCATTAAATTAAGCAATGTTTCTTTGAGTCAAGCTAAGTCAATTGGTAAAGATGGTAGTCATCTGAAAGTTAATGTAACTGATAATAATCGCCAAGTTGCTGCAATTGGTTTTGGAATGTTTGCCCAAGAACAAGCTATGGATACTGATATTTGTGATGTTTATGGTGAAATTGGTATCAACGAGTGGGCAGGTCGCAAGAACTTGCAATTGATGCTTGATGATTTCCAAGTTTCACCGGAAACTAAAAAGATTGCTGGTTTGAAAGAAATTTATTTGGATTATCGTAATAAGAGACTTTCAACTTCAATCTTGAATCATTTTGACAATATTGTCTTCTTTAATGAGGTTTATTATGAGGCAGCCAAGCGTTCAAATGTTAAGGCTAAGCTGGTTCGTTATGATGAAAAATGTGATGGCAAGAATATTTTGATTTATGATCGACCACATAATTTAGATTTATTCAAAAATTTTATAAAAGAAAATAATACTCAACATACAGCTTTATTTTTCCATACTGATTTGACGGCAAGATATTTAAAGCCTGATATGATTAAGATGAAAACGCTTTTGAAATATTTATATACCCATCAAAATATTACGATGGATGGCATGGATTTAGTCGCAAATTATCTAAATTTACAAAAAACTGACGTAGATTTTTATTTAAAAGTGTTTTTTGAGTTAAATTTTGTTAAAATAGTTAATGGCTTTGTTGAAAAAGCTGATGCTTCACAACAACGCGAATTGATTGAATCTTCGACTTATTTGAAGAGATTACAACGCAATGATGTTGAAAAAATATTAATTGAATCCAACTTTGACGATCTCTTGTCCTGGATGAGTGATTACGATTGCCATTGTTAGGTTGAATGGGGAATTTATAAAAATGGATATTGATTTTAAGAAATATGTTGCTAATGTTCAAGATTTTCCAGAACCTGGTGTACTATTTCGAGATATTTCACCATTAATGGCTGATGGTAAAGCATACGCTGCAGCAACCGATAAGATTGTTGAATATGCCAAAAGCCGTGGTGCAGAAATGATTGCTGGTCCTGAAGCACGTGGTTTCATCGTGGGATGTCCAGTGGCATACAAGATGGGCATTGGTTTCGCTCCTGCTCGTAAAAAGGGTAAGTTGCCTCGTGAAACTGTTTCGGTTTCGTATGACCTCGAATATGGTCAAGCTTCACTATACATGCAAAAAGATGCTATTAAACCCGGCCAAAAGGTACTAGTAGTGGACGATTTGATGGCAACTGGTGGTACCTTAGCTGCCACAATCAAGTTGATTGAAAAATTAGGCGGTATCGTAGTTGGAACTGCATTCTTGATCGAATTAACTGATTTGCATGGTCGCGACAAAATTAAAGGGTATGACATGTTTACTCTGATGCAATATTAATTTAAAATAGGTCTGTAGACATTCTACAGACCTTTCATGGTGAGTTGGCAGAGTGGTAATGCACCGGACTCGAAATCCGGCGAACCCGTTATACGCGGGCGCGCAGGTTCAAATCCTGTACTCACCTTAAATAGATAATTTTAGAACACTTTCGGGTGTTCTATTTTTTTGTCGTTAATTGTCTAAAATGTTGGTACTGAAGGGATGAGCCACTGTAAATAACCATAAAAAGGTACAAACATATTTCTAATATATTCTAGCAATATAATTTTATTGTCCCAAAATTGTACCAATTCCATTCTGGATCTTTCAATAAAGTGGAGCATTAAATAGCGTTCATGTTTGAAATCAATTGAATTTAAAATAAAAAGAGGTGGCTACATATTAGATGTAGTCACCCCGGGCATCAATGCCAGTCATATAAGATTCCTAAAGGAATCGGCGCTCTGCGCTGTAGCCACATTATTACATATTTTTTTCAATCGTTCAAGTTTTGGAAGTTTTTAATTGATTTGTGAATTTTCTTTAGTGAATTATCGGAGATGATTACATTCTTTGATATTGTGTAATGACTTATTTTTACTACTCGTAACTTACTAACCGTTGTAACATTTGGGATAATTGCAAATGTATTCTTTGAATATTTTTGCATCTTATTCATTAGTTCTTGTAAATTGTCAATATGCTCGTTTAGCAGTACACCATCCTTTATATAGTCGCAGAGGCTATTTAGTTTATCTATTATGGTGGAGAGTCTACTTCGGTAAAATTCATCATTATCTTTTTTGAATTCTTGGTCTCTAATATCAACAATCTTATCTATAAGTTTTTCTAATTTGTTTGGATTCTTCAAATCAATATATTTCGGAATATTGATTTGAAAATCATGCATATGATGTGTAAATCCATTCAGAGAGTCTCTAAGAAAAAATTGAGTATTTTCTCCTTTTAGAGTTTCAGTTGAATTGTATGAAATAATTTCAGAAACTATTTTTTTTATTTTATTTGCTAAGTCGCGTAAAACTTCAGTATTCTCTTCTTCAAGATCCAATAGTCTAGTATTAGCCAATTTATAAATGGATTTAAAAAGTTCTTTATCTAGAGATAAATAGTTTGAATGATCTTTTGATGATAGTGGAATTACGGTTAGGAGTGTATTTTCTCGTTTGTCAGTTTTATTTAGTACAATTGCAAAGTGATTACCACTGAGTTCATTTCCAATATTAGGGCCAAAATTTACCATAACAACAGATCCGCTTGTAAATGTTGTGTAGTATTTCGGAGTGTTATGTTTTTTTTCTCGTGTTAGCCAATAACCATAGAACTCCATCCATTGACGCATATAATGCAATTTAAACATTTGATTATGTGGGATTCCAAAATAAATATTATTAAACTGTGATATGCTTTTTGCATTAATTGCATAATAGTTTTCCATTAACTTTGTCTCCTTTAGGTTTGTAAAAATATGCTTTCAGAACAGGATGAAAGCGCTTAGAGTTTTAATCTTAATAGTCAGTAATTAATTGTCGGATATTTGTAAATTACGTTGAATTACTTAAGATAATCAGAAAATAGTTTTTGAATAATATTTTGTGACAAGTTATATTGAAATGATAGTTATGCTCATCGGATTGATAATGGAATGTATTTCTCTAAAGATATAATTCAACCATATAAAAACAAACAAGAGTGCTAATATTAAAAGTGTACCTAAGCAAATCAACGAACAAATAATTAGATAGGACCTTCAAATCAAATGACTAATTTATTCTTTATCAGGCATGCACATACAGTTTTAAATGGGAAAAGACTCTTTCAAGGTGGTCAGACGGATTCTGAATTAGATGAAGTTGGTCAACAACAATTGGCTAAATCTGTCGATGGAATGAAGACAGCTTTACCTGATAATTATTTACTAGTTTGCAGTCCCTTGATTAGAACTAGAGAGACTGCAAAAGGCTTGCAATTGAATACCGAAAATGAAATTTTTGATAAGAGAATTCAAGAAATTGGATTTGGAACATGGGAAGGTCGTTCATTAGAATCAGTCAAAAATGAGTTTCCAAAGGATGTTACTCGATATTATGAAAATGATCCAACTATGACACCTCAAGGTGGAGAGTCAATTCAATCAGTTGCGGATCGAATGGTCGAGGCAATTAATTACTATGCTAAAAGTGACCATCAAAATGTTGTTTTCGTATCCCATGGCAATTCGATTTCAATTGGTTTAAGCGCATTATTATTGGAGTCAGCACCATTTAAACGAATAATTGCTGTACCTGATAATGTGTCATTGTCAAAGGTAGTTTTTGAAGATAATTTCAGTTTAAAATATTATAATCATACGTTTTATTAATTCAAGAATACGCAAAAAGGAGCTCGTCATTATGATGAACTCCTTTTATTTATGCATTGAACCATTTATTATTGAGTGTCCGAATCCTTATATTCCAAAATATCTCCGGGTTGGCAATCTAGAACACGACAAATTTCTTCGAGTGTAGAAAAACGAATCGCTTTTGCTTTACCATTTTTGAGGATTGATAAATTTGCCATCGTTATTCCGACTTTTTTCGAAAGCTCGGTCAAACTCATTTTTCTTTTAACTAACATAAGGTCTAAATTAATTATTATCATATTTGAGACTCGGTTTCTGTTTATAATTTGCGGTACGCTTTTGAACGATGAGTTGCAGCACATTAACGAATGCGCCCAGCATTAAAGCAAGCATGATTAGAAATGCATCCAATAATATACCTATTGGAGAGTCGTCGTTTGAGTTCATCAATCTGAATGCTGGGACGAGGACGATGTAAATAGGGGCAATGGTGTAAAAAAGTTGTTTGATTGTTTTGAGTAAACGGACACCATTGGCCGTAAAGATGGCTTTTTTTTCTGCTAATCGTAGCAATCTCCACGTGAACCAAATTATGAGGTAAGAAAGTATTCCGGATAGATAAAGTCCAGTTCCAAAGTATATTTTTATAAAAATATTGATGTGTGCATAACTACCAGCAGTTATAAAATCTGGAAATAGATAGATGAAAATTAATACTAAAAGCGCTGCCAGTAATATCAAAATGGCTCTTAGATAATTCGTTAATATTTTCATTTTAATATCTCAACCTCCATAATTTTTTGTAATACGTTAGCAAAAGCTCCGATGGTTAAACCGAGGATGATTAGGAATAATTCGATTGTTATTGGGGCTGGGGCGTTAATTATATTTGCCTCTTCACAGACACCAAAGATTGCGAGTACATAAATGACAGCGATAGTGTAGAAAAATATTTTTATTATCTTTACGGCAAGGACTCCTGCTTTTGAAAATAGTCTATCGTGATCGGTTAAGTAGAGTAGTCGCCAAGCAAGGATGATAATTCCGTATGACAGAATTGCTGAAGCATATAGTAAGACAGCGTAGGGAACTAGGATAAGTAAAGAAGTTTTGTTCTCGTTCATGAATATTAGTAGACTGGGAAACGACCTCAAGCTGATTATTGCTAGCAAAAAGATCATGATGCAGAGGGTGAATCTTAAAAAGAGTGTCGGTAATTTCATTACGAATGCCTCCTTTTAAATCGTCAAATCATTTTCAGACTTAATTTTAATAGCATGCCTCAATAATTTTTCTAGTACACTTGCAAAGATAGCAATGACTAACGGTGCTCCGGAGAAGACAGCACAGACTAAGATAACGCCTGGTGCATCGTCTCTATCGGCAAAGGTATAGAATATCGGCAATTCCAAAATGAAAATGATGCAGATTGAGTAAGCCAGTTGTTTGATATTCTTTAATGATTTAACAGATGCATTTGAAAAGGCGTTTTCTTGATCAATTAGATGTAATAGCTTAAGCGCTTGAAATAATATTGTAAAAAACAGAATGGCACTGACGTATAACCCCAAACCTAGTAGAATTGTAAAAATCGGTATATCAGGCATCAGATTATTGGATCCAATCAGGTAATGAGGGACCACAATGGCACAAAAAGCCAACATGATTAATCCCATAATGTAAATTGTTAGTCTTAGAAAAATCGTTTCTTTTTTCATTTATGAAATACCTCGTCATAATTTATGATTTGAGTATAGCATTATTTTATCGAAAAGCGATAGTGTTTTATTGTTTTTCGATAAGATATACCTGATTATTTACTGTATAGTTATTGGTCAAAATGTCAGACCATTGTTATATCTGTTTCAAAAAGGATTATCATTAAAGTTATTATGGATTCCTTTATTTTAGTGAAGATACGCTTTAATACTAGAATGCTGAATTAAGAAGTCGAGGGGTAGTAATGAAAGATACAAGTGTGTTTGTATGGGCGTTAAATTCTCTGTTTAGGCATCAGAATTTTAAAGAGTTTTTAATAGACGATAATAAGGAGAATAAAGATAATTTAGAGGCTATCGATTTTCTTTCTAAAATACATTCAAAAATTGCGTTTATAAATGGCATGCTAATTTTATTTTCCATCTCCTTATTTGCTGCGAGTGGCGTTTCTATTTTTATTGCAAATCATTTTCTGGGCTTAAACATAGGTAATAATTTCTTCTATATCTTAAATGGATTGTCAGTGGGATTGTTTTTCTTGACGCTTTTAGTTAGGATATTAATTGGCAACCTGAAAAAAGTTCTAATTAAAGGAATTATCAAAGGGTATAAAACCAGAAATATATATGATTACACGACTTACTTTGGTAAAGGTGAACATCAATACTTTTTAGTTGATGATGACTACATAGAAGTGCCAGTTAATAAGATTGAAGTTCTCGTAAAGGAGACTAAGGACATGTTAGATAGTTCATTTAATGCTAACGGAAAGTTAGTTAATGTTGTTAACAATACTACGGGAGAAGAGTTTGTAATACAGTTAGAAATAGTGGGGTAGATCAGTATTTTAAATTTAAAGAACAAATTTATGAAATTACAAAAGATGCCAATGATTATCATGGTTTCATTACTGATAATTTTTGGCATTTTATTATGTTATAGATTGGATAATATACCGGGATTATTTATTGACGAAATTAATTATATGAATGAGGTTATCAGTAAAGCCAACTTTGGTACAGATATTCAAGGGCTGAGACATCCTGTGTACTTTGCCAGTGTCTGGGGGCAGGGACAGTCTGTTTTGTATTCCTGGATAGTGGGACCTTGGATTAAATTGCTAGGATTTTCGATTCTTGTTTTCAGACTGCCGATGGTATTGTTGAGTATTCTGATGGTGGGAGCGACTATGATTTCAATATTCTTGGTCACTAAGGATAAATTATTAGCTATTTGTGTCGAGATAGCCTTGATAAGCATGCCTTGGTTAATCATTTCAAGTCGATGGGTGTTAGATGCTAATGTATCACCGATTTTTATCATGATGGGATTACTGAGTTTTTATGTGTCAGTAAGTGGTTATTTATCTAAAAGAATGACAATGATATTTTTAGTGTTGTCAGGGATAATCATGTCATTGTCTGCTTATGGCTATATTGCATCTTGGTTATATTTACCGGTATTAGTCATAGCCTTAGCAATCTTTTCATTACGTAAAAGACTATTAGGACTAAAAGAAATAATCTTGTGGTTATTTACAATGGTCATTGTGGCAATTCCTTTAATAATTTTTGCTTATCGGGTAAATATTCAGCACATTGATCATTTCACAAAGTTCATATTTTTTGATATTCCATATTTAAAAGCCAATAGAACGAGTTCGTTAATCAATTTCAATCAACATATTTTAGGAAACATCATTATTAATTTGAAGACCGGAATGTTTCAGTTTAATTCTGGGACTGATGGATTACCTCAAAATGGCTTACACCCATATGGAGCTATAATGCCATGGATGCTAGTGTTCTTCGTGATTGGAGTGATTGTTAGCAAAAATAAACTAAAGCCTTCAGCCGTAATTTTTCGAAATTTGATTGAGATCTCTATTGTGAGTTTCATTCCGGCCATGATGATTATTCAAGCTAATTTCAATCACTGGAATTTTCTTTGGATTCCAATGACTGTCATAGTAGGTTATGGCTTATATTTTACAGTCAATGTTTTAACATCTAAAATCTTGCAGATTGCCACGCTAGTATTTCCAATATTGTTGATCCTAATATTCTCATTCAGTAGCTATTTTGGTGTCAGTGGTAAAAATACTTACTTCAACAATTTCAGTGGATCTGCGCCAGAGGCAAGTTCTATCAATAGGATGATGAAAAGTAGATATAGCAGGAACAATTTATACATAGAAGGTATGAGTGGTAACTTTTCTATATTTAGACTTATTCAACATCCGATCAATGCTGTTCAATATCAATCACTTGAGGGAAGTCTAAGAAGAAGTAATGTGGAGATTATTCCATCTCCAGAGAAATCATTTGGTTATTTAAGGGATGCCAGTAATATTGGTCAAGCTCGTAAAGGAGATCTGGCAATGATATATCAAGAAAATGTGAGATCTTTTAGATTTGATAAACGTTTTTGGAGATTAATCGAAAATACAAAGTTCAGTCACCATTCGGTTGAGATTTTTCAAAAGATAAGTAACAAAGTTTGATCTTTATTTGATAAATTAGAAAATAAAAAAGGAACGTTACAAATGAACGCTCCTTTAAGGTTCCTATTTATTCCAAGTAAATTCTTTATTATCCAAATATTTTGATCTACCAACATAACCACCATCACAAAAAATAATCGTAGCTAATCCATCCATATAAGTAGTTTGATCAAAATCCTTCAAATTATCAGCGATTCTCAAAGTAAATAATTGCGCTTGATTAACAACACTTTCACGTTGGGATGATTTCAGCTTTTTGAAACCAGACGTAACGTAAAGTTCAACTTGATTATTTTTGAGAAACTTGATATTTTTAACAAATTTAGACCAATCATCTGAATTTTTAATCTCAGTTTGTTGTTGCTCGTATAACTTATGACTAAGTTTTTGATTGATTTTTCGTAATTTATTGTATGCTTTGACAAATTTGATTTCATGATTAGCTTCAGCCTCAACGACTGTGGTATGGCTCATGGGTAAGATTGTTAGAAGAAGTCCTAACAGCGGCATTATTCGTTTTTTCATCTGTCACTCCTCAATATTTGAGTACAGTATAGTCGAGAAGTGGTACAAGATTCCATTCAAGTTTGATATAGCATGTTATAGAATGATTAAAGAAAAATCACAGATAAAAAAATAAAAGTCCACTGCTGCTGAGTAGTGGACTTTTGTGTTAGAAGAGACATTCTGTCGAAGAATGATATTAATGAGAATTTCGGGTATTATCGCATATTTGGGTTTTCCTCTAACAAACTTATTATATTACAGTAAAAATAAAAATGTGAATAAAAGTTTAAATATTTATAAGAAAAGGTATTTTTTTAATGCTTCAAATGGATAATTACTCACTTTGATGATCACCTAGTGTTTCTTTTGCTTTCAATTCAATGACATCTTTTCTTAGTTTTCGGTTCTCCTTCTCAATTTTATCTAATTTGAGAAGAATCTTATCCAATTTATCCTCATTTTTAACATTCTTCTCGGTCGTTACGTAGTTAGTAATTGTACTAGTCAATGTTCCGATAAAGCCGATACCAATAATCATCAGCGAAATAGCAGCGATACGTCCAACAAGAGTATGGGGAGCAACATCGCCATAGCCAACTGTTGAAGCGGTCACGATTGCCCACCAAAACGAATTACTCAAGGAAACACCTTCAGCCAGTGAATATGTGATAGCAGCGGTGACTAAGACGATGCTACAGATAATAATCAAATAAATAAATCCATTGATCTTGAGAAACTTCTTAGCATTCTTCTGCATTTTACCTGCGGTACCGATGAAACGAACCAACGTGAAAATCTTGGTAAAACGGATTACGTTGACTATTCGAAAAATTCTGAATGCGTTGAATAACGTATTAAATGGCATGATTGCTAACAAATCGACAATATTATGGCGGAAGAATTTCGACTTATCTTTAGCCAAATATAAGCGACCGAAATAGTCAAATGAGAATATTAGTAATGTGGCAATATCAATTTCTAAATACGATGTTCGAGAAACATCGAAACTAGGGATGTAACTCAGCACTAGAATGGTTAATGATGCCAGTCCGGCCAAAGCAATCGTGACATAATAACCATTCGAATGAAGAAACTTGCGAAATTTGGACATTTTTAATCAGCTCCAAGTGTTATTCTTACTAATTTGTAATATAGCACTAACGGTTGTGTTAGGTATATTTACATTCGTAAAAAATTTCATAATAATGTGAGTAATACCTAAAGGAGAGATTAAATTATGCAACAATTCACACCTGACAATTCATCGAAGGCGATGAATCGAGAAACGTTTAAAATCATTTTAATGGGATTGATGGTTTTGGATCATATTACATTTTTTATATCACCATACTTAGCTGACTTCTTCCATATTATTACGCGAGTGGTAGCGGTCGGATTCGCTTATTTAGTTGTCGAAGGGATGTTTTATACTCACAGTCGCAAAAATTATCTCAGTCGCTTGATTGGCTGGGGTATTTTCATGGGACTAGGCAACTGCTTGATGAATATATTTGTTTTACGAAAACAATATGTAATGTCAATCACGGGAGACAACATATTTTTAACCCTAGCCCTTGGTGCAATCGTAATTTGGCTCTGGGACAATCAACAGAAAGATAAAACGAAGCGTCGAAATTTGCGGATTCTTTCCATTATATTATTAGTTCTGGGAAGTATTCCATTACTAGAAGGAAGTTTTGTCATTGTACCGTTCATGTTTATTACTCAATTAACTTATAAGAATGCTAAAAAACGTAATTTATGGTATCTACTTTTGTCAGTTTTAATAGCAGCTATCGAATTACCAACAGTTTTTATAGGTGCAGATTTTAATCCGCTGATGATTTTTGATGGCGTTGCAATGAATGCCAGTGATATTTTCTTTATTTTGATTATTCCAATGTTGCACTTTTATAATGGAAAGATCGGCAAGCACAGCGCTCAGTTAAAATATTTGTTTTATATTTTTTATCCATTACATTTATGGCTGATTCATTTAATTGCTAATTTTCAATAAGTATCTCTCCGCAAAGAATTGTAGTTGATGTGATAAACTAATTAGCGTGAATTAATTCTGGAGAGGAGAATATTATGAAACAGATTGTAGCGGGGATTGTGGCCCACGTTGATGCTGGAAAAACCACGCTTTCTGAGGCGATGCTTTATCGGTCCGGTGAATTACGGAAATTGGGTCGAGTTGATAAAGGTGATGCCTTTTTGGATCCAGATGAATTGGAAAAGAAACGCGGTATTACGATATTCTCCCACCAGGCTAACCTTAAATATAATGATTTGAAATTGAGCTTATTGGATACTCCAGGACATGTGGATTTTGCCTCACAGACGGAACAAGTTATGAGTGTTTTGGATTATGCGATTTTAGTGATTTCGGCAACAGATGGTGTGCAAGGATATACTAGAACGCTGTGGCACTTATTGGAACATTATCAAGTTCCAACATTCATTTTTGTCAATAAAATTGACGCTGACGGTGTTGATCAAGCAGCAGTTCTAAAGCAATTACAAACACAGTTATCACCCGGATGTGTGGCGTTCAATGGTCAAGATATTGAAGAATCATATGAAGAAATTGCGATGCAAGATGACGATGTTTTGGAAAAATTTCTTGATGGTGAGTCGGTTGCTGACGAAACTATTCAACAGATGATTAAGAAACGTCAAGTATTTCCATGTTTCTTCGGCTCAGCTTTAAAAGTCGATGGGGTCGATGATTTTCTAGATGGATTGGAACATTGGACTATTGAAAACAACTATTCGGCTGATTTTGCAGCTAAAGTTTTCAAAATTTCGCATGATGAAAAAGGTGAACGTCTGACTTGGGTACGAGTGACAGGTGGTGTTTTACCTAATAAAACTGTTTTGGTAAAGGATCAAAAAGCCAATCAATTACGAGTTTATGACGGTGCCAAGTTTACGACTGAGCCTGAGATAGCTGCAGGTGGAGTCTGTGCTATTACGGGGTTGACTGATACCTATCCGGGAATGGGATTAGGTGCAGCTCAAGATAGTTTGAAACCAACAATTCAACCAGTTTTAAATTACGCGGTGGACCCTAAAGAAAATGATATTCACGCATGTCTAACAGCTTTGCGTGAGTTGGAAGATGAAGATCCGCAATTACACGTATCTTGGTCAAGTCACCTACAAGAAATTCGTATCGAAATTATGGGTGAAGTTCAGCTAGAAATTTTACAACAATTATTATTAAAACGTTTCGACTTGGATGTCAGTTTTGGTGAAGGTAGTATCCTTTATAAGGAAACAATTACTCAAGATATTGAAGGAGTCGGTCATTTTGAACCATTACGTCACTATTCTGAAGTCCATTTGTTTATGCAGCCATTACCAGCAGGCAGTGGATTGGTTTTTGATACTGATTGTAGTTTGGACGTCATGGCTAGCAATTGGCAACATCAAGTTTTGTCGAATTTGAAATCCAAAGAACATCTTGGCGTTTTAACTGGTTCACCAATAACTGATATGAAAATAACTTTGATTAATGGTCGAGCAAGTAACGTTCATTCTGTTGGCGGAGATTTTCGTGAAGCAACTTGGCGTGCAGTACGTCAGGGGCTAATGATGTCTAAGCAAAATAATGCCTGTCAATTACTGGAACCATGGTATCGTTTCCGCCTAGAGGTTACTCAAGATCAGGTCGGTCGAGCTATGAATGATATTCAAAAGATGAGTGGCAGTTTCGATGCTCCAGATATGTCATCGGCTTCGGCTGAACTGAATTTGACCACTATTACTGGTTTTGCACCGGTATCAGAAATGCAAGGTTACGCCCAAACCGTCAATTCATATACACATGGACAAGGTCAATTGGAAAGTATTGTGGATGGATATCGACCATGTCATAATGCTGAAGAAGTGATTACGGCAGCTGATTATGATCCGGTTTCAGATTTGGAAAATACACCTGATTCAGTCTTTTGTGCCCATGGAGCTGGTTATCCGGTTGCATGGGATGAAGTTCCAGCAATGGCACATGTTGGTTATAGAAATTAGAAATTTATTTATTCGTAAAAATAAAGCTCACTATCCTTGATTATTATTTCAAGAATAGTGAGCTATTTTATTTTCAAAATATATAAATTAATTCAGTCGACAGAACTTTGCAATCAATAGAAGTTATTTAATGCATACTCTTGACCAGCACAGTCGAGCATTTCTTGCCATGACGAAAAAATGGTCGATTTTTGGACATGTGCTTCCCAAGTCTCGATCGGCAGACGTTCTAAAGCGTTTTGACTTGTTACCCCCACGGATTCAAAAAATTCTTCAATACAAAAGAACTTGGTATTCTTTTCCATAAATTGATTACTAAAATAGTGGGTAAATTGAATTTTATTCAAATCATTTCTAATTTGACATTCTTGTTCGATGAGCTCCAGTTTCTGTTTAGTCTGCATAATAACTAATCCCCTATAAAAATTATTTACTATTCACACTAAGTATACAAAACTTTATTAATTATTTGTCTAATTATTAACATATTTTTCCGGAACTTGGTAAAATTTAGGTAAAGGATACAAATAGGAGGGATTGTTATGTATAAAAAGATATTAGTGGCTATCGATGGTAGTCAGAGCGCTTACAATGCATTAAACTCTGCCGTTGATTTGGCTAAACAGTTTGACTCAGAACTCTATTTGGTATCAGTCGTAAATACGGCCAATTTACCAATGAATGTTGGTGTTTCATATGCGCCAGGATTGATTGAAGATATGAAAAAGGCTTCTAACAGTGATTTAAAGAAAGCTCATGATATTGTAAAGTCCGCCGGATTAACGGCTAAAGTTAATCTATTAGATGGTGAGCCACGTGAGCAATTGGTTCGTTTCCCTAAAGAAAATGGAATTGATTTGATTGTTATGGGTAAAACCGGGACTAGTGCCTTTACCAGAGTTTTTGTGGGATCGGTTACACGTTATGTTTCAGAACATACTGATATTAGTTTGTTAGTAGTTGTTTAATTGTATAAAAAAAGCCGGCTGAAAAGTCGACTTTTTTTATGTGTCATTATTTATTTAGTAATTTATCAACTTCACGTTCGTTGTGGGCTAACCAACCACAGGCGGCAGCAGCGATGGCACCAACCAAGTCATCCAAGAAGACGTTGATTTTGCCAGTTGATTTGTCGTTAAGTTTACCGAGAATACCGTGCTTCAATTTATCAACATAGCCGTAATTAGTAACGGAAACTGAACCATAGAGGCTAGCCAAAGTGATAGCCATATTTTCATCAATACCGTAGGTCGATTCATCAGTTTCCATGATACGTTGCATCGGAGACGATAAGAGCCCTTTTTCAGCTAAGACATCTAATTCTATTCCAGTCATAATCGCGTTTTGAGCTTCACGTTTGTGAAGAACTTTGTTGATGGCATAGATTGAAACGTCTTCATTTAAGCCAGCAACGTAATCCTTTTCCAAAAAAATGACGATTTCCGCGATGTCTTTTAGTTCAACGCCACGGTCCTTAAGGTTTCTGAGAATGTGTTCATAATATTGTTTATCTTGATCTTCATATGATACCAAAATTAATTTCTCCCTCATTTGTTATTTTTCTGCATCCCACTCAGCTTTAAACTCGTTGAGAAAGTCCACCATATATTGATGACGCTTTTCAGCAATCTTTTTAGCAGTAGGGGTATTCATCATAGCAGTTAATTTCAATAATTTCTCGTAAAAATGATTGATAATTGTTTCATTATTTAAATTACGATATTCAGCCTTGTTCATCGATTGTCTAGGTTCAATAGCAGGGTTATAAATAGTTTCTGCATGCGCACCACCGTAATAAATAGCACGAGTAATTCCGATTGCTCCAATAGCATCCAAGCGGTCAGCATCTTGAACAATTTGACCAGCTAAAGATAATTTAGGAGGATTTTTCGATAAAGATTTGCTGAAAGATAAGTTATGAGTGATGTAGATAACTTCAGCAACTTGTTCCTCAGTAAAGTCGATACTCAATAAAAATTCCTTGATTTCTTGTTCAAGTTTAGCAGGGTCATCGACCAATTTATCATCAGCAACATCATGCAAGTAGGCAGCAGCCAAAGTGATTAATGGATCTGCATCTTCAGTTTGTAAAATGCGTTTTGCAGTTTTAATAACACGTTGAATATGGTCAAAGTTATGTCCAGTAGCATCTCCAGACATTTTATCGAAAGAAAACTTCTTAATAGCGGTTAATTGTGCTTCATTTGTCATAAAATCAATCCCTTTGTTAATTGTGTTTTATCATGAAATTGTAAATCCAAACGCCTGATTTCTATATTACATCATTAAGGAGAATGATGTTTTTAGATTATAATAATATTGAAATAAGTTATTGTCCTTCATAGATTAATTTATAAAAGACAAGTTAGTTGGAAAAGGTGAATACTCTCCGCTCAGGAAACGGCAGATAAAATTACACTTATTTTTCAAATTTGTTATGATATACATGTGCAAACAAATTGCATCGTGTCAGCGATTAGAATATAATTAAGACGTATTTTAGGGAGGCCTAATAAATGAACTATATTAATAAAGAAATACCAGACTTTAAATTAGAGGCATATCAAAAAGGCGAGCTGAAAGAAGTCAGCAAGTCAGATTTACTCGGTAAATGGTCAGTTATCTTCTTTTATCCAGCTGATTTTTCATTCGTTTGTCCTACAGAATTAAGCGACTTGCAAGATTCATACAAAGATTTTCAAGCCGCTAATGCCGAAATTTATTCAGTTTCTGTCGATAGTCAATTTGCACACATGTCATGGGCAGAGACAACTGACACAATTGGTAAGATTGAATATCCAATGTTGTCTGATCAAAAACATCAATTAACTGATTTCTTCAATATTCTAGATGAAGAGAGCGGTCAAGCGTATCGAGGAGTCTTTATTGTTAACCCTGAAGGCATTATCAAGTCCTATACGATTAATGCTATGGGTATCGGTAGAAATGCTCAAGAAATCCTTAGAACTCTCCAAGCAGCTCAATTTGTTGCCGAGAATGGTGACAAAGTTTGTCCTGCAAATTGGCATCCCGGGGAAAAGACTTTAAAACCTGGTGCTGATTTAGTTGGTAAAATTTAACAATTACTTTGACCTTGAGAATGCTCGAGGTCTTTTTTGTCCCCAAATATCTACCAAATGACTATATGTTAAAAAAGTTCTTAACCGTTATAACTATATATAGTGTTATGAAATCAGAAAATGCAACATATTGTATCGAATGATAAATTACTAACGTAGTAGGTATAGTAAGCGCTTTACAGCGATATGGCGCCATTACATCTCAAATCATTGGTAACAATTATGTTCCATTTGGTGGTATGATTTTAGCTGTCGATTAAATTGATATTTTTTCATAAATACAGTTTGAGGGATAAATAAAATTTGATTGATTCAGAATATAAATGCCACAATCATACATTCTGTTTTCAATCCAGAGGAGAAGAGACATATGAGTATTTTCGATCCAAGATGGTATGTTGAACAAATGAAACACTGGAGTTTCAGAAGTTACATGCTATTAATGTTTGGCTTGGGGGCCATCACAGCATCAACTGTTTCACACGCAATCACACCCATCGCAATTTGGACATGGTTAGCTGCCGTGTTAGGTTTCACATGTACCATCGCTATCACCAACGCTAAGCCACTTAACGGTGTTTTAGGATTAGTTTCAGCACTTATTTATATCTTCGTTGCTATCAACGCTAAGAACTTCTCAGACGTTGTTCTACAACTTAGTTACATTATTTTATTGGATATTCCAGTTTTGATCAGTCCACAATGGGCTAAGGATGCTGAAAAGCATATTCATGGTTTAACTGGTATGAAATGGCTCAATACAGTCGCTTTCTTCCTAGTTTCATGGGGCTTACTATATTTGATGGATACACATTTGTTCATCAGTCCTCGTCCTATTACTGATTCTGTTGCTGCAGCTATTGGTTTCACAGGTGCTTTGTTATGTACATTGCGTTTCCGTGAACAATATTATTTCTGGACAGCGCAAGGTATCATGTCAATCGTTCTTTGGGGAATCACTGCTACACAAGGTGATGCCAGTCCTGTTATGTTCTTGACATACATTATGTATTTCATGAACGATATGATTGCATTTTTCGATTCACACATTCACTGGTTCCACAAAGATGCTAGTGCCAACCGTGCTCGTGATGAAAAAATTTCTCAAGAGAACGCTTAGAGATTATAGTTGCAATTATTTTACCAATTAGCTTAAAATTACTAAGCGATGAAATAATTTAAGTAGGGTAAATTATGCGATTAAAAAAATATCTTAAAGTAATTCTTTTAGTAACAGTCGGGGTAGTATTGGTTGCCGATATCGGTGCCGGTGCTTACATGTTTAATTATGCTTTCAGTAAAAGTGGCTATGCTAGTAAGGCTGCCGGTCCATTACAAAAAAATGACCGTTGGTTTCTCAAGCAGAAGCAAGATATTTGGGAACAAACTACAAAAGATCATTTGAAGTTAAAAGCCAGATATTTAGCAGCTACGAAAAAAACTGACAAGACTGTCGTAGTCGTTCATGGCTATGGCAGTGCAAGTAAGTATATGGGTTCATCTGTGAAAATGTTCCATGAAGCTGGGTACAACGTTTTAGTACCCGATAATCGCTCTTTTGGCATGAGTCAGGGTAAGTATGCTGGCTATGGCTGGAAAGACCGTAAGGACATGAATAATTGGATCAAGATGATCAACCAAAAGTTCGGTTCAAAGTCTCAGATTGGCCTTTATGGGGTCAGTATGGGAGCTTCTACCGTGATGTACACCTTAGGTGAGAAACCTAAGAACGTTAAATTTGCAGTCGAAGACTGTGGTTATTCCACTATTTCTGGTGAATTGGATTACCAGTTAAAAGAAATGTTTGGTTTACCTAGTTTTCCTATCGTACCAACAGCAAGTCTTTTCGCCGATGCATTGGCGGGATACAACTTCTACCAAGCTAGTACTCGAAACACCTTGAAAAAGAGCAAGGTGCCGCTTTACGTAATTCATGGTTCAAAAGATACATTTGTTCCGACAAAGAATGCCTATCAAAACTATGACTATGCTAAAGGTCCCAAGAAATTGTGGATTGTTAAGGGTGCAGCTCATGCGGGTTCAATGAAGGTCGCTGGCGATAAATACAAAATTAACGTGCTTGATTTTGCTAAAGAATATTTTAAATAGAAGAAATATTTTGTTTCAACAAAAGAACCACTATCCAAACCTAATTGTTTGAGTAGTGGTTCTTTTTGTCGTGTTAATTTTTTAAGCTGATTGTGGGCAATGATCTTCAGGAAGCTTCAATAGCCGAGGTTTACCAAAATAATAACCTTGTTTGAAAATGATGCCTAATTTATCACTCAATTGATCATCATTTTGATTTTCAATACCTTCCAATACTAAGCGAAGATTATATTCTGTACTCATGGCATGCCAAAAGTGAATCCTATTTTGTATCTCAGGATCGACTAATTTATTGGGAAAGTTTTGTAGAGCAAATTTTAGTTCTGAGGCAAATGGTAACAATTGTTGAATATCGTCGTATTGATTTAAGCCAGAGCCAACATCATCGAGTGAAACTTGAATATTATTTTCCCAAAAAATTTTCATATGAGACAAAATCTCTTCATGTGTATAAGTTTTTAAGTTGTTATCTTCCGTCAATTCAACGATTAATTTAGTGGGATAAATTTGTTTTTGACTTTGAACGAGGGCATTTGCAATCGAGGTGGTCATCAATTGGTCTCGATTGATATTAATTGAGAGCTGATTGACTTTTGTAGATAAGGTTTTTGTACTGCGAATAAGTAAATCGGCAACAATATTAGAGTCAATATCTGAAAAAGATTCAGGAATACGCCAGCCTTTATTTGTATATTGTTTCATTAATAGTTCATAACCAATGATTGAATTAGTTTTTTTGGTTATTTGAGGTTGAATAAAAAAACGGTAACATTCTTTCAATAAAATTACCTCCTAATTGGGCTATACAAATCTCTAAAGATCACTATACTAGAAATAAAATTAAGAATAAAGTAAAAATAAGATAAATTATAAAATTTGTCGTAATTGTATGTACTCAAGCATGTATGACAGCGACTAGACAGATTTCGAAAGATTATCCTGAAACCGAATTAACGGTCTATGAAATGGTGGTTTATAATTTCGTCAATATATACATATTTAGATATTGAAACCCTAAATCAATAAGTGAAAACGCAAATAGGGACAGTAATCGATTAGCAATTACTGTCTCTATTTGTAACTATATTAAAAATAAAAAGTTTATTTCGATTGATTAAAGAGCCAATCCCGAACAGCAGGAATTGTATATCCGCAATCGAATGAAGCCATATGTTCCATACCTTTATTTGAATTTTCCAAGACTGTTCCGGATTTCCAAGTAATAAAGTTGGCATTTGTCTTAACAGCAGAAGATCCAAATTGGCCAAAGCCTCCAGAAACGGTTGAAGTATCAAAGACTGGAATCAACACGAAACTGGCATGTTTCTTTTGTTCAGAATCTGTGGCCCAAATGCTACCGCCATAACCTTGAGTGATACCTGTGGCTGTACTTTGACCAGTTACTGAGTCGTCTGGAATAAAAGTAAGCATTGGATAAGCAGTTTTTTTATTGTAATTTTTCGGTACATATAGAGCGTAACTAAGTGTTACACCGGTCTTTTTATCAGTATAAGACAGTTGCTTAAATTTTGATTCAACCGAGCTAGTAACGCTTGATAATGACGAATCAGCTTTAGAATCATTTGTATTAGTTTTTTTAAATGATGTCGAACTAGTAGTTTTCTTTGATGATGAACTAGAGTTTGACGAGCTGTTAGAAGCAGAACAGGCAGTACCAACTAGAACTAATAATAAAATCATGGGGATAATGAAAAGTGTTTTCTTCAATTTCATAAATTTACCTTCTCTATTTAAGATAGAGCAAGTAAACGTCATTAATTTGATAATAAATATTACAAATATAATGCATTATTCTTTAATAGACTTAGGTTTTGAATAATAAGGATAATTTATTGGTATTAAAAGTTAAACGTTTAGCTTGTTTATGATAGAAGGAGACAATAAAAAACCACCGAACTCAATGTGTCCGATGGCTTCTGTCACTTCTATATTTAACGATAATAAGAATAAGTAAACTGACTCCTAATGCTGCGATAAATGTTATTTCCAAATATTTTGGAAAATAGATATCCTTTGGTAATTGTCTGAGAAAAACCATCCATGCTGACATTTTACTCACCTCTAATCAAGCTTGATTATGCCAGCACAGCTTTTTAATATCCAAAAAACCGTCCATACATAATGGACGGCTTTTATAGTTACGGAGTCAACATAACTATTGCATGTACTTTTTTTTATTTTTGATAAACATCTCTGACATCTATCGAATACTATTATCTCTACCACGGGATTAAATGTAAATAACTAATCATACTTATAACTGAAACGTTAGTTTCATGTGACAGAATTGTAAGATGCGTTGCACTATGAAATACTATAAGTACTAAAAACTATTGGAAGTGACCAAAAATGAGTTTTACATCACAAATGATTTTTAATATTACTATTATTTTCATCACAGTGACATTGATTGTCGGAGTTATTTTAAGCGGAATAGCCTTATTTCGAATTGCCGGTGCTCTAAAACTACGAAATCGGATGCTACAACAAGCTACAAGACCATATTTGATATGCCAACGCAACCGTCAGCAATTAATGATCAAGAATCTTGGACCAGTACCCGTAACGATTGATGAAATTGAATCAGATTTCGACTTATCAAATTTGAATCAACAAGTGATCTATGCGAATCAAAGCTTCTACTATAATTTGACCAAACCTGACAAATTAGCAATATCTGTCAAATATCACGATGAAATTCACGATTATCAGGCTGATTTCAATCTCTAGGACTAACACTTTTAGCAGTTAAATAACCTGATATAAATGCATTTGTACTGAAATACTTACAAACCTTACAAAACCGTTAGGATACAAGGATTATCAGCTATGCTATCATTCCATTTAAGTAATGGAGGAATGAATATGAGCAAGAAGATTTGGGTTAGCTTAATAGCAGTTATTATTTTATTAATACCATTGGCTGGTTATGAGTTCTGGTTTATACCAAATTACGGTGGCGATGATTATTACACGTATGTTGGAGCTTCGTACAAAGAGGTTATCGAGCAGGACGCTTCAGGCAATGACCATCGTGAGTATTATTACAACCAAAATGGTTACGATAAAAATGGCAACGAAAAACTTCTCAAATTTGACAGTACATTAGGTCGTCCAATCAAAGAAAATAACTATTTAAAAGTCACTTACAATGATAAACGCCAACAAGTTATTTCATGGGAAAAGGTTCAGAAGTCCTCGGTTCCTAGAAAATCAATTGAGCAAATTTTAAAATAAAGAGAGTGCAATAAAACATGGTCAGTTTTCGAGCATTAAGGCAAAGAAGACTAGTAATCCGATTTTTGGATTGATAGTCTTCTTTGTTTTAAGCGGAAAAAGCCATGTTTTGTTGCACGTTTAAGCTGCATATTTAAGACAAAATTAGTTATGTCACAGCCTCATTTTTGTCTAGAACTTTTTAAATTCGATTAGTTTTATTCCAAGTTTGTTGCCCGATCATCTCATGGTAGATTGAAAGTAGTAGGCTGAAGAATAAAATCACATATATATAGGAAATTAAACCAACCGCGAGGAACATTTTTCTAATTCTAAATCTAAAGTTAAACATATCATCGGATTTCATAATTTGTCCAATTCGCTTATTTAACCTTAATTGACGTAGGTAAATTAGAGTAAACATAGTTCCAAAGAACAGTCCTAAGACAGCTAACGCGATGAAGACAACTGACATGAATTCAGGATTCTGAAGATGAATAATAATGAATTTGACAGTTAGATAGATAATGCTGAAATCAGCCATCAAGTTCAAGATTGGTTGAAAAAAGAAAAAGTAAGAGTCGAATTTTTGAGAAGGAGTCATCTTTTTGGAAGTAAAAATCTTTTTGAAGTATTTCCAACAATTAAATCCGCCTTGAGCCCAACGAGCCCGCTGAACGATCAACTTTTTAACACTTAACAAAGCTTCTTGATCAACGTAAGCACTGCCAATATAACGAATCTTGATGCCGTTTAATTCCATACGCAAGGTGAGTTCATAATCTTCCAATAAGGCATTGCCCCAAGGAGCCGTACCCAATTTCTTTGTAATAGTAGAGTATCGGAAAAATTGACCATTACCACAAAGAGCGACGGCGCCCAGATAACTTCGAAACATCTGGGTTAGATGATTGATAGTAAAAAATTCAATATCTTGAAAGATTTGAAGAATTTTCTTAGGAGCTTTCATTTTGACACGGAGTTGGGCAGCGGCGGTTTGAGGGTTGTTAAAAGCTTTGTTGAGTTTTTCAATACTGTTATTGCTCAAAACACCGTCAGCATCAATGACCCCTACAATACAGCGACTTGGATCCAAGTGGTGACGACGGATATAAATTTGAATCATCGGCATAGCAGTGTTGAGCGAATCGCCTTTACCAGTTCGAGCCTTAGGAAGCTTTCTTCTAATAGTAGAAATAGGGCCGTTAACACTATTAACTTTAATCAAAGTATCGTCAATTGAATCATCATCAATGACAAAAATATGCTTCTGTCCAGGCAATTTCAAAACATTCTGCAACGTATTCTGAATAACTTTTCCTTCATTTAAACAGGGAATCAAAATAAAGTAGAAGAATTTATCCATCGGAACAGTCGACTTGGATGCAGAAACAGAATCATGCTTGTGTGGTTTCTTTTCAGTCAAATAAACAAAGAACATAATA
Organism: Companilactobacillus muriivasis; assembly: GCF_036246245.1. Taxonomy (NCBI): domain Bacteria; kingdom Bacillati; phylum Bacillota; class Bacilli; order Lactobacillales; family Lactobacillaceae; genus Companilactobacillus; species Companilactobacillus muriivasis. The sequence continues at coordinate 323,397 of NZ_BTTQ01000001.1, forward strand.
AAACATTGAATCATAAAGACAGTGACAGCAATTAAATAGATAACCATATTTATCATCTCTTTAATAAGATTTCAATACCATATTCTTCTTGTTTAAACAATTAAGCAAATATAGAAGATGTCCGTTTTGTCTAAGACGAATATTAATGAATAAATATGAGTTTACTGAAATTGGTCTAGTCTAAAATTGCGTGTTTAATAGGTTTTATGTTTTTAGTTTTTGGAAAAATAATTAGATTATTATCAGATGATTGATGCTGACTAAGACAAATAAGCCGGAGGATTCAAGAACGGAAACAGTCAGCAGTGGTAGTGGTGTTAGGACGGGTGGTTTTCCCGTTCTTACAGCACAGGACGTCTTTTGAGACGCGGTCTTCGGCTCAAAAGCGAGGCTCGAGACCTTGGCTCGAGCCGGTCCACACAGCAGACTGTTTCCGTTCTTGAATCTGTAGGCCCAAAAACAATAATAATTAACTATTTTATAAAATTAGGTTTGAAAACGTATTAAATTGGTATAATTAATTTGTGATATATGGAGGGGAAATGCATGACGACTTTAGTTGATGTGGCGAAAAAAGCCAATGTTTCAAAGATGACTGTTTCAAGAGTCATCAATCATCCGGATAAGGTCACTGACGAGTTAAAACAATTAGTCTACCAAGCCATGCGAGAATTAGATTACCATCCCAATATGATTGCAAAGGCCTTAGTTAACAAGAGTACCCGGATTATTAAGTTGTGTATTTTGGAAGATATTGATACGACAGAACCATATTATATGAATTTAATGATCGGTATTGCTAAGACTTTGGATTTACACCAATATTCGTTGCAGCTAGTCACGCGTAAAAATTTCGATATTGGTAATTGCGATGGTTATATCATTACTGGTATGCGTGAACAGGATGTTGAGTGGATCAACAACTTGAAAAAGCCGGTAGTTATTTTTGGCGAGAATCGTTATGGTTTCGACTATGTTGATACTAATAACAAAGCGGGGACTTATTTGTTATCACAGTTGGCTTTACAAAAAGGCTATGAGCGCTTGATTTATGTGGGAATCGATTCAAAGGAATCATTTGAATATTCACGTGAGGCTGGTTATTTACAACAGGTTCAAGAGAAACGAATGATGCCGGAGTTACATCGATTTGGCAATCATAGTCATCTGGCGGAACAGTTTGTTCGTGATAATTGGGAAAATATTACTAAAAACACAGCATTTATTTGTGCCTCAGACCGTTTGGCCATTGGAATCGTTCGGGGAATTACTCGTTGTGGCGGGAAAATTCCTGATGACTATGGCGTAACTGGGTTTGATGGTGTATTTTTGAATCAGGTTGCTTCGCCTAAAATAACGACTATCAAACAGTCGATTATTGAAATGGGCAGCGCCTGTGGTGAAAATTTACTAGATAAGATCGATACGAATGCCAAACAAGGTGCATTAGTCTTTGAGCCTAAGATTAGTTTAGGTGGGACATTGCGCGATTAATTTGTTACCGATAACATTGAAGATAGCCTTGCTTACGTGAGGCTTACTTTTTTATACTGGTGTGTAAGGGTTTACACGAAGGGGGCCGCTTATTGTGAATTGGTATGATAAAGCTATTATTTACCAAATTTACCCTAAAAGTTTTCAGGACACTAATGACGATGGTATCGGTGACTTACAGGGGGTAACTAAGCGTTTACGTTACATTAAGGATATGGGGTTCAATACCATCTGGTTGAATCCAATTTTCGTGTCACCACAAGTTGATAACGGTTATGATGTTTCAAATTATTTTGCTATTGATCCAATATTAGGGGATACTGATGACTTTTCGGACATGATTGAAAAGGCTCATAAACTGGGATTACATATTATTTTAGATTTACCAATCAATCACACGTCAGATGAACATCCATGGTTTAAAGATGCAGTCAATAACGCTAACAGTATTTTTAGGGACTATTATATTTGGCATGATGCAGTCGATGGTCATGAACCCAATAACTGGGGCTCATTCTTCGGTGGCAGTGTCTGGGAGAAGAATCCTACTAATTCGAATGAATATTACTTCCATCTCTTTGATAAGAAGATGCCGGATTTGAATTGGAAGAATACTGAAGTTCAGAAGTCAGTCGCTGATATCGCGAAGTTTTGGTTGGAAAAGGGTGTCGATGGCTTTAGACTCGATGCTTTCATTCATATTGCAAAAGCAAATTTGGATCAAAATTCGTTAATGACAGACGAGAAGTTTCCTATTGATGATACTTTCTATGCCAAACTTCCAGCTGTGAAGAATTATATGTCCGGTTTCGTTAAAGAAATCAAAGAGTATAAACCAGATGCTTTCTTATTTGGTGAAGCCTCCTCGGCCAAGGCTCGTGATGCGGCAGAGTATACCCGTCCTGATGGTAATGTCTGCGATGTGGTCGTCAATTCTGATAACTATGGGGAAGTTTATGACGACAGCAATAAAGATGTTCCAAAGTTCTTCCAAAATCGTCAATTGTCATTGGATTCTTTGAAACAGACTTATGTAACATGGGAAAGCGTGCTTGATCATGTCAGTTTACCAACGTTAACCTGGGGAAATCACGATATTAGCCGTGTGTTGGACCGTTTGAATTTGCCTGTTGAAGATGACAAAGTTACTAAATTGTTAGCGATGTTGTTATTCTTGCAACGTGGTATTCCCGTAGTTTATTATGGTGAAGAAATCGGTATGCATGGTCTGAAATATCAAAAGATTACTGATTTTTACGATCAACGTGCATTAGATTTGATTCAGAGTCTACGTCTGAAGTCCTACGATGATGCAACAATTCTGAAATTATTGAACAATCAAGATGAAATGACTGCTCGTGGTCCAATGCAATGGGATGATTCACAATATCACGGCTTTTCAACGAAACAACCATGGAATTGGGCTCAAACTGATACAAATAACGTTGATCAAGAAATTACCGATGATAACAGTGTTATGACATTTTATCGAAAACTTTTACGTGTAAAAAAACATGAATGCTTTACAAGTGGCAGTTATCAATTGCTAATTACCGACCCAAAGATTTATGCTTATCTTAGAGAAACGACTGAGTCTAAAGGACTCGTCATTAGTAACTTTTCTGATCAAAAAAAGACTTTTGTTTTACCAAAAGCCGCTTGGAAGAGTGTATTAACAAATGAATCAATCAAGAAAACCGGTGGAACCATTGAATTAGGTCCCTGGGGATGTTGTGCTTTGGAATCGAGAAAATAGAGGGGTGTAATAATGGCAAGTCAGACGGATGTTAAATTAAGAAAAGTTCAAATTTATTCCATTTTTGTTAGAAATCACACGAAAAAAGGTACTTTGATGGCGCTCGAACCAGATTTACAACGTATCAAAAACCTCGGTACCGACTATATTTGGTTGATGCCTATCTATCCTATTGGAAAAAAAGGTCGTAAAGGTAAACTAGGCTCGCCATATTCGATTAAAGATTATCGTGCTATTGATCCTAAACTTGGTACATGGCAAGACTTTTTGAAGATTGTTAAGTCCATTCACGACCACGGTATGAAAGTTATGCTTGATATTGTCTACAATCACACTTCACGTGACTCTGTCTTGCTACAAGTTCATCCTGAGTGGTTCTTACACGATAAGAATGGCAAACTATATAACAAGAATGAGGAATGGACTGACGTTGCAGAGTTAGACTATTCTCACAAAGCTTTGTGGAATTATCAAATTGAAACGTTGAAGCGCTATGCCAAAATTGTTGACGGTTTCAGATGCGACGTGGCTCCACAAGTTCCAATTGAATTTTGGAAAGAAGCACGTAAAGAAGTTGCCAAGGTTAACCCTAAAACTGTGTGGTTAGCTGAATCAACAAGTAAAGATTATATCCAAGACTTGAAAGGCAAAGGCTTCCACGTTTCTTCTGATGCTGAACTTTACAGTGCTTTTGATATGACTTATGACTATGACATTGACCAAACATGGCGTGCCTATGTTAAAGGTGACATCTTGCTCAAGAAGTATGTTGAAGCTTTGAATACTCAAGGCGTTATTTATCCTAAGAACTATATTAAGATGCGTGGTTTGGAGAATCATGATCAACCAAGAGCGCACAGTATGTTCATTAATGAGAATGATATGTACAATTGGACGGCGTTCTCCGAGTTCCAAAAGGGTTCAACGCTGATTTATGCCGGTCAAGAATATGGGTTCAAGCACACGCCAAGCTTGTTTGACTCCGATAAATTGGACTGGAAAGATGCTAAGATGAACTTGTCATCATTGATTGAACGAATGCATGAATTGAGCCAAAGTGATATCCAAGTATCAGGCAATTATAAGGTTACAGCTCTAGAAAATGATACTGTTGAAGTGACCTATCGTTACGGTGATATTATCAGAATTGGTCTATTTACTTTGAAAGGGATGTCAAGCGAGGTACCAGTTGCTCTACCAAGTGACAGTTATACCAATATGCTTAACAATTCCTTGGTTCATGTGAAAGATGGTATTATTCAACTCGATTATGATCCTATCGTTATTCAAGGAAAGACTAATGAATAAAGGCTTATAAGCAATTTAAAGCAGCTAATTACTTTGTGAATTAGCTGCTTTTTTGTTGTCCAAATTTTTTGATGAAACAAAGCTGTTATCGGTAACATCCCGAAAGCGGTTGCAATGAAGGCGGTTTCGCAACATAATGGAAATCGTAATAAAGAAATATTATTTTTATAGGGGGCTTTGGTAATGAAGAAGAACTTCTGGAAGCGTTTAGGTAAACGCGTCGGAGTTATTGCTTTGGCAGCCGGTGCAGCATTTATGTTGGCAGCCTGCAGTAACAGTTCATCCTCAGGTAAGGATGTTAAGATTACAATTCTTCAAGGAAAGGTTGAAAATAATAAGCAATTCAAACAAATTGCGAAAGAGTACGAAAAGAGCCATCCAAATGTAAAGATTGAAGTTACATCAATCGGTGGTGGTACTCAATACGATCCAGTATTGAAGACAAGAATTTCATCTGGTAATGCACCAACAATCTTCAGTTTAGCTGGTCCAGCTGATGTTAAACAATTTAAGGCTCATGAAGCTGATTTGTCTGACACAAAGGCCGCTAAAGCAGCTCAACCAGGAACATTGGATGCTGTAAAGAATGACCAAGGTAAAGCCGTTGGACTACCATTCAACGTTGAAGGTTATGGATTTGTTTATAACAAGAAGGTCTTTGAAAAGGCCGGAATCGATCCACAAAGCTTAACTACAGTTGATAAATTGACAGCTGCTGTTAAACAATTGGATGCACAAAAGGATCAATTAGGTATCAAAGGTGTCTTCGCACTTCCTGGTAAGGAAGCTTGGATCATGTCTGATCACTTGTTAAACCTTTATGTAGCACAAGATTACAACGGTAATGCACAAAAGCTTTACAAGTCAAAGAAAATGGCATTTTCAAAGAATGCTGATATGAAGACAATGCTTGATCTTCAAAAAGATTACTCAATCAAGCCAGTAATGCAAATGGATTACTCAGCACAAGTTAACCAATACTTCTCACAAGGTAAGACAGCTATGATTCAACAAGGTGACTGGATTTACCCAACAGTTGAAGGTATTGATAAGAACTTCGCTAAGAATGACATTGGTATGATTCCTATTCCCGTACCTGGTGAAGAAGGCAAACTACCAGTTGGTACATCTCTATACTGGGCTGTTAATAGTCAAAAATCTACAGCAGAACAAAAAGCTGCTAAGAACTTCTTAGACTGGCTATACACATCTAAAGCTGGTAAGAAGGATGTTGTTGATACATTGCACTTCGTTCCTGCATACAAGGGTTACGACAACTACAAGATGAAAGATCCATTGACATCAGTAGTATTCAAGTACTCACAAGAACACAAGACAACTGGCTGGGCATTCCCAGGATACACTGGTACTTCATGGGATCCAGACGTTGCACAACCAAATCTACAAAAGTACTTATCAGGCAAACAAAGCTGGGATAAGACAGTACAAAATATGACTGATGGTTGGGCAAAACAACAAAAATCAGCAAATAATTAAAAGTAACAAAAGAGGGCAATGAATATGAAAAACAAAAGTCTTTCATTCTGGTTATTTTTAACACCAACCCTCGTTGCGTTAGCTTTAGTAGTATTTATTCCGGTCATAGAAGGTTTGTTCTATTCATTTACTAACTGGGACGGATTAACATTTACTAAGGTAGTAGGATTTCAAAATTACATTACATTATTCCAAGACAAGGCGTTTCTTAACGCCTTTTGGTTTACAGTGGGGTTTGTAATTGTCACAGTTATCATGCTGAACGTAATAGGCTTGGGATTAGCATTATTAGTTACACAAAAATTCAAGGGAAATAACTTCTTACGTACAATTTTCTTCATGCCAAATATGATTGGTGGTTTAATCTTAGGTTTCATTTGGCAATTTATCTTTACACAAGGCTTCCAAGCTTTAGGTAACGCCTTGCATATGAATTGGCTTCAAAACTGGTTGACTAATGAAACAACTGGTTTTTGGGGATTAGTTATTGTTACAGTATGGCAAATGAGTGGTTATATCATGATTATCTACATTGCTTACTTACAAAACATTCCTAATGAAATTATTGAAGCCGCAAAGATTGACGGAGCTTCAGCTTGGCAACGTTTCACAAAGATTACGTTCCCAATGATCGCCCCAGCATTCACAGTCTGCATGTTCTTGACTCTATCAAATGGATTCAAGATTTATGATCAAAACTTGTCATTGACAAATGGTGGACCATATAACTCAACACAAATGTTGGCTATGGATATTGTTAATACCGCTTATAACTCTGGTAACTTTGCTTTATCAGAAGCTAAAGCTATTATCTTCTTCATCATCGTTGCTGCTATTTCACTATTGCAAGTAGCATACAACCGTAAGAGAGAGGAGGATCTCTAATGGATAAAAAAGGTAGAACAGGTTTAGGAATACTCGGAATTCTACTTGGAATACTCTGGTTGTTCCCATTTTACCTAATCGTTACTAACTCATTTAAAACGCCAAAGGGGATCTTCGCATCAGTTCTCTCTTTGCCACATCCAAGTACCGGCGATAACTACGTGAACTCATTTAAGGCTTTGAACTTTATCGGTTCATTGACTAACTCAGTAATTATCACAGTTTGCAGTGTATTGTTGCTCATTCTATGTTCTTCAATGGCTGCATATGCTCTTCAAAGAAACCACAGTAAATTGAGTGGCGGAATCCTAATGCTATTTATCTCAGCTATGTTGATTCCATTCCAATCAGTTATGATTCCTTTGACAGCTAACTTCGGTGCTGTACATTTTCTAAACATGTGGGGCTTGGTCGTTATGTATCTAGGATTTGACTGTAGTTTGTCAGTCTTCTTGTATCAAGGTACATTATCAAGTATTCCTATTGCGATGGATGAATCAGCTGAAATTGAAGGCGCAAGTCGTTGGCAGATCTTTAGTAAAGTTATCTTCCCAATGCTTTCACCTATCACAGTTACAGTTGCTATCTTGAACATCATTGCTATCTGGAACGATTATCTATTGCCATCACTTGTCTTGCCACAAGCGCAATACACAATTCCACTACAAATGTTCAATTTCTTCGGTGAATATACTAAGCAATGGCACTTAGCCTTAGCTGGTATCACACTTTCCATCATCCCAGTAATCATCTTCTATCTATTCGCTCAAAAGTGGATTATCAAAGGTGTTACCGATGGTGCTGTTAAGTAATTAAATAGAAGGGACGAAATGTTGTGATCAACTTAAACTCAAAAAATGGACAGAGACTAATCGCGAGTGGGAACTGGTTGATGTCACTATTTAGCATCAATTTCTCATTCTTCTTAATCAATTTTTCGGTTATCCTGACTGCAATAGTTTTGTTCAATCTTAAATTTTCAACTACGTATAGTGTTGTTTTGATAATTCTTTGGTTAATGATTTCGGTCTTCACGATTCCTGGATTGGTTGCAAGTTTTGCTTCTGTTCAAGAATGGCAGACTAATGGTAGTGTAAGTTTCTTCAAATACTTTTTTAAACAATGGTTTGATTCTCAAAAAAACTATCGTATCAACTTTGGATTAGGCTTTGTAGCAAGTATTTTCATTTTGCTAAATAAAATAACGGTTGGTTCTCCCCAATGGCACATGGCAGTCTTGATCTTTACATTCGTATATTTCATGGTGCTTGTGGCCACAGGATTTCAATTAGCAACACATAAATTTGATAGCATTTTGGCTTTATTTGTTGAAAAACCTTTACCAATAATTATCTCAGTAATAGTATTTTTAATCTTGATCTTAATGAATTTCATTTTGCAATTGGCTTTTCTAAGTGTCGTATGTAGCGTATCGCTTTCCACTTACGTTTCTTATCGGCTATTAGGTGGTCAAATAGCCAAAAAGGATTGACAATAGGTGTGGTGGACACATCTAGATTAGTAAGATTAAACGTATTTGTTAGCTGAAAGTCGAAAATATAAGGAGCGTTAAAAATGGTAAAAATTAACTTGGAACACATTTACAAACGCTATCAAGGTAATACTGACTATTCGGTTAGTGATTTTAACCTAGACATAAAAGATGGTGAGTTTATTGTCTTCGTTGGACCTTCCGGATGTGGTAAATCCACCACATTACGTATGATAGCGGGCTTGGAGAACATCACAAAAGGTGACTTTAAGATGGACGACAAGGTTATGAACGAAGTTTCGCCTAAAGATCGTGACATCGCTATGGTTTTCCAAAACTATGCTTTGTACCCACACATGACAGTCTTTGATAACATGGCTTTCGGATTGAATATTCGGAAGAATGATAAGGAAGATACTAAGAAACGTGTCGACAACGCTGCCGATATCTTAGGATTAACTCCATATCTAAAACGTAAACCAGCTGCTCTATCTGGTGGTCAAAGACAACGTGTTGCTTTAGGACGTGCTATCGTTCGTGATGCAAATTTGTTCTTGCTTGATGAACCATTGTCAAACTTGGATGCTAAATTGAGAGTCCAAATGCGTACAGAAATTGCTCAATTGCACCAACGTTTGGGACGTAATTTTATCTATGTTACCCACGATCAAGTTGAAGCTATGACCATGGCTGACCGTATCGTCATTATGAATGATGGTCGGATTCAACAAGTTGGTACACCTGCTGAACTATACAGCAAGCCAACTAACAAGTTTGTTGCTGGATTTATCGGATCACCTGCTACCAACTTCTTCGATGTCAAACTTGTTGATGGTAAAATCGTTAATGATCAAGGTTTAAATATTGCTGTTCCTGAAGGACAATATAAAGTTCTTGAGAAGAAAGGCTATGCTGGTAAGGAGCTTACATTCGGTATTCGTCCAGAAGACGTTCACGCCGAAGAAGTAGCTATTCAAGCTTTCCCTGATGCCGTAATTAATGCTAAAATCCAAGTTTCTGAATTATTAGGTGCTGAATCAATTCTTTACTCTAATCTCGGTGGAACCGACTTTATTGCTAAGGTTGACTCACGTGATCATCACAAGCCTGGTGATGACGTTCAAATGGCTTTTGAAATGACAAAAGCACATTACTTTGACAAAGATACAGACGAAACGATTCTTTAAGGATTATGAGAGGTAATTAGGTATTTTTACCTAATTACCTTTTTTTATAGGAGGTGTACTACTCGTGCAAAGAATTTTTGAAGTAGATCCTTGGAACGTTGTAACTCACAAATTAGACCGCGAGAACAAACGTCTTCAAGAGAGTCTAACCAGCTTAGGAAATGGTTACATGGGGATGAGAGGTAACTTTGAGGAGGATTATACAGGTGATAGTCTTCCTGGAATTTATCTTGCTGGTATTTGGTATCCCGATAAGACTCGTGTCGGCTGGTGGAAAAATGGCTATCCAAAATATTTTGGAAAAGTCATTAATGCCGTAAACTTTATAAAAATGAATTTTCTAATTGATGGATCACAATTGGATCTCAACAAAGATGAAGTCAGTGATTTCACATTGGATTTAAATATGAAAGATGCTACTTTAACACGTTCATTTATCGTGGACAAGAATGGTAGTAAAGTTAAATTTAACTTTGTTAGATTTTTGAGTGTTGCTCAAAAGGAACTATCTGTTCAAAAGGTAACTTTTGAAAACTTATCTGATAAAGATGTTGATATTAAGGTTATTTCATCACTTGACGCTAATGTTAAGAATGAGGATGCCAACTATGATGAACATTTCTGGAATGTCCTCGAAATTACTAAAGACAGTTTAATTGCTGAAACTAAACCAAATGACTTTGGCACACCAAGATTCACTTCCGGTATGCAAGTAAGCTATGTCACTGATTTAGCTGAAACAGATCAGAATATCACTGACCTTGAAACAAGCAAGACTTTTGAAAAGGTATTAAAGCCTGATGAAGTTGAGTCAATTGAAAAGCGTGTTATCGTCCTTACATCACGTGATTACAAGGAACTAGACGATCTTCGTGATGCTCTGGAAGGTATCAGTGCTAGAGTTGCCAAAGTTCCATATGAGAGACTTTATGCCGATCATGCACATGTTTGGGATGTCCGTTGGAATCAATCTGATATTAAGATTGACGGCGATACTGATGCTCAACAAGGTATGCGTTTCAATCTCTTTGGTTTATTCACAACGTATTCTGGTGAAGATTCACGACTCAATATTGGTCCTAAAGGATTCACTGGTGAGAAGTATGGTGGGGCAACTTATTGGGATACTGAAGCATTCTGTATTCCAGTTTATCTAGGAATTTCTAAACCAGAAGTTTCCAGAAATCTCTTGATGTATCGTTATAATCAACTCAAAGGTGCTTATGTAAATGCCAAAGAGCAAGGTTTGAATGGTGCATTATTCCCAATGGTAACCTTCAATGGTATCGAGTGTCATAACGAATGGGAAATCACGTTTGAGGAAATTCACCGTAACGGCGATATAGCATTCGCAATTTACAATTACACTCGTTATACAGGTGACAAGTCATTTGTTCTCAATGAGGGTAGCAAGGTCTTGACTGAGATTTCTCGTTTCTGGGCTGATCGTGTTCACTTCAGCAAACGTAACGACAAGTATATGATTCATGGCGTTACCGGGCCTGATGAATATGAGAATAACGTTGACAACAATTGGTACACGAACTTCTTAGCCAAATGGACATTGAAATATACTTTGGAAATTTTAGGTGAAGTTTCAAAAGATCAATTTGCTAAATTAGGCGTTTCTGATGCTGAAATGAAACAATGGCAAGATATTGTAGACAAAATGTATTTACCATACGACGAAGATTTGGGTATTTTCGTTCAACATGATGGCTTTTTGGATAAAGATCTTGAGCCAGTCAGCGCAATTCCAAAGGATCAATTGCCAATTAATCAACATTGGTCATGGGATAAAATTCTTCGTTCGCCATATATCAAGCAAGGAGATGTCTTGCAAGGTATCTGGGATTTTATTGATGATTTCAGTGAACGTGAGAAGAAACGTAACTTCGATTTCTACGAACCACTAACAGTTCACGAATCAAGTCTTTCGCCTGCAATTCACTCTGTTTTAGCTGCTGACTTGCACTATGAGGAGAAAGCGGTTGCATTCTATGAGAGAACCGCTAGACTAGACTTAGACAATTATAATAATGACACTGCAGACGGTTTGCATATCACTTCTATGACTGGTGGCTGGTTGGCCATGGTTCAAGGATTTGCTGGTATGAGAGTTCACGCCGATGGAACCTTGAGCTATAAGCCATTCTTACCAAAGAAATGGAATAGCTATTCATTCAGACAGGTCTTTAGAGGTAGAGTTATTGAAATTTCGGTCGATAGTGAAGGACCACATTTCGAGCTCATCTCTGGAGAACCGCTTGAAATTAAAGTTTATGATAAATCAAAACTGCTTAAATAATTGTAAAACGGAGGTGTCTGGATTAGTAATTCAGGCACCTTTTTAAATCAAAGGGGCAAACTAATATGGTTAAATTCGAACAGATTAAAGGATTTTTATTCGATCTAGATGGAGTTATCGCCAATACATCCGCATATCATTCAAAAGCATGGCATCAATTGGCTGATGAATTAGGCGTAACTTGGACAGAAGATTTGGGAAATCAACTTAAAGGTGTTGGTCGAATGGACTCACTTAATCTCATCTTGAAGTATGGTCACAAAGAAAATGTCTATACTGAAGATGAAAAAGTTAAATATGCTGAAGAAAAGAATGAGAACTATTTGAACTTGTTGAATGGTTTGGATAAGTCAGAAATTCTACCTGGTATGGAAGACTTCATTAAAGACCTTTCAGCACACCATTATTTGATTTCATTAGCATCATCATCCAAGAATTCACCACTAGTTTTGGAAAAATTGGATTTAAGAAAATACTTCGATGAAAAAGTTGATCCAGCCACTTTGACACACGGTAAGCCAGATCCAGAAATTTATACTCGTGCTGCTGAAAGTTTGAAATTAAAGCCAGAAGAATGTATCGGATTGGAAGATGCCTCAGCAGGTGTCACATCAATCAATGGCTCTGGTGCAATTTCAGTCGGTATCGGTGATCCAACAGTTTTGAAAGATGCTGATATTAACTTCAACAATACAGCTGAAGTAACATTAGCAAATATTGAAAAAGCTATGGACAACAAAAAAGTATTAAATAAGTAACGCTGTGTTTTCCGTCTCCAGATTTGAAAGTATTTTACTGCAGTGCGGACCGGTCCGAGCCATAGAGCGGTCTCGAACCTCGGTTTGAAGGCTTGCAAAAACCGCAAGTCTCCAAACACGCCCGGTAGTGTAAGAGCTAAAGCTCTAACACTACTTTCACTGCGAGTAAATACTTTCAAATCTTCCGACTATTTGTTTTTAATAAATTTATATTATTAAAACAAATGTCTAGTTGGTAACCTGCGTTAAGTGAGGATTTGGTCATTAAATGGTAGTTGTAAAAACAAAATTTGGGGAAACTAATGGACAAGAGGTTTCTCTTTATAAAATAACTAATAAAAATCAAACGAGTATCAGTGTCTTGAGTTATGCTGCAACGTGGCAAAACTTTGAGGTTGTTGAAGATGGTTTAAAGCATTCTTTGATTGAACACTTCGATAACGTTGCGGATTACGTTAAAACGCCATATGAAGTCGGTAAAACGATTGGACGAGTTGCTGGTAGAATTGGTAAGGCTCACTTTAGTATTGATGATAAGGACTACCAATTAACACCAAATGACGGTCAGAATATCATTCACAGTGGTAACCATGGATTGCAGATGCAAAACTTTGATGTCACTGTGGATTCTGAAAACTCCGTTTTGTTTACACATACTGTCAGTGGTGAAGATGGTTTTCCTGGTGTTTTGAAAGTTAAGGTTCGTTATACTTTGAGCGATGATGATGAGGTTACAATTACTTATAGTGGACGTAGTAATCAAGATACTTTGTTCAATCCTAGTTGTCATGTTTACTTTAATATCAATGACGGCAATCTTCGCCAAGCAGCTTTAAAAGTTAATTCCAAGCGTTTCTTGGATATGAATGAGGAAAAAGTTCCAACAGGTAAATTGTTGGCCGTTACCAATGCTTATGACTTTAAGAATTTCAAGAAGATTGGTCAAGGTTTGAAACAGCTAAAGCCTTTGGATAAATTTGAATTTGACGATGCTTATGTTGTGCATGATAAGGCTGCAACCTTAAAAGATGACAAACGTGCTATTGATTTTTATACTGATCGTAATGGGTTAGTTATTTTTACAGCCAATCCAGTTGATGCAGAGAAGGCAAGTGTTCATGATCATGATTCAATCGCTATGGAATTGATGACCTTACCAGATGCCATTAATCACACTGACTTTGGAAATACAATTTTGAATGCTGGTCAAAAGGTTAGCTACACCAATAAATTCAAATATCGAAAATTGAAATAGAGGGGTTTTTGTATGAAGATTGAACACGTTGGTCTATTTGTGAGAGACCTTGAGAGAACGGTTGAATTTTACGAAACATTTTTTGAAGCAAAGTCTTCTGAAAAATACCATAATCCAGTTACAACTTTCTCATCACGTTTTCTAACATTTCCAGATGGTGCTAGATTGGAAGTCTGCACGCGAGATGATTTGAACAAACATCATGAACAAGGCTATCCATTAGGGTACATGCACCTTGCCATGTCACTTGGTTCAAAAGAAAAAGTTGATGAATTATCAGAAAAAATTACTGCTGCCGGTTATAAACATCTCAATGGTCCAAGAACTACTGGCGATGGCTATTATGAAAGTGTTGTCTGTGATCCTGAAGGCAATCAAATTGAGCTGACGGTATAAAAAAATGGAATCCATTATTAGGATTCCATTTTTTTATTGGTGATTAATGTCTTTGATTTCGAATACTTCTGAAGCATAGGTAGTTCTTAGTGTTTTTCGACCTTTTAGAAATGTTTCTTCAATGTATTCTGGTGTATCATTGCGATTGATTTCTATCGATACTTTTGAGTCATCAGTAGGGTCAATAAACGTTGCGATGATGAAGTTTGTTGGTGACTCATTGCCGCGAGTGAAGCGAACTTCAAGTTCAGTAAATTCCAGTTGTTTAAGAACCGGATTACCGAAGTAATTCAACATATTTGTGTAAAGAGCACGATTAGTTATTTCAGGGTCAAGCATGGGATTTTTGCGATAAGTTGACTCGTTTTTATATAGTAAATCAAAGTTGTTAACAAAATAATCAAAACAGTCAGTCGCATCAAGTCTAGTTATAATATCAACCATAATGTGTTAGCCCCTTTATTAAATTGTTTATATGTTAACGTGTGGTATTTCTTTTCCAGAGCTGAGAGTATTCATCTGCTGCGCGGAACGGTCCGAGCCAAAGAGCGGTCTCGAACCTCGGTTGAAGCCTTTTCAAAGACCGAAAAGTCTCCAACTCGCCCGGTGGTGTAATGGCTAAAGCCATAACGCCACTTTCGCTGCGGATGAATACTCTCAGTTCTTCCATCTAATTTGATTAAATAAGTTACCAATAGGTGTCCACTAGTAAATATTTACTGTCTGAAGGCGAGACGACAACAACTACACGTTTACATATTAAGTATATCGTACTTATCCAATTAATTGGCCTAAAAACAGTAAACGGTTTCAATAGTTTGCTACAATAGAGGAGATAATTATTTTATTAATACGAGGATGATAGCAATGCCAAAATATTTAGTTTTTATGGATCTCGATGGAACACTTTTAGCTGATCACAAACATATTTCTGTGCGGACTAAGAGTACAATTGAACGTTTGCAAAAGCATGACGTAATGTTTTATATTGCAACAGGTCGTATGTATGAATTGGCAAAAATTACTCAAGGCCGTTTGAATCCCAATGTTCACATGATTACTTCAAATGGGGCAGTTTTCGACGGACCAGCTGGTCAAGAAATTACTCATTTAGGAAGTAAAGCAGTTGAGTTAGCTTATCAAGTTACGCAAGTCGATAAGTTGCCAATGATGTTATTTACATCTAAGAAAGCTTATTTCACAGAAAAAATTCCACACTTTATTGCTCAGAATGCTGGTAACTTCGATAATGCCTTTGGTTATAAAGAAATTGAGAGTTTAGACGAGTTGAAAGAAGTCGAATCTGAAATTACTAATGGGGTTATTTTAAGCCGTGGAAATATGGCAGAGTTAGACAAAGCTCGTGATCAATTGGCTGAAAGCAAGTTGTTGCATTTGTCATCTTCTGGGGTTGATAATATTGAGATGATTCCTTTGAAGATTGATAAAGGGACAGCTGTTAAGAGAATTCAATTGGAACAAAATATCGATGCCGACCATACTTTTGTTTTCGGCGATGGTATGAACGATGTTGGAATGATGAAAGAAGCTAAGTATTCCGTTGCGATGGGGAATGCGCTTCCCGCAGTGAAGGAACAAGCTAACTTTGAAACAAATACCAATGATAATGATGGTTTATCAAGATTCTTGGAGCACTTCTTTAAGGAAGAGTTCTAGTTGATAAATTAATTAAAATATCTAAATGGATATCAAAAAGCTGAAGTAATCGTTATTCTAGATTACTTCAGCTTTTATTTATATAAATTTATTTTTTTGTTTGATTAGTAGTTTTAGCTGGTACCTTACTAATAAATTGATGGAATAGGGTAATGAACTGAGCGTTTGTTAACATATCAGAATGCTCAGCGTTGGTACCTGTAAGTGTAATAAACATGTAGTGTTTGATCTGATCTTGATAGATGTATTTACCAGAATCTACGCTGCTCAATGGCACGATTCCATCATTTGCGTACTGTTTGGTTCCAGCAACTGAATAATAGCTCAGATTCTTAGGCAAGTTCTTTCTGCCATCAATGAGTTGGTCAAGCATTTCTGTGTGGTCGTCTTGATTAGTTTCTTCAAGATTGAATGGTGCTCCGATAGTCATTAGATGTTTGATTTTGGTATTAGTCTGTTTGAAGTCATCTTCAAGGAAATATGTCCAAATCAAGCTACCATTGGAATGTCCGAAAGCATTGAAGGTATGGAAGTGATACTTTCTTTGCAAATCCCGAAAGGCGATATTAAACCACTTGGCCTGTTTTTTGATGTTTTCAAAACCGTCCTGACTATTTTCGAAGCCAACAACGATGTATGGGTGCTTGTCCTTAGGTTGAATATGTCCAGTGTAGGTCAAGGAATTATCGGTATTTACGGTAACTTTGAGCACACTGTGATTTTCCTTGTATCGCTGGTCAACGGTTGCAATCAAACCGTCAAGAGCACTATTATCAGCACCGCTACCCGGGATCATAATTATCGGTGTCAGGGTTGTATCAGAATTCTTGGAAGCATTAGCTGCATTCTTTTTGGTCCACAATAATGAAAAAGTTCCTAATAAAAGTAAAACTATAATAATGATAACTGGATATTTTCGAGTTTTATTACGTTTGTTATCCCTACGCATAAAATGCTACCTTCTTTGGGTAAGTATTAGAATGCCAAGTAGATTATAACGTTAAATTAAATTTTTTTTTGGAAAAAAGACTCGAAAGTTTGTAAAAATATTAATTGTATTTGGTGGTGTCTGCCTCCGGTTGTCAGGAATATAGTTCTGCTATGGGGACCGGCGCGAGTCAAGGTCTCGCACCTCGACTTGAAGCCTTACCAAAAAACGGTAAGTCTCCAAGCTCGTCCCGTGGTGTAAATGCTAAAGCATTAACGCCACCTCCATTGCAGACTATATTTCTGACAATCTCCGGTTAGTGTATTGTTTAGAGATAATTATAATCAATAAAAAAATCAATCACTAAAATGTGATTGACTTAGTTGTTTATGTACTAAAATACAATTCTAAAAAGCTACTCTAAAACAGGTTCTTGACTATCTGCATATTCCTTTAACATTTTGATAAACTCTTCAAACGGACGATTGACGAAATGATCTTTTCGATAAATGAAGTCTAATTGAACTGTTGAGAATTCTTCTGGCAATTCTGTCATATATAGTAGATTTCGATCGACGTATGATTGAGCAATTTTCTTAGGAACGATGCTGATGCCAAGTCCTGCACATACGCTTGCCATAATTGCATCTAAATAATTGAATTCGATGGGATGGTGGAGGCTGATATTTTGTGAATGTAACCAGTCTTCGGTGGTTTTTCGATAAACACAACCAGGAGTAAATACTAGAAACGAGGCTGTTTTTAAATCGGGAGGTTCAGGACTGGCTGATATTAAACAAAGGTCTTCATTAGCTAACGGAACTGAAATTAGGTCGGTCATGTCGACATTTTCACCAACGACGGCACCATCGATTTCGTAATCGAGCACTTTTTGAACATTGTTGGCCGGGTTGCCTGTTTTGATTGCTAGGCGAACTTTGGGAAATTTGCGATAGTATTTAGTCAAAATTGTTGGTAAGAAAGTGGATGAAGCTGACTGCAATGTTCCAATGCGTAAATTACCTTCAACTTTAGTAGGATGTTTCATTTGATTGATTGTATCTTCTGTCATGTCAACGATACTGCTGGCACGATTGTAAAACTCTTTACCAGCATCAGTTAGGATAACGCCTCGATTGGTTCGATAAAAGATGGTTGTTCTTAGGTCAGATTCTAGTTGGTGTACTCGAGCTGAAATATTAGATTGAGCATAGCCCAGTTGTTGTGCGGCACCAGAGATACTGCCGGTTTGGACGATAGCGATAATCATTTTAAAAGTATCAATATTCATAGCAATTCTCCTGATATCATTATTTGATATAGTGGCATTCGTTTTCTCGTAGTTTATTATATACCAAGTTGACCTTATACTGTGTTTGTAAGTTAAGAGAAAGAGAAATCACAGGAGGAAATATTATGACAACAAAAATTGGTATTAACGGATTTGGTAGAATCGGACGTTTAGCATTTAGAAGAATCGCAACTTTGCGTGACCAAGGTAAGACAGATCTTGAGGTCGTTGCTATTAACGATTTGACATCACCACATATGTTAGCTCA
Source organism: Companilactobacillus muriivasis (assembly GCF_036246245.1). NCBI lineage: Bacteria > Bacillati > Bacillota > Bacilli > Lactobacillales > Lactobacillaceae > Companilactobacillus > Companilactobacillus muriivasis. The sequence goes on from NZ_BTTQ01000001.1 coordinate 341,897, forward strand.
CTTGTTAAAATACGACACAGGTCATGGTAACTTTAAGATTGATTCAATCACTAATGAAGATGACGCAATTGTCGTCGATGGTAAGAGAATTCCTGTTTACGCTGAAAGAAATGCCTAGGATTTGAAATGGGTCAACAATGATGGCGTTGACATTGTCCTTGAATGTACTGGCTTCTATACATCAACTGAAAAAGCTCAAGCACATCTTGATGCTGGTGCCAAACGAGTTTTGATTTCAGCTCCATCAGGCCAAATGCCAACTGTAGTTTATGGTGTTAACGAGGATATTTTGACAAACGATGTTCGCATTGCTTCAGTTGGTTCATGTACAACTAACTGTATCGCACTTTTGGCTAACGCTGTGAATAAGGAGTTTGGTATCAAAGCTGGTTCTATGACAACTATTCACGCTTATACAGCTACTCAAATGTTGCAAGACGGTCCAGAACGTAATGGAAATGTTCGTGCCGCTCGTGCTGCTGCTCAAAACATTATTCCTCATTCAACAGGTGCTGCCAAAGCTTTAGGATTGGTTATTCCAGATTTGAAAGGTAAGTTGGATGGACATGCTCAACGTGTTCCTGTAATCTCAGGATCAGTTACTGAATTGGTAACAACTCTTGATAAAGAAGTAACAGTTGATGAAGTTAATGCAGCTGTAAAGAAGTATACTGAGAACTCAGAATCATTCGGATTTAACGACGATGAGATTGTTTCATCTGATGTAATCGGAACAAGTTATGGTTCAATCTTTGACCCAACACAAACACAAATTGTTGGATCAGGTGCCAGCCAAGTTGTAAAGACAGTTGCTTGGTATGACAATGAGTCAGGTTTCACAGCTCAAATGATTCGTTCACTTGAAAAGTATGCTAGTTTAGATTAATTGAAGGATGCCGTCTCCAGAGCTGAGAAGTATTTCGCCTGCTGTGCGGTACGGGCCGAGCCAAGGTCTCGTCCCTCGGTTTGAAGCCTTGCCACAGTTCGGCAAGTCTCCAAACTCGCCCGGTGGTGTAATTGCTAAAGCAATAACGCCACTTCCACTGCTGGTGAATACTTCTCATCTCTTCCGACTAATTGGTCTGGATACTACTAGTCTGGATATATTGATTTCTGACTATTATATTTGGATGAGATAATTAACCATGAGATTTTAATTCTCCGTAGGCACTATCAATAAATGTTATCAAAATAAGGAATGAATTCGATATTATGAATTCATTCCTTGTTTATTTTATTAATTATTAGATTATATTTTTACTATTTAGTTACATTTTAATAACGTAACCATTACCATTTTTATACAGGTATGTGACTTTGACTTATTTTTCCCATGATAGACCTATACTTTTAGATGTTGTTGAGGAAACAAAAGGGAGAAGAGGTTTATGGTTTTGAAGAGAAGATTTATTGTAGCTTTGACTACATTCATGTCTTTGTTGATTGTATTCTTTGGCGCTACAACTGTTGATGCAGCCCGAAGTGATATGGTTGATGTTTCAAATTACAATGGTGCAATGACTGTTGCTAATTTTCAAGACATGCACAATAACTACGGTGTCAAAGCGGTAGTAACGAAGATTAGTGAGGGTACGTCATTTAAAGACAGTACTGCTGCTAACAATATTGCAACGGCTCAATCTGCGGGGATGTACATTAGTGGTTATCACTATGCTCATTACAGTTCTGTTAGTGGTGCGATTGCTGAAGCTGACTATGCTGCGAAAACTGCTCAAGCTGATGGACTACCCAGTGGTTCTGTTTTGGTAGCCGATGTTGAGAGTTCTGAACAGAGTGCTAGTTCAGTATCACAAAATAATGCTGATAATGCGGCATTTATGAATGAAGTAGCTAAGTATGGTTACCGTTCAACGATTTACACAATGGGCTCTTGGGTTGGTTCAGTTATGAACGTCAGTCAAGGATGGATTGCATCATATCCATATGATCCAACTGGCCAAGATTGGTATACTTCAAATCATGGCTGGCAATGGTCAAGTACAGCTACCTTTAATGGTAGTTATGGAAACTTTGATGTTTCTGAATTGTATGATAGCTTCTTTACAAGTTACCAATCACCAACTGGTTCAACAACTACTACGACGGGTTCAAGTTCAACTAATAGTGGTTCGACTTCTACAAGTGGTTCTTCAAGTAGCTCATCGAATTCGACAACTGTCAGTGGGACTTCAGTGATCAGTGTCAACAATGCTTCTGGAAACTTTGTACCACTAGTTTCAGTTAGTAGCGATGGCAGTACAGTTCAAACATTGAGCAGTCGTGCATTGAGTAATAACTCCTCTTGGCAAACTGATCAGACTAAATCTGTTGGCGGTGTAACATATTATCGTGTCGCTACCAATGAATGGGTTTCTGCTCAATACTTGAAGGGCAATAATTCAAGTGCTAGTCAAGGCAGTTCAGCTAGTAATATGAGTGTTATTAAAGTTAAGAATAGTAATGCTAACTTTGTTCAATTGATGGCTTTGCAAGACGATGGAACTATGAAAGTTGTTACTAACCGTGCTTTGGGAAATAATACTTCATGGCAAACTGATCAGACTAAAGTTGTTAGCGGTGTGACATATTATCGTGTCGCCACTAATGAGTGGGTTGCTGCAAACTATATTATTAGTTAATTATGTAAGATTATTTAAATGGAAGGCAAAAATAGGACTAAGAAATCATTTATTGGATTTCTTGGTCCTATTTACTATCAAATAAACTAATTAACAAATTTTGTCGCCTAGGCTAAGCATTTTCTCACGACGTTCTGCAGCTGTTTCTGGTTTAACATTTCTCCAGTCAACAACTGACAAAGCTCCATCAAGAATACCACTGTTGTCTTTCAAAGCTAGGGCATTGTGCCAAACAGAAATGTTCAAGCCGTTGGTCGTCAAATCAGCATCGTTTTCTGAAGTGAGCAGGTTATAGCCGGCATCATTTTCAACTTTAATGGTGTAGTTTGGATCAGCTTCATTAAGAATTACTAATTGAAACTTGTCGCCGATAGCACAGCTACCACCGAGGCTTGAGTATTTATTTGAGCCATCGTCGGTTGTGAGGAGAATGACTGCATTTGTAGGAACGTTTTTATTATCTAAGTAAGTTTTTGCTTCTGGTTTAATATCGATTTTCATGATTAAAGGTCCTTTCCACTACAATTATTTATTAGTTTGTGTAAAACTAATTTGTACAAAACCTTTATTACAATATATAATTTACAGCACATTAACCAAAGATACAAATAATTTGCCTATAGTTGAATCTGATAGTGATTTTGCATTGGAATAACGGGAATTAGTCTGAATTGATTTGAAGAGTTCTTTAATCAAGATTTAATATAGTTAAAAATAATAATAATGCGTCAGAAGGAAGAAAACCATGTCTGAAAACAATGAAAATAATCCATACTGTCATGCAGGAATGACTTGTCACGATGGTTGCCACTGTTCTAGCGCTGACGGGATTTGCCATTGCCCAATGATCAGTGATGAAAAATGTGCTACGGCTATTGTGGAGTTAAAAAGTAGTTATGAGGGCAGCTTATATCAATCAAGTTGGTGGAATTGATGAAATAAAGATCGGTGAGATACCAAAACCTGAATTACATGACAATGAAGTGATGGTTAAAACTTTAGCTGTATCGGTTAATTTTGTGGATACGTTTGTCCGTTCAGGCGGGTTCAAAACGGCGATGGATTTTCCATTTGTGATTGGTCGTGATGCGGTCGGAGCTGTGGTTGAAGTTGGAAAAAATATTTCAAAGTTTCATAAAGATGAATTAGTTTGGACCAATAGTATGGGATATGATGGCCGACCTGGAACCACGAGTGAGTTTGTAGTTGTTCCAGAGACAAGGGTATACTCTGTCCCTAAGGTCGTTGACCCAATTAAACTAGTTGCTTCAGTTCATTCTTCAGCAACAGCGGCCATTTTATTGGCAGATATATTGCAAGTTCAGTCTGGAAATAAAATTTTAATAGAAGGTGCTGCCGGTCATGTTGGAACGAAATTGGTAACATTAGCTAAGTCATTGGGATTAAAAGTTTCGACAACCAGCAATACCCGTGATTTTTCAAAATTAAGGTCTTTGGGTATCAGTGAATCTTACGATTATCATGATTCAATTTCAGCAATTGCTGATAAGTTTGAATATATGGTTGATACTTCTGGAAAAGTTGACTTGCAAGATAATTTGGCAAAATTAACATTGTACGGTCAAGTTGGATTGATAACGGCACCCAAAACCAATCAATTTACGTTCAATGTTCGTCAAATGTACACGAATGTACAAGCAATTAAGGGATTTGTTATCAGCCATGCATCGGTTGAACAGTTGCAACATGCTAGTGAATTGTTAAATGATAGTTTTTCTGCTGGCAAGCTGTTGGATGATGAAATTATGCAATTACCAATGGAAAAGGCGGCATCAGCACAAGAGGTGCTAGTTGATGGTCAAACCAAGGCTAGAAAAATAGTTTTAACATTCGATTAAATTTATTGTATAAAAATAGACCTATAATCCTTGTCGATTATGGGTCTATTTGCCATTTAACAAATTGGGTCTCCTAAAGTAACCATTTCGTTAAGACGGTCCTTCTCTGATTCCGGGCTGACATTGCGCCAGTCAATAACTGCAAGGGCGTTGTCGAGAATTCCACTCTTATCTCCCAATGTTAAGGTTCCGTGATCAAAGCCGATTGTTATATTGTCACTTACCAAATACTTTTCGGTTTCAGTCATGCTCAATTGGTAGTTGGCGTTGTTTTCCACTTTAATAGAGAAGTGTTCGTCAGCTTGATTCAAAATGATTAGTTGAAATTTGTCGGCCAATTCACATGTAGCGCCGATACTGGAATATTTATTTGAGCCATCGTCAGTAGTTAAAATAACGATACTGCCACTGGGAATTTTGTCAGCTAAGTATTGTAATGCTTCAGGTTTAAAGTCTGCTTTCATAATTAAGATACCCCCCAAAATTGATTTTGAAAAATTATTTCGTGTAAAACCGATTTCTCATTTACAATTTAGTTCTTAAGATTGCGTTTGACAAATTATTAGCTCAATTAACTAATTTGGTGAACGATGCTTTGTGATAATGTGAATGAGTTTATCACAGTTACTATGGCTGTAATGACTACTATGGCATCGAGGTTCGGGAATATGTAGCACAATAATAGTCCTATTAAAGTTGATACTACGAAAATTATCTTAACGTGACGTTCCTTTTTTATATTGGACTTATTATAAACATCGGCTAGAAAAGTTCCTATATAAAACATCATCAATCCAGTGTAAAGAATCATAATAGCTGCAGTCTTTGAGAACTCTGTCTCGCTGATAAAGTCCAATGAAACTGTAATTAAGCTCAGACCAAAGAGAACTGGATAGTGAAGATAGATTAATCGATTACCGGTTTGATTGGTTTTATTCTCATCGATAAAATGGTCAAATTGAGTGATATATACCATAAATAATGCACAGATAATGACAAATATCAGGATAGAATAAATATTAAATTCACTAATTTTAAAATAATCGGCAATATCGACTATGGTCTCACCAAAGCTGATGATGATTAAAGCTGTTAATCTTTCCAAAAGATGAGGAAAGTTAATGGCTCTGCCGGTCATTTTTGATGTGAAAATACCTGGTAAGATCCAACTAGTTAAAACACCAGTCAGAGCGACAGTTAGGCCAGTTTTAAATGGCAGTAAAGCACCAGCTAATAGCAATATTGTTCGGAGTGATAGAATATAAACAAATAATATTGTAAGGTTTCTATCGACCTGTTTGTGACTTCGGATGTGGACCAAGAGGTATTGCAACACCAAAGTTGCTGATAATAGTGCGGCTGCTAATGTAAATGGTCGGAACCAGTGTTGAATACTACCGTCAATATTGTTCGACATGAATAAGACAATTGCCATATCAAACATGAAAAATAGGATGTTTTCAATCGAATTTTTACCATATCGGTTAGTGAAAACTGTCTCAACCATCCAAGTATTGATGAAAACAATTAACACGATAGAAAAGATGATAAATTGCTGTAAAAATGATGTTCCCTCAGGTACATGACTGATTAATCCAGTTAGCTTTGAAACAGCGTAGACAAAGACTAAATCGTAAAATAACTCGGTTAATTCAACTTTTTTTGGAATTAATTTGCTCATTAAAACACTTCCTAGTTTGTTGATTAGATTGCCTTATAATTCTACAGCTATTTATTATTTATTAGGTAATTACTTGTGTAATAAATTATATTAAAAAATGCACTTGATTAGTGGACTTTTGTATAAGTAGGTTTTGTAGTGATATTTTGTGGGAAGGGATTATAATAGAACGTACTAGAACTTTGGAGGTCATATTATGGTAGAAAAAAAGTCACAACCAGAAAAGGCAAATAAGCAGAAGCATATAAATATATTTGCCACACCAGAGTTTCGAAATCACGACTTTCAAGCTGATTTGAAAAATGATCCTGAGCTTAGACCACTTGATCCAGTCGATAGGGAAAGGTTAGATTACATATGGGAAAAAGAGATAAAAAAGTAGTCGATGAAGATATGATGTATAAATCACTTTCGGCCCAGCATGTTAATATATTTACTTCTCCAGAACTAAAAGATTATGATTTTCGAGCTGATCTCAAAGAAATTCCAGAAGCAGCTGAGTTAGACCCAGTTGGTAAGGAAAGGTTGGATTATATATGGGAAAAAGAGATAAAAAAGTAGTCGATGAAGATATGATGTATAAATCACTTTCGGCCCAGCATGTTAATATATTTACTTCTCCAGAACTAAAAGATTATGATTTTCGAGCTGATTTTAGAGAAATTCCAGAATTGATGGAGTTAGACCCAGTTGGTAAAGAGAGGCTACTTTGATTCACATAGATAGAAAATAAAGGATGAATATTCTAACTTTGAATTATCATAAGTTAGAATATTCATCTTTTTTATTGGACTGATAATTGTGCTTTAAGAAAGTTAATAAATGTCTGTGCGACTTCACTTAGTGGTGAACCTTTTCGCCAAATCAAGAAGTGTTTGAGTTCACGTCTTGGTTCAATTGGAATGAACTTTAATTTTCCATCAGCTGGCAATTCAACGCCTGATATACAAACTAGTGCGCCTAAACCAGCTTGAGCCAAATAAATAGCATTGGTCAGTAGATTATATTCGGCTACAATTTGTGAAGAGATTTCTTCTGCCTGCAACCAATCGAATAACTCATCACGAACTAATTGCCGGTGGGGGATGATTAGCGGTTGGTCCTTTAAATCACTAATTGAGATTTTTTCCTGTTGCCAAAGAGGGCTGTCTCGGTTAACAGCGATACCCCAAGAGTCTTCAATGGGCAATTTTAAATAATGATATTTGGCAGTATTAATGGGTGTCGAAACGAATCCAACTTCCAATAATCCTTGATCAAGTCGTTCCTTAATCGAAGTTCCGTCCGCATCAAATAAATCGAAGATAACATTGGGATTTTCCTGGTGGAAATTCATTAATTGCGGTGTCAAAAATTTAGTTATCGTTGATTCGACGCTCCCGATTCCAAGAGTTCCAGTCAGTTCGTCGTTATTAAGATTTCTAACCAACTGATTAGCTCGATCCAATTCAATTAAAATTTGTTGGACGTGTAATTGATATGCCAAACCAGCTTTTGTTAAAATCATTCGATGTTTCTCTCGTGTAAATAGTGGGGTTCCCAGTTCTGATTCCAGTTGTTGGATTTGACGACTGAGTGTTGGCTGCGCTACATGCAATTCACGAGCTGCCGAAGAGACAGTTCCTGATTTGGCAATGGTTAAGAAGTAGTTCAAGATTCTTGTTTCCATATCCTTTAACCTCACAATACGATTTAGGTATAGTCATATATTCATTATAAGTCTTTTACATATAAGTATGACGGGATTATCCTAGATATTGTAATGAGGGGGTAATGCAAATGATTCCGATGATTCAATTAAATAATGGTCAAAAGATGCCCCAAGAGGGGTTTGGAACTTTTCAAATAACAGATTTTGAAACGTGTAAAAATGCTGTCTTAAAAGCTTTGGACATGGGATATCGGTTGATTGATACGGCCCAAGTTTATCGAAATGAACGGGCAGTTGGTGCAGCATTGAAGTTAACATCGGTGCCACGTTCAGAGATCTTTGTCACAACGAAGGTTTGGTTACCATTTTTCGGTGATGATGTTACAGCACAATCTGTGGAAAATTCTTTGCAACGAATGGGATTAGATTATCTAGATTTGGTATTGTTGCATGAGCCATATGGTGATTACTATGGTGCCTATCGCGACTTGGAAAAACTGGTTGTAGCAGGTAAAGTTAAGTCAATTGGCGTTTCCAATTTTGATGCTGGACAGTTGTTAGACTTGGATCATCAAATGAAGATTACTCCAGCAGTTAATCAAGTAGAATTAAATTTATATCAGCAACAAACAGATTTAAGAAAATTTCAAACTGAAAAAAAGATTGCGATTGAAGCGTGGGCGCCATTAGGTGAAGTGAATGGTTCAATTTTACAGGAACCAGCTGTTTTGCAAATTGCTGAGAAATATCACAAAACTGCCGCACAAATACTATTGCATTATTTAGTGCAACTCGGCGCAGTAATTATTCCTAAAGCAGTTCAGGGAAGTCATATGCGTGATAATTTGGATATTTGGGATTTTGATTTATCATTATCAGAAATGCACCAATTAGCAATTTTGGACAAGAATAAGTGGTTTTCTCCGAATAGACACACACTCAGCAGTACCAAGCATTATATGGATTTAATCGATGAAGGTTTAGATTATTAGATGAGGAGAATTATTTTATGACAATGACAGAACATGAGAAACTTTTGGCTGGTAAAGATTACGATTATCGTGATCCAGAGTTACAAGCGATGTTAAGTAATGGTCGCAAGCTTGTTAAGCAATTAAATGAAGCAACTGCCCCAACTGAAAAAGCAGCTATTACGCAACAATTGTTTAATAAAGTTGGGACAAGATTGACGATTAATGGTCATTTTGAAGCAATTTATGGTAAACATATCAGCTTTGGTGACGATGATTTTATCAATGGCAATTGTTTCTTCCAAGATTCTAATTTAATTACATTTGGAGACCGAGTTATTGTCGCTCCTGATACGAAGTTTTATTGTGGGGAACATGCACTGGATGCTACAAAACGTTTTGGCGTGCGTGAGGATGGCAGTCGTTATTTAATTACCTATACTGAACCAATCACGGTTGGTAACGATGTTTGGATTGGTGGAAATGTGACAGTTATCGCCGGCGTACATATCGGTAATAATGTTATTGTCGCTGCTGGTGCGGTAGTTGTTAAAGATGTTCCTGATAATAGTATTGTTGGCGGTGTTCCAGCCAAAGTTATCAAGTCATTAGCTCCATTAAAATAATTATTTTGAAAGTAGGGTAAGCATGAAGTTAACTGAGGTACCAATTTTAAGAATGTATCATTTAACAATCGATGGTTCAAAACGTGATGATTTTCTTGCTGCGGGCGTTCATAATTTGTTGACGTCACATAAAGAAGAACCCGGTACGTTAGCAATGTATGATACACATTCGGATGATGCCGGTATTGATAATTTTGTGGTAGAACTATATCAAAATAATGATCAATATCAAATTCATGCGAACTCCCCACAATTTAAGGCTTATGGGCAAGTCGCTCAAAAAGTTGTTACTGATAAGAGTATGCAGGAATTGCATCCACAATTTTTGAGGACAAATGATGATGATTTAGTCGTTAGTGAGCAGAATGATTATTATTTGAAACTGACGAATTTTAGTATTAGTGCCGATATGGTTGTAAAATTTAAAGGCGAGCTCAAAAATTATCAACCAGAATCGACGGTTTATTTAGCAACAATTGACTCATCAGAAACTGATTGGTTGAGTTTGGAATTAGTTAAAGATGATTCTGAATCGGTACTTGATCAAAGTATTAGGCGATTCTCTAATGAGTCAGATATAAAATTATTAAAAGTGGATTCATTAGTTAGTCAGTCTAAAGTAGAATTTATGGGCTAAAATGACCAACAGAGTAGATAATTAGGTACAATGCTAAAAAATTCAGTATTTATGGATCTTGATGGAACCACTTTACTTTGTGATTATTTTTGTACAAATATATTTTTTTCCGCTTAAACCAAACGAGACTAGCAATCCACAGTCGGATTACTAGTCTTGTTTTGTATTGATTTTTGCGTCAATATTTGAACCTTTTTAGTCCATTATTTATTAATTGATAATTGTTGACGAATACGTTTTTCCTCTCCAATAGCGATTATTGCTAAGACAATAATACTTAAAATTACAGCTAGATAGAAGACGATGAATGTATCATTCCAACCGTGTAAGTTCATACCCAACATTGATAGGCCATTGGCTTTAGGATCGGCGATTGCAGCAAATCCAACTTGTGCCATTAGATCACCAAAGATGTAAGCAAAAGTACCAGTTAGACCATCAGAAACATTTAAGGCATTTTTAGGAACAAAGCTGATAACAGATACACCAATTAGAAGTTGAGGACCATAGATCAACATTCCTAAGAAGAATAGTGAAGTGTTAATCATCATCGGAGTTGTACCATAACGATATCCTAAAACGACAAAAGCTGTTAAAGCTAAACAGATAATTGATACTACGGCTCGGCGTCCTTTTAGAAGATCAGAGAACCAGCCCCAGACAACACTACCGATAATTCCACCTAATTGGAAAAGCAACAAGGTATTAGCACCTTGTGCAACGGTAAAGTGAAGTTGTTGAACAGTATACAATGGTGCCCAATTGACAATTCCAATTCTGACAACGTAGACGAAGACGTTTGCAATACAAAGTAGCCAAACCCAAGGACTCTTCATAACAAAAGTTTTAAAAATATCCCACTTACTCATTTTTGCAGCTGATTCATCAGCTTTTGAAATGTTTTCTCCAAATATAACTTCACTGGAATCCCAGCCTAATTCTTGAGGATCATCGGATCCGAAAAATAGTCCCCAGAAACCAACGATTAATCCGATAACGGCAGGGAAGATGAACATCCCACCAACGTTACCACTGAATAAATGATTAGCACCCCAAAGTGCAATGACACCAGCAACCGCACCTCCAAATTCGTGTGAAATATTCCAGATGCCGATATAACGTCCACGAGTTGTCGTTGTTGTCCAACGAGAGATAGTGGATAGTGAGGCAGAACCACCAGGTGATTGGAAGATACCGTTTAATGACCAAAGAACCAAAATCAAACCAACCGGAGCTTGGTTCATTAATAAAGCAACACCAATAATCAAAGTCATAATAGCAGCTAAAATAAGTAAGAATGACATGAACCGTTTTGTATTCTTACCGTCGACTACATAACCTAAAACTGTTTTGCCAATTCCATAAGCAAGAGAGAATCCGTAACCAATCCAACCTAAAGCGGTGGTTGAAATACCTTGCTTAACCAAAAGTGGCTGTGCAGCTGACAAGTTATTCCGTATCAAATACATACAAAAGTAAACCAAGAAAACAACCAAGAAGGACTTAAGGAATTCCTTGAACCAACGACTTTTTTGTTCATCGATGGAAAGTCCTAATTTTGCAGGTCGCTTTAAATCAAAATAATGTAACATTAAAAACATCCCCTCAAAAAAATTATTGAATTAAGTAGAGTGGGAATCAATTTGAAATATATTTCGTGATAATAATGAAGGGTGAAAATCAAAGTGTTGTAAATTGGTCTGCAACTGGTACTTAATTCACATTAATTTTAGTTTATCGAACCGGTTCGATACCAAGGGTAAAATAAAAAAACATGCCAAATTATCAAAAATGGCATGTACTTTGGACTATTTATTTAGTTTAAGATCATAACCTATTTTACGAGCAACTTTCAACCTTTATTTACTATACAAATTTCAAGTGTGCATTATTAAAATAATCCTCGTGAACTGGTGTCAAAATAACTATCGTAATGAAACTGATTAATAATACAATTATTAAAGGTAGCTGAGAAAGTCGAGAAACCGCCAAATCCCCCAAAATGATTGCAAGGTATTGTAGTAAAAGACGATATGGGTGATTGTGGAGTACGTTCAAATATTTAATTTTTCTATACTGTTTGGCATCAAAACGTTTCTCCGTCCAAAACCACATGAGCGGAATGAAAACAAACAGATCAACTATGGTCAAAATGAAACTAAATGACCATTGATAAAACATATTTAAATCTAAGAAATAAAATCTGTTTCCAAATATTCCCATCGCAAAAACAACTATTAGAAAGAAAGAATGTTTACGTAAGTATGACATGGTTTTAATCCTCCCGTTGTTATCATTTTCATTAATATAATTGTATAGCTGATATGAGTGCAATAATAGGAGTTCTAGATATTATTTCATTAATTTTTATTAGAAAAATGTGCTACAACTGGGACTAACCTCATGAGATAATAATGTCCGAGGTAAATTACTACGATGAAGAAAAAACTAATACTTTTAAGTCTACTAGTCTTTGTTTTACCGTTGTTCGCATTCACATGGCCGTTTCAGCATCATCAATCAGATTCAAAAACAGGTCATTTAAGCACTGCCGCTTTGATCAAAAAGAATAAAAAGGCTTGGCAGAAGACAATCAAAGACTCTGACATTATTGATATGGACGGGCAAGTTGATAATCGTGGTTATATCGCCCATTCAATGCTGCAACTTAAAGAGGCCAATGAGTTGGTTATTAAAGGGACAGTCATTAAGTTAGAGAAAATGGATAATCCTGATAATATGGCTTTGACCAAAGCGACCATCAAAATCGATAAGGTTTTTCATGGTAAAAGATCCTTAAAAAGTAAGACTATTGCGGTTGCTTTAAATGGTGGTGTCACGACTTTTGATAAGTGGTACGCTGGTCTGCCTAGTCCCAAAGATGAAGATCACAAGGTGCTCATCAAATATGATGAATATCCGATACCTGAAATTGGTTCGCAGATAATCACTGGTCTGTCGAAAGCTGACTCAAGTGAACCATCAGATTATATGAAGGCTATTAGGAAAAACAAATTTAATTTCAAAAAGACTTATGTTTTAGGGATGCCTGAATTTAACCTTTGGGTTAAGAAGCCCAACGAAAAGAAATTTTACTTAAATAATCCACTGGCTGCTAAGAAATTAGTTGTCAATCCCACTTTTAATAAGGGAATCAATGGTATGACTCAGCAATTTAATCGAAAATAATTAAATGAAGGGGCTGGGGAATGTAATTATTTTTGTCTTAAATATGGCAGCATAAACGTGCAACAAAACATAGCTTTTTCCGCTTAAAACAAACAAGACTAGCAATCCAAAATCGGATTACTAGTCTTGTTTGCCTTAATGCTCGAAAGCTGAACATGTTTTGTTGCACTCTCTTTTTTTTTGTATTCACAACTATAGGTTATGATAGTAATCAAGGGGGAATTACTATCGTGAGTTGGGTATTTGTGATGCTATTTGCCGCATTGGTAGCAGGATTTGTTCAAGGTGTGACTGGATTTGGTTCGGGAATTATCATGATGATCTTTTTACCAAGTTTATTGCCAATCAACCAAAGCGCTGGAGTGTCGACATTAACAATGGTGATTGCGATTATAATGGTCGCATGGCATTATCGAAAAGCTTTAGAATGGAAGAAATTGGTTGTGCCATTCATAATTTACATGTGTATGGCTATTTTCTCAGTTTATTTGAGTAAATTTATAGCTACTGGATATCTGAAAATGTTATTAGGATTACTGTTGGTGGCTTTATCTTTGTACTATCTGTTCATGAATATTCATTCGGTAACGTTGAAGAGTATTCCAGTGTACGTGATGGTAATCTTTGCGCTGATTTCAGGTTTCTTCAATGGAATGTTTGGAATCGGTGGTCCATTGATGGCACTGTACTTTTTGACAATTTCTGATTCTAAAGAAAATTATTTAGCAAGTATTCAGACGTTTTTCTTAATAGACACATTTTTCATTACTACTATGCGTTTTGCCACAGGAATTTTAACGCTTGGTAATATTAAATACATTTTAGTGGGAATGGTTGGAGCAATCATTGGTACGATATTGGCCAATCGTTTTGTTAAACACTTGAATTTGAAAGTTATGACTTATTGTATCTATGGATTCATTGGTATCAGCGGTATGTACTATTTATTAACAACGTTAATTTAAACAATAAGTGTGAGAAATCAGGCTTATTTTTTTTGAAATTAATTGCATATTTTTGTAGCTAAATATTTTCATTACCTTTATATTATGGGTGGAATTTTAGGATGAAAATATTAGAGGGTGTGGGCTTATGAATAGACAAGTTAAGGATGTGCGACTTGAAGAAATTGTGGCTGAGTTTATCGTACAAATGAAGGAAGTTGCTGCTGATCCAGCCATGAAAGAGCGACCTGATTTGAAAGCTATTGTTATTCAAGATATTAAGATACTTGAGAAAAACGAGAATTTGGATAAATTGGCTCCAAAATTATTCCAAGAAATAAGTATCAAGTATATGGAGAGTCCCAAAGATTTTCCGAAGTCACTGATTGAGCTGTATTATTGGGCTCGGGTGGAAACTAATAAGTACGAAGCACTTGCTTGGAGTGATGTACAAGCTGGCACGGATTGGTTGAAAAAGTAAAGAAACCGTTGCGTATCATGGCAATACCCCGTATAATGCAAGCTAGACTAGTACGAAGAAATGAGGATTATATATTTGATTACTGTTAGTGATGTTAGTTTGCACTTTGCTGATCGAAAGCTATTTGAAGATGTAAATATCAAATTTGCACCGGGAAATTGTTACGGCTTGATTGGCGCCAATGGTGCCGGTAAGTCAACTTTTCTAAAAGTTTTATCAGGCGAAATCGCCCCTTCAACTGGTTCTGTTAAATTGGGACCTAACGAACGTTTAGCTACTTTGAAACAAAACCATTATGATTACGATGAATATTCAGTTATGGAAACTGTTTTGATGGGTCATGCTGAACTTTATAAAATCATGCAAGAAAAAGACGCTATCTATGCCAAGCCAGACTTCAGTGAAGAAGATGGTTTGCGAGCAGCTGACTTGGAAACAAAATTTGGTGAAATGGGTGGCTGGGAAGCCGAAGGTGAAGCTTCACAAATGCTTCAAGGCTTGAATATTCCCGAAAAGTTACACCAAGTAAAAATGAACACTTTGACTGCTGGTCAAAAAATCAAAGTCTTGTTAGCTCAAGCTTTGTTTGGCCAACCAGATGTTTTGTTATTGGATGAGCCAACTAATGGTTTGGATGTTGAATCAATTGACTGGTTAGAAGAATTTCTAATTAACTTTGAAAATACTGTTATCGTTGTTTCCCATGATAGATACTTCTTGAATAAAGTATGTACTTACATGGCTGATCTCGATTACAGCAAGATTACCCTTTATGCCGGTAACTATGATTTCTGGCAACAATCTTCTGAACTTGTTCAAAGCATGAAGCAAGATCAAAATGCTAAAAAAGAGGAAAAAATCAAGGAATTACAAGACTTTATTGCACGTTTCTCAGCTAATGCCTCGAAGTCAAAACAAGCTACTTCTCGTAAGAAGATGCTTGATAAAATTACCCTTGATGATATTCAACCAAGTTCAAGACGTTATCCATTTATCAAGTTTGTGCCTAATCGTGATATCGGTAACGACTTGTTGAAGGTTGATGATTTGTCAGTTACTATCGATGGCAAACAAATTTTGAAGAATGTCAGTTTTATCCTTAACAAAGATGATAAAGTGGCTTTCTTGGCTAAAGATGATATGAAGACAACCGCTTTGTTCAGAGTTCTATCTGGTGATTTAACTCCTGATTCTGGAACAATCACTTGGGGTGTAACAACCAGCCGTGCTTACTTGCCAAAAGATTTCAACGCAATGTTTAATGAAGAAACACCAATTATTGATTGGTTACGTCAATTTGCTGAAAAGGGCGAAGACGACGATACTTTCTTGCGTGGATTCTTAGGCCGGATGCTATTCTCTGGGGATGACGTAACAAAACACGTTGACGTTTTATCTGGTGGAGAAAAAGTTCGTGTTATGTTATCTAAAATGATGTTGTTGAAATCTAATGTCTTGATGTTAGATGATCCAACTAACCATTTGGATTTGGAATCAATCACTTCATTGAATGATGGCCTGATTGACTACAAAGGCTCAATTTTATTTGCTTCACATGATCATCAGTTTATCCAAACAATCGCTAATCGTTTGATTTACTTAACAAACGAGGGTGTGGTTGACCGTGCTGATACAACATATGATGAATTCCGTTTGAATCCTCAAGTTGAAAAACAAATTGCTGAATTAGATGGCGAAAACTAAATTTTAAAAATCAAATCCTGTAATCTTCTTGATTACGGGATTTTTTTGCAAATTCTTCACATTTATCACAGAAAAGTCGCATTGGTTTAAGCTTCCTTAAATTTACTGATAGTAGGATTGAAGTATAAATTAAATATAAACAATCAAAAACTTAAAAGTAAATTTATACGAAGGAGTGTTGCTTATGCGTTGGATGCCATTATTTATTATCTTGATTTTGTCAATATTAGGTGGAATCTATCTTTTCAATAATATTAAAGAATTTAATCGACGTCGTGTGGCGTTAATCAGTTTGATCTATGTAACTTTTCTCGGAACCATCTTATTTACTCCAATGTCTTTTACTGGTACAGCGGTTTATATCATGCCGTCAGGAATTGGGAGTGTAAATTTGTACCATATTACTTATGATTTAGGATTCATCGAAAACATTGCTTTAACCGTACCTTTAGGCTTCTTAATTAAGCGAGCTTTCTCAAATATATCATTAGTTTCCATGGTTCCAATTGGTTTAATGACTGGTACCGTGATTGAAACAATGCAGTACTATTTGTCACACATGTTCTTGATCAACCGAACCAGTGATATCAGCGATGTAGTTGCCAATGGAATTGGCATCGTGATTGGTGGGGCTTTAGTTTTTGTTTACCACTATGTTTACGAAAAACAATCATTGGAAAAATGGATTTGAAGATAATAGACGTTATGAATAAGAAAATTCATAATGCCTTTTTTTTTGATCATTAATGAGGCTATATTTGTACAGCAGAATCTACTTTAAGGAATCAATCCTACTTTCTTCACAAAAAAATCGTACTTTCTTCGGATTGTTTAAACTAAAGGGCAGTATAATTTGAATGGTAATATAATAAGAAAAAGGGGCGATGTAATTGCGTTGGATACCTTTATTAGTAATACTGAGCCTGTCGTTTATAAGTGGACTTCATATTCTTGGTAGTATTGATGATGCAAAACGTCGGAGTGTATTTCTGATTAGATTGGCCTATTTGACCTTTCTAGGAGTAGTTTTGTTTACGCCGCTATCTTTCGATGGTATAGCTGTTTATATTGTGCCAGCCGGAATTGGTAGAGTTAATTTGCATTATATTTATGTTGGTCTGGGATTCTTTGAAAATATTATTTTAACAATTCCATTGGGATTTTTGATTAAGAAAGTTTTTCCAAATATGTCGCTGATTTTAATCGTGCCACTTGGATTTATGATTGGAGCAGGCTTTGAATTGACTCAGTATTATTTATCACATACGTTCTTGATTAATCGAGTCTGTGATATTAATGATGTTTTGGCTAACGGAATCGGCATTGCCATCGGTGCAATTTTGGCCGTGGTTTACTACCATGCTTATGAGAAGAATTTATCTGAAAAAATTTAGAATAAACAGGAGAGTGTGACAAAACATGGTCAGCTTTCGAGCATTAAGGCAAATAGAGCAGTAATCCGATTTTGGATTACTGCTCTATTTGTTTTAAGCGGAAAAAGCTATGTTTTGTTGCACGTTTATGCTGCATATTTAAGACAAAAGTAGTTATGTCACAACCCCTTTTTGTTTTTAAAAATTCATAACGGCGTTGTGCTTGTTAACATAAGATTACAGGTAATCAACCATATGATTCTTGTTAATTCAATGTTTGTGGCAGAATTAGCAAATGTTAGTTGCGCAAATCGTACTCTACTTGATACATAATCAATTTAAAAATTGCTTGTCCAATTCAGTAATCTATAACAGAATGTAGGTAAGGATTAATTGAAAATGAAAAGGGGAGAGAATGATGACAGAATTTGCAAAGCAACTTAAGATGTATCGAACGGATCGAGGAATCACCCAAGATGATTTAGCTAGTAAATTATTTGTAACAAGGCAAGCAATTTCAAAGTGGGAATCTGGCGAATCTACTCCTGATTTAAACAATTTGGTTAAATTGACTGAGATTTTTAACGTAAGTCTCGATGCATTGGTCTTTGGTTTAACGGATGAGACGAAAGTTGATCATGAAGAATTTGTCATGGATCCTCAGACACACACCTATGTGAGACGTTACGGTAAAATGAATTTTTGGGATTATATGACTAAGAATTGGTGGGTAATTCTAATCATTGGTGCTGTACTTATTGATGTAGCGATGTTTATGAATTAGTTGGAATTTTAAAAATGTGTTTAAAATGAATGAGGAATTATGAATGATTAAATATATGATTTTTGATTTAGATGATACTATTCTGGATTTTCACAAAGGTGAAATTGACGGAGTTACCAAGATTCTGAAGCAACAAGGTGTTGTCAATATTCAAAAAGCGTTGCAATCATATTTAGAGTTGAACAAAAAGATTTGGGAAAGTATTGAAACCGGAGCATCGCCACAGCCTTTGTTGAATACTAGATTTTCAAAGACGCTGGCCTTATTTGGTATTGATGTTGATGGTGTGAAGTTAGAAGCACAGTATCGTGAGATGTTGAATCATAATTTTTATACGGTTCCAAATGCAGAGGGATTATTAGCTAGCATGAAAGCGTCAGGAGTAAATTTATTTGTTGGTACCAATGGCGTTAAAATAACTCAAATGTAACGGTTGAAAGGTTCTGGCTTAGATAAGTATTTTGACGATTATTTTATTTCTGAAGATATTGGATTTTCCAAACCGAGTGCTGAATTCTTTAAGCCAGTATTTCAGCGACACCCTAATTTGAATAAGGATAATGCGTTGATGATTGGGGATCGTCTACAATCCGATGTCTTGGGAGCAAATCGAGCGGGCCTGAATAGTATTTGGTTCAATCCACGGAAACAAATAAATAATTCTGAAATTCAACCAACTTTTGTTGCTAACAATTTTCAGCAGGTTCGAGAAATTGTGAGGGATGAAAAGTAAAAAGCTTTGACTAATTCAAGTTTAGTCAAAGCTTTTTTATTCGATAAATTTTTCGATTGCGTTACCAACGCCATCATGATTGTTGTCGGTAGTTACATAGTTAGCAACAGCTTTAACGCCTTCAGTTGCGTTAGCCATGGCAACTCCAGTTCCGGCAACTTCTATCATTGAAATATCGTTGTCACGGTCACCCAAGGTCATAACTTCATCCATGTTGATTCCCAACTTGTCGGCTAGAAATTTCACGGCATTACCTTTATTAACGTTTTTAGGAAAAATCTCTAAATAACCGACACCGGTACGTACAACGAAGTAATCAGTAAATGATGCCTTGATGAAATTTGTGATCTCATCCAATTTAGATTCTTTAGCATTAATAACAGCCTTAGTAATTTCAAAGTTTAGTGGTAAGTCTTCAGGTCGCCTGATATGTAAATCATCGTTGCCTTCAAAAGCCATTGCAATCGTAAAACGGTTGATATCATAGTTATTGCTAGTATAAATATTGCCATTAACGTCAAAAACACAGTAGGAAAGGTCATTGGTCTGGGTAAATTCAACAAACTCTCGATAGAATTCATTTGAAAGTGTTCGTTGCATGATAAATTCACCATGCATGTTTTCAATAATGGCACCGCCGTTAGTGATCATGTATTGTTCGGTGCCTTCTATACCGAGTGCTGAGGCATACTTTTCCATTGCCTTATGTGGTCGACCTGAGCATAGAACGACTTTAATGTCTTGTGCTAAGGCAGATTTAATCATAAGTTTATTTTTATTCGAAATAGTTTTAGCGCTATTCAAAAGTGTATCGTCAATGTCGATAGCAATTAATTTATAATTCATGTTTTCTCCTAGAAAGTGGATTGTGCTAATCTTTATTAGTTCAATTTAGAAGAAAATTCAATTTAAAACCATCGATTTTGTTAAATAATTAAAAGTTTAATTGGAATAATTGCTTGACATTTTATTTCAAAATAGACGATTCATCTGCTCTGCTATAATAGGATTCAAATAGGTTGAGGGGGAGAGTATAATGGCAGCAATTCAATTTAAAGATAGTAAAGTTGATTTTGATAAGTTAGTAAAATTTGGTTTTGTTAAAAATGGTACGGTTTATGAATATCAGGAGACCATCGTGGATAACCAATTTTTGCTTAAAGTAACTGTTAATACAGACGGTGGCTTGGAAACTCAAGTAATTGACTCCGAAACTAAAGCAGAATATGTTTTACATTTACAGCCTGGTGCGACTGGAAAATTTGTTACTAAAGTTGCCAATGAATATCAGGCTGTATTGGATAAGATACAGGCTGCTTGTTATGAGAAAGATGTTTTTAAGGAACCGCAAGTCAAGGATGTTAGCGACTACATAAATGATACTTATGATAGTCAATTGGAATTTCTTTGGAAAAGATCTATACATAATGCAATTTGGCGTCGCGGCGATACAAATAAATGGTTCGGCCTATTATCGGTAATTCCTAAGTCTAAGTTGGGATTGGATTCTGATGAAACCGTTACGGTGATCGATATGCGAGCTGATCCGGAGATGATTGAAAAACTTGTTGACAATAAAAAATATTTTCCTGGCTATCATATGAGCAAGCGAAGTTGGTACACAATTATGTTAAATGGTTCAGTTGATAATCAAGAGATTTTTGACCGTTTGCAAGAAAGTTATGATTTAGCAAAATAAATTTTGTCAATTGGAAATAGCAAATAATTTATCTAGAATTCTTTTAATATCCTGAGTTCAATACAAAAATTTGTTATGCTTATTACTAACATAACGTTAATGGGGTGCACAAATGATTGATATCAACGACCTGTCAAAGAGCTATGGTAATAAAAAAGCTTTACAACATTTAACATTGCAAATTAAACCTGGGGAAATTTTCGGATTCTTGGGTCATAATGGTGCCGGTAAATCGACTACTATCAAAAATTTAGTCAGTATTATTCAACCTACTAGCGGCTCAATTAAAGTTGACGGTCTAGAATTATCAGAACATCGTCAAGAGATTAAACAAAAAATTGCTTATGTTCCGGATACTCCAGATATCTTTTTGCAGTTAACAGCTACAGAATATTGGGATTTATTGGCAGCAGCCTATGATTTGTCTGATGATGAAGTTAAATCTCGCCGTCAAAAGTTAGTAAATCTATTCAATATGGGCTTACATGTGGATGAAACTATGGCTAGTTTTTCACATGGTATGCGTCAAAAGACTGTTTTAATTGGAGCATTATTGTCTGACCCTGATATTTGGATATTGGACGAACCGATGCAAGGATTAGATCCACAGGCAGCCTATGATTTAAAACAATTGATGCAAGCTCACGCTAAAAAGGGAAAAACAGTTATCTTTTCGACCCACAATTTGGATACAGCTCAGCAATTATGCGATGAGTTAGCCATTTTGAAAACTGGTGAGTTGATATATAACGGTTCAGTTAAGGATTTATTAGCTCAACACGAGAATGAGTCACTTGAAGAAATATACTTACAGATGGCTGGCCGTCAAGGTGATGGTCACTTAGTTGACGATATCGAAGGTGATACTCATGAATAAACGACAACTGGGTGCTTTATTAGCGGTCAATTTGCGTTTGGTTAATCCACAAGTGACTGACCGCTATCGTAAGAAAGGTAAAACTGGTGCTGAGTTAACAAATAAACTGAAGTTACAATTCTTAACCAATACAATACTTTTCTTGGCAATTTATGGTTTTACGATGTTTTCAATTGACTTTAGCAAGAAGCCAGGAATGTTTACCTTTTACGTTGGACTATTTGTTTTATTGGGAATATCTCAAAGCATTTCTGGTTTGTATAATGTTTTCTTTTCCGGAAAGGATATCAATAGTTATTTACCGTTGCCATTTCGTCAAAGTGAGATTTTTTTGAGCAAAGTTTTGATTGTGGCGTTCAATGTGATTCCTTTTACTTTGCCACTGTTGATAGCATTCTTCTTAACGGGCTGGCACTCTGGGATAATGATACCAATAGCGGTGTTAATGTCATTGATCGTTTATTTATTGATTATGACGATTATCTTCATGTTCTGTGCGCTAATAGTCTTTGCATTGACGAAGACTAAAGTTTTCCGTGAACATCAGAGTTTAGTAATGAATGGTCTGATGGGAATAACGATGGTAATTGCTATTGGCGGAATTATGTTGATGAGCAGTGGTAATAATGTAACTGGAACAAGTTATGACCGCTCTGTAATCAGTATTTTTATGCCAATATTCCAAATCTTTAATGTACCTGTTTCCATAAATAGTGGGATTTCATGGCTAGGGTTATTGATTCTCTTAGCCGTGTTTGGTGGTATTTTGAAATATTTGATTGTACCTCAATTGAATGAGCAATTAACCGCCGTTAATTCAGCGTCATTGAAAGGATCAGTCCAACGAAAAGCTGTCAAACGTCAAGGATTAAACGCCAATTTAGATTCATATAATTGGCAATTATGGAAAGAGCCTAATTTATTGTTACAAGTCGTAATGAATTCAGTTATGATTCCAGTAATTTTTGTTATTTCTTTTTCGTTTGCCAAACTGCCAAGTGATTTGCCGCTCAAATGGATGGGTGTTTTCTTCGTGGCTGGGATTGCGTTTAGTAGTTTTACAACCAATCAGTCTGCTTTAGTAGGTAATCTAATTTCCTTAGATAGAGCTAATTTTGAATTTGTTAAATCATTACCATTTTCATTGAAACAATATTTACGTCGAAAGTTTTTATTTGGCTATCTAATGCAAGTTATTCTCAATGTTGTGATAGTCATTATTATGTCAGTTTTTTTGAAGACTGGTCTGATAATGGCATGGGCACTAATTTGTGGATCCGCATGGGGTACTTATTTGATGAGCTTGCATTACTTCAGCCGTGATTATCGTTTAAGATTGACTAACTGGACAAATATAACAGAACTGTTCAATCGTGGTGGCGGTAATTTAGGGATGGTAGCCACTATGTTTGCATCAGTATTCATTAGTGTAATTATTCTTGTAGCTTATAGTATGTTGCTAATTAATACACCGTGGGCGGCAATGATTAATGTCGTAGTTTTAGCGGTAATTTTAATTGCATCATGGTTATTGTTGAGACATTATCGAGTTAAATTTTGGAATCAATTTGATTAAAAAAAGACTGAATTTACTAGTTGAAAAGTAAATTCAGTCTTTTTGGCTCTATATTCAAAAGTTAAAGTTTATTGAAATATTCCGTTTCCAGAACTGAGAGTATTCATTCTGCTGCGCGGTACGGTTCGAGCCAAAGAGCGGTCTCGAACCTCGGTTGAAGCCTTACCACAGACCAGTAAGTCTCCAACACGCCCGGTGGTGTAATCGCTAAAGCAATAACGCCACTTTCGCGGCAGATGAATACTCTCAGTTCTTCCAACTAATTTATTTTCTATGAGTAATAATCAAATGATAGCATCCGATTAGTTAAATAAATATTGGTTAATGGTGATATAGCAACGGTCATATACCATTCTGCTTTTTCAATTTTTACACCATATTTATTTGGTATAAATTATGCAGTTTGTGGATGTCTATATCTAACAATTAATTTTCTCAATTCTTCAATTAGGAAGATTGGGATTGGAACAATGAATAAGAAAATCCAATCTCTAACTTGTAGTGGGGCAGTATTGAATACTCCCTGAATACCAGGTGTGTAAACGAGAATTGCCAATAAAAGTACTTCAAAGACAATACCTGCCCAGATTCTGTGGTTACTGAATAATCCCAGTTTGAGAACTGAAGTATATTTACTACGACAATTAAGTGCGGCGGCAATTTGACAGAAGATAATCGCTGCTAAGGTCATTGTTGTAGCACGGTTATAACCAATACCTGATGATAACAAGTGTTGGGCAGGCCAACCATTTTCGAAATTGACGAAGAAATATGCCAAAGTTGAAACAAGTGAGGCAATCGCACCATACCAAGCAAATGCTGTCAGAATTAAATGTTTATCAAGTAGGTGAGATTTACGAGAACGTGGAGCTTGATTCATGATACCAGGTTCAGGCTGTTCAGCACCTAATCCTAAGGCGGGTAACATATCGGTACCAAGATCAACAACTAAAATTTGTAGAACTGTTAGTGGCAATGGAATTAAACCACGGCTTAATAGAAATAGAACTGAAGGGATAGCCTCTGGTACGTTGGAATTGAAGATATACAGCAGAAACTTTTGAATATTACTGTAAACTGTTCGACCTTCTTCAATGGCGGCCACGATAGAAGCAAAGTTGTCATCGGTTAAAATCATATCGGCAGCATCCTTAGCAACATCTGTACCAGTGACACCCATAGCGACACCGATATTTGCTTTCTTCAAGGCTGGGGCATCATTAACACCATCACCAGTTGAAGCAACGATTTGACCCATTGTTTGTAGCGTTGAAACAATCTTATATTTTTGTTCAGGAGCAACTCTAGCAAAGATAATTTCACCCTTGAGAGCTTGCTTTAATTCATCTGTACTCATTTGGTCCAATTCAGAACCGGTGACAACACGTGCTTTGTCACTCGTGATACCAATTTTAACGGCGATTGATTTAGCGGTAATTTCACTGTCACCAGTAACCATAATGATTTTGATTTTAGCATTGTGGCATTTCTTAACAGCATCGTAAATTTCAGGACGAGGGGGATCAGCCATGACTGTTAAACCAACGAACGTTAAATTCTTTTCAACGCTGTCAATGGTCAACGAATCAATCTGATCTTTACCACTATAAGGGATGGTCTGATAAGCGAAGGCCAATGAACGTAATCCTTTGGTAGCGTAAGATTTGTTAGCTTGATTGATAGCAGTTTGATCAGCGCTTGTTAGAGGACGAATATTTCCGTGATCTTGAATGGTCGAACACTGTTTCAAAAGATCACTCAATGACCCTTTGACAGCAACTAATAATTGCTTGCCTTGTTGGTGAATCGTAGTCATTCGTTTACGGTCAGAGTCGAAAGGTAATTCCTTAAGACGTGGGTTATCCTTCAAGTATTCTGCTGTTTTGAAGCCAGCTTTTTGAGTCAAAATAACTAATGCGGCTTCGGTTGGTGTACCTAAAATCTTTGGTTTCTGAGTATCTTTAGCATATTCGACCGTTGTATCGTTATTGAATGCAGCAATGGTCAATAACTGTTTCAAATCTGGATCAGTTTGATAATCAACTTTTTGTTGTTTTCTTTGAATGGTACCGTTGTTGACATAACCTTGACCAGAGATGGTATATACGCCGGAAGACAACCAGATATTGTTAACAGTCATTTGGTTTTGTGTCAAAGTACCAGTTTTATCGGAACAAATAACGGTCGTTTCACCTAAAGTTTCAACACTGTTTAAATCCTTTACCAAAGCGTGTTTCTTAGCCATCCGTTGAACACCTTGAGCCAATGATAATGTGACGGTTGGTAAGAGTCCCTCGGGAATAAAGGCTACAATCATACCTAATGCAAAAATAAATGATTGGGCAACAGGGTGATGTACAACGAGAATTGCGGCCACGAAAAAGGCCACACCAATACCCATGGCAATCAGTGAAATCTGCTTGGTTAGTCGATTTAATTCCAATTGTAGAGGACTAGTTTCTTTATTTTGCTTTTGAGTTAATGAAGCAATTTTCCCAAATTCAGTCTGCATACCGGTCGTAATAGCAACAGCTTTAGCAGTTCCAGCCCCGACTGTGGTTCCGGCATAAACTAGATTGGATTCAGAAAATTTACCTTCACCGGGTAAAAATTTAACATTCTTAGATTCTGGAACAGTTTCACCCGTTAAGGCTGATTGATCGATTTGAATCGAGGTTGCTTCAAGCAGTCTAGCATCAGCGGGAACTGAGTTACCAGCTTGTAAATTGAAGACGTCACCAGGAACCAAATCAGTGGCGTTTAATTTTTGTTCCTCACCATCACGAAATACTTGCGTGTAGGTTGGTAACATTGCCATCAAGGAGTCAGTTGCTTTGGCCGCCTTATGTTCTTGCCAAAAGCTGAAGATACCGTTGATGATGTTAACTAACCAAATTGCGATACCTAACTCAACTGAGCCGGTAAAAATAGCAATCAAACCACTGATCCATAAAAGAATCGCCATTAGACTAATAAAATTTTTCAGAAAAGCTTTAATCTGTGATTTCTGTTTACTGTGATGAATCATATTTGGTCCATATTGAGCTTGACGTTTAGTGGCTTCGGTTTGACTCAGGCCTGCCGTGGTAGTCTTCAAGTGGTCAAGTAATTGTTCAATTGGTTCTGTAGCGTAATTTTCTTTAGAATCTTGTGCATGAATGTCCTTCATTTTTTTCACCATCTTTTTTTGAAAAACCCTCATAAATAATGAAATTGGATTACAATTTAGAAAATTTTCATACTATTCATTAATGCAATTATAGTTCTAATATAAAAATAAGTATTAAAGTAACACTTAATTCACGCTGATATAGTAGTTATTAAGACGATTAAAGTAAAGCGTCGCACTGACTTTTTTCGGAAAATGGTCCACTTTGTGATATTATAAAATAATGCTTTTAAGGAGATAAATTTATGACCATTAAATTAGTTGCTTTTGACATGGATGGAACTTTCCTAAATGATCAAAATACATACAATCACCAACGTTTTGGTGAAATTTTAAAAGAATTACGTGCTAAAGGTACACGAGTCGTAGCTGCCAGTGGTTCACAATATCAACGTTTGTTGGACCAATTTGACGAATTCAAGACTGAAATGGATTTTGTTTCTCAAAATGGTGCGGCAGTTTACAGTAATGGTCAGCCATTATTGATTCAAGCAATGCCTGAAGAGGCCGTAACGGCAACTTTAAATATTATTAATCATCAGTTTGATTCAACTGATATTGCTGAACACTTAGTTGTTGGAGTGAAGTCAGCTTATGTTGACAAAACTATTTCGCAAGCGGCTTATGATTTAACTTATCATTACTACAATCATTTACAACGAGTTGATGACTTGCCAACTGTGACACCTGAGAAATTGCAGGATCAAGTTACTAGTATTGGTGTAACTTTTGCAGAACACGTTGATTTCAAAAAGGCACTGACTGGTTTACGTCAATCATTGCCAAATGGTTTATCCAGTCAAACTTCTGGTTATAATACGGAATTAATAAGTGAAAACTCAGTTAATAAGGCTGCTGGTTTACGTGAATTACAGGATAAATTCAATATTGCTGACGATGAAATTATGACTTTTGGCGATAATGAAAATGATTTGAGTATGTTGGAATTGACACCTTACGGTTATGCGGTTGCTAATGCGACAGATAAAATTAAGGGTGCAGTTAACCATTATACTGAATCAAATAATGATGAGGGCGTACTCAATGTTTTGAGTCGTTTGATCTAAAAAAGTATTTGAACTTTATTGAAAAGTTCAAATACTTTTTTCTTTATCCTCGTTGAGGTATTAGAGCGGATAATCCTTGGCGTTTGAATGCAAAGCCAAGTGAACTCCAAGCACTGTCAGTTATCTGGATAGGCAAACCTTTTGCTGTTCGAAACATTTGTTGTTGATAATAACTCAAACCAACTAATGGACCGACTTTTTTATCCAAACTCTTAATCTTCGTTGTGAGATGATGCAGGTTGATTTTAGTAAAATTGCCAGTTTCAAATTGATTTGGTAGATCAGGTATTAAAACAATTGGACGTGCCAAACCAATTAAGTCAGCTTCATCATTTTCGATTGCCTTTGACATACCATTTGCAGAACTGAATCCACCAGTAACTGCGATTGGTGCGGTGATAGTTTGTTTAACTTTAGCGGCGTAATCAATGAAGAAAGCACCTTTACCAATACCTTGAACAGTTGGCTTTTCGTAATTTCCACCTGATATTTCAACTAAATCAATTCCGAGTTGATCCATTTTTTGAATAACCTTAATGGAATCTTCTTGAGAGAAGCCACCTTTACGTAGGTCAGAGGAATTAATCTTTAGCGCAATTGGGAAATCAGTTCCTAATTTTTCGCGCATACCTTGATAAATCTCTACTAGAACCCGCATCCGATTTTCTAAGTTACCGCCATATTCATCAACACGACGATTATCATGTGGTGAAAGAAATTGACTAAGTAGGTATCCGTGGGCAGCATGAATTTCAACACCTGAGAAACCAGCTTCCTTAGCAACTACCGCCGCATTGACAAATTTTTGGATGATAGTTTTAATTTCTATTCGTGTTAAAGCTCGTGGAGTGTTGAAAGCATAACTGTTAGAACCAGCCATTGGCACAGCACTAGGCGATACTGGTTGTTTACTGATAGTTTTAGGCGATTGTTTGCCGGGATGATTTAACTGCATGAAAATTTTAGCACCATTCTCAGTGCCAGCTTGAGCCCATTGTTTGAGTAAAGCTAAGTCTTTAGTATCTTCAATAACGACATTACCGAATTCCCCGCGTGCAGTACTGTCGACCATGACGTTACCGGTGATTATCAGTCCAGTACCACCTTGAGCCCAAGTATGGTATAGCTTGATTAATTCTGATGTTGGACGGTAATGTTTATCGCCCATAGTTTCACTGGTAGCAGCTTTCATAAAACGATTTTTAATGGTAGTTCCGTTGGGTAATTCTAGTGATGTAAAAATATCTGTCATACTTTTTCTCCTGTTGATAGGTTTAAACTCTTAAACCTATAGTGTAAAAAATAATTTCACCCTATTTGGATGAAATACTTTCTTCTAATGATTTAGTTAAATCTTTGAGCAATTGTACAGTATCAGCTAATGAAACTTTGTATAGTCGTTCCTTACCAACTTTTTGAACTGCGATAACACCCGCATCGAGCATTAATTTAAGGTGGTGTGAAACAGCAGGGCGTGAAAGTTCAAGTTGATCCGTGATTTGATTAACGGTTAATTCGTTATTCTTGCATAGCAATAAGATAATTTTTTGACGGTTTTCATCTTGAAAAATTGAGAAAATCGGCATGCCACGTTTGAATATTGCCATTGTTTCTTCAGCCATATTTGCCTCCAATATGTTTAAAGGTTTAAACATATTGTATTTTATGCTAGTAGATATGTCAACAATAATTTAATTGAGGATTTAAAAAATGTCCTTGAGGATGTTTTCTATCTATAAATCCCTCAATTATTTATAATCATTATGAGTTTGAAAGGAGATTATTATGGCA
Organism: Companilactobacillus muriivasis; assembly: GCF_036246245.1. Taxonomy (NCBI): domain Bacteria; kingdom Bacillati; phylum Bacillota; class Bacilli; order Lactobacillales; family Lactobacillaceae; genus Companilactobacillus; species Companilactobacillus muriivasis. The sequence continues at coordinate 371,348 of NZ_BTTQ01000001.1, forward strand.
GAAAATCTGGAAACAGAAACATTTCAAATAATTGATGCAATGTATAATCAATTGCACAACGAAAAACGGGATCAGCAAATATTGAATGTTTTGTTAAAAGCTGGTGCCGCTTTAAATAAAAATGTTCCACCACAGATTGTCGCAACTAAGACTGTTAATGGCTTTAGTTTGTATGTTATGACGCATATTGATGAAAGCTTTGGGCCAGAAATTGGTCGAGAGATTTCTGAATTGACAAGGATTGCTCGTATAGAAGGATATCAATGGAGTAGTACAGGATTAGGTGATTTAAGAATTCAATTTGAATAATATTTATTTCCTACACAACAAGTTTTAAGTTATTTAGGTGGATAAACAATACCTAATATGCATAATGTTTAATGCATAATAAGTATTAGAAATTGTCAGTCAGTTACACTATGATTAGATAATTAATTAATCGATTTATATAAATAACGGACGAACATAAAATGGAGGAATTTAAATGTCAGATAAAATGATTCAAACACCATCAATTGCAATCGGTACTTGGGCTTGGGGCGATAGTGGTACTAAAGGAGAAGGCTATTTTGGTAGTCAATTAACTCAAGAAAATCTTCAAGCAGTTACTGATAACGCCATTAAGAATGGCTTTACACTTTGGGATACAGCTGCCGTTTATGGTATGGGACATTCAGAGACAGTTCTAGGTACAATGTTAGAGAAATATGACCGGAGTGAATATCAATTATCAACTAAATTTACACCACAAATTGCTGATAATAGTGATAATCCAGTGGAAACAATGTTGAACGCTAGTTTGAAACGTCTAAAAACAGATTATATAGATATTTATTGGATTCATAATCCGGCTGATGTAGAAAAGTGGACACCATATATTATCCCATTGCTTGAAAACGGCAAGATTAAACATGTTGGTGTTTCAAATCATAATATTGATCAAATAAAATTAGCAGACAGTATTTTAAATAAAGCTGGTTATCGAGTAGAGGCTGTTCAAAATCACTTTAGCTTGCTTTACCGTAGTTCAGAAGAGGCTGGAGTTTTGGATTATTGTAAAGAACATAATATTAAATTCTTTGCATATATGGTCTTAGAACAAGGAGCTTTAACTGGAAGATATAATCAAGACAATCCATTACCTGCTGGTAGTGATCGTGCTGCTATTTATAATCAACTATTGCCACAACTAGAATCTTTAACAGATAAGATGAAGGCTATGGGTGAAGCACAAAATGTTTCAACGGCTGATATTGCTACAGCATGGGCAATTGCCAAGGGAACAACACCAATTTTGGGAGTTACTAAGCCAAAATACATTGATGATGAAGTCCAAGTTAATAAGATTAAATTGAGTAACGAAGATATTAAGACTTTGGAAAAGTTAGCAGATGCGGCGAATGTAGATACTCGTGGTGGCTGGGAACAACCAATGGATAAATAATATTTCGATATATGGTAGCATGTTACCTATGTAAATATCAGATGAAAAATAATGGTTTTTTGTCAAATCGTATTGATGAATGATTTTGAGCCTAAAGCACTTCCTAATTGAGGTGCTTTTTTTTATGCACAAATCAGTCTTATTCTTCTAGACATATGGTCAATATTTCTGAACTCGTAGTCATTATGTTTAATTTTCTTTATCTTACCAATGGCGCTTTTCTTCTAATCTTTCATTGTAGATAACATTGATACCCGGATTACAAAAATCCATCATTTTATATGAAAATTTTCGATAAGTAATCACAACAGCTTGATCAAATCAGGTTGACTGATAACGGATTCTGGGGTGTCGAGATGTAGTGGCTTTAAATATCAGATGAGTATTTTTAAAATAAAGTCAGGACAATATCGATTTGCCATGTTTAATAAGACTAGTATAATTTATTCAATTGATTTAATTGTTAAATTAATTTGAATATAGGAGAAGATTATCTTGAAGGAAAATCAAATGAATTCAGTATCTGAATATTTAAGTTATTTGGAAAAATTTAATGTTTACTCCAGAAAAGGTAAATTATTTTTTAGAGGTCAGCTTTCAAGCTTTTCAGATATGAAACCATCGATTGCCAGAAATAAAAAAAATTTTATTAACGAATCAGATATTTTCAATGAAAATAAAATTGAGGGGAAAAATATTCTTCAAAACTTAGCTAAAATGCAACATGACGGAAAACCGACTCGATTATTAGATTTTACAACTGATCCGCTCGTGGCATTATTTTTCGCAACGCAAAATGAAAAAAGAGAGGATTCAAGTATATATCTATTTATCAGACCGAGCAGCGGAATTGATGAACTTAAGGTCAAATTTCTGTCATTTATTGCTACCCAAAATAATAGAAATATTAAATATATAACTACGCAGTTTAACAGTGTATTTAATACTAATGTATCCGTTGAGAAAGCAAAATCATTATTAAGCAATGGTGTTTTTTTAAGACCTGGTTCCCTTTCTGATACAGAAAATAGAAGAATGAATGAACAAAAGGGAACATTTGCCATTCCTGGAAATTTTGTTGAGAATAATAAAATTATGGATATCATTCCCTTTGAAAACGAAGGTTCATACGAAGAAATAGTGATTCCCTTTGAATTTCAGAAAAGCATTCGTAAAGAATTAAGATCCAAAGGTTACACAAGGGAACGACTCTATGGTGAGGCGGGACACTCAGTAAGGTATTCTGAATCGAATGATAATAGTTATCAAGAAATAAAGCCAGAATTCATTAATAAGGGTCTTTATAAGCAATATTCAGAAACTGTTGAATTCGATAGATTGAATACCTTGGATGAAATTGATGCTTGGGGTTATAAACGTGCTATTAATTCGGGAGCCGAGTCAATATGGATTTGGTATAGAAGAAAAGGTGCATCAGCAGGAAATAATATTTTAATTCAACACTGGTTTACGTCAAGATTGGAAGCGGAATGTGGCTGGCATGGCAAAGAATATGCTCAACTAAAATTAGATGATGAATTCGGACATGGATTTATTCCTTATGAGGTTTTCATTCAAAATTCGACTTCAAGATTTAAGCATCTTCAAGTTAATCCAGATGCAACAGAAGTATCACTAGAAGTTAAGTTATATGATAGAGGTTTAATCATTGATACTAATTTATTGAAGGGCACTAAATTGTTTATAACTTATCGAGTAGATAATGGAGTTGAATGCAGTGATGATCTTATTGTTGATGAAAAGTTATCTAAGTTTTCTATCAAATCGAAATTTAATAGAATAAGTGGTATCGTGACATTAATTGCATCTTCATTACAAGAAAATGCAATTAGAGATATGTATGGAATAGATTATGAAAATTTAACAGGGGAATTTATTAAACGTTCCAGTGAAGAGGCAATTGTTTTTGGAAAAAAAGAATTTATTCTTGTCAAGTGATTTCCAGAGAATGATGATTCTAAAATAATAAGTTGAGGATAATAATTGATGAATAAAGACAAGGCAATAGGATTTATAAAATTTATTGATGAATTACATAAAAAAGATTTTTTTGATATGAATAAGTTATGGGTCACGAGAATTGAACAATTTAATAGCTTTAAGGATATTGGAAAAAATGGATTGATTTCAGACAGTAATGAAGGAAAAATAGGTAATAATAGTGCTATGAATGCGTATATTTCATCGTTTACAATAGTGAAAATGTCTAATTTTTCTTTGGACGGAAAACTAAAGAGAGAATTCGTAAAACCAATCATAAATTCTGAAATTAGTAATAATTCAAATAGGCCTTTTATAATAATTCCGGTAGAAAATATGACTGAATTTATTAAGCGTGCTAAGCAAAGCATATTATATAATGAGAATGGAGATAGTTTTTTTACCAGGGAAGTAAAGTATACAAAACCTAAAAAGGGAACGAAATATTCAGAGGTAATGATGGGTTATAAAGATTCTAAGTATTCATCACAACAAGAATATAGAATTGGAACAGTGGAAAACTCGCCCAATCTAAAAACAGCTATTAATAAGGATAGAAGTTCAAAAATTGGGAAATACATAGAATTTGATAGATCATTCAAATTTGCAAGTGATCTTAAAGGCCGAAATGAATTAAATCATTTATCTTCAACAGATTTTGAAAAAAATAAAAAATAAAAATTTAGTTTCAAAGTACATTTATGAACAAAATTTCAAAATTTTTTTGATTATTATTAATATCAAACAGAAACACCCAAGTGGTTGCGTTTACATCAATACTTCGTTAAGGTTAATAAGTAATCTTTAAAGGTGAGAGGTTTTTATTATGTATAAAATGATTGTTTGCGATCTTGATGAAACGTTAATGAATGATGATGGAAGTCTGTCAGATAAAAATGCTGAAGCCATTCAAGCTGCTACAGCCAAGGGAGTTCACTTTGTTGTAAACTCAGGTCGCAGTTATACATCATTTCAAAATGATTTAGAGAAAATGCACTTACGTGATCAACCTAATCAGTATTCAATTTCTTATAATGGTGGCTTAGTTTTGGAAAATAAAAATAATAAACCACTGATTGTTAACGCAATGTCATTTGATATTGCTAAAGGTGTTTTTGAAGTAGGAGCTGCTAATCATGCAGCAGCGACACATTTCTATACTCAAGATGTGTTGTATATTTATAATCCAACGCCTGATGATTCCAATTATTTGAAGACACGTGGTGTATCGTTTGAAGTAATGGATACGCCTGATTTTGATCAGTTCAAGGATATGAACATTATGAAAGTTATCATGGCTTTGCCAACAGTTGATGAACGTAAAGCGATGCGCGATGCTGTTCAAAGTAAAGTTGACCCAAGTCAATTGGCAGTTACTTTTTCATCCGGTCGCTACGTAGAATTTAATCCGGCGGGAATTGACAAGGGTAGCGCCTCAGTTCAACTAGGTAAATTGCTTGATATTAAACCAGAAGAAATTATTGCAGCTGGTGATAATAGTAATGATTTGCCAATGTTAGAGGTAGTTGGTTTGCCAGTCAGCGTTTCTAACGGAATTGATACCGTCAAAGATGCGGCCAAATATGTTACCGAAGCTGATAATAACCATGATGCTTTGGCTGAAGTCATTAATAAATTTGTTCTATAAAAGTTGATACAAAAAAATGAATCCTTAGACTGAAATTCAGTTTAGGAATCATTTTTTATTTGATTAATTTATTGATTTGGTCAACTTCGTCGTTTGAAAAGTCTAAATTATCCAAAGCTTGTAGATTTTCATCCAAATGTTTGTTGCTAGTTGTTCCGATAATAACACTGGCAACAACTGGGTCGCGTAATAACCAAGCAAGTGACATTTGACTGAGTGTTTGGTCACGATTCTTAGCAATGTCGTTTAAATTGTTCAATTTAGCAACCAAGGCTTCAGGGCCATTGTCCAATAGACTAGCGTTGGTATGGTGAATCTTGAAATCGCTAGAAATACCATCAAGATAACGGTCTGACAACAAACCTTCACAGAGTGGGCCATAAGCAATTGCACCAGCACCATTATCTTTGAGAACTTGGGCAATACCACTAGTTTCAACGTGGTCATTCAACAAGTTCATACTCATTTGATCTAAGACAAATGGTGTACCAAGTTGTTTGAAGAGGGCAATAGCTTTCTTTAATTCGGGTACTTCATAGTTAGAAACACCCACGTATAAAGCTTTACCAGAACGAACAATGTCATCCAAAGCACGAACGGTTTCTTCAATTGGAGTTTTGTCATCATAACGGTGTGCATAATAAATGTCAACATAGTCTAAGTTTAAACGTTGCAATGAATCGTTGATACCTTGGATTAAGGATTTACGAGAAGTTCCAATTCCGTAAGGGCCATCGTGGATTTCGTAGCCAACTTTAGTTGAAATGACTAATTCATCACGATAAGGTTTCAAATCATTTTTCAAAATTTGTCCTAGCAATTGCTCAGAACTACCAAAGCCAACTTGTCCATCACCATAATGGTTAGCAACGTCAAAGTGGAAAACACCCTTATCAAAAGCATGTAAAATCACATCACGTCTGTCACTCAATGGGTCAGCACTACCAAAATGACGCCATAATCCCAAAGAAATAGGTGGTAACATTAATCCAGTTTGACCAGCGTGACGAACAGAATTATTTTTATAACGATCTTCTGAAGCAGAATACATATCCTAAACCTCCTAATTATTCATACTATAATGCGGTACTAGTTAAATATTCCGTCTACAGAGCTGGGAAATATTCACTAGCTGTGCGGACCGGCCCGAGCCACAGTGCGGTCTCGAACCACGGCATACAAATATTTCCCAGCTCTTCCGACTAATTAATTGTTATTAATTGAGTGTGAACATTTGATAACAGAGTATCAACTAGCACGACACGTAGTCATACTATTTAATAATATTCCAATGCAAGCGGTTACTCAAGGGCTAGAGTAGCCATCAAAAAAAAACTCCTTCAATTACTATTGAAAGAGTCTAGTTAATGAAGCTATTAATTATTATCAATTATTTTTGTAATATTCTTTATCAGCGTATTGTTGATGTTTATCAAAACATCAGTCGCATCAAGTGTATTTTGAATACCATTATAAATTTCTGTGCCAATGATGTTTTCAAATAACAGTGTGTTAATAGGCTGATTCTGACCAACTTTAGTTTTCCTAACACCAGTTGAATAGAGTTCGGTCGAATAGGATAAGAATGGAAATTGCTCATAGATTTCCCGTTCAAAGAACAAGTCAGTTGCGGGCACATCGCCACCCATTAGTGCAATTTCGTGCTGGATTTGATATTGATATAACCATTGTAAGAATAAAGTTGATTCGGTGACTTTTCTTGAGGATTTACCGATACCAATTACGCCACCACCCAGTGCCGGTTTATTGCCAGGGATGGGCGCAATGCCATATTTGGTTTGATCAATATTATTCAAATGGTTGGTAAATCCGATAACTAGTGCGGTTTCCTTGTTGTCAAAGTCAGTCGTTTCTGAATCCCACCATGACTTATTCTCGATTTTACTCTGCAACCTAATTTTTTGATACAAGCTATATGTTTGAATGAATTCTTCAGCTTTAAAGTGGAATAGTCCATCACGGTATTCTACCTTGCCACCAATTGAATAGTAGTATGGTAAAAATTCTGAAGCAATTAATGTACCAGCACTGTCGATCAATGATATTGGATAGTAATTATCTTTTTCTGGGATATTCAAATTACTCAAAAATTCAGAAAAATCAGCTAATTCAGAATAGGTGGTTGGTGGAAGCAATTCTTTGTCATATTTCTCAATAAACTGTTTTTGTAGAATGGAATTACTGAAGATATCCTTTTGGTAAAGCATCATTTGAAAACTAGGATCAAGTGGAATTGAATAAGGTACTTTATCTAAATAAATATATTTATGCCAATTATCTAGTTTGGAAATTATCGGATTCAAATTAGGTAGGTCAGCTAGTGATTGGAATATTTTCTGACCGTACCAATTAAAATCACTAATATCGAGTCTAATTAAATCATAATCAGTTAATTCTCCGGCAGAAAGAATTGTTCGCATTTCACTGAAACTCTTCGTGTGGATGTTAACCTTGATGTGATATTTACTATAAAAGTCATCAACCAATCCAGTTAAAATTTTGGAGAATGGAGTCTCGAGCATCAATAAATCAATTGATGAATTATTTGAATTATTTTGGAACAGCTGATAATTAGTCTGATAAATATTTACTGTTTTAGCAGTTGGAGTTTCTAGCAAACTCAGAAAGTCCAGAGCAATCTTATTTGCAGAGTAATGAAAGACGTATTTGTTCTCGTTTTGCTTGAATGAAACGATATTTTTAGATGTTAACAAAAAAGTCTTGATATTTTTATCAGGCATATTCTCTAGGATTGTCGAAATACGACTGGCTAGTTTATCGTCAAAAACTAAGATAGATAAATTATCATTGGTCTTGAGTTCCTGATAGATAACATTCATTCTATTTTTGATAACTTTGTAATCTTTGAAATACTTGTAAAATCCAAATGCTAAATCATCTTTGACGACGAAAACTTTTTCGTTGTCTATTTTTTTAGTTATTTTTGATAAATCAAATTTTAAACTTTCTGCCGAAGGTGATAAAACAAATAAATCAGTCGAATCATCTAACCAAGATTTAAGATTTTCAACTGAATCAATTGGATTCACAACAAATACGGCCCGACAATTCTGTTGATTGATCTGGCGGTAACATTCGCGTTCTGTTTCTATATTTGAATTTGTTTCATATAGTTGCAAAGTTAAATTACGTAAAATTAATTCGTGATAGAGGTTAGTATATAGCGCACTAGTCAGGTCATTTAACTGTGGCATTACCAATGCAATAATGGTCGACTCCTTTTGGCGAATCGATAAGGCATTGGTATTACGTACATAACTGAGCATTTTCGCAGCTTCTTCAACTTTGCGAATAGTTTCAATTTTGACGTTGCCTTTTTTATTTAGAACATTTGAGACAGTTCCAATACTGACGTTAGCTTTTTTTGCAATATCACTGATGGTTGCATTACTCATATTGGCCTCCCGAAGGCTAGTATAATAGGCTTTTTGAAAAATTTACACAATCTTTACATTAATATGATTGAAGACTGAGAGAATTTCCATATAATGATTATATCATCTAAAATTAAAACGTTTCAATTTTGGGTGAAAAAATATTGAAACATTATAAGGGAGAACAGATTGTGAAGAACATTTTTAAAATATTCTTTGTTTCTGCACTATTTTTAGGTATTTTGGCAGGTTGTGGGGCAAACAAAACTAGCCAAAGTGCAAGTAAGGACTCATCTAAGGGAGAAAAGAACGAGAAAATTGTCGTTTATTCTAACTCAGTCAGTAACGGACGTGGGGACTTCTTGAAAGAAGAAGCCAAAAAGAAAGGTTTTAAATTAGAAGTTGTGGATCTTGGTGGTAATGACTTATTCAATCGTCTTATTGCTGAAAAAGATGCACCAGTTGCCGATGTAACTTTCGGTATGAATCAAATGATGTTCACAACACTTAAGAAAAAAGGCATGCTTTCAGCATACTCTCCTAAGTGGCTTGATAAGGTTGATAAGAAATTGATCGACAAGGATTCAAAATTCTCACCATTATCAGAACAACGTGTATTTATGATTTATAACTCAGATAAGATTAAAAAAGACAAAGCAATTAAAGATTGGAAAGACCTTTATACAACAAGTAGCTTAAAAGGTAAGTATATTGTACCAACTAACCTGGGTGGAGCAACTTCTAATGCCGTTGTTTACACACAATTAATGAATTTCCAAGATAAAAAAGGTAAGTTAGGTATCTCAGATAAGGGATGGAAGAATCTCGATAAATTCTTCAAGAATGGTGCTATTTTATCAGAAGGTCAAACAGAAGTTGCGGCTTTAGCTAATGGTGACGTTGACTATTCATACACATTCCTAAGTAACATTCCAGTTGTTGAACAAAAACTTGGCGTTAAATTGGGTGTTGTAAATCCTCCATATGGCGTACCACAAACAGTTGAACAAGTCGGTATTTTGAAGAAGAAACATGTTAGTGCCAGTGCTAAAAAATTTGTTGACTGGTTGGGAACTGCTGAATTCCAAGGCAAATGGGCTAAGAAGTTCGGTACAGCACCAGTAAATAAAGATGCACAATCATCAATGAATAAACGTGTTAAAGAAGTAATGGATGAAACAAAAGCACAAGATCTTGACTACAGTTTTGTTAATGATCATACAGCCAAGTGGGCCGAAAATATTGAATTGAATATTTTGAAATAGGAGCAATAAATCGATGATTACGTTTAAAAATATCCAAATTAAATATGACGACTTCGTGGCGATACCGGATTTGACTTTTGATGTTAAAGAGGGTGAATTCTTTACATTATTAGGACCATCTGGTTGCGGTAAAACGACTACCTTGCGTGCTTTGGCAGGTTTCTTAAAGACTAGCAATGGTGTGATTACGATTGACGATGAAGATATTACTGACGTTCCCGTTCATGAACGACAAGTGGGGATGGTTTTCCAAAGTTATGCATTGTTCCCTAGTATGTCAGCGTATGAAAATATTGCTTTTGGATTGAAAGTTGAAAAGCAATCCAAGGAATATATTGCCGAGCGTGTTGCTGAATTGGCTGCCATGGTTGATCTGACTAAGGAACAGTTGGCAAAGAATGTTTCTAACATGTCTGGTGGTCAACAACAACGTGTGGCAATTGCGCGTGCTTTGGCTAAGAAACCGAAGATTCTTGTTATGGATGAACCGCTGTCTAACTTGGATGCTAAATTGAGAAAATCATTGCGTAAAGATATTCGTGATTTTCAAAAGAAATATGACATTACGATGGTATATGTAACGCATGATCAAGAAGAGGCATTGATGCTGTCTGATCGAATTGCTGTTTTCAATCAGGGAAAATTAGATCAAATTGGTACACCCGATGAGATTTACAATCACTCGGCAACAGAATTTGTCTGTAAGTTTATTGGGGATGCCAATTATTTCTCAGAGGCTGATTTGGAAAATATCGGATTGAATGCCAAGCGTTTTGAAAATTCACAGAAATTTTATATTCGTCCGGAAAAAGTTTTTCTATCTAAAGAAAAGCGCAGTTTGATCAATGGTGAGATTGTCTCTAAAGAATTCTATGGGATGTATGCCTACTATAAAATTGACGTTAATGGCGTGGAATTCTTGTCTTTCCAAAGTGAAAGTAATACCGAGATGTTTGAAATCGGCGATGAAGTGTCAGTGTTTGTTAATTTGGATGATATTTTAAACTATTCAGACGAGGTTCAATCGGTATGATTAGACTAAAAAAATTCAACGTGGGAATCTGGCTTTTCTTAGCTATATTTTTATGGTTCATTTTGGCGTTTGTCATCGTTCCCAACTTCTCGATTCTTAAATCAGTATTTTTCTCAGCTGATGGGGTTTCAACAGAACGATTGCAGGCAATTATCAGTTCTCAACGTGCTGTCAGAGGTATCAAGAATTCCTTTTTATTAGCAGTGACTTTACCAATAACAACGACAATTATTGGTATTTTGGAAGTATTGTTCTTGGAGTATTTTGAAATTAGAGGTCGTAAGTTAATTAAAGTGGCATATATGATTCCGCTAGTATTTGGTGGGGTTATGTTGGCTAATGGATACATGTTTACTTATGGTTCCAGAGGGTTCATTACCACTACTTTGTTGACGGTATTTCCACACATGAATCCAACTTGGTTTCGTGGTTATGGAGCTGTGCTATTCTTGATGTCGTTTGCCTGTACGTCAACTTATATGATCTTTTTTAGAAACGCATTCACCAATATTGATTATCAAACAATCGAAGCGGCCAGAGGATTGGGTGAAACTGATTTTAAGATTCTGTTGAAAGTGGTCTTCCCTACATTAAAGCCGATCTTCTTAACTTGTACCATTTTGCTATTCCAAACTGGTCTAATGGCCATGGCAGCACCTTTGATGATTGGTGGCCGAAGCTTTGAAACTATTAGTCCGTTGATATTGACCTTTACCCAACGTCCATCATCGAGAACCCTGGCAGCCGTTTTGTCATTCTTCCTAGGATTAATGCAATTGGTATTGTTGTACGTTATTCAGCGAAACGAACGAAAAGGTAACTTTCTGTCCATTTCAAAAGTTAAAACAACAATTAAACGAGTTCGTATTCACAGCAAGCCTTTCAATTTATTGGCTCATTTAACAGCCTATGCGTTTGCATTCATCAATGTAGCGCCGCTGTTAGTTGTGTTGTTGTTCTCATTCACTGATTATCAAACTATTTCCTCAAGACATTTGACCTTGAAGAGTTTTAGTTTGGAAAATTACAAATTGATTTTGACGAGCGATACGGCTTATCGACCATTCGTGACCAGTGTATTTTATGCAACAGCAGCCTCAATTATCGTTGTCTTGATGATGATGATTGTTGCTAGGTTTATCTTCAAAAATCGCAATCGATTCTCAACCATTTTAGAAATGTTGATCCATATACCTTGGGTATTTCCGGGGTTGATGTTTGCGCTAGGGATGGTCATGACATACTCACATCCACATGGAATCGTTTTTAATAATGTTCTGACAGGTTCATTGGTAATCATGTTGATTGCTTACGTGGTTGTGCTGATGCCCAAGACATTCAGATTTTTGAAAGCCTCTTATTATGGTGTGGATCAATCACTAGAAGATGCTGCTAAAATTCTAGGAGCTAAGCCGTTATATTCATATATTAAAATTGTTTTACCAATTATTTTGCCGACAGTATTGGCAATGTTGGCGATTAATTTTAACGGTAAATTGAGTGACTATGACTTGTCCGTTTTCCTATATAATCCGATTGCTAAACCAGTTGGTGTTGTTATCAGAAGTAATTCCAGTTCCGAATCAGGAATCGAAGGAATCGCTTTGAACTTTGTTTATTCAGTTCTGCTGATGACAATTAATTCATTGGTCTTCTTCTTTGTTTATGCGGATGGTAAAAATGTGATAAAGAATCTATTCAATAGTAGAAAGATAAAAAATGAGAGTTAATAAGAATAAATTTATAGAAAAACTACATAGCAATAAATTTTTAATATTAGTTCATCGTGGATCTCATGGTGGAAATATTGTTGAAAATACCAGTGATGCAGTAAAAGTATCATTACTCCAACATGCTGATATTGTTGAAACGGATATTTCAATGTCAACTGATGGTGACTTCTTCATTTTTCACGATGGTGGGGAAGCACGGTTATTGAATGAATCACGTAATATCAGAACATTTTCGACGACTGAGATTCAAGCAAAACATTTTCGAAATGCTTTAGGTGAAAAAATAACTAAGCAGGTTGAAACGTTCGATTATTTTTATAATCATATTGATCATGAAATATTTTTGAACATTGATCGGTCTTGGGATTACTGGGATACATTTTTACCAGAGTTAGATAAGTATTCTGAAATGCATGAGTACTTTGTTTTGAAGTCACCAGTCAAACGTGAATATTTGAAGAAATTGAATAATCATCAGATTCAATACCTATATTTCCCAATCATTTCGAATTTGGATGAATTGAAGATTTTGGCTGAGTATCCTAATTTGAATATTGTCGGATTTGAAATTCTTGAAAAGGGTAATGATTTTGATTTTATTAAGTCAGCGAAGTTTGACGAATATCGCAATGGCGATTATATGTTTTTGTGTAATAGTATTAAATTGAATGATAAGACCAATTTGTTCGGCGGGTTAGATGATAATCTAGCTCTATTGGAGGGGACTGATCAGAGCTGGGATAAAATCTTGAAGCTTGGAATCAATGCCATTCAGACTGATTGGCCAGATATTTTAAATGAATATCGAAATAACTAAAAAAACGGATTACCTAATTTTTTGAGGTAATCCGTTTTTTTGTAGTTGTCAATTATTGACAATAAAATTGTACATTTGTGGTCACAACTAATAATAAAATAATTTATAATATGCTTGAATAAGTAATTATTATTGTTATTAAATACATTTTTGAGAGAAAGGATGTCTTAATTTTGAAAATTGCAGTAATTCAAGAAACTACACGGATGAGTAGGAATGAGGTACTTTTTGAGGCCACTCAAGCTGCTGTTAGTGATTCAGATGAGGTAATTAACTTCGGCGTTTTTGAGGGTGATCCGATTTTGTCGTATGTTCAAGTCTCGGTTTTGGTAGGATTATTGTTAAATAGTAAAGCAGTGGACTATGTTGTAACTGGTTGTAGTTCCGGAAATGGAATGGATATTGCCTGCAACAGCTTGCCAAACGTGACTTGTGGATATTTGCCTACGCCAAGCGATGCTTATCTTTTTGGACGGATTAATCACGGAAATTGTGCTTCAGTTCCATTGGGTTTGAACTTTGGCTGGTCCGGCGAATTGAATTTGAAGTTCACTTTGGAAAAGTTATTCGATGGACCAATGAACGTTGGCTATCCAGAAGATTCTTCTAAACGTAAAGAATATGATGCGACAATGCAACAAAATATAAAACAACTAGCTCAAACAAATATGGTTAATATTTTAGATGGGTTAGATGACAAGTTTTTAAATTCAATTTATCGTAAAGAAGATGTTTTGGAATATATTTTTGAGAATGGAACTGAAAACAAATTAGTCGAGTATTTAAAAAAAGCTAGCCGTTAAGGTTAGCTTTTTACAATTTATTAAGCAAAATACTTATTAGCAAGTGTCTTGTAAATATCGATATATTTCAAATAATCATCTTCAAAGACAAATTCATTAATTTGGTGAGCTGATTCATTTCCGGGACCAGCAACAACAACGTCCAAATCTTGATTTGCTTTGATAAATTGAGAAGCATCTGTTCCACCGGGCGCACCGACAGTCAAAATGTTAATACCTAAAACGTCCTTGTAACTTTCACGAACAAGCTTGATGAAGTCGGAATCAATATCGGTCTTAACGGGCCAGTTGCTACTTGATAGTTGGAATTCCAAATTCATTCTTGGGTCAGCTTGGTTCATCTGGTCGATAATTTCCTTCAATTCACCAATAATTTTGTCATTGTTATATTCAGGGATAGTTCTGATTTTAACAGTCATTTCAGCGTAATCAGGGATGGTATTTTCTTGTTTACCAGCATTCATAATTGTGACTGATGGCTTAGTTGTACCGAGAACATCATCTTCAGCTTTAACAATATCCTTGAAGTAATCAGCTTGCTTGTTGTAGTAAGCCACTAAGTTGTCTAGGGCGTTGATCCCAACCTCAGGCATTGAACTGTGGGCAGCACGTCCGTGAGAAATAACTTTGTAAGTTACTGAACCTTTGTGAGCACAGAAGGCAGCCATACGTGATTCTGGTTTTTGACCATTAGTTTCAATGAGTCCAGCACCTACTAATTTTTCCAAAACTAAACGTGAAGATGAGTTACTTGGTTCGCCAACGACTAAAGCACTAACATCATCGACATAACCTTCTTCAGAAAGCTTTGCGGCACCAAGTTCACCAACTTCTTCACCAACAGTTGCAATAAATTTAATGTTGCCTTTGAAATTAGGATCTTCGTTTAATTCAATCAAGGCGATAGCCATTCCAGCTAATCCACCTTTCATGTCAGATGTGCCACGACCAAAGATTTTGCCATCAATATGTTTAGGATTGAAGGGACCATAATTCCATTTGTCATTGTCAACTGTACCAACAACATCTTCATGACCTGTGAAACCTAAGAATTTACCATCACCTTTTTTGATAGTAGCAATAAGGTTAGTCCGATTATCGGCGTATTCGTTAACTTCAGTTTCAATGCCATTCTTTTCAAATAAATCTTTTAGGTAGTGGGCCACGATTTCCTCATTACCGTTGACCGTTTCCAACTTGATTAAATCATCCAAAACACCTAGTCTTTGTGCTTTATCCATTTTTAGTCCTCCAAGATAATGTATAATATTAATAATAATCGTATCACATTCTATTTTAGTATTCTTTATTCAAAATTAATAATAAAAGGACGTGCAAAATGAATTTATTAATGAAATTAGACCGTTGGTTGGGGATTTTATTATTAGTTGTTGCTGTATTGGGTTTTATTTTCAAGTGGTTCAGCAATTCTAATTTAATATCAGCTGCAGTTGCTGGAGCAGTTTTATTGTTGATTTCGGCTACTGCTGATATTGATCGACCTAATAGATAATGCCGCCTTCGGGTGCGAGGGATTGAGTCTGCTGTGGGACCGGTTCGAGCCGAAGTGCGGTCTCGAACCTCGATTTTGAGCTTTGCAAAGACCGCAAATCTCAAAATACGTCCTGTGTTGTAAGACCGGAAAATCGCCGGCCTAACAACACTATCACTGCTAGCTCAATCCCTCGCACCCGAACGCTAGTGTATTTTTAGGATGAATATTATTGTTTTAATGGGAATGATATTTTGTCATATATGATTTAATTAAAATTGAATACATGAAAAGAGCCAGTAATCTTTAACTTAATAAGATTACTGGCTCGTGTTTTTTGATTTTATATTAATTAAATATTCAGCAAAGACAACAAAATACTCTAAAGTTAACTTAGCCGGAGGCGGCCAACCATAAAACTAGTTTACCTTTTTACGACCATCGGGCGTGTATTTGTTGTTTTGATGTCTTCTATAAAGATAATAAATACCACCGATAATAGCTAAAATTACGATTAGTGGCAAAATTATATGGATGAAGAATGAAAATAATAGTAGGGCGATGAAGAATCCCAAAATGTACTTCCAAATGTTGTTCATTTAGTTCTCCTCTTTTTTTATTGTGTCTTAAATTCTATTCAAATCCGTAATAAAGTCAAGTGAAAGACTCTTTCGTTGACTTTAATTGTTGAGGCATGTAATATAACAATCAGTCGCTACCCTCTAAAAGATACGGAACGTAAAGGAGGCGTGAATAATATGAAATACAGAATTTTATTAGATCTTAAAGATCAATTATTCACCGCAGTTGATGTTAACGATAGCAATAACTTTGGTAACGGTACAACCATTGAAAAAGCTATTTCAAATTTAAAAAACAACAATAAAGCTGCATAAAAAATTAAATCGTCAATGACTTTGGTCATTGGCGATTTTTTTTACTCTGGATTATCGACAGCAAAGTCACCGAATGTTGCATCGACAGCTTTAGCTAAAGCATGTGGCTCGATTAGAACGGACTGTCCAACTTTACCAGCAGAAACGATAATTTTTTCAGAACGTGCTGCTTCATTATCAAAGAAAATCGGATAATTGTGCAGTGAATGGATTCCGACGGGACTATTTGCGCCATGTTCAAAGCCACTGGTTTTGATAAGATCCTTCAAAGGAACCATTCCAACTTTTTTATTACCGGATAATTTAGCTAACATTTTGTAACTCAAGTGTTTATCAAGTGGCAACATACCAACGAGTGGGCCGGTTTTATTACCAGTTAAAACTAGTGTCTTGTAAATCTTATAGCCATCTTGGGTACTGCTGTCGGTGACAAGCTCTTGAGTATCACCATCGGCTTTTGTTGGGAAAGTCATTGGAACGTAATCAACTTTTTCTTTATCAAGAATTTTTTCTACTAATGTTTTTTGTATTTTCTTTTTTTTACTCATTTTTTCTATTCAACCCCTAAAACTTAATGCTTACTTAGTATATAATAACAAAGCTAATAATTTTTAAAAGTGAAGTGACCTTAACAGCTAGAAAATTAATTTTAATTTTCAGGTTCATTTTCATTTTTACTGTTATATAATTGTTAGCGTTACAACAGGATAAGGAGCGATTAGAATGAGTTTTTTCAAAAAACATCAAGAAGATCCTGCCAAGAATGATTTTAGTAAAATTTCTCAAGAAATTAAGAATAGTCCTAAAAAATTATCCGAGGCTCAAAAGTTATTTAAGGATAATGAATCTTTAAGAAAAAAAGTTGTTGATGGCCCAAATCGGGTATCTCAAAATGACGATAAGTAATAAACTAAAGTGGCATTCATGTTAAGCATGGGTGCCGCTTTTTGTATACGTGTAACTGCGGTTGTCAGTAATATAGTCCGCTATGGTGACCGGTCCGAGCCAAAGTACGGTCTCGAACCTCGATTTGAAGCCTTAACACAGTTCGTTAAGTCTCCAAACTCGTCCCGTGGTGTAATGATTAAAGCCATAACGCCACCTCCACAGCAGGACTATATTACTGACAACCTCCGTATGATTTTATATTTATGGATGATATTGTAATTTAATAATAGATATTAAAGGAAAACTTCGTATTTTTAGATGACTAAGTAAATTGAATTTAAACACCTTTTAGTAAATGGAGGACTGTCGTATGAACAGGATAATTGTAGGAAATACCTACCGTTTTACAGTTATTACTGATTATTTATTGAGAATTGAAGAGGATAGTACTGGTAAATTTGAAGACCGACCGACGCAAACTGTTCTTAACCGGGATTTTGATGAGCCAGAAGTTGAGGTTTCACGTGGTTCCAACGGTCATGAAATTGAGATTGAGACGAAAGGTTTTCATCTATATTATGACGGTGGAAAATTTTCGGCTGAGTCACTTTATATTGATATCAAAAAGGCCTATTCCGTTTATCAAAATCGTTGGTATTTTGGTGAGGATAACGATGATCACCAACAGAATCTTCTAGGAACTGTGCGGACGCTTGACCACGCTGACGGAGCAATTCCTCTAGATAAGGGGATTATGTCTCGTGATGGGTACAGTTATTTGGATGATTCCAACTCGTTTATTTATCTGCAAGAGTCAGATTCTTTTAAAGCTCGAGATAATTCAGTGACTGATGGCTATTTATTCTGTTATGGTCGAAATTATCAGCAGACTTTGACAGATTTCTATAATTTGACGGGTCCAACGCCATTGTTGCCAAGATTTGCTTTGGGTAATTGGTGGAGTCGATATTATCGCTACACTCAAGCCGGTTATCAAGCTTTAATGAGAAAATTTGATCAGAAAAAAGTACCAATTAATGTTTCAGTATTGGATATGGATTGGCACAAGGTTGATGTTCCACAAAAGTATGGTTCTGGTTGGACGGGTTATTCATGGAATAAAGAATTGTTCCCAGACCATCAAAAACTATTAAATTGGCTACATGACGATGGCAAAAAAGTCACCGTAAATGTTCATCCAGCGGCCGGTATAAGAGCATTCGAGGATAGTTATCCGGCAGTTGCGAAGGATTTGGACTTGGATGTTGAGAAAGCTGAACCAGCATCGTTTGACTTGGCCAATGAAAAGTTCCGTAAAGCATATTTTAGTGATGTTCATCATAAATTAGAGGATGAGGGAATTGATTTCTGGTGGTTAGATTGGCAACAAGGAACTGCTAAGTCTGCTCGGAAAATGGATCCGTTGTGGTTGTTGAATTATTATCATTTTACTGACAATAATCAACGAACTAACGGTAACGGCTTAATTCTCAGTCGCTATGCAGGTCCAGGGTCGCATCGTTATCCTTTGGGATTCTCGGGAGATTCAGTCATATCATGGAAGTCATTAAACTTTCAACCATATTTCACAGCTACGGTAGCTAATATCGGCTATACGTGGTGGAGTCATGATATTGGCGGTCACATGCACGGGAGTTTTGATGCTGAATTGGCGACTCGGTGGCTCCAATTTGGTGTCTTCAGTCCAATTAATCGATTGCATTCGTCGAATAATTCGTTTAGTGGTAAAGAACCATGGAATTACCGTGCTGACTTTGAGGAGACTCAAGAGGAGTTTTTGCGTCTACGAACAAAATTGGTTCCATATATAGATACGGCTAACTTTAGAACACATACCAAGGGAGTTCCTTTGGTCAAGCCGCTTTATTATGATTATCCGGATAAAACCGAAGCTTATACAATGAAGAATGAATACTTTTTTGGTTCAGAAATGTTGGTTTCCCCAATCACTAGACCACATGATGAACAAACTCAGTCAGCTTACAGTGAAACTTGGCTACCAGAAGGTGAATGGATCGATTATTTCAGTCATCTGCGTTATCGTGGAAATTCGGTTATTAAAACTTATCGAGATAGCAACATGATTCCGGTATTCATTCGCGAGGGAAGTTTAATCGTAACAAATCCAGATTACATGGATGATTTGGATAATTTACCAAATAACATTCAAATTGAAGTGTTTGCAGGACGTGACGGTAATTTTGAAATGGTGGAGCATTTAGGTGATAAGGTTGCTAAAACGTTATTTACTTGGAATGAATTGGAAAAGTCATTAAAGTGGAAAGTAACTGATCCCGACGATATTATTCCAAAACACCGAAATATTTCAGTAAAAACTTATCATAATAACAGACGGGCAGCGGAGAAGGAATTTAATAATAGATTGCAAAAAGCATATATTAGTTTTGATTTAAAGCAAAAACTGTCAGATGCATTTAATGACGATGAATATAGTTATGCTGCATTTATGAATCTCCTAAACACGCTGGACAATAATGATTTACGGAGTAGCTTAAGTGAAATTGCGTATGTAAGACGCTCTTACAAATAATTTATTTTCAAAAAGTAAGATAATTTATCTAAATTTTATAGATAATTATCTTATTTTTTTGTTTTTAAATAATTGTTGTTTGAATAGAAATCGATGTAAGTAGTGATATGACACCGTTAGCGAAGAAAATTATATTTGTAAGAAATATGAATATGAATATAAACTTATGCTTTCCATAATTATATTCATATGATATTATGTAAAAAAGGAAAAAAAGAGGTGTAGTACATGACAGCAATGACAAGTAGATATCGTATTTTAGAAACAAATGTCCTGTTAGAAAGATTTGTTACTTACAACGAGGTCTTCATGGAACATTTTAAGACGATGAAAATTATCGAAAGGGGCGAAGCGTTGAGATATGAAACATATTCACGCTTAGCTGATAATTATCTTTCAAATATTGATCGGTTTATGAAGCTGTGCAATTCCTACATTGAGAAATACAGTCTACAGAACAGCCCAATGGCCGAAAAATTGAACAATTATTTTATCAATTTGATTGATGCGCTCAACTGCCTAGATACCGAGAATAATGCTTTGAATCAAGCAAGTATGGAACAAGCGCGGTCAAAAATTAAAGCTAGTCAAGCAGAATTCGTTAATTCAATTAATATTTTCATTAAATAAAGGCGGTAACGTCTTTTTTTTGTGGGCTATTTCTAGTAATCTTATTATTAAGTGGGGGTCGCCTCCGGTTGTCAGTAATACAGTCTGCTGTGAGGACCGGTTCGAGCCAAGGGTCGGTCTCGAACCTCGCTTTTGAGCCGAAAATCGCGTCTCAAAAGTCGTCCGTGGTGTAAGAGCTAAAGCTCTAACGCCACCTTCACTGCCGACTGTATTACTGACAACCTCCGGCTAATGGATTGTGTTATGCATTATTTTTCTATTCAATATATACTGATGATTTTAAATTAGTATTAAACAATATATGCAAAATTTAAATTATTCTCATACCTGGAGACGACTCCCAGTTCAAAATGGAGGAACTTTTATGCTTTGGAAAAAAATATCGGTTGCGATTCCGAATGATTTTGATCCCGAGATTATTTCAGATGTCTTTATGCGCGTAGGTGCTAACGGAACTGAAATGGTTGACGATGAAAATGATAGTGTTAAAACAAAGATTAATTCATACTTTGATGAAAATAGTTATAATGAAGCAATTCTAAATGATTTAAAGGTTCAAATTAAAAAGTTACCAGAATTTGGCTTTGATATTACTGGTGTTGAGGTTTCTGTAAGTGAATTAGACGACAGTAGCTGGGAAAATGAATGGAAACAATATTATCATCCAGTGAAAATCAGTCGTTATCTGACGGTTGTGCCTAACTGGGTTGATTACCAACCTAAATACGAAGATGAACATATCATTGTTATGGATCCGGGTAAGTCTTTTGGAACAGGAACGCACCCAACGACTTATTCGTGTATGCAAGCACTAGAATTGATTTTGGGGGATGCTGACTCACTTTATGACGTTGGTACTGGTTCAGGTATCTTGTCTATTCAAGCTCGTCTGTTGGGCGTAAAGGACATTAAGGCTTATGACCTTGATCCCGAAGCTGTCCGCGCTGCTAAAGAAAATATTCAATTGAATCCTGGTTGTGAAGATATTGAAGTGTTCGAGAATTCTTTGCTTGATGGTGTTGATGGAAAAGTTGACGTGATTGTTGCCAATATGTTGGCTGATGTAATTCAACAATTTATTCCTGATATTGACGGACACCTAAATGCTAACGGATTTGTTGTTTTATCAGGTATTATTAATGAAAAAGAAGCATTGATCACTGAACAGATGGCAGAACAAGGCTTTATGGTCTTGGAAGCTTTCCATTTGAAGGGTTGGTCAACGTTAATCTGTAGAAGAAAAGAAGAGTACGAGGCGGAAGATGGAGCAATACTTCGTTAAAAATGTTATCAGCGGGAATGATTATGCCATTGATAATCCAGAAACTTTTAAGCATGTAGCAAAAGTTATGCGTCATAAGAATGGCGATGTTGTTTACCTAGTTGATACAAATGAAAAATTATATGCGGCGACGATTACTAAAATCGATATTGATAATTCACAAATTATGACGTCTGTTGAGTTAGTTGACAGTCCTAGCACCGAGATGCCAGCAGCAGTTACAGTGGCTTGCTCGTTGTCAAAAAAGGACAAGATTGAATGGATTACTCAAAAATCGACTGAATTAGGAGCAACAACGATTATTTTCTTTGATTCCAAGTATTCCATTATGAAATGGAAGAAAAATGTTGTCGAAAAGAAATTAGCTCGTTTGCAAGAAATTGCTAAAAATGCGGCGCAACAGTCAAAGCGACGTATTATTCCTGAAGTCATTTATGTCGATAACTTGCAAGATTTGTTGAAATATAAGGCTGAAGCTAACTTGGTTGCTTATGAAGAGTCGGCTAAACAGGGTGAAATCAGCCGTTTGGCACAGACGTTAGATGAGACTCCTAAGTCAGTTCTCTGTGCGTTTGGACCTGAAGGTGGCTTTGCCCCAGATGAAATTGATTTTCTAAATCAAGCTGATTTCTTGTCAGTTGGTTTAGGACCTCGTATTATGCGAGCAGAAACAGCACCCATGTACTTCCTATCAGTGCTATCATATAAATACGAACTAACTGTAAAATGAGGAACAAATCGTGAAAAATATTTGGAATAAAGTTGAAAAATCAAAAACAACTTACATTGCACTAATCTCAATCATATTGGTATTTATCATGCCAATCTTGTTTAATCTGTTCCATCTGGGCAGAACAAACCGTATCATCTGGCTATTCTTTATTATCAATATCTTGTTTGCCAGTTTTATTGGTTGGTTCTCGAAGAAATATGATTTATCTTTCTATAATTTAGTTATTTTTCCAGTAATATTTGTTATCAGTGTTTTCGTCAAATACGGACGTTATGGTTACTTTTTAGCTGGAATTTACCTAGTATTAAGTATTTTGATTTATTTCTTATTTGATAAAGAAAAATAATTGCTTATTAGCAATAAAGTAATCATAATAATATGTAAACTAAAAGCACTCAATGAGTGCTTTTTATTGTAACGGGGTGAATATTTCATGAAAAAAATTAAAGATTATACACCAGAAGAAGTTTTAGATATTTGTCGTGGATACATGAATGAGGAACACGTCGAATTTGTCAATAAGTCCTATCAGTTTGCGGCTTACGTGCACAAGGAACAAAAACGTGCGACTGGTGAACCTTACATTATTCACCCAACTCAAGTGGCACAAATTTTAGCATCATTACACATGGATCCATATACTGTTGCAGCTGGCTACTTACATGATGTCGTTGAAGACACTAATGTAACTTTGGGGGATGTCCAAGAGTTATTTGGCGACCAAGTTGCGACTATCGTTGATGGCGTTACCAAAATTAGTAAGTATAAATATCACTCACATCAAGAACTTTTAGCTGAAAATCACCGCAAGATGCTTTTAGCAACTGCTAAAGATTTGCGTGTCATCATGGTCAAGTTGGCTGATCGTTTGCACAATATGAGAACTTTGAAGGCATTACGTCCTGATAAACAACGTCGAATTGCCAATGAAACTTTGGAAATTTACGCTCCACTAGCCGATCGTTTAGGTATCAGTAAGATCAAATGGGAACTAGAGGACTTGTCGTTACATTACATCAATCCGCAACAGTATTACCGTATTGTTCATTTGATGAATAGTAAACGTGATCAGCGTGAGGCTTATATTGCTGAAGCAATTGACTATATCAAGACAAGTGTTGATGCTTTGGGTATTAAATATGATATTTATGGTCGTCCTAAGCATATTTATTCAATTTATAAAAAGATGCGTGATAAGCACAAGCAATTTTCTGAACTATACGATTTGTTAGCTATCCGAATTGTCGTTAATTCAGTTAAGGATTGTTATGCTGTTCTAGGTTCAATTCACTCTAAGTGGAAGCCAATTCCGGGCCGTTTCAAGGATTATATTGCCGTTCCTAAAGCCAATGGTTACCAATCATTACATACGACAATCATCGGACCTGGTGGTCAACCACTAGAAGTTCAAATTAGAACTTTTGAAATGCATCAAGTCGCTGAATATGGTGTTGCCGCTCACTGGGCTTATAAAGAAGGTAATTTCGAAGGCGTTCACTTGGATGACAATGAACAAAAGATTGATGTCTTCCGTGAAATTTTGGAATTGCAAGAAAACTCTGACAATGCTTCCGACTTTATGAAGTCAGTTAAGGGTGAAATTTTTAATGACCGTGTTTACGTCTTTACACCTGAAGGTGAGGTTATCGAGCTTCCAAAGGGTGCGGTTACACTTGATTTCGCCTATCAAGTCCATACTGAAGTCGGAAATCACTCTGTTGGTGCAAAAATCAATGGCAGAATGGTGCCTTTGAATTATCAACTCAAGAATGGCGATATCGTTGAAATGCTGACGAACTCAAACACATCACCAAGTCGTGATTGGGTCAATGTCGTTTATACGTCTCGTGCTAGAAACAAAATCAAACGTTACTTCAGAACGAAGGATCGTGAAGAAAATATTGTTCTTGGCCGTGAGTCGATTGAAAATGAATTGAAGAATCGTTCTTTATCGGGTAAGAAATATCTTGATAAGAAACATTTGGAAATTGCGATGAAGATTTTCAACTATACTGAACCTGATGAATTGTTCAATGCCGTTGGTTATGGTGAGCTTTCGCCAATTAACGTGGTTCACAAGCTAGTTAGTGAGGACCCTGACCGTAAGAAAGAGGCCGAGAAAAAAGAGCTTGAGGAGCAGGTTATCACTAATACCGATGATAACAAGACAACTCAACCTCAAGTTGATAGTCCTAAGCTTAAAAAGGAACGTAATAACGCTAATACCAGCATTTCCGTCCAAGGAATCGATAATTTATTGATTCGTTTGGCTAAATGTTGTAGCCCTATTCCCGGGGATGAAATTGTCGGTTACATTACTAAGGGTCGTGGTTTGACAATTCATAGAGCCGATTGTCCTAACGTTCAGAGTGAAGATGCTAAAAAACGCTTCATCGAAGTTAGTTGGGATAATGTTACCCAAGAGAAGCGTTATACAGCAGAATTGGATGTTTATGCCTTTAACCGTAATGGATTGATTAATGAAGTTTTGCAAGTAATTAACTCGAATACAAATACACTAAACAATGTGATTGGTCGTCTTGATAAAGAGAAGATGGCAATTATTCACGTAAGTATTGGTGTTAATAATAAGGAACATTTGGATAGTATTATTTCAAAATTGAAGAATATCCCGAATGTCTATGAAATCAAGAGGACGGTAGCTTAATGAAAGTTGTAATACAACGAGTATCTCAAGCTAAAGTTACTGTTGACGACAAAATCCTTGGTCAAATCGATCAAGGATTTTGTTTGTTAGTAGCTTTTGCGGACGCTGATACCGACGAAACACTCGAATATATGGCACACAAAATTGCAAATATGCGTGTCTTTTCCGATGCTGATGATAAAATGAACTTAGCGATAAATGACGTCAATGGTAAAATCTTATCTATTTCTCAATTCACACTTTATGCAGATACGAAACATGGCAATCGACCTAGCTTTACTGGTGCTGGTAACTTTGCTGATTCAAACAAGCGATATGATCAATTTAATGATTTATTGAGAGGGTACGGTCTAACTGTTGAAACTGGAGAATTTGGTGCCGATATGCAAGTATCACTTACCAATGATGGACCAGTGACTATTTTAATGGAGAGATAAATATGAAAAGCATTGTTTGGGACTTTGATGATACTATTGCCAATAGTTATCCGGGGATTGTCTCAGCTACACAAAAATCTCTACGCGAAAACTTTGACATTAGTTTGTCGAAAGATACGATTTTTAAAGAAGCCAAGAAGACTTCAGTACGAAAATTTGTCACCGAATTATTGAGTGACCAAGAGGACGTAGAACAGGCTGTCAAAGTCTTCTATGCCAGCTATTATCGATATGAGAAAGATTACCATGATAAAATCACGTTGATTCCTCATATTAAGAACATTTTGAAGTATTGCGATGAGAAACATTATATGCAATTTATTGTGACACATCGTGATGACTCAATTTATCCATTGGCTAAATCTTTGGGTATTGAACATTATTTCAAAGAAATTGTCAGTGTTGCCGATGATTTCAAGCGTAAGCCTAATTCTGAAATGTTGGATTACTTGATTGAAAAGTATGATCTCAAAAAAGAAGACCTTTGGGTCGTAGGTGATCGTAAGATTGATATCGACTTTGGTCGTAGCGTTGGGGCGCAGACAATTCTTTTGAATTCAGAAAAAGTTGACTTTGATTTTGATTATCAAGTTAGCGATTTACTGGAAATTGAAAAAATAATTTAATGGATGTAAATATGGATAACAAACTGGAAAGATTAACTTACGACCAAATCGTTGCGATACATTTGGCAATTGAAGATAGTGAAGAAATTACCTTCAGTGAGAAACGACTTCAAAGTAACGTCGAGTTTTTAAATCAATTCGATAATTTGAACGTTTATTTGACACATTTATTCTGTACTATCATTTCTGACGATATTTTTGCTAAATATAATACTCAAACAGCGATTGCCGCAATGGACTTTTTCTTACGTCGAAACGGGTATTGTTTGGATTTGGGCAATGAAATGGATAAAGAAACTATTTTAGGACTTGTTAAAACAATTAAGGAAGCTCGTGAATTGAAAAAGACAGAGCTCAATTATATTCAATCTAGATTGGCTGATTGTGTTCATCCTTATAGTGAATGAAAAAGAAGCAAGTAATTTTTATAAATTACTTGCTTCTTTTTGTTAGCTCTAGTTTTGGCTTTTCTTTTGTTCTTTATATAGTTTTCGATAATGTGACCACTCATTTCGTTCCATCAAAAATGTTTCACCCGTCTGCATATTTCTAACTTTATAGACAGTTGAGAAGAAGTACAGATCCATTAGGGATGCGATTAAGAATAGAATTCCGATGCCACGGACTACCAGAGTAGCTAGTCCAATCAGTAATTCGAAAAATTGGCGTCGATTGTAAGTTCTAAATAGTTTTGGTAACTTTTGTTTTTCATCGTAAAGTTCACGACTAGTTTTTGTAGGTAGTGATTTTTCGAAATTTTTGATAATTGATTCCCCCAGTGAGTAGTAAATATGATAAGTATGATAAATTCAAATTTGTTAATAATCGAGCTTATAAATACCGCAGTATGGAATTTGTGTCTGCATATCCATGTTTTTCATGCGCCGAATAACTTGTCCATGAGTTACACAGCCAATACAATCATAATCCTTTTTATATTTATCCAAGACAGAGCTAACACGATTGACAATTTGGTCAGCAGTTTCGTAATTCATACCCGAATTATGAGTATTGTTTAAATAATCATTATACGCTGCTTTAACTTGGGGATAGCCAGTCAATTTACGTCCCGTCAAATCAGGACGCCATTCGTGCAACATCAATTCAACTTGTGTCGGTAAGTCTGGGTGGACTTTGACAATTTCCATGGCAGTTTGCATGGTTCTAGTATAAGGCGAGACCAACAGTAACTGCATTTGGTCAAAAATGGGGTCCAGTGCAGCTTTTTGAGCCACCTTAATGCCATAGGGAGTCAATCGGGTCAAGTCACGCCCATATCCAACGTAACCAGCTTGATCGACTTGCTTAAAATCTGGCTGAGAGTGGCGAATTAAGTAAACTTTCATAGGCAAAATCTCCGATTAGAATTTAATATGGTTTAGTTTAAGATTGATTTTTAATTAAATTTTTCATGGTGCTAGTTGATAATTTATTACAAATATTTATATTAAGTTTGTTTTAGTATCTAAAATAGAGTGAGTAGAGATTCTGGAGTATTCATATTTTCAATTTATATCGATTAATTAGTCGGAAGAGCTGGGAAATATTTGTGTGCCGTGGTATTGGTATAAGGGCGGGATATTATCCCGTCCTTATACCACCGGGCGTGTTTGGAGACTTGACGAACTGTGTCAAGGCTTCAAACCGAGGTCCGAGACCGCACTTTGGCTCGGGCCGTTCCGCACAGCTTGAGAATATTTCCCAGCTCTGGAGACGGAATATTTAATAATTTGTTTCAACTATAACAAAAAGAACTGCCATTTAACTAATAAATGACAGTTCTTTTCAATTTATTTAAAATATTCTTTTAATCCATTAGTTACATCTGTAGCAACAGCCTCTTTATAAGCACTGGAATTAATATGTTTATAATCGGTCTTTGAATTGATATAACCTAATTCAATCAAGACTGATGGTTGACTGTTGTAGTGTAAGACGTAAAGGTCTTTTTGAGCAGTACCACGGTTACCAATTGGCAAACCTTTGAGCTGGCTATTCAAATCATCAGCTAGGGTGCCATCTTTACTCTTATTGTAATAGTAAGTTGTCACACCAGAACCGGCATTAGCCTGAGCACTGGAATCAAAGTGCAAACTGATAAATGCATCAGCTTGAATCTTACTTGATAGACGAGCTCGATCACCTAATGATTTACTGTCATCACCAGTACGAGTTAAGACTACACGAGCACCAGTTTTTTCTAGGCTACTCTTAATCGCTTTTGCGTAGGCGAGGGTAAAGTTCTTTTCGTAAGTGTTCTTCTTTGATTCTGCACCAGAATCATCACCACCGTGACCAGGATCAATCACGATTGTGGCTTCAGAAATATTGGTTGCGGCGGACTTAACAGCACTCTTGGTACCAGAAATTGTTACAACCCAGCTAGCAACGTAGCCAACTGAGCCGTCAGCGTCACGAACTTTGTACCATTTACCATCCTTACTCAAGTAATCGAATTGTTTACCAACTTTAACAGTTTTAACGACACGACCGTTTTGATCTGGATCGATACGTAATTTGGTATTAGGTTGTGTGACTGTGACTTTCTTGATGTTATTGTCAGACGTATTGGAAGAGTTTGCTGAACCAGAAGTTTCTTGGGTACCTTGAATGAAACTGGATTTAACCCATCCGGCGGTTCCATTATAAAGAATCTGCGTCCAATCTTGTTCTTGGTACATAATAGTAACTTTTTGCGATTGCTCAATTGTTCCTAAAACATTACTGCCGGCATCGGCATTCTTGAAGACTGTTGTATTAGGTACTTTGACGATTCCGACCTTATTGGTTGCCGAACTAACATCTGTGTTGTCGATCAACCAGCTGGCGACCCAGCCAATTTTGTCTCCGGATAATCTGACTTGATACCATTTGTTTTTTTCGTCCAAGATGGCTAACTTGTCACCTTTTTTAACTTGACCCATATTAGCATATGATAATCCTGGGCCGACACGAACATTTACTGAGTCAGATTGCACAACAACGGCATTGGCGCTTGCTAAAGCCACTGTTGACCAACTCGAAAGGGCGAGTAATAACAAAATAGCAACAAGAATCCGGTTTTTAATAAAAAATTTAATAGTCTTTTTCATTTAACTGATTCCTTCGTTGTCAAATTACTGACGTTTGTACACTTTATATATTACTTAATATAGCGGCCAGTTGAAAGAAATGTTTGTAAATTTGTAATAAATTTTACCTTTTTAGAACTATTGTTCGTATAATTTTGCGAATTTGCACAAAATATTGGTAAATCTGGCTTTTGAGCATCTCCAGGACTGGGAATATTTACCTGCTATGCGGACCGGTCCGAGCCAAAGAGCGGTCTCGAACCTCGATTTGAAGCCTCGCAAAACACGCGAGTCTCCAAATTCGCCTGGTGGTGTAATGGCTGAAGCCATTACACCACACCCACAGCAGGTAAATATTCCAAAAAGTGAAGATATAATAGACTACTGTGACAATCCCAATTATCATTTATATATTTCAAATTCTTCATTTGATTATTAATTCAAAAAACAAATTAGTTGGAAGAGCTGAGAGTATTCATCAGCCGCGAAAGTGGCGTTATGGCCTTAGCTATTACACCACCGGGCGTGTTGGAGACTTACCGGTCTGTGGTAAGGCTTCAACCGAGGTTCGAGACCGCACTGTGGCTCGGACCGTACCGCGCAGCAGATGAATACTCTCAGCTCTGGAAACGGCAAACTTCAATAAACTATCAACTTTTAATATTTTTGAAAACGTAAACATAACCAAACTAACTTGACAATTTGGGTCATTTTGGATAATTTATAAGTATATTCGTAATCAAGTAAATCGTTTTACAGAGAATCTGGTGGCTGAGAGCAGATAACGACTGGTTGTGTGACTTTTTATCGTTTGGCAGGCGTTAACTGCAGCAAAAAAACTAGGTGGTACCGTGCATAATGCACCCTTGTCTTATTTAGACAAGGGTGTTTTTTATTTAAGGAGGATTATATGCGTTATCAAAAACCGAAAGGGACGATGGACATTTTGCCTGGAGAATCTCAAAAATGGCAATATGTTGAATCAATCGCTCAAGATACTTTCAATAAATATCGTTTTTCAGAAATAAGAACGCCAATCTTTGAATCATACGAAGTCTTTGAAAGATCATCAGGTGATACATCTGATATTGTTTCAAAGGAAATGTATGACTTTAAAGATAAGGGTGACAGACGTTTAGCTTTGAGACCCGAAGGAACCGCTGGTGTTGTTCGAGCTTACGTTGAAAATAAACTTTATGGACCAGAACACATCAAGCCTTACAAAGTTTGGTACAAGGGTCCTATGTTCAGATATGAACGTCCTCAATCAGGCCGTCAACGTCAATTCCATCAAATCGGTGTCGAAGCCTTCGGTTCCGATTCTCCAGAATTAGATGCAGAAATTATTTCAGTTGGCTTGGAATTCTTGAACCGTTTAGGAATCAAGAATTTGAAAGTTGCTCTCAACACTTTGGGTGATCCAGAATCAAGAGCAGCTTATCACAAAGCCTTGGTTGATTATTTCACACCATTTAAAGAACAATTAAGTGATGATTCTAAAATCCGTTTGGAAAAGAATCCACTAAGAATTCTTGATAGTAAAGATGCTAATGATAAGAAAATCGTTGCTAATGCTCCATCAATCTTAGATTATTTGAACGATGCTTCAGCACAACGTTTTGAATATCTTAAGAATTTGTTGGATGACCTTGATATTAACTATGAAGTTGATTCAACAATGGTTCGTGGCCTTGACTATTATAACCACACAATCTTTGAATTCATGGTAACTGATCCTGCATTTGACAATAAGGAGATTACTGTCTTAGCCGGTGGTCGTTACAATGGTTTGGTTGAAGAACTTGGTGGTCCAGAAACACCTGGTATTGGTTTCGGACTTGGTGTGGAACGTTTGATGTTGCTTTTGAAGGATGAAGATCTTCCAAGTGCCAATGATCTTGATGTTTACTTAGTAACAATTGGTGAAAAAGCTGAACGTGCTTCAGTGAAAATTCTTTCTAGCTTACGTAGAGCTGGATTCTGTGCGGATAAAGATTATCTACAAAGAAAAATCAAAGCTCAATTCAAGACTGCCAACAACCTAAATGCTAAATATACGGTAACAATTGGTGATTCAGAATTGGAAAATGATACTGCTAGTGTTAAAAACATGGCAACTGGCGAGCAAGTCAGTGTATCATTGGAAAATTTGGCCGAAGAATTGAAAAAAATCGAGGGATAAACATGGAAGAAAGAACAGAATATTGTGGCAACATTACTGAAGAGTATGTTGGTAAAAAAGTTTCTTTAGATGGCTGGGTTCAACGACGCCGTGATTTAGGTGGATTGATTTTCGTTGACCTTAGAGATTATAAGGGTATCGTCCAATTGGTTTTCAATACGGATAATCAAGAAGCACTTGATGCTGCTGAAAAACTTAGATCAGAATACGTTGTTAACGTTATTGGTACTGTTAGACTTCGTGGCGAAGGTGCTACTAACGAAGATATGAAGACTGGTAAAGTTGAAGTTGTTGTTGAAAAGGTTGAAATCCTCAACAAATCTTTGACACCACCATTTGAAATCAAAGACGGTATCGACTCATCAGAAGAAACTAAATTGAAGTATCGTTACCTTGATTTGCGTAGACCTGAAATGCAAAAAGCTATCAGAACACGTGCTCAAATCAAACATTCTGTTAATGAATATCTTTATGACAATGGTTTTATTGACATCGAAACACCTAATTTGACACCATCAACACCAGAAGGTGCTCGTGATTACTTAGTTCCTTCACGTGTTTACCCTGGACGTTTCTTTGCACTTCCACAATCACCACAATTGTTCAAGCAACTATTGATGGTCGGTGGATTTGACCGTTACTTCCAACTAGCACACTGTTTCCGTGACGAAGACCTTCGTGGTGATCGTCAACCTGAATTTACACAAATTGATATTGAAACAAGTTTCATGAACAAGAAAGAAATTCAAACTGTTACTGAAGGACTTATTGCTCGTGTTATGAAAGACGAAAAGGGTATCGAAGTTAAGACTCCATTCCCAAGAATCGACTGGGATGACGCCATGGATCGCTATGGTTCAGACAAACCGGATGTTCGTTTCGGTATGGAATTACAAAACTTGAACGATGTCTTCCAAGATACTGAATTCAAGGTCTTCAAGGGTACTATCGATAACGGTGGTCAAGTTAAAGCTATCGTCGTTAAAGGTGGAGCTGACAAGTATTCAAGAAAGAATATTGAAGCTTACCAAGAATACATCAAACGTTTCGGTGCCAAAGGTTTAGCATGGACTAAATACAATGACAACGAATTAGCCGGTGGTGTTGCCAAATTTATCAAACCTCAAGAAGCTGCTTTAGTTGAACGTCTTGGTCTTGAAAACGATGACTTGTTACTATTCGTTGCTGACAAGAAGAAGGTTGTTGCTGATGCTTTAGGTTACTTGAGAAAAGCTATTGCTAAGGAACAACACTTATATGATCCTAATGAATTTGCATTCATCTGGGTTGTTAACTGGCCATTGTTCGAATATGATGAAGGAATCCAACGTTGGACTGCCGCTCACCATCCATTCACAATGCCAAATGAAGAAGATGTTCACTATCTAAACGATGGCGAAGATCCTCACAAGGCATACGCACAAAGTTATGATATCGTCTTGAACGGTTACGAACTTGGTGGTGGATCAATCCGTATCCACGATTACAAGATTCAAGAAAAGATGTTGAAGGCTTTGGACTTTACTAAAGAAAAAGCTTACGAACAATTCGGCTTCCTATTGGATGCCTTACAATACGGTTGTCCCCCACATGGTGGTTTGGCTATCGGTTTGGATAGATTTGCAATGCTTCTTTCTGGCAAAGACAACATTCGTGACGTCATTGCTTTCCCTAAGAACTCAAATGCTACTGAACCAATGACACACGCTCCACTTGAAGTTGCAAAACTACAATTGGACGATCTTGGAATTGAAGTTAGTAAAAAAGACTAGATAATTATTAATCTCAAGCAAATTATTGCTTGGGATTTTTTTATGTTTTGAAGGATGCCGCCTCCGGACTACAATTACTGACGCCCGAAGGATAGTTCGTTTAAATATCTTGATTAATTAAATTTTAGTTTGTCGCATAATGGATAATGTGTTTGTTAATTATTTTATTTTTAAATTTTGTATGCAATTCGGTTAAAGTCTTAGATTATTAGGAATCTTAAATTAATTAGCGAGTAAAGACGTATATCCATTTAACAAGTACATTAGCCGAAGGCTGGCAGTGATTAACCCGCAGTGGTTGTGATATAAGGATGGAATCCTTATATCACAGGACGTCTTTTGAAATTCGCGTACTTTGCGAAGTTCAAAAGCGAGGTGGGAGACCTTGGCTCACGCCGGTCCACACAGCAGGTTATATCACTGCCAGCCTTCGGCGGCCTCCCCAGAATAAGCAAATATCTAGAAATAATTTAGTGGAAGCATATACTAAAACGTATATAAGAGAAGGAGCGATTTGATGTCTGAGGAATATAAGAAAGATTTAACTAATCTGACTGATGAAGAATACCAAGTGACTCAAAATGCGGCCACTGAACGTGCTTTTACTGGAAAATATGATGATTTCTATAAAAAGGGAATCTATGTTGATGTAGCTAGTGGTGAGCCTTTGTTTTCATCAGCTAAAAAGTATGATGCTGGTTGTGGTTGGCCATCTTTTACTGAACCAATTGCAAAGTTAAAGGAACATCGTGATCAATCGTTTGGCATGGAGCGAACAGAAGTTACTAGTAAATCAGCTGGTTCGCATTTAGGACATGTTTTTACTGATGGTCCACAAGATAAGGGTGGATTACGTTACTGTATCAATTCAGCAGCGTTAAAATTCATTCCCTATGATGATATGGATGAACAAGGATATACTGATTATAAAAAATACGTTGAAAATGGGGATGCGGAATAAATGAAAAAAGAAACTGCAATTTTTGCTGGAGGTTGTTTCTGGTGCATGGTTAAGCCATTTGATGAACAACCGGGTATTATCTCAGTTGTGTCTGGATACTGTGGTGGACACGTTGAAAATCCTACGTATGAGCAAGTTTGTACCGAGACAACTGGTCACGCTGAATCAGTAGAAATAACTTTTGATAGTGAGATTGTTTCATATAAAGATTTAGTCGAACTATACTGGCAAATCGCTGATCCAACGGATGCAATGGGACAATTCCAAGACCGTGGCGATAGTTATCGTCCAGTTATTTTCTATCAAAATGAAACTCAAAAAGAAATCGCAGAAGCTTCTAAAAAGGCTTTGGCTGAATCTGGTGAGTTTTCTGACCCTATCGTTACCAAAATCCAACCAGCAACAGCTTTTTATCCTGCTGAGGACTATCATCAAGACTTCTATAAAAAGAATCCTGAACGTTTTGAGCTCGAAGAGAGTGGCGGACGGGCTGATTTTATGAAAAAACATCAGAAATAAGCTAAAAACTTTGCTATTTGTGCTAATATGTTTAGGTAACTTATGACGACTAGGAGAACTTTTTAGTATGGGTGAATTAGATAAGCTGATTGAAAGACATCAGAACTTATCCAAAATTTCAATAGCATTTTTATATTCGATTGCTGTTTCAATTGCGGTTAACATGTTCTGGACACCAGGTGGGATTTACGGTTCTGGTGTTACCGGTGCTGCTCAGTTGATTTCGACAATTTCACATCGATGGTTGCCATTCAATTTGTCAACTTCAATAATGTATTTCGCTTTAAATGCACCATTGTTTGTACTTTCTTGGCGTAAAATCGACCACAAATTTACATTCTTTACTATAATTGCGGTTGCTTTAGCCAGTACAATGATGCATTTATTGCCACCAGTTAAAATTACAGCTGATCCGTTAGTTTGTGCCATTTTTGGTGCGGTTGCTAATGGATTTGGTACTGGTATGGCATTGAGAAATGGTATTTCTACCGGTGGTATTGATATTTTAGGAATTATTTTGCGTAAGAAAACTGGTAAAAGTGTCGGAACAATTAATATTATGTTCAACATTTTCATCGTTGCCTGTGCCGGATTCTTATTCGGTTGGGTACATGCGCTTTACAGTGCGGTCAGTATTTTCATCAATGGTCAAGTTATCGATATGATCTACAATAAGGATCAAAAACTTCAAGTTATGATAGTTACTTCTAAACCTAAAAACGTTATTACACAAATTCAAAATGAAATGCGCCGTGGTATTACAATTGTCCATGATGCGGAAGGTGCTTATAAGCACGAAGAAAAGACTATTCTTTTCACAGTTATCTCACGTTCTGAATTGCACGATTTGGAAAATGCGATGGCTCTATCCGATCAACATGCGTTCGTGAGTGTTACTGATACAATCACGATTATGGGACGGTTCTATCAGGCTCATATATATTAATTACGTAAAAGTGAAATCATTTGGTTTCGCTTTTTTTGTTGGCTTTTTCCTATGATATAATTTCAGTAGTTAAATCAGGGAGGTTTTTTGATGATAATTGGTTCACATGTTGCAATGAAAGCACCCAAGATGCTTGTTGGTTCGGCCGAAGAAGCACACAGTTATGGCGCCAACGCGATGATGATTTTTACTGGTGCCCCACAAAATACTCGTCGTAAGGACGTTTCAGAGATGAGAATTCCTGAAGGACAGGCACTTTTGAAAGAATATGGGATTGACCACATCATCGGTCACGCTCCATATATCGTTAATCTTGGTAATACTGTTAAGCCAGATAAACTACCGTTTGGGATTGCCTTTATGCACGACGAATTTTTGCGTGCTGATGCATTGGGAATTGAAGCTATCAGTTTTCATCCCGGAGCACATCTGACTGCCGAGCCAGACGTTGCTTTGAAACAAATTGGTCAAGCTCTAAATGAAGCTATCATGCCTGATCAAAAAGTCAGTGTAGCGATTGAAACTATGGCAGGTAAGGGAACAGAAGTTGGAATTACTTTCGAACAAATTGCCGAAATTTTTGATAATTGTCAACAAAATGATAAGTTATCAGTCACAATGGACACTTGTCACATGAGCGATGCTGGTTACGATGTCAAAAACGATTTCGATGGTGTGTTGAATGAATTTGATCATATTATCGGTTTGGATAAATTATCAGTGATTCATTTGAATGATTCGAAAAATGAGATGGGTTCACACAAAGATCGTCACGATGATATTGGCTTTGGTACGATTGGATTCGACGCTTTGAGTTATGTTGCCAACCATCCACAATTGGAAAATGTTCCTAAAATTATGGAAACACCTTATGTTAAGAAAGATGAGAATGACAAGAAGGGCGTTGCTCCATATAAGATGGAAATTGAAATGTTACGTAATAATGTGTTTGATCCAGACATGAAGAATAAATTGATTGCTGGAGAATAGCATAAAAAATACGCTTGTAATCGTTAAATTGATTACAAGCGTATTTATTAGAAATTTATTTTAGCTGTTTTGATAACCGTTGAAATTGAGCTTTTCCATAATAATTGCGGCGGTTTCCTCAATAGAACGGTCAGCAACGTTGATTACGGGGCAACCAAGTTCCTTGTAAATTTGATTTGAGTAATCAAGTTCCTTTTTAATTTCATCACTGTCAGAATATGTTGTATCGGGATTCAATCCGTAAGCAATCATTCTCTGACGACGAATTTTAAGCAAAACATTCATATCATTAGTTAGACCAATGATTTTCTTCTTGTCAACGTCCCATAATTGCTCTGGGAGGTTAGTTGTTGGACCTAATGGTAGATTAGCTACCTTAATATTTTTGTTGGCGAGATAGAGTGACAACGGTGTTTTCGAAGTTCTGGAGATTCCTAGTAAAACTAAATCAGCTTCCAGAAGACCCTTAGGATTTTGACCATCATCATTTGTAATGGTAAATTCCATGGCAGAAATCATATCGAAGTAGTTTTTATCAAGTTCATGGAGCAAACCTTTTTTACGTAAAGGTGTTTGACCAGTCATTTGTGAGAAGGTTCCGATGATTGGGTTTAGGATATCATAGTAAACAATTCCGTTGTTTTGACAAAATTCATTGATGATTTCGCAGATTTTTTTTGAGACAATCGTGTGTAAAACCACTGCTTTCTTCTCTTTTGCCTGATCTAAGATGGTTTTTAGCTGATCATCTTGTTTAATGAATGGATATTTTGTAAAAGTAATATCCATCTCTGGAAATTGTATGAATGCTGCTCTAGCAACTCTTAGGGCAGTTTCTCCGACACCATCAGACAGAACAAAAACGTCTAATTCCTGTTTCATAATAAATTCCTCCAAAAAAAATGTAAAAAAATATTTGAACATTAGCTTCTTTTTGTTATAATAACATATGAACTGCTAGAGCAATAGTACAGTTACGTTTTAAATCGGAAGGAGGGATTATCATATGGCAAAAACCGTCGTTCGTGAAAACGAGTCGCTTGATGATGCTCTTCGTCGATTCAAACGTTCAGTTTCAAAGAGTGGTACTCTTCAAGAATATAGAAAACGCGAGTTTTACGAAAAGCCAAGTGTCAAGAGAAAGTTAAAGTCTGAGGCTGCTCGTAAGCGCAATAAGAAACGTCGTTAATTCGATAGTTTCTAAAGGATTAGTCCTGATTGGCAAATATGCCTGTCAGGACTTTTTTTGTTCTTATTTTTTTCACTAATTTACTTTTCACATTAAGTGATTTAATCTGACCACTAAAAATCTAATGTTTAAATATCTTATATGAACTAATAAATTATAATTAGTCGGAAGAGATGAGGGAGTCTACAGTCGAACAAGCGTTATGTTAGTGGTAAAATGATAGGAGCCATAGTATTGCGCATGGTGCTAGTTGATAACCTACCACAAATATTCCGTAGTTTAAATTTGTTTAAACGTTTTTTACATTAAACTAATAACGATTAACTAGTCGGAAGTGCTGGGAAATATTTGTGTGCCGTGGTAGTGGTATAAGTACGGGAGGAAACTTCCGTACTTATACTACCGGACGTGTTTGGAGACTTGACGAACTGTGTCAAGGCTTCAAACCGAGGTTCGAGACCGCACTTTGGCTCGGGCCGTTCCGCACAGCTTGAGAATATTTCCCAGCTCTGGAGACGGCATATTTAACCAGCATCACACGTATAGTATTATCATTTAATGTAATATACGGAGGGTCGAATTTTATTGACAGAAAACGTTGAACAAATTAAAAAAAGCATTCAGATCAAAAATCCTCAAAATGCAGTTAACCTTTTTGGCGTTAATGACAGTAATTTACATTTAATCGAAGAAGGTCTGAATGTTGAGATCCATGCATTCGGCGACCGTTTAGATGTTACTGGCGTTGAGAGTGATGTTAATAATGCAATGGCATTACTAAGGAAACTGATGGAATTAACTCAATCTGGGATTAGTCTGGGTTCTGCTGATGTTGTCAGCGGTCTGAAGATGCTTGAACGTGGTACTTTGGATTACTTCGGTGATCTCTATAAAGATGAGTTAATCAAAGACTTTAGTGGCAAACCTGTACGAGTACGTAACTTTGGTCAAAGACAATATGTGAATGCCATCAATCATAATGACATTACTTTTGGAATTGGACCAGCTGGTACTGGTAAAACTTATTTGGCCGTAGTCATGGCTGTGGCAGCTTTAAAACAAGGAACTGTTCAAAGAATCGTTCTAACTCGTCCTGCAGTTGAGGCTGGAGAGAGCTTAGGCTTCCTACCAGGTGATTTGAAGGAAAAGGTTGATCCTTATATGCGACCAATCTATGATGCCTTATATGCGATTATGGGCTCAGATCACACTAGTCGGTTACTTGAACGTGGCGTTATTGAAGTAGCTCCTTTGGCATATATGAGAGGTCGTACTTTGGATGAAGCTTTTGTCATTTTAGATGAAGCTCAAAATACAACTCGTGAACAGATGAAAATGTTCTTAACTCGTCTAGGCTTTGGTTCAAAGATGATTGTCAACGGTGATATTTCTCAAATCGATTTACCTGGACACACTCGCAGTGGATTAGTTCAAGCACAATCAATTTTGAAAAATTTACCACATGTTGAATTCGTTAATTTCAGTTCAGCTGATGTTGTTAGACATCCAGTTGTTGCAGAAATTATTGATGCTTACGATGAATCAGATAAAATCGAAAAATAATTACTGGGGATTATTATGGACTTAGAAATTTATAATGATGATAATTTAATTGATCAAAAACGTGAAGATTGGGTGAAAGATATCGTCCAATTTACTTTTAACAAATTGGAGTTGAAGGACAATACACAATTGTCAATCCATTTTGTGACTAAAGATAAGATTCATGAAATCAACAAGGAATACCGTGATACCGACCGAGCAACTGATGTAATCAGCTTTGCTATCAATGATGGTGAAGATTCATTGGATTATTTGGAAGCACAAATTCCTGATTTACCAGTTGATTTAGGTGATCTATTCATCAGTGTTGAAATCGTTGATGAACATGCCAAAGATTATGAACACTCATTTGACCGTGAATTGGGTTATACTATTGTTCACGGTATCTTGCATTTGAATGGTTACGACCATATCAAACCTGAAGATGAGAAGGTTATGATCGGTTTACAAGAGAAAATTTTGAGTGCTTACGGATTGGAAAAATAACTATTAAAAAGAATATTGGACGATAAGCCCGATATTCTTTTTTTTGACCATTCATCTGTATTATAATTATTAACTGAGATACACAAAAAAGGAGACTGAACTAGTGGAAATTAATGAGAAGCAATTATTTGATGTAGCAAATAAGGCAATGACTAACGCCTATGCTCCTTATTCGCATTACACGGTTGGCGCTGCCATTCTGTGTGACGATGGGAAAATCTACTCTGGTGTTAATGTTGAAAATGCCTCATATGGTTTAACAAATTGTGCTGAAAGAACAGCCATCTTCAAGGCTATTTCTGAAGGTGCTAAGCACGTTTCTAAAATTATAATCATCAATGGGACAAAAGAACTATCGAAGCCCTGTGGCGCTTGTCGTCAAGTTATGAGTGAATTTATGGGACCAGAAGATACAGTATTTTTAGCTAACAACACGAATGATTTTAAAGAATATACCTTTAAAGAAATTTTGCCACTAGCATTCAGTGATAAGGACATGGATTAATTATGGATAATAAAAATTACAAATCAGGTTTCGTTGCCATTATTGGACGCCCCAATGTTGGTAAATCAACCTTTATGAACCGCATCATCAAGGAACAAATTGCTATCACTTCACCAAAGGCACAAACAACTAGAAATAAGATTCAAGGAATTTATACTGACAACGAACGTCAAATTATTTTCTTGGATACACCTGGTATTCACAAGCCTCACAATGACTTGGATCAATACATGGACAAGGCTGCCATTTCAGCTCTGAAAGAAGTTGACGCTGTTTTATTCATGACTGAAGCCGGCGAGAAATCAGGCCCTGGTGACAAATTTATCATCGAAGAATTAAAGAAGGTTAAGGCACCAGTCTTTCTAGTCTTAAACAAGATTGATTTGATCAACCCTGACGATATGGCTCCACAAATTGATGAATACAAAGATTTGATGGACTTTGCTGAAATTATTCCTATTTCAGCAACAAATGGTAACAATATCGACGATTTAATCGATACTTTGACACAACATTTACCA
This sequence comes from Companilactobacillus muriivasis, assembly GCF_036246245.1. NCBI lineage: Bacteria > Bacillati > Bacillota > Bacilli > Lactobacillales > Lactobacillaceae > Companilactobacillus > Companilactobacillus muriivasis. The sequence goes on from NZ_BTTQ01000001.1 coordinate 412,437, forward strand.
GTTGGACCACAATATTATGCTGACGACCAAATTACTGATCACCCTGAGTACTTCATCGTTGGAGAATTGATTCGTGAAAAGATTTTGGAGGATACCCGTGACGAAATTCCTCACTCAATTGCCGTTGTTGTTGAATCAATGAACCAACGTAGTGCAGCCGGAAAACTTCAAGTTGAAGCTAATATCTATGTTGAACGTGATAGTCAAAAGCCAATCGTTATCGGCCGTGGTGGTGCAATGTTGAAGCACATCGGTATCGGTTCACGTATCAAGATCGAACATTTGCTTGGCGAAAAGATCAACTTAAAACTTTGGGTTCGTGTAAAGAAGAACTGGCGTGATGATAAAGCATTCCTAGCAAGTGCTGGATACTCAATGAAGGACTTGAAAGATTAATGGCTAACACGCCTACTAATTTTTTTGGTATCGTAGTTCGGCGCCAACGCTACAAAGAACGGGATGCACTAGTTACCATTTTAACCAGAGAATATGGTTTTAGAACCTTTTTCGTCCGGGGAACGCAAAATGCTAAGTCGAAAATATCAGGCTCAGTAATTACATTTTCATATGGCGAATACTCAGGTGTTATTAAAGATAATGGCCTGTCATTTCTAAATTCAGCTAGTAATATCAAGCAATTTGATGAGATTATGCAAGACATTGAGTTAAATGCATATGCAACATTCTTGTTTGATTTGTATCATGAAGCGTTTGTTGATGATCCAATACCAGACAGCTGGTACAGACTGTTGTTTAAGTCGCTGTTGTATATCGAGAATGGCTATGACGCTCAAATTATCGTCAATATTATGCAGATGAAGTTGTTAGATGCATTTGGAGTATCGCCAAATATGGATTCATGTGTAGTAGGCGGAGAAACAGAAGGGAATTTCGATTTCTCAGTCATATTGGGTGGATTGTTATGCTCAAAACACTTTGACAGCGATATTCATCGATTGCATATTCCCAAGCGAATCGTATATTTTCTACGATTATTCAGTAAAATCAGCTTAGATCAAGTTGGAAGAATTGAGATTAAAGAGAATAATAAAGACTTAATTCAACATGCAATAGATTCAATTTACCTTGGTACAGTGGGATATTATCCTAAGAGCAAGACGTTTATTGATAAAATGAAAAGATGGCATATGTAGTTTTTCATTATATTATTTTTCTGATATTATGAATGAGAAATATATAGCTATCACAAATGTTATCAAGCAATATCTAGCCGGAAGGTACTAAGAGAAGTAGTATGCAGTGAAGGTGGCGTTAGAGCTTTAGCTCTTACACCACGGACGACTTTTGAGACGTGGTTTTCGGCTCAAAAGCGAGGTGCGAGACCTTGGCTCGCGCCGGTCCTCACAGCAGACTACTTCTCTTAGTACCTGGAGGTGTCTCAGTAAACCGATTGACAATCACCAAAAAAATGGTTATATTGATTTATGTTGAAACAGCGACGAAGGACAGTGAAAGCTTCGATCAGATTTATGGCGTACGATTAATTCGAATATAAAAGTGCAGGACTTCGGTCCTGAATTAGGGTGGAACCGCGAATACTCGTCCCTTGCAGAAAGTGCCTAAGTGTACACTGCAAGGGATTTTTTTGTGCTTTTGCCTGAAGGGAGAAAAAATGGTAAAGAAGTTAAATGTTCAAAATATGATTCTCACACTTCAAAAATTTTGGGGTGATAAAGGTTGTATGTTGATGCAAGCATACGATACAGAAAAGGGTGCCGGGACAATGAGTCCTTACACATTCTTACGTGCAATTGGACCAGAACCTTGGAACGCTGCCTACGTTGAACCATCAAGACGTCCAGCTGATGGTCGTTATGGTGAAAACCCTAACCGTTTGTACCAACATCATCAATTCCAAGTTGTAATGAAGCCAGCTCCAGAAAATATTCAAGAATACTATCTTGATTCATTGCGTGCTTTAGGAATTGAACCACTAGAACATGATATTCGTTTCGTTGAAGATAACTGGGAGAACCCATCAATGGGCTGTGCCGGTGTTGGTTGGGAAGTTTGGCTTGATGGTATGGAAGTTTCACAATTCACATACTTCCAACAAGTCGGAGGACTCCAATGTCACCCAACAACTAGTGAAATTACTTACGGTGTTGAACGTTTAGCTTCATACATCCAAGACGTTAACTCAGTTTACGATTTGGAATGGGGCGACGGTGTTCTTTATGGAGATATCTTCAAAGAACCAGAATACGAACACTCAAAATACTCATTTGAAGAAAGCAATCAAGATATGTTATTCACATTCTTTGATGCTTACGAAAAAGAAGCTAACCGTTTGATGGATCTAGGTTTAGTTCACCCAGCTTACGATTACATCTTGAAGTGTTCACATACATTTAACTTACTTGATGCCCGTGGTGCCGTTTCTGTTACTGAACGTGCTGCCTTCTTGTCACGAATCAGAAAGATGGCTCACAAGGTAGCTAAGGCCTTCGTTGAAGAAAGAAAGAAACGTGGCTTCCCACTTTTGGCAAATAGCAATGCAGCAAAGGAGAACGAAAATGACTAAAAATTACTTACTAGAAATCGGTTTGGAAGAAATGCCAGCCCATGTTGTAACAAAGAGTGTTAACCAATTTGCACAAAAAGCTGAAAAGTTTCTCAAGGAAAATCGTATTTCTTTTGACTCAATCGAAAAGTTTTCTACTCCTAGACGTTTAACTATTTTAGTTAAAGGTATTGCTGACAAACAAACTGATATCGATATCAAAGCTAAAGGTCCTTCAAAGAAAATTGCTCAAGATGCTGATGGCAACTGGACTAAGGCTGCTCAAGGTTTTGCCCGTGGACAAAAGATGACACCAGATGATATCTTCTTTGAAGAATTAAAAGGTGTTGAATATGCTTATATTCAAAAACATGAAGACGGTCAAAAAGTTGAAGATGTTTTGAGCCACATGGATGAAGTTATCAAATCAATTACATTCCCAACAAGAATGCGCTGGGGTTCATACGACTTTGAATATATCCGTCCAATTCACTGGTTAGTTTCACTACTTGATAATGAAGAAGTTCCTGTAAAAATTCTTGATGTTACATCTGGCCGCATGACACGTGGACACCGTTTCTTAGGTGAAGATGTTGAAATTGACGACGCTAAGAATTACGTTGAAAAACTTAAGTCACAATTCGTTATTGTTGATGCTAAAGAACGTAAACAAATTATTTCTGACCAAATCGACAAAATTGCTTCAGACAACAACTGGGATATCGATGTTGACCCTGACTTGCTTGAAGAAGTTAACAACTTAGTTGAATTCCCAACTACTTTTGCCGGTTCATTCGACAAGAAATATTTGGAAATTCCTGAAGAAGTTCTTATCACTTCAATGAAAGATAACCAAAGATATTTCTATGTTCGTGACCAAGATGGCAAGTTAGCTCCTTACTTCATCGGTGTTAGAAATGGTAACTCAGAACATATCGAAAATGTTGTTCGTGGTAATGAAAAAGTTCTTGTTGCACGTCTTGAAGATGCTGATTTCTTCTTCAAAGAAGATCAAAAGAAGACAATCGCTGATTACGTTGAAAAACTTAAGTCAGTTAACTTCCACGTTAAGATTGGTACAATGTTTGAAAAAATGGCTCGTGTTCATCAAATCGCTGAACATTTGGCTAAATTGTTCCAACTTAATGACACTGAAACAAAGGATTTGTTACGTGCCAGCGATATTTACAAGTTTGATCTTGTAACAAGCATGGTTGACGAATTCCCTGAATTACAAGGTGTTATGGGTGAGAAATATGCTGAAATCATGGGCGAGACTAAAGCAGTTGCTCAAGCCGTTCGTGAACACTACATGCCAATCTCAGCTGAAGGAGCTTTACCTGCAAGTAAAGTTGGTGCTGCTTTAGCTATTGCTGATAAGATTGACTCATTGGTAACATTTTATGCTGTTGATTTGATTCCAAGTGGTTCAAATGATCCATACGCATTGCGTCGTCAAGCATATGGTATCGTTAGAATTCTTGATAACTATCAATGGTCATTGAACCTTGAAGACTTACAAGATTACTTGAAGGCTAACTTAACCGTTCCTGAAAAACTTGATCTTGCTAAGAATGAAAAAGCTATCAATGAATTTATGATTGACCGTGTACGTCAATTGTTGAATCAAAAGGGTATCAGAAATGATATCGTTGATGCAGTTGCATCTGGTTCAAATGTTGATCCAATCGCAATGATCGATGTTGCCGAAGTACTTCAAAACCATGTTAAAGATGATGATTTCAAAGTTGTCATGGAAGCACTTGGCAGAATCGTTAACTTATCTAAGAAAGCTAAGTTTGGTTACTCAGACGACTTAACAGTTGATGATAAGTTATTCGAAAATCCTTCAGAATCACAATTGAAGGAACAAGTTGCTAAAGTCAGTGATGACAATGCAGAAAACTTATTCGAGCAATTGGCAGCTTTACGTCCTGTAATCGATTCATACTTTGATGAAAACATGATTATGGCTAAGGATGAGAATGTTAAGAATAACCGTTTGACTCAATTAGTTATTGCTAATCACTTGATCGAAAACTTGGGTGACTTGTCTAAGATTGTTACAAAATAGATTTGCCGTCTCCAGATATAAGAATAACTTGATTTCAATTTTAAAAGATAATTACCCAAACAGTCTAATTTCCTTAAATGGGAGTTGGACTGTTTTTTTGGTACGATAATTATAAGAAAGTAGAAAATTAATGCCCTTCATTTGTAGTTATGTTAAGAATGTATAGCAATTACTAAGACTGTGTAAATAATTAAATTATCAGTACAATACGGAATTTATAGTGTATTCGTTCAACTTTTAAAACTAATCTTTTTTTAATTTGTCGACTGTTAATTGTAAAGAATTTGTAGTCTTTTATATAGACTTTTACATACAACCGTGTATAATAAGAAGTTGACAAGCAAACAGTGGTCCCAGTTTGCACTTTTTATGGGAGCACTTTTTTATTTTTAGTCGCTTGTGTACGATTCAACATGTTTGTTTTCCAAAAATGAATGTGTTAGATTATGTTTCTCGGTTTTTATAAACATATGAGGAGGTGACGGCCATGGCAACGAGAATTCCTCAGGAATTCATTGATGAAGTTACCTCGAAGACAGATATTGTCGATGTTATCAGCAAGTATGTACAATTAAAGAAGTCAGGTAAGAATTTGTTTGGACTTTGCCCGTTTCATGAAGAACGAACTCCTTCGTTTTCAGTCGCAGAGGACAAACAAATTTTTCATTGCTTTAGTTGTGGTCGTGGTGGCAATGTTTATAAGTTCATCATGGAGATGGAGAACAAGACTTTCCCTGAAGCGGTGGTTGAAGTCGCTCAGATGGGAAATATCTCTGTTCCCGATCAATATGAAGCTAGAAACACGCAATATCAAAATTCTGACAGTCAAACATTGTTAAAAATGTATGCCGATGCGGCTAAGCTTTACAGCCACATTTTGACAAAGACTGAAAATGGTACTCCAGCTTTGAAGTACCTCAAGAATCGTGACCTTTCGGATGACTTGATTCAGACTTTTGGAATCGGTTATGCGCCTAATAACAATAATCTACTGTTACAGTTCTTCAAGGACCGTGATATCAGTGAAGATGTTTTGAAAAAATCAGGACTATTTGCTGAAAATCAGGAAGGGGAATTATTCGACCGCTTTCGTGATCGAGTTATGATTCCGATAACTGATGAATCCGGCAATATCATTGCTTTTTCAGGACGTATTTTAGATAAAGAAGCTTCAACGGCTAAATATCTCAACAGTCCGGAGACGGAAATCTTTAATAAGGGTAAAACATTATTCAATTTGAATAATGCCAAAAAGGAAATCCGTGAAAAAGGCAACGTAATCTTGTTTGAAGGTTTCATGGATGTTATTAGTGCTTATAAAGCCGGTGTTACCAATGGTGTTGCATCAATGGGTACCAGTTTGACGGATCAGCAGCTTTACGTGTTGAGCCGTTTAACCAACAAAATCAATGTTTGTTACGATGGCGATGATCCCGGTGTTGAAGCTACTTATCGTGCTTTGACCCAGTTGACGGATGAACGTTTCACCTATGGTGTTATCAGTATCCCTAATCGAATGGATCCTGATGAATATATCAGAAGTGAAGGTTTTGAAAAGTTTCAGAATTTGGCTAGTGGTGGTGTTCAAACGCCAATTGCCTTTATCCTGAATTACTTCAAACGTAACTATAACTTGAACAACGAACATGATCAGTTGGAATTTCTGAATCAGTCGTTACACGAAATAGTAAAATTACAATCACCAGTTGAAATCGATATGTATGTTGGCAAGGTCGCTGACGAAATGCATGTGTCTAAGGAAGCCATCAATAAAGAATTAGATGCATTGCGTCGCCAGCAAGCAATTCAAAAGCCTGCTAACAATTATAAAGATGTTCAACAACACGCTTTAGAGCAAGTTACATCGAGCGTCAGGCCTAAATATAACCGCTTGGAGAAGTCCGAACGTTTCTTATTATATTGGGCGATTAACTTTCCAGAAGTCAGAATCAACTTAAAGGGTGAAGGTTTTAAGTTTGTTCATCAAAATTACCAAAGAATTTTTGACGCTTTATTATCGTATGTAGAACAAGATGATGTCGATGATGATGAGATTAATATCTCCGATTTCATGAATGTTTTAGATAATGACGATAAAAATCTTTTGGCTGAGCTAGAAATGATGAATATGCCTGACGAATATAATGACCAAGAAATTGATGATTACGTTCGTAACATTCAAAACTCTGATTTGGAAAATAAGTTAGCTGATCTCAATGAACAACTCAAAAAAGCGGCGATGGTCGGTGACAACAAATTGCAGATGGAATTAGTGAAGCAATTGGTTGATGTAAGAAGAATCCTTAGCAATTAAGCATACTGGAGGAATAAATATATATGGCAACTAAAAAACCAGCAGTATCAAAAGAATTAAAAGCTGCAACAAAGAAACTCATAAAAGATCTTAAAAAGACCGGTAAGATTACTGAAGATGATCTTCAAGAAAAAATCATCAAACCTTACAAACTTAAGGGTGATGCTTTAACTAACTTTGTTAGTGAACTTGAAGATGTCGGTATCGGTGTTGTTGATGAAAAAGGTAATCCTAGTAAACTTGCTCTTCTAAAGGAAAAGAAGGAAGCTAGCAAGAGTAAAAAAGAGGCTACTGCCGCTGCTACAGATATTAAAGTTAATGATCCTGTTCGTATGTATCTAAAGGAAATTGGTCGTGTTCCTTTGCTTAATGCTCAACAAGAAGTTGACTTGGCTTTGAAGATCGAACAAGGTGATGAAGAAGCTAAGCAAAAATTAGCTGAAGCTAACTTGCGTTTGGTTGTTTCAATTGCTAAGAGATATGTTGGACGTGGTATGCAATTCTTGGATCTAATTCAAGAAGGTAATATGGGTCTAATGAAGGCTGTTGAAAAGTTTGATTACCGTCTAGGTTTCAAGTTCTCAACTTATGCAACCTGGTGGATTAGACAGGCTATTACTCGTGCTATTGCTGACCAAGCTAGAACAATCCGTATTCCTGTTCATATGGTTGAAACTATCAACAAATTGATCAGAATTCAACGTCAATTACTTCAAGATTTAGGTCGTGAACCACTTCCTGAAGAAATCGGTGCTGAAATGGATATGCCTACTGGTAAGGTACGTGATATCTTGAAGATTGCTCAAGAACCAGTTTCATTGGAAACACCTATCGGTGAAGAGGACGACTCTCACTTGGGTGACTTCATTGAAGATTCTGATGCAACAAGTCCTGAAGATCATGCATCTTATGAATTATTGAAGGAACAATTGGAAAATGTACTTGATACTTTGACAGACCGTGAAGAAAACGTGCTACGTCTTCGTTTCGGTTTGGATGATGGTCGTACAAGAACACTTGAAGAAGTTGGTAAAGTCTTTGGTGTTACTCGTGAAAGAATCCGTCAAATTGAAGCTAAAGCATTGAGAAAATTGCGTCATCCTTCAAGATCAAAACAACTTAAGGATTTCCTTGAATAATAAAAATTAAAGACTGCCAAATGGTGGTCTTTTTTTGTTTTTTAAATATGCCGCCTCCGGGTGCCAGAGATTTTCGCCTGCTATGAGGACCGACTTGAGCCAAGGTCTCAAGTCTCGCTTTGGAGCCTCGCATAACCCGCGAGTCTCCAAAGTCGCCCTGTGGTGTAATTGCTGAAGCAATAACGCCAACTTCATAGCTGGTGAAATCTCTGGCACCCGGAGGCTAGTTTATCTGTTGGTTTGGGATGTAAAGTTTGTACTAGTTGAATAGAATACATAAAGTTTTTGATTTATGGTTATTATTATTTTTAACATTTATTATTGAAAATTGAAATTGTTACAACTAATTATGTGTCTAATAAATTAAATTTAATATCAATAATATCAGCTTATTTGTGTTAGTTGCTGATGTTTAGCGATTAATATATTTGTATTAAGTATTTATGCATTTGGATACAAAACTTTTAAAATTAGAATCAAGTAATACATTAATCGGAGGTTGTGAGGAAAAGAAGTTAGCAGTGGAAGTGGTGTTATAACGGTGTTTTTTCGCTTTACAGCACAGGACGTCTTTTGGAATTCGCGCACTTTGCGAAGTTCAAAAGCGAGGGTCGAGACCGTACTTTGGCTCGAGCCGGTCCCACAGCAGACTTCTTTCCCTCACAACCGGAGACGGCAAATTAAATATCATGTTAGATAAAAAGCAATAAAAGAGACGTTTTATTGAATATGTTTCTGAAAAAATAGCACTTTTCGTTTATATTTTTTCAGGATTTGATTTACAATTAGTATATCTATTTTTTTGGAGGATGTTATGTTAGATAAAAAGATTTATGATGAAATATTTTCACGTTCCTTTACTATTCCTATTAAAGTGATTTTCTGGGATGGCAAAGAAAAGAGTTATGGACCAGAGGGAAAATCTGATATAACTATCAAATTTAATGAAAAGGTTCCAGTTTCAGAACTTGTTAAACACGCTACTTTGACTTTAGGTGAAGCCTATATGGATAAGAAGATTGAGATTGAAGGTTCAATTCAAAAATTGATTACTTCTGCTTATACTCAATCCGACAGTTTTATGTCTAGTTTGAAATTGAAGAAGTATATCCCTAAGTTCAGTCATACTGAAGAGGGCAATAAAAAAGAAATTCAAGAGCACTATGATATCGGTAATGACTTTTACAAGTTGTGGCTTGATGACACTATGACTTACTCATGTGCTTATTTCCGCACACCAGAAGATACTTTGGAACAAGCTCAAATGAATAAAGTGCACCATATTTTGAACAAATTGAATACTAAGCCGGGCGAAACTATTCTTGATATTGGTTGTGGTTGGGGAACAATGATGTTTACTGCTGCTAAAGAATATGGTTTGAAGGCTAAAGGTGTTACTCTTAGTCAAGAACAATACGATTTTGTTAACCAAAAGATTCAAGACGAAAATCTTGGCGACCAAATGGAAGTTATGCTTGAAGACTACCGTGAAGTTAACGAAAAATTCGATCACGTAGTTTCTGTAGGTATGTTCGAACACGTTGGTAAGGAAAACTTGCCTGGTTACTTCGAAATGGTTAAGAAGCTTTTGAAAGAAAACGGAAATGCCTTGATTCATGGTATTACTGGTCAACATTATGGTGTTGGTGTCGATGCTTGGTTAGTTAAGTACATCTTCCCGGGTGGCTATATTCCTGATGTTAAGGAAAACGTTGGTCACATCTTGGATGCTGGTTTACAAATTGATGACCTTGAACCATTACGTCGTCACTATCAAAAGACCGTTGAAATTTGGGATCGTAACTTCCACAAGGTTGAAGATAAAGTTGATGAAATGTACGGCGAAAGATTTGTTCGTATGTGGGACTTGTATCTTCAAGCCTGTGCTGCCTCATTTGAAAGTGGTAACATTGATGTTATCCAATTCTTATTAACAAATGGACCTAGTGGTACTGCTATGCCAATGACACGTGAATACATGACAGACTTAGACAAGAAGACTGCAGAATAGAGGTTAAAGTGACTTTACTTTCGAAGAGATTACAAGCCGTTTACCAAATGGTTGATGAACATACAAGAGTGGCTGATATTGGATCAGATCACGCCTATTTACCAGTGGAACTGATAGAAGAAAAAGTGGCAGATTTTGCTATTGCTGGAGAAGTTGCCGAAGGGCCAATGTCACGTTCAAAAGAGGACGTTGAAAAGTTTGGCCTCAGTGACAAAATTGACGTTCGATTGGGTGACGGTTTAGCTGTCATTAAAGCCGATGATTTAATTGATACAGTTGTAATTGCCGGTATGGGAGGAATTCTGATTCAAAGCATTCTGACCCGTGCAACTGCTGAGCAATTATCCCATGTCAAAACTTTAGTATTACAACCAAATATCGGTGAACCGCTTGTACGTCACTGGTTGGTTGAAAATGATTTTGCCATCGTTGATGAAGATATCGTTGAAGAAGATCATCACGTTTACGAAATTATCAAAGCCCAGAAAGTCACTGCACCCGTTACTTTGAACGAAGCAGAGTTTTTGATGGGACCAGTTTTGATGCAGAAAAAGACGGCAACATTTATCGCTAAGTGGCAACATAAGTTGAATGGTTATCACAAAGCCGTTGCTAATATGAAACATGCTAAAAAGATTGATCAAGATAAAATTGATGTAATGAACCAATATATTAAATATATTGAGGAGATACTCTAATGGTTAAAGTTCAAGATATTATGAATAAGATAGAAGAATTTGCCCCATTATCAATTAAAATGGATGGCGATCCAACTGGTTTTCAACTAGGTGACCGTGAGCAAACAGTGAACCGCGTTATGACAACACTTGATGTGCGTCCAAATGTTGTGGCTGAAGCAATCGATAAGAAAGTTGATTTAATCGTGGCACACCATCCAGTAATGTTTCATGCTGCACATAATTTAGATTTGGCCTCACCACAAAACCAAATGTATCGTGATTTGTTGTCACATAATATTTCTGTTTATGCTGCTCATACTAATCTTGATAAAGCTCATGGTGGAACCAATGATTGGCTAATGGAAGAACTCGGTCTGAAAAACGTTCGTTTTTTAGATGAAAATGACGACTACTCAATTGGTCGTATGGGTGAAACAGAAGAACCAATGGATCTAGTTGATTTTGCGAAGATGGTTCGCGACGCTTATCATTTGTCGAATCTTCGTTATGTAAAATCTGATTTAGGTCAGAAAGTACACAAGGTTGCCATTATTGGTGGTGATGCTGGTAAGTTTTATCCTGAGGTTTTAAAAGCTGGTGCTGATACTTTCATTACTGGCGATGTTTATTACCATACAGCTCACGATATGATGGCTAATGGCTTGAATGTTGTTGATCCTGGACACCATGTTGAAGCAATCTTTATAAAAGAAATGGCAAATATCCTAAATGATTGGAAAAGGTCTAATAAATTAGAATTAGATATAGTACAATCAGAGGTAGATACAGAACCATATAATTTTTTATAGGGAGCGTATAAAAATGGCAATAAAATATGAAAAATTGATTCCACGTTTTTTGGAATATGCAAAGCAGAATACTCGTTCAGATGAATATTCCACAACAATTCCTTCAACTGAGAGACAAACAGAATTTCTCAAGAAGTTAGCTGAAGAATTGATGGAAATCGGTATGAGCGATGTTAAGATTCGCAAAGTTGATTCATATTTGACCGCTGAATTGCCTTCAAATATTGATTATGATGTTCCAGTTTTGGGATTACTTTCTCACGTTGATACTGCTGATTTTAATTCTGAGGATATTAAGCCAAAAATCGTTGAAAATTACGATGGTAAGAGTGTTATCAAGCTTGATGAGGCAGGCAAATATACACTTGACCCAGCAGTGTTCCCTTCATTGAAGAACTATGCTGGTCAAACACTTATCACAACAAGTGGTGACACATTGCTCGGCTCAGATGATAAATCAGGTGTCTCAGAAATTATGACCGCTATGGAATATTTGATCAATCATCCAGAAATCAAGCATGGTAAGGTTAAGATTGGCTTTGGCCCAGATGAGGAAATTGGTACTGGTGCTGATCACTTTGATGTCAAAGACTTCGGTGCTGACTTCGCTTATACAGTCGATGGTGGTCCCGTTGGACAACTAGAATATGAAACATTCAGTGCTGCTGGCTTGAAAGTTCACATTACTGGTAAAGATGTTCACCCATCAGGTGCTAAGGGAATCATGGTCAACTCCATGTTGATTGCTAGTGAATTCCAAAGCATGTTACCAGCTGATGAAGTTCCAGAAAAGACTGAAGGCGACCAAGGATTCTACCTACTATGCGATGAACAAGGTACAATTGATCACACTGATATGTCTTATATCATCCGTGACTTCAAACGTGATGGCCTAGAAGCCCGTAAGAACAAGGTTATTGAAATCGTTAAGGCTCTCAATGAAAAACACGGAGAGGGCACAGTTAAGATAGATATGGCTGATCAATATTACAACATGTACGATATTATGAAGGATCATATGGATGTTGTAAGAATTGCTGAAGAAGCTATGAAGAACTTGGATATTGAACCTGACGAAACACCAGTACGTGGTGGTACAGATGGTTCAACAATCTCATTCATGGGCTTGCCAACACCAAACTTATTTGCTGGTGGAGAGAACATGCACGGACGTTTCGAATATGTTTCTGAGGAAGCTATGGAAAAGGCTGTTGATGTGGTTCTTGAAATTATTAGATTAAATAGTCAAAAGAAATAAATTAAAAAAATTTGGAAAACAGGAGTTGATAATCGTTAAATTATCAACTCCTGTTTTTTTGTGTGTCTTTAACTTCTTGAAAAATAAGTTATGTAACCTTAACGAAAAAACAAATTGCAGTGTTATTTAAATTAAGATATATGTTTTACGAAAACATATATCTTAAAAACACAAACCAAATAAAAAATAATACTCGAGTTCCAATAAATATCAAGAAATTATATATATTGAACAATTAAAAAAAATACATTAGCCGGAGGGAACCAGAAAATTCAACTGCTGTGAAGGTGGCGTTATGGCTTTAGCCATTACACCACGGGGCGACTTTGGATACTTGCCGAACTTGCAAGGATTCAAAGCGAGACTTGAGACCTTGGCTCAAGTCGGTCCCCATAGCTGGCGAAATTTTCTGGTTTCCTCCGGCGGCATAACATAAATCATAAAAATAGGAATTTATCCCGATTTTTTAGGAATAGCTATTCTTTTTTGAATTAGTCTGATGTTATACTTATTGTATTGAAATATTGATAAAAATTATCGTAGATGAACGGGGTTAAGATTTATCTAACTATAATTTTTTATCAAAAAATGTCATAGGGGGCATGCTAGCAAATAAAATATCTGTTTTCAATCTACGAGACGAAGGGTAAAAGTATATGGGGTTAAAAAGGAAACTACTTTACGCAACTTTATTTGCGTCTAGTTGTCTGCTTTCAACGAATATTGTTAAAGCTGACACTGTAAATAACAACGCTGAAGCAACCGTTAGTCAAAGTATTGCAACTACTGATACTAAAGAAACGACTAATACGACTGAACCAGCAACAGCTAAAACTGCAGATGCTGAAACTGCAACATCTGATCAGACTAAACAAGAGCAAGCACCAGTTCAAGTTCCAACACAAGAACAAACACAGACTCAAGCTCAAACAGTGAACGGCACTGCTAGCAAACCATCACAAGTTCAATCACAACCTGTTGATGGCGTTTACACTGTCGGGGGACAATTGACATATTTACACCATGCTGATGGTTCACAAATAACTGACCGAGCTTTGGGTCCAAACACTGCTTGGTATACCGATACTCACATGACTATGAGCGATGGAAACAATTATTATCGGGTAGCTACTGATGAATTTGCCAATGGTAACAACGGAACATTCACATCATATGTTCAACCTTACCAAGGTAATGCAACAGTTGTTTATCAAAAGGGTTCTAGTGCCCACACGTTCTTACACTATGGTAACAAGGCCACTTATCAAGGCCACAATGTTCCAACCGGTAGTACGTGGAAAGTAAGCAATCACGCTAAAATCAATGGTAAAGAATGGTATGAAATCGGTAATGACACATGGGTTCCACAAGATTATGTCGTTATTAACCAAGGCCAATATAAGGAATCTAAATGGATTTCTGGTGTGCCTTTGATTGCACAACGTCCTGAATTGCCAAATGGCTGTGAAATTACGGCAGTAACAATGATGCTACAATATGCCGGTGCCAAAGTGAACAAAATGCAAATGGCCCGTGAAATGCCACGTAGCAGCAATCCAAATTACGGTTATATTGGTCAACCATGGGATCAAACAGGGATTACTATTTTCCCATCAGCTTTGATGAACTTAGTTGAGAAGTATGCTGGAACGGCCAAAGATTTAACTGGTCAAAACTTTGATGCAATCAAGTATCAAATTGATATTGGCCATCCAGTTGTAACATGGCATACATTGTATGGCTTCCCATACCATGCTTTAGTTGTCACAGGTTATGATCCAAATTATGTTTACTACAATGATTGTTGGACTGACCAAACACTTCAAATGGGGATTAACCAATTCATTAACAATTGGAACACGCAAAATAGACGTGCAATAAGTTATTAGGGGAGAAACAAATGAATAAAAAAGCAAAACTATCATTTATTTGTGGTATGGCACTAACAATGTTGGCAATTACTACTCAACAAAATGTTAAAGCTGACACAACTACTGATAATCAAGTAACAACTACAAACACTCAAAGCCAAGCCGTTTCTCAAGCTACTGCAGTAACAACACCAACTGACAATCAAAAAGCCGTTGATACTCCTGCTGCAGCAACTGACGATACAGCCAATGCTCAAGCAACAGTTGCTAATACTACTGATGCAACTGCAACTAATGATCAAACGACAGCTACAACTACCGATGCAGCCACTGATCAAAACGCAGACACACAAGCAGATGCTACAGCTTCAAACATCACACAATTAAGAGGAATTGTTACAACTAGAAACCAAGCAACTCCACTTTACAAACAAGATGGTTCAGCTATTACTGACCGTCAACTTGGACCTAACACTCCATGGTTCACTGACCAAAAGTTACAATACAATGGTAAAACTTACTACCGTGTTGCTACTAACGAATATACTGATGGTCAAGATGTTGTTTTGACATATGGTAACGCCGCTGACGGTATCATTCGTGTTAAATCATCTGGTGCTGTTAACTTTTCACGTACTGATCAAGGATTTGTTAGAAATGGTTCAGCTAACCAAGCTGCTAACACTGTCTGGAGATACAACCGTACTGACAAAGTTAATGGTTTGACTTATTACCAAATTGCTAACAATGTTTGGTTAAATAGTGACGATGCTACAACTGCTGCCGCATATCAAAACCCAAATGGTTGGCTACAAATTCACAACAGCCAAATCCAACCTTCTGGTGGTGCCGTTGGTTATGATTTGTACAATGGTGTTGAAGGTATCAAGACATATTTAGTAAGAAAGTACTTCGGTTATTCTAATGCCCACACAATCTATGACGGTTCTGTAGCTGCTAGTGTTAGAGCACTTCAATCAAGAAAAGGTCTTCCTGTAACAGGTGTTGTTAACTTGGCTACATGGAAAGCTATGGGCTTTGTTGAGAGCACATGGTACGGTATCGACTCATATGTTGCTCCATTACAAACTAATATGACAAGTACTCGTTCAGATCATATTGAAGCTATGATTAACCAAGCATACAAGTATCTTGGTCAACCTTGGATTTCTGGTGCAGCTTCAAGCCCATCATATGGTGTTGACTGTTCTGGATTAGTTACTCAAGCACTTTACGCTTCTGGTATTGATTCATCACCAATTTCAAATATTCAACACGCTCAACCAGGTCACGAATGGAATAGCCGTGATTACTGGGCTGATAACAGATTACCTCGTGTAAACTTTAACGACCGTCAACGTGGAGATTTAATTTTCTTCGCTGATCCATCAACTGGTGTTGTTTGGCACGTTGGTATTCTTTTGAACAAGGATACAATGATTGAATCATGGCCATTTGCCGTTCAAGTACACTCAATCTACTCATCACGTGGAAACATTGTTGGTGTAAAACGTGTATTCCATTAATCTATAAAAAAGATTGAAGGGTAGTCATCTCCAGGAACAGGAATATTCACCTGCTCCTTCCGACTAATTTAAATTTTATTAATGTAAAATTACTTTATGATTAGTCTGATTAAATAAAACTATTTCAATATTGATTGTAAATCTAAAGACAAACTGAAATTATCGAAAGGTAATCTTAGGTTTGTCTTTTTTTGTTGCAGATAACAAAAAAAGCCCTAAAAAATCAGGACTTTGTCTTTGCAGTTTAACTATTAGATTATTCGGAACGTAATGCTGTTGCAGCATCTTTCTTCGCAGCCATTCGAGCTGGAATATGTCCACCGATTACGGTTAAAACTGTACTTACAATTATTAGAATAATTGCATGAATCGGATTCAATTGTGCAACATTTGATAAATCAGTCATGCTCTTCAAAATTGAATTGATAGGAAAGGTTGCTAGATAGGCGATAACAACACCGAGGACACCAGATGCTACACCTAGGATGGTTGTTTCAGCATCGAATACACGAGTGATATCTTTCTTTCTAGCACCGAGAGCTTTCAAAATACCAATTTCTTTGGTACGTTCGAGCACTGATGTATATGTAATGATTGAAATCATGATCATACTTGTTACTAACGAGATTCCGGCAAAGGCAACTAGAACATAAGTTATAGCGTCCATTAGTCCGCCGGTCAAGTTAGAAACTGAACCAGCCATATCTGTGTAGATGACTTTGTCAGCTTTCTTCTTACCACTGTTGTACTTATCTAAGTACTTGAGAATCTTATCTTTATTCTTAAAGTTATTAGGATAAACCATAATACTTGAAGGTGTAGTTGAACCACCGAGATAGCTGAGCAAATTAGCTTTTGTTTGAGCATCATCGACACTAGCACCAGTCAAGACGTTTTTATTACTACTCTTTTGAGCAGTGACAATATCAGAGTTCTTGTTGTTGTTGATAATGTTCTTCGTTAGTTGATCACTATAAGCAATACCAGAAGCTAAAATGTTTTCAGATGACTTAGATTTAACTCGTAAAATACCTGAAATTTTCAAAGTTGTATTGGCATTATTGTTATAGAGACCTTCATTGGCGGAGTTAGGTAGGAAAGTTCCAGTTCCTAACTTCTTGTAATAATCATTGTTATTAACGACTTTGATTTCTTTGCCAACTAGCTTGTTGAAATCGAGCTTTTGACCATCTTTGACAGATAAACCTAAGTTTTTCAAGGCATTGATGTTGGTAGAATTGTCAGTGTCAACAATCAACACGATGTCATTAGCGCTTGTTGGCATTGAGCCAGAAACAACTTTGTAATGCTTTTTTAAGAATACTTGGCCGTTCTTACCACCTGGATAAACTGAACCGCCGATACCAGTTGAAGTTGCCATTGCATTTTGCATAGCGCTAGCTGAATTAGCACTGCTGTTGTCAGTATTAGAGAAAGTAACATTTTTAATCTTGCCATCAACGTTACTTAATAAATTCATACCAGTTGAGTAAGTGTAAGTGATTGTCTTGCTCAAAGCTGGATCAATGTTGTCGATGTAATTGAGATATCTATTAGTGATTTTATTGACGTGAGTTGACTTGTCAGCTTGACTTAATTTGGCAGTAACTTTGGTTTTCTTTGCTTTGGTCAACTTCTTATTATTATTTGATGGGGCAGTTTGGCTAGAAGCTACCTGTGAAATAGTGATTGGGAATTGTGCCAAAGTGTTAGACTGTGTTTTGTCGATCTGTTTTTGAAAACCTGATGACAATGCCAATACGATAGCGATACTGATAATACCAATACTTGAGGCAAAAGCTGTTAAGAAAGTTCGAGCTTTTTTAGTTTTGATATTAGTAAATGACAACTTAAGAGCCGTCCAAAAAGTCATTTTAGTTTTCTTTAATTCAAATCTATCTTCACTTTCATTTTCAACATAGGGATTGGAGTCATCTTGAATTTTACCATCCGCAAAATTGATAATACGGTCAGCGTATTGTTTGGCTAATTCAGGATTATGAGTAACCATGATAACCAATCGTTCGGCTGATAATTCTTTGATTAGTTCCATGATTTGAACACTAGTTTCAGTATCCAACGCACCAGTTGGCTCATCACAGAGTAAAATTTCAGGGTCATTAGCAATCGCACGAGCAATAGCCACACGTTGCATTTGACCACCAGATAATTGATTAGGTTTCTTATTCATGTGTGGACCCAATCCTACACGTTCTAATGCCTTGATAGCTTTCTCTTTTTTCTCTTCATTTGGAACGCCACTGAGGGTCATTCCCATTTCAACATTATCAAGGATACTCAAGTGTCCAATTATGTTGTAACTTTGGAAGATAAAACCAACAGAATTATTACGATAGGCATCCCAATCAGATTCGGAGAAGTCCTTGGTTGATTTACCCTTAATAATTAAATCACCAGAATCGTAGATATCCAAACCACCGATACCGTTAAGCATGGTAGTTTTACCAGAACCACTAGGCCCCAGTATGGCCACAAATTCTTGAGGTCGAAATGATACTGATACATCGTCAAGTGCCTTAGTTACAGAATCACCGACATAGAAATACTTTTTAATATGTTTAAGTTCCAGCATTTAATTAATTCCTTTTATTTAAATTTGTAATGTTCATACAGAATTGTTAAAATTCCATTAGTGCAACACCATGTTTCATATAATAGAAACATTTTATTCAAAAAACAATCATCAATTATGAATAATTTGTTGTAATTGTAACATAATGTCGTATTCTGTTGCATGAATAACGCTGTATGGAGAAATTAGCTATGGTTGGAGTTAAGAATAATCGTCGAGCTCAATATACTCGACAAGTCATTCAGGATTCTGTTTTGTCATTATTAGAAAATAAGGCTATTGGAAATATAAAAGTAACAGAGATTTGTAAAATGGCTGACATAAATCGTACAACTTTCTACAGATACTACGATGATATTTTTGAATGTGTCGAAAGTATCGAGACGGAGTTTATCGAATCAATAGATACAGACGATAATATGAAGCCGGTTGAAGCATTTGAGAAATTACTGAATGCTTTCTATAATCAGAAACGTTTGAGTAATTTAGTATTTGTTGAAGGCAAGACCAAGTTGATTGATAGGATTCAGCAAACAATTGAAAATGGTGCGGCCGGAAAACCAAAAATCAACGAATATGATAAGTATCAAGAGGTTTACATGATGTCAGGGATGATGGCTATTATGAAGAGATGGGTTAAGGATGGGATGTCAGAAACACCTAAAGAATTAGCCAAGATTATTATTACAATATTATTTGCGGATAATATTCAGTCGTTTAGAGATCAAATTAAAAAATAGCCCAATTCTGTATTTCTAGGAATTGGGTTATTTGATTACTTATCGGCTATCAATTGTAAGTAATCTTCTTTAGGGTTATCTAAACGCTGTTCATAGTTATCGATAATATCTTTTAGATTAACAGCTGCCATCTGTTTTTCAATGTTTTTTTGAATTTCACCGTAGTAATCCTTTAGTGAAAGTTGAATATTAACACCAGGACCACATTCGGGATTAATGTTAGTATCCAATTGCAATAGAGGCGTGTCGCCTTCAACTGCACGATAAATGTCCAATAATGAAATGTTTTTAGCATCAAGCGCTAGGTGTGGTGGAGGATGGCCGGTAACACTTTCAATAATTCCTGCTTGCTTAAGCTTGCTCATGATTTGACGAACAAATGAAGGATTAGTTTTGATACTTTCAGCTAGGCGAGCACTCGTTAGATTTTAGATTATGGAAGGGATCAGTGGTAATGAGAACTAGAGCATGAACACTATCGCTTAACTTAACAGATTTTTTCATAAAAATACCTCCAACGTATCTAGTGTTACTAAGTATAATTTATTTGCTGTTATTTTTAAATTAACAGCAAAGGAATGAATTTAATTGGATAATAATGAAATAGAAGATATAGCAACAAAAATAAAACAAGCCGATGCAGTATTGGTGACGGCCGCCAATGGTTTCTCGATTTCTGAAGTCTTTAACTTATTTGCCAATTTAATTTGGCTGGTTTGGAGTCTGAAAGAATTTTTGAGGTTGAAGGTAATTTGACTCAGATGCATTGCCAGAAAGAGGCTAATCCCGAATTCTTTTCAACCATTGAATTAGCCAAGAAATTTGGAACTGACGATGCAGCGGGTGTATCAAATCCAGATTTATTGCCGAAATGTGAAAATGATGATGAACCAATGCGTTTGAATGTTTCATCCGAACCAATTTTTATAACTGTTAAAGTTGCTCAGGATAGATTTGCTAATTTTATTAAGGAAAACGTCAATAAAAAAATAGTTATTTTAGAAATGGGTATCGGTCCTAGAAATCAATTGATTAAGGCACCGATAATGAGTTTGGTTGGTCAGATGCCTGATGTTACTTATATTTCAATTAACAAAGGTGAGTTAAATATTCCAAATACTATTAGCTCCAAATCATTTGGGATAGATGGGGACTTAACTGAAACATTTAATAAAATAGCAACCGCAATGGGGGAAAATTAGAATGAATTTCGATGAGGAACAATTACTTGAAGAAATCAACGATGCTGATGCGATTCTTGTGTGCGCGGGATCAGGAATGTCAGTCGCTGCTGGTTTAGATTTTTGGTATCGAAATGATGAAAATGTTATGGAAAAGATGGGAGATTTTGTAGAAAAGTATAAATTTAATGGTATGTTCAACGGATTCTATACGAGATATCCTAATTCAGAAACGCGCTGGGCTTTTTTAGCCAAACTATATTCAATAATGGTTAACACATCTGCAACGCAACCTGTTTATGATAATTTAAAGAAAATGCTTGCTGGCAAAAATTTTCATATTATGACAACTAACCAAGACGAGATGTTTAATCGTTACTTTGAGGACGATAAAATTAGTGCCATTCAAGGTGATTGGAAGTTTCTTCAAAGTTCAAATCCACTGACGGATAAGAGTTTATATGAAACTGGACCGTATATGGAAAAACTTATAAAGAATATCAAGAACATGCAAGTTCCATCTGAGATGATTCCTAGAAGCGAAGTCGACCGTGTTGAATTGGAGCCTTGGGTAAGATCACCAACTTTTCTTGAAGATGAGAGGTTTAATGCCGAATATGATAAAGTAAATAGCTTTATTAAAAGTAATCAGATTAAAAAGTTATTATTAATGGAGTTAGGTGTAGGACGTATGACGCCAATGTTTATTCAGCAGCCATTTTGGAATTTAACATATAATTTGCCACAAGCCTCATACGTTAATATAAATCCTAAGGCTGCCATATGACTCATCCCAAGATTGAGGATAAGTCTTTAGTTATTCATGACGATATTAATACTGTTTTTGCGGATATTGCAGAAAGTCTAACTAAGTAAATCTCAGGTTGATCAAATGGAATAATGGTTTATAAAATGCTTATTTTATGAGACAATTTAAATGAATTTTAATTCGAATTTATGAAGTAATCAAAGGAGAAAGCTTATGCCATTGGTACATATTGATTTAATCGCCGGACGTTCCGAAGCTCAATTAAGAGGAATGGTCAAAGACGTTACTGACGCCATTGTTAAAAACACTGGTGCACCTGCAGAACACGTACACGTTGTTTTGAACGAAATGGAAAAAGAACACTACGCTGTTGGCGGAGTTTTAAAGAGTGACGAATAGTTAACTTTGGCACACCTTAGGGTGTGCTATTTTTGTTAGGAGATACATATGTTAGATTCTGTTTTACCTGATAAGCATCTGACTGCAGAACAAGAAGATGTTTTTAATGAAATATTTGATTTTTGCCAAAATAATTTGAGCAACCAAACTAAAGGGTTATTTCAGCTAAATGGGGATGCTGGTACTGGAAAAAGTGTCATTTTAACGCAATTATTCTTACATCTGGAACAAATGGCTAAGGATAATGGAACTGACAATTATTTTTTAGTTAACCATCCCGAACTATTAAAGGTCTATCAAGAAAACGCTAGTGGTTACAAGGAATTACGCAAGAATCGTTTTTTACGTCCAACAACTTTTATCAATCGCATGAATAAAGAGAATAAGTCACCGGATGTCGTTGTAATTGATGAGGCCCATTTGCTGTTGAGTGAAGCCGATCGTTACAATAACTTTGAACAAAACAATCAGCTAGAAGAAATAATCAAGCTGAGCAAAGTGGTCATAATCGTCTATGATGAACGACAAGTTTTGAAATTAAAGAGTTTTTGGTCACAGAAGGTTATCGATAATTTAGTCCAAAGATTCCAGCTACATTACCAATTGGCAACTCTCCATGTTCAAATGCGTATGCAAGCACCTAAGAGAATTATTCAGTGGGTTGATAATTTGACGAATAACCTCCAAATAAACCTGGTGGAACAACGTAATTCTGAGTTTTTTGGTGGCAATTATAATGGCTATGATTTTAGAATCTACCCAGATGCCGAAAAAATGTACCAGCAATTACGCCAGGATAATGCAACTTATCAAAAGTCTCGCATCGTTGCGACAGCTGATTATCCTTCAACTCTTGATGGCAAGAAACACTTTGTTAATGAAGGGGAATTTCATTTACCTTGGGACCAATATAATTATTCCAATGTCACGTGGGCGCAAAAAGAATCGACAATTGATGAAATTGGTTCAATTTATACAGTGCAAGGATTTGACCTCAACTATGTGGCAGTGATTATCGGTCCGTCAGTTGTTTATGATGGTGATGGTAGGATAAAAGTTGATATTGCTAAGTATGAAGATCAAGAAGCTTTTAAGAAACGTCATCAAGCAGATTTAACTGACGTGGACGCTGCTAAAAGGGCAATAATTCTGAATTCAATCAATGTCTTATTAAAACGGGGAGTTAAAGGCGTGTATGTTTATTTTCATGATTCACGTATTTACGATTATTTAAAAGAAAATCATTAAAAAAATATCTTGCAAATGTTGGATTAACATCTAATTTTCGTGAGATATTTTTTATTTAGAGCACAAAAATAGCGATAACCAAATGGTCATCGCTATCATGGTAAACTACAAATACTGCCTTATTGATGTAGCTTAATGTATTCTAAGATTGTCTTTGTTTCAGCTGCTGTTGGTTCGTAATCACCTGATTTTAAATTATGAACACGTTCTACTGAAATGTGACTTTCAAAAGCAAATTGTGTATCAGTCATATCTTTATCTTTTTCGTACTGAATTATCATTTCAGCAATATTTGGTTTATCCATGAAAATACCTCCAATAAGTTATCTGTTAACTTCGATTTAAAAGATTGCCCATCTATTCAATGGCCAGTAACGCCACTTGACTTCACCAATAACACTCTTCTTATTGATAAAACCAATGATTCGACTGTCTTTGGAAACGGTTCTGTGATCTCCCATTACAAAATAGGTACCAGCAGGAACTTTGTTAGTCTGTTCGATTTTCTTTAGATAAGAACTGCTATAACGTTGTTGCCATTCAGGAGAATTCTTAGCTAAAGTACTTAAAGTGAAATTATACGTATAGCTGTATGGCTTGCCCGCATAGAGACTAGTATCAGGTTCCTTAACTTTGTGACCCGCATTGAGGAAGTCTTCTTTATACAGTTTACCATTAACATAAATTTTGTTGTTTTTTGAAACAACTGTATCGCCAGGTAAACCGATAACTCTCTTGATATAAAATGATCCTGGTTCGTCAGGCGCCTTCAAAACGATAACATCACCACGACTGATGCTAGAATGTCTTGTCGCAATAACTTTATCGTTATTTTCAAAGGTCGGCTGCATGGAAGGTCCAGAAACTTTATCATTGGAAAGAATGAACTTAAATCCGAGGAAGAAAACTGCATAGATTGCAATTGTTAGAGCAATGGTCTGTAACCAGAATTGCCAACCGCTTTCTTCTTCCTTTTGAGACCGTCGTCTCTTATTATTTTCTGCCATATTTCACCTCGTACATGTACTACCTAAGATATTACACTTTTTCGTTATTATTGGAAATAATTGTGGTATTTTCATCGTCAAAATTTAAATGAATATTAATGTTTTGTTTGTATTCCGCCAGCGAGAGCGAAGGATTGTGCCTGATGTGGATTAACCACTTGTAGCGATTGCTGTTAACAATGACATCATTAATTTATTAAAATAGTCAGAAGTTGTGATCTAGTTTTCCAATAATAATAAAAAATAAATTAGTTGGAGGAGGTTAGAGTATTCATTCGCAGCGAAAGTGGCGTTATTGCTTCAGCAATTACACCACCGGACGTGTTGGAGACTTTTCGTTCTTTGAAAAGGCTTCAACCGAGGTTCGAGACCGTACTTTGGCTCGGACTGTGCCGCGCAACAGATGAATACTCTAACCTCCGGAAACGGAAAGCACAACTTAATCCTTTAAGTATTACTAAATTTCTAGTAACATGATTGTCGATATATGACTGAATTATCGGTAAGCATTTTTCTGGAGGGATAGTTATGAATTATATTGATGGATTACGTGAAGATACTGCAGTTTTGCCGAATGGGATGGTTTTTAATGCACGCATTAAATTCATGGAACGCATTTGCCAAGCATTGAATAATAATGAATTGCCTAAGTATCACTTTCCACAGCTTCAATTGACTGAAAAAGAAATAACGTCTTATATGGAAAATAATGTCAGTTTAGATGAGGTTGAATTTCAAACTATGTCGGCTCATTTAGAAAAATTTGATCATGACTTAGGCGAATTTCGAACATATTTGCAAACACGCTTTGGCTATTGGGCAACGATTACCCAAGATTTTACAGCTGAAATCAAAAAGCAATTCCCTGAAGAAAGTTTCTTGGAATTAATGGCTGGAAATGGCTATTTGTCAAAAGGATTGCGTGATGAAGATGTTGAAACGTATTGTACCGACGATTTGAGTTGGTCAAAATATAATCAGACCGGTAATTTGAAGATGACTGAAATTGAGTCCTTAGATGCATTGGCAGCCTTGGATAAATATGGTGAAAAAGTCGACAATGTGATTGTTGCTTGGAGCCCTGACCGTGAAGATATTGATTTCAAAATTTTACAAAAGATTCGTCAATTGGATGTTAACTTCCTAGTGATCGGTGAGAAGTATGGAGCAACTGATAGTAAAGAGTTCTGGGATGATGCTAAAATAGTCGATGATCCTCGAATAGATGCAATTAATTCAGTTTATTCACGTTATGATTTAGTTCATGACCAGTTATATTTAATCCAATAAGATAAGCAAGGCTGAGACAATGTAAATTTGTTTCAGCCTTGCTTGTTGTTATAGTGTAAAATATAGTACTAGTTAATAATTGATTTTAATAATCTTAATTAGTAATCATTTATTACATTTATTTAGTTGTAATACTAATAAAAATTTAAATTAGTCGGAAGGTATGAGAATATTTACCCGCTGTGGGTGTGGTGTTATGGCTTTAGCCATTACACCACCGGGCGTGTTTGGAGACTTACGGGTCTATGGTAAGGCTTCAAACCGAGGTTCGAGACCGCTCTTTGGCTCGGACCGGTCCGCATAGCAGGTAAATATTCTCATACCTGGAGACGGAACACAGTAAGACAATTTATAGGTGAATTTTTTATGAAAAAAATAATTTCGAGTATTATTATTTTCTTGGCAATTCTTTTGACTGGTGTCGCTGTCTCGAAAAGTGATTCTATCAAGTATAATAATACGATGAATCGCTTGGGTATGAGTGAAGATGCAGTCGTTTTGCATACTAAATCCAAGAAGAATTTAGTCACTGCTGTCCAAGAATTGAATCAAAAAAAGAAGGTCGCTAATTATCAATTAATCTTCTTTGAAAAGGGTAACAGTGATATTGGCTATATTTATGGTCATACTAAGATCAACAAGTTACCGATTACCTCCGGCCGTTATTTCTCAATGGATGACTTTACTTCCCAGATTCCATTTGCGGTACAAGGCAAGTCGTCAGAAATTGAAGCGTATAAACCTCAGAGCCAATCATATATCAAGGTTGATAATCGTTATATTTCTGTTATCGGAAATGTTGGTTTCGATGGGGCTGATATTTTGAATTTACAGACATTGGTATCACTGTCGCCTAATCAGCCGAAATCTAAATATCACTTGAATCAAGTGACGACAGTTTTGGATGGTCGAGCCTTATCGAATAAAGAGAGTCTCAATAAAATCAAAAAGGTTTTGCATGTTAAATCAATGCATAAGTATGTGCCACAGACTGATGACTTTACCAATGTTGAAGCAAGTAACAATGGTGAGTTATATCTTGTTGGAATTGTATTATTACTATTCCTGATTATTGCGATTGATTTTTACATCCTAATCCCATTAAAATTTGATCTATCGAGATCTCATTTAACTGGTGATTTGAAGAATAATTATCGTAACGGATTATTGATTCGCTATCTGATCTATACTTTGTTGCCATTCGCTGCCGGCTTTGCATTCGTCAATTGGCGAATCGTTATTATCAGCCATGGTACATTTAATTTGTTCATGACAGTCGCAATTTTGATTACCATCTTAGTTGGAGTGTCGCAAATATTCTTTGTAAAACGGAGTGAGTAGTTTAATGAAAGTCGATTTGAGTAATGACTTTAAAGAAAAATATCGTAATTTAATGGGAGAGCGAGCTGAAAAGCTTTTTGCGGCTATTCAAGAAGATAGTCAAGAAGCTTTTCGTCTAAATCCCCTCAAGGCTAACTATCAAAATGTTTCATATTCCTTAGATAAATCATTGGAATACAGCAATATTGGTTATTTTGGTGATATTGACGGTAATTCGATTGATCATTTATCTGGTTATGTTTACAGTCAAGAACCTAGTGCCATGTATGTTACAGAAATCGTTGATCCTCAAGAAAATGAGAAAATTTTGGATCTCTGTGCGGCTCCTGGTAGTAAAACTACTTATATTGCCTCAAAAATGGCTTCTCAGGGACTTTTGGTCAGCAATGAGATAAATGCTAAGCGTGCCAAGGTGTTGTCTTCTAACATCGAAAGAATGGGTATTACAAATACAGTTGTAACTAATAATTCACCCAAAGACTTTGAAAAAAAGTTTGATGACTTCTTTGACAAAATTTTAGTTGATGCTCCATGCTCTGGTGAAGGTATGTTTCGTAAGGATCCTGAATCAGTTAAATATTGGTCACTAGATTACGTTGAACAATGTGCCAATCGTCAGCAACATATTTTGGATTCAGCTTATAAATTGTTGAACCAAGGTGGAACGTTAGTTTACTCAACATGTACTTTCTCACCTGAAGAGAACGAACAAAATGTGGCTTGGTTCTTGGACAAGTATCCTGATATGCATTTGGCTGAAGTTAAAAAATATCCTGGTATGGAAGATGGACGTCCTGAGTGGGCAAAGGACAATCCTGAATTAAAAAAAGCTTTACGTATGTTTCCTGATCAATTCAACGGTGAAGGACACTTCATGTGTAAGCTAGTTAAAGATGGCGAAACTGTTGAACCAAAGGAACGCCAAATCAATGACGGTCTCAAGAAAGATGATTTCAAGTTTGTTCAGCAATTTGCCAAAACTAACCTCAATGGGTTAGCACAAACAAGTTGGCTCAAAATCAGTGATTTCTTGTATCAAGCAGCTAGTTTGGATAATCGATTCAAAGGATTACATATTTTGAGAAATGGTCTAAAGCTAGGTGAATTCAAAAAAAATAGGTTTGAGCCTGATATCGCGTGGATATTAGCACTCAAACCTGAGGAATTGAAGACAGTTTATGAATTGACTCAAGAGCAATTTGAAAAATATTTGCATGGTGAGTCAGTTATTTTAGATTCGAAACCCGATTTTGACAACAAATGGATTGGTTTATCATATCAAGGTAAACTATTCAGTTGGGGTCGTTACAGTAATCAACAAATAAAAAACGTCTATCCCAAAGGGCTTAGACGTTAGAATTTAATATTTCGTTGTTTCATATAATTTACTAAGTTCTCATCGAATACGATGGGAGCTTTTTTTATATCTGCAATAGATTTAGCACCGATTGCGGCCATAATCAAACGTAATTGCTTAGTAAATTCTTCGAAGAAGATTTCCGTTTCACTGAGAGAATACTTCTGTAGATGGTGGAGGACTAAGCCTGACATCCCTACAGCGCTAGCACCCATCCGAATCGCCTTGATAACATCCATTGGTGTTCTAACGCCTCCAGAAGCGAAAATGGTCATCTTATTTTGATAGGGAAGAGATTCCAAAAGTGATTCAACCGTGGATAAAGAAAAACGGTCAAGATAAGTTAAATCTAATTCATGATTTCTGGCACTCTCGATTTGAGCAAAGTCGGTACCGCCGAAACCGGAGATATCAACATTGCGCACGCCAGCTCGATATAATTGAGCTAAGTTCTTTTGAGAGAGGCCAAAGCCAACTTCTTTAACAATCACAGGAACTGACACATGACTGACGATATCTTTAATATTATCTAACCAAAAGAATTCCTGATCACCTTCAGGCATAGCCAACTCTTGCAAAACATTTAGATGAATCTGCAAAGCATTAGCTTTTAACAAATCAATTGCTTCTTGAGCCTGAGTGGCATTAGCTTTGGCGGATACATTAGCCATGACAAAGCCGTCCGGATTATTTTCCCGAAGAGTTGTAAATGAGGCCTTAGTTTCCGCTGGTAGACGCAAATAAACGCCCATTGAGCCACTGGAAACAGGAATAGACAGCGTATGAGCTAATTGTGACAATTCTTCATTAAATTGAGCTGATTGACGAGAACCACCGGTTATTGCATTGAAATAGATTGGTAGAGCCATCTTGCTACCGAGAAAATTAGTCGATAAGTCAATATCCTGTAGACGTAATTCAGGTAAAGCATCGTGCAATAGTCGAACGCTGTCAAAATCAGCAAATGATTCGTCAGTAAAAAACTTTTCCGCTAAGAAAAGATGTTCAACCTTACGTTGCATTTGTGCATCCTGTTTAGGCATGAGCGATTGTGTCTCCGATTTTTAGAGTTAATGGGGTGATGCCGACTGCTTGCCATTCTTTTTTAAGTTCAGCAACATCAAGTTTTTTGTCACTCAAAACAATTCCACAGTCACCGCCACCGGCACCAGAAGTCTTAGCTGAACCACCAAGATTCTCGGCAATATCACAGAGCTTCGTTAAGAGTTCTGTCTCAATATGAACATCACTAAATTCAGCAAGATCTTTCAATAGTTCACGATACTTGCTGAACATTTCTTTAATTAATGTCGCATTGTTAGTCTTAAAGCCGTTGATTAAATTCTCAACACTTTGACGACTAGCACTTAAGAAGTTTTGATACTTTTCGACCTTTTGTGCCTTTGTTAAGGCAATCCGGTCAACTAGGATTGAAGTTGAAGCTGGAGAACCAGTCCAACCAACGGTTAATTCCAAGTCGTCTGGCAATTCAAGACTACTGATTTGTAATTGAGGCCAATCAAGAGTCAAAATCTCAGTAATACTGTGATTTCTAATCATATTGAAAATCCAGTTACGGTCAGGTGAATAGTAAGCTACGATGCCACCAAAGGCACTTGCAGCAATATCGCCTAAGCTACCATTACCTTGAACTGACAAGTGGGAGATAGCTGAGATTTTGTAAATATCCATTGCTGTAAGACCTAAGTGATAAAAATCACCTAAAGTTTTAACTACGGCAACAGTTACAGCGGCTGAAGAGCCTAAACCATATTTTTTACCATCTTCAGAATCAAGTTCGCTTGTTACAAGTAGGTCGTAATAACTTAATTTACTACCACTTTCAAGTGCATACTTTTCAACGAACTTGATAGCTGCCAAAATATATTGCAATTGACTTTCTGAATCGTCGAAGACTAGTTCCGTACCTTGACGGTTCCAGTGGATCAATTCCTTATTTAAGTTTTTGGATTGGATAGTACCACCATTTTGAGACTTGTTTACTGTCACGGTAACGTACTTGTTAACTGAAGTTAGGACAGCAGGGAAGCCCGTTTCAACAACAGCATACTCTCCAGCCAAATATAATTTTCCAGGTGCTTTTCCTGTAGACAAAAATATCATACCTTTCAATTTGTATCAGATGTATTGGATACCAGGACCAATGTTGGCCACAACGGTTGTGACATCTGATAATTGTTGTTCGATGTATGTCTGAACCTTAGGAAGCGATTCTTTCGTACATATAATTTTAACATTTGGACCGGCATCAATTGTAGCATACGCAAACAAACCTTTTCGACGTAATTCCTGAATTAGTTGAATAATCCGAATAGTTTCCGGTGCAAAATATGTGAACGAAGGATCGGCAGAAAGTGTCAGAGCATGCATACTCATCGCATTGTGTTCCGAAATTTCACCAATTTTTTGAAGATCTTTTTGGGCAATTGCTTGCTTAATTTCTTTTATCTCTGAAGACACCAGTGTAACCCAATTTGGATAAAAAGGGGAGCTTTTTACGCTATTTTCCATCCCCACAGTCGAAGAAATTTTCTTACTATGCTTATTTATCACTACCGACAATAAAGCTAAATCAATCTCTGGCGTTTCGTCAATTGGCACAGCAAAAGAAGACTCATTGTCATGTCCCGCTTGCCATTCGACAAACCCACCATAGATGGAACGACTAGCCGATCCAGAACCGTTACGAGCTAAGATTGATAACTCTTGGCGATTTAAGTCGAGTTGTTTGGTCTCATTGATGGCTGCTGCAAGTGCCGCAAAACCTGAAGCTGATGAAGCGAATCCAGCGGAAGTTGGAACGTGATTAACTGAGTCTATTTGAAAGTGTTCCGTAAAAGAGTAGAAATTTCGAACTGTTTCTAAGTAATTGAGAATTCGTTTGTTCTGCGTATCATCGAGCAATTGATTGTTTAGGTAAACAACATCTTTGTCAGAATCGATAATCGTTGCTTTAGTTTCGGTATAGAACCGATCAAGTGTTAAGGATAAACTGTTTGTATAGGGTAACTTCAATTGTTTATTTTTCTTACCCCAATATTTGATCAAAGCAATATTTGTATAGGCTCGAGCTGTTCTAGTCAACGTCTGAGTCCTCCCCATAAATTGATAGTGGCTGAATCCAAGTTTGTTCGGCTCCAGCTTTAACCAAAGCTTTTTGAATCATCTGAGCATTTTTCAAATTTCTAGCTAGACAGATAATACAGCCACCACGGCCACCACCAGTGATTTTACTACCTAGGGAACCAGCACTGTTAGCAGCTTCGATTAATTTGTCAGTTTTAGGAATGGCAAGATTTAATTTAGTCAAAATTTCATTGGCTAAAGAAAAAACCAATCCTAATTGCTTGAGATGTCCAGTTGTTAAATATTCACTGGCAGATGTCGCGTAGTCACCTAATTGTTGTAAGTAGGCACCAGTCTTTTTTTGATCAGCTTCATACATTTTTCTGACATCAGCGACAGTCTCTTTAGTTTTACCCTTGACGCCTGAATCAGCAATCACGATAAAACCATCAGAATTGAAATTAAAGTGTTTGGGAGCAACGTCTTTACCAAATTTAATTGGATCTTCAGAACTAACAGTTAAAGCATCTAAGCCACTTGCTTTACCATGTGTGATAGTTTCCGACTTGTTGACGTAATCTAATAATAGCTGGTGATCCAGTGGCTGATTGAAACAGTCAAAGAATGCACGAGTAATTGCGGCCGCAATGGCAGCTGATGAACCCATACCACGCTCGATTGGCAAACCACTGTCAATACTGATGGTGTACTTGATATGTTCTTGATTTAAGCGCTTATCTAATAAATCAATTAAATATTTAACGCCTGATAATGAGTCAGGGATTTTGTCAATTTTTCCGGCATAGTACTTTGAAGTTAGAAAATTTGCTTGACTTTGTTTTATTTTAACAATCACGGGGGTACTCAAAAGGGGAATTGCGAAGGCGGGGTAGCCGTAAACTACCGCATGTTCTCCCATAATAATCGTTTTTCCATGACTTTTACCTATTCCTTTAAGCACATGCTCACCTCATATTCTCTAAGTCTTTATTTTATACATCTATTCCAATGATTTCCACTTTCTTACAATTAACTATGATAAAATTTTTGCGGGTGATTAAAAATGACATTAAATTTTGTACTTGGTAAAAATCAATATGACCACCATCAAAAGATGATGGAATTGTTTCAAGAAGATTTCCAAAAAGATCCTCAGGGACAATTTTTCTTTCTTGTTCCCAATCATATTAAATTTGAATCCGAAATAAATATTCTCAAATCATTTGATCAAGGAGACGGGAAGATTGTTGCGACAAACAATGTTCAAACTTTCTCCTTCTCACGTTTGGCTTGGTATTTTTTGCGTGACAGTAGTGATTATAATTTAGAAACCTTAACGCAAACTAAATCAGCCATGTTACTAAAAGAAATTGTTCAAGCACATCAAAAGGACTTGAAGATTTTTAAACACATGATCGATAAACCTGGTTTTATCGACCAGATGATTTCCCAATTCGACGAATTTTTGAATGGTCAAGTTCAACCAGATGATATCGGCTCTGTATTGGCTCAAAACCAGACAGATGTCTTCGCTGACAAAATTGCTGAACTTAACTTAATTTACAGTGAATACTTACAAAAAATTCAAGGTTATAAAACAAATGATTTTCAATTAGAAGCTTTAGCAGATTTTCTCAATCAACGACTTGATACATCACATTATCATTTTTATATTGAGGGATTCTCAACGTTTACAGCCGCTGAACTTAATTTGGTTGAAACGATGGCTATTAATAGTCATAATCTCAATGTTTCATTGGTGCTCACCGACAAAGCTATCAATGACGAAGATGATTCAGAGTTTTTCATGCGTCCAGTACGTACGTATCAGCAATTAACTGAATTTGCTCACAATCAACGTATGGAAACACACAGTATTTTTGCCAAAGATTTACGTATTAACCAAGATTTAGCTAAATTGGAAGATTATTGGATTCAATCTAGTGGAGTAGGTACGATTAAGCCTAGTACGCTGGATAACAAGAATTCAATTCAGATTTGGAAAGCAACCGATAAGCAGACTGAAGTATCAGCCATTAGTTCGTATATCAGACGATTAGTGGCCCGCCAAGATTATCGTTATAAAGATTTTTTGATTGTAGCCCGTAATCTGTCTGAATATGGTTCCTTTATTGAGTCGTTTATGGAAAATAATGAAGTGCCATACTTCATTGATTTACAAAAGAAAATGGCTAACCATCCCTTCAAACGTTTGTTGGATCTCTTATTTGCAATTCACGACCGCGGGATGCAAGAAGATGACGTAATCAGTCTCTTGCGGACGGAATTGTTAATTCCCGAAGAATACACTAATGACATTGAAGGATTCCGTCAGGCAGTCGATTTAACTGAAAACTATGCTTTGGCGAACGGAATTACCAAGCGTAATTGGATGGGTGATACCTTTAGTCCAACTGTTAAATTAGATTCAAAGACTGATTCAGTGCGTTTGAATGAATTTAAACAAATTAACGTTATCAAGGCATTTATTAAAAATATCGCTAAACAATTGACCAAATTTTTAGATGATCCAGCCGATTCAACTACTAGTGCTGCCGCTCTCTATGAATTTTTAAATAAAAACGGTGTTTTCACGGAGCTATTAAAGTGGCAACAACAGGCCACCGAAGAGAAAAATCTCACTTTGGCCGATCAACCAGTTCAAATTGTCAATTTATTCAATCAAATTCTTGATGAATACGTATCAGTCTTTGGTGAGAAGACATTCGATTCTAAAGATTTCATCAGTATTTTGGATGCTGCCTTTGAAAGCGCCACATATTCACAAGTTCCATCAACCTTGGATGCTGTCAGTATCTCTGAAATAGGGATGATTCAACCAGATAATCGAAAAGTTACATTTATTCTAGGTAGTACAACGAGCAACATGCCCGGTTCGACCGTTTCCAATAATTTGGTAACCGATGATGAACGTGGTTTCTTAAATGAGAATTTAACCGATGGTAAGTTCTTGAAAGATTCTGATGAAGTCGTCAATAATTCGGAACCATTCTTGCATGACATTACGTTTACAACTAGTTCAACGCGTTTGATTTTCACGTATCCAAACTTGTCGGAAGATAGTAAACAGCAGGATCTATCGAGTTATGTTAAACGCATTCAACAACATTTTGATTTGACGATTGAAGATAAATTGGCAAATCCCGAAATTGTGGAAGCTGATTATAGTCATGTCCTAGAATATATCGGTTCCAAAGCATCGACATTGAATTATTTGATTCGTGTATCACGTGCCGCTTTGGATAAACGAGTTGACGTGCCGAATGCTTGGAACTTTGTCAAAAATCAATTAACACAACGTGAACCAGAAGTCGCCGATTTTGCCTTGAGTTCATTAGCGTACAAAAATGAGCCTAGTGCTCTGACCCCTGAAACCGTAAGTGCCTTGTATGGTGACAAGATTCAAGTTTCGATTTCACAGTTGGAAACATTCTATATGAACGAATATGAGTATTTCTTGAAATATGGGTTGCGTTTATATCCGCGTCAATTATTCGAAATCACTCCAGCTCAAACAGGATCAATTTTCCATGCTGTTTTGGATGCACTAGTTAAGTATTTGAATAAGACGGGGAAGAACCTAGTAGACTTTGAAGATACCGAAATCACAGCTCTTGTCGGCAATTTATTTGCTGAGCAAGCTGAATTGCCAGAAAACAAAATTTTTAAGTCATCTGACCGGATGCTTTATATTTCTAGTAAGTTGCAGAGTACCTTGGTGCAATTGGTTAAGAATATGAAATTGCAGTATAAACGGAATAAGTTTGTTCCTAAGCGTTCTGAAGTTACCTTTGGGCGTTTGAATAATGAAGAGGATTTACCATATATGGTTTATCACTTGCCTGATGGACATGAGATTTATGTTCGTGGAAAAATCGACCGAATTGATGAAATGGAACTTGACGACCGTTCATATTTAGCAATCATTGACTACAAATCTAGTGATCGAAAATTTGATTACTCACAATTTCTTGATGGAATTACGATGCAAATGCCAACATATATCCAGAGTGTTAGCGAAAACTTGGACCGTTTCAAAGATGGTAACAAGGACATCAAAATTGGCGGGGCTTTATACGAGCACATCGTTAATCCATTTATTCCATTGAAGAAAACCGGTACTCCATTGCAGCAACAAATTTTGAGTAAATTCAAGTTGCAAGGGATTCTACTCAATGATGAAGAATTACTAGATAATTTTGATTTGGAAGCTAGAAATAAAAATACTAAGAGATCTGATAAGTCGCCAGTCGTTGGATTTAGCAAAAAAGAAGTTATTACTGACGACGATTTATTTAAGATTCTCAATTACAACCGTCATTTGATTAAAAATGCTGGTGAAAAGATTTATTCTGGAAAATTGCAATTGAATCCATATCGCTACGCTAAAAAGACAGCTTTGCAATACAGTGACTATCGACCAATTTTTGAGTTTGATGCGATGTTGCCTGAAAATGAATATCACGACATCATTAATTACAACAAGGAAGACGTCTTAGATAAAATCGGTGAAGTTTTAGAGGAGGAAGATAATGCCTAAATGGACTGATGATCAAAAAAAAGCGATTGAACATCGTGGACATGATGTTTTAGTTTCAGCTGCGGCTGGTTCTGGTAAAACGACAATCTTAATCGAACGTATCTTGCGTGAACTAATTGGTGACAAAAATCATCAGCCAGAAGACATTGAACATTTACTTGTAGTGACTTTTACCGAAGCTGCAGCCCAAGAGATGAAAGAAAAACTCTTACGTGCTCTGAAAAAAGAAGTTAATAAGACTGATGATTCTGCAGTTAAACATCACTTACAGAAACAAATTTATCATGTGCCGATGGCTAATATCAGTACGATTCACGCATTTTGTTTGAGTGTTATCAAGAAGTTTTACTACGTCATTGATTTGGATCCAAATTTCCGCTTATTGAGTGATGATACCGAAAAATCGATTATTCAAGAACAAGCCTATGACTTGATTCGTGACGAATATTACAGTAAAGATGATGCCGATTTTATCGACTTAACGAATAACTTTACTAATGACCGTTCCGATGATGGCTTGAAAGACGTTATCTTTAAAACTTATAATTTTGCGATTACTAACCGTGATACTGATACTTGGTTGGATAATCTGGTGACACCTTACCAATTTAAAGATAGCTTTGTTGAAACAGACTTTTATAAGCAGGAGTTCTTGCCACAAATCAAACAGAGACTAGAAGATTTACGTCAGTATAACCGTGAGACCGTGGATTTTGTTGGTAGTGATGAATTAGCAAACTCATATATGCCCGTTTTAAGAGAACGTGATGAAAAAATCGGTCATCTGGAAGAGTCAATGTCACAGATGTCTTATCAAGAGTTACGTGAAGAATTGATGACTTTCAAGATTGATGCTAAGAAGGATAAAGTGGGCAAGGCTGACAAAGAGGGTAAAGATGATACCCTGATGAAGGCTGCGGGAAAAATGGCTTCAAACTTCACCACACGTCGTAAAACGCTAGTTGATGATTATTTTGTGCGGTCTGAAGATGAAATAAATCAGTCTTTACGTGACGCTGAAGCCTTAATTAATAAATTAGTCGAAGTGGAACGTCGCTTTATCAAGAAATTCGATGATTTAAAGACCAACAGTCATGTACTAGATTTCAACGATTTGGAACATAAAGCCGTTGATATTCTTAACGGTGCCGTGGATGGTCGTAAGATTGCGCAAGAGTTCTATCAAAATAAATTTAATGAATTAATGATTGATGAATATCAAGATGTTAATGAAATGCAGGATCGAATTGTTGATTTATTGTCATGTGACAGCAATCACCGCTTCATGGTTGGCGATATCAAGCAGTCAATCTACGGTTTCCGTCAAGCTGCCCCTAGACTATTCACAGAAAAATACGACCGTTTCCAAAGGGACGACAATGATGCTGAATTAGTTCAATTATCCAAAAACTTCCGTTCTTCTAAAGCAGTTGATGACTTTGTCAATCAAATTTTCACTCGTATCTTTGATAAGCAAATTGGGGATATTGACTACGATGAAAAAGCTAAGTTAGTTACCGGAACTAGTTTTCCTGACTCAGTTGACACTGAAAATGAATTTAACATTTATTTAGCACCTGATGACGAAGATGATAGTGAAGAGCCAACTGATGAATTGAACGAGGAAAGTCTCAGTAATCAAGCCGAAATCAGTAAACGTCAAACATTGATCAGTGCAGCTGCAGCTAAGATTCAATCTTTGGTTGGCAGTGGTTTTGAAATATACGATAGTAAGATGGATAAAGATACTGAAGCTGAGAAGATTCGTCCTTTGAAATATTCAGATATTGCGATTTTGGCTCGAACTCGTGATAACAACACTGATATTGTGTCTTATTTCTCGAAGGTTAATGTGCCAGTAATGGTGACTGATGCTCAAAACTATTTCCAAACGACTGAATTGCAAATCATGATGGCAATGCTTAACATTGTTGATAATCCGTATCAAGACATCCCATTGGTAGCTGTTTTGCGTTCACCAATTGTTGGTTTAAATGAAGAAGAATTAGCTGAAATTCGCTTGATCGACAAGCGAAATATGTATTACACAGCCATTCAGAAGTATTTGAACCAAGAAGATGCCAATAACCATATTCAAAATAAATTGAAATCATTCTTGTTGCAGTTAGAAAGTTATCGTGACTTTGCCAATAAGAACAGTATTGCTCGCTTGATTTGGAAAATTTATCAAGAAACTGGTCTGTTGGAATACGTTTCAGGGATGCCTGGTGGAAAACAACGTGCTGCCAATTTACACGCTCTGTATCAACGTGCTAATGCTTATGAAGAAAATAACTTCAAAGGATTGCACCAATTCATCAGCTTTATTCAACGCATGCAAGATCTCGATAAAGATTTAGCACAACCAAATAGTATTGAAGCCAATGATGATACCGTCAAAGTTATGACAGTCCACGGTTCCAAAGGATTGGAATTTCCAATCGTCATGTATTTGGATATGAGTAAGAACTTCAATATGATGGATGTTAACTCCAATACCGTCTTTGATGCTCAAAAGGGTATTGGAATCACCTTAGCTGATAATGAGACACGTTTACAATATCGGACTATGCAACGTGGTGTGATTAGTAATCAAAAGAAGATCTCAACAGTTTCTGAGGAAATGCGTCTTTTGTATGTTGCTTTAACACGTGCTAAGCAAAAATTGATCATGTTTGGATTTGCGAAAGATGAATCCAAGTTATTCCAAGCATTTGATAAACCTTCAACTGGCGGACGACTCAATGCTTCAGCTAGACTAGGTGCTAATAGTTTTCAAAATTTAGTTGGGATGAGTACTTTGAATGGCGTTGATACTGAGGAATATTACGACGAAGCTATTAAGCTACGATTTAACGTTATCCCCGTTGCTTCGACAACTAACCAAGCTAAAGAAATCATTATTCCTAAGGCTGCTCCAGAACCAATCAATGAAACCTTCAAAAAGTCAGTCGCTGGTATTTTAGATTTCAAATATCCATATCAAGAATCAGTTGAGACAACCGCATATCAATCTGTTTCTGAAATCAAAGGATTATTCGCAGATCCAGATGATGAGAACATGGCCGAAGATTTGCTTGAAGACCGTTCTCGTTACAATCTTGGTTCATTCGATAAGCCACAATTTTTGACCAAATCAAAGAAAGTCACTAACGCTGAGGTAGGTAGTGCAACTCACTTAGTCCTACAAAAGATTTCTATTGAAAAAACTCCAACAATTGAAGACTTTGACGAATTGATTCAAGATTTGGTCAATCAAAAATTATTGACTGACGAATTGGCTGAAAAGATTGACCGTCAAAGTTTAGCTGACTTTTATCAGAGTGACTTAGGACAGTTAATTGTCCAAAATCATGAGCGTGTTAGTCGAGAATTTCCATGTTCAATCTTGATGCCAGCCGAAAAGTTGTTCAAAACCGACATCAAAGACTATTCCACTAACGATAAAATATTAGTTCATGGTATTATTGATGGTGTGATTGAATTGGACAGCGGAATAACAATTTTTGACTATAAGACAGATCATGTCACAGCTGAAAATCATTCGGAATTAATTTCGAAATATTCTGGACAAGTCAATTTATATGCAGAGGCAATCTCTGCCATTAAAAATCAACCCGTAAAGGGTAAATATCTTTATTTCTTGAAGACTAACGAAGCTGTCAGCCTTTAGGACAACAAAAGATGAGAGGTGAATGATTTGAAAAATTCTTACGCTGTTGTTGATTTAGAGACGACCAATTCTAATTGGCACGACAACGGGCGTATAATTCAATTCGGCTGTGCCCTTATCGAAGATGGTGAAATTACACATATTTATGATCAAAAGATCAATCCCAAGGTACCAATTCCTGGTCGCATCACAGCTTTAACCGGCTTGAGTGATGACGATGTTAAGGATTCACCAACATTTGAAGAAGTTGCACCTGATATTTTTAAACTTTTAAAAAATCGAGTTTTTATTGCACATAACGTGAATTTTGATTTGACCTTTTTAAATCGTGAACTTAAACGTATCGGAATGAATCAACTGAATATCAAAGCTATCGATACT
The DNA here is from genome assembly GCF_036246245.1 of Companilactobacillus muriivasis. NCBI lineage: Bacteria > Bacillati > Bacillota > Bacilli > Lactobacillales > Lactobacillaceae > Companilactobacillus > Companilactobacillus muriivasis. The sequence continues at coordinate 452,270 of NZ_BTTQ01000001.1, forward strand.
GTTGAATTAGCGCAGATTCTTTTCCCAACAATCAGCAGTTATAAGTTACAAGATTTAACGCATTATTTAAGCATTGAACATAAGAATCCGCACAGTGCCAACAGTGATGCCCACGTAACTGCTGAGTTATTTTTAATCATTTTGAAACGGATTCAACAATTGCCGTTGGAAACGTTACGAATGTTAACTAAGTTTGGTAAGAATACAATCCGTGAAACTAATTTAGTTTTTAAAACTATTTTGGAAGAACGGGAACAGACAGCTCGGACAGAAGTTTTGCCAGCTTATCTGTTTGAAAAAAATGGCTTGATCTTACGCAAAAAGGATTATCACGTCAGTGAACAGATTGATCACTCGACTAAATATCCTTTAACCCGTGAAGCCAAAAAAGAATTATTAGACGGCGTTTTGGATTATCGAGTTAATCAATCCAAATTGATGGATAACATTTACAAGACAAGCCAACACCGTGACAAAGTAAAAAAATGGAATTTGATTGAAGCGCCGACTGGTGCTGGTAAGACTTTGGGTTACTTATTGCCATTGTCTTATTTGGTCAATAATGACCAGAAGTTAGTTGTCGCAACAACTACCAAAGTCTTGCAGCAACAAATTCTTGAGCAATCGATTCCATTGTTGAATCAAGTAACGAATAATAATTACCACGCTGAAATTGTCAAAAGTAGCTATAACTTTATCGACCTAGACAGATTTTTTGAAGCACTGGATAATTATCGTTTGCACAGTCACACTGCTATTTTGAAGATGAAAATTATCGTCTGGCTAACAATGACAACAACAGGTGACTTGAGCGAGTTACATTTAACTAACTACAACAGTCCGCTGTTCAGTATTATTCGTCATCGCGGTGAACCGAAGGAAAATACGATTTTTAGCAATGATGATTTCTGGATGTATCAACAGAATCGTTATTTAGAATCAAAAATTCTAGTTACTAATCAAGCATTCTTAGCACGTCATTTGGATAGTCAATTCTGGGGTGGAAATTCTTATTTAGTTATTGACGAAGCTAATCACTTTGCTGGTGGCTTGCGGGATGCTAGTTCACCAACAATTGATTTCTTGCAGATGAATGAATACGTCAAGAAAATCAGCGATATTTTGTACCAAAATCGAGTTACATTGCGTTATGCCTTTACTGAGGTGACAACTCAACTTTGGAATTATCAAGATCTTCAAAATATGGAGACTCATTTCCAAGCGGTTGACGAATTAATGGAACGCCTTGAATACAATATATTTGGCAACTACGTTCGTAACAAGGTTCGATTCAAAGATCGTGAGAACTTTGTTTCAATTCTCGATAGCAGTAATGAATTCGGTAAGAAAAATTCTGAAATGATTGAATTATTGTCAGATTTGATTGTGGAATTATCATTGATTTCTAACCGTGTCGAGACATTATTCGACCAATATAATTTCCAAAAGAACTTTATTTCGGTTGAGTTATCAAAGGTTATTTCTAATTTGACGATTGAGAATAGTAAGTTGGAAACTGTTTTGAAGAACTTGGATGAATTATTGCAAGCACTTCAAGGTGATGATAATAAATTTGGTGTCCAACTGGATATGCGTGACTACTATGATCCTAAGACGTTGAAAATCAGCTGGAGACAGTATGATATTCACGATTTAATTGCGGAAACAACTGATCGATTCAGTCAAATTTTTGCGATTGGGGCGGCTATTACCGTTCAAAAGGATTTCTCACACTTCATCTTGGATACACAGCTCAATCAAAATCAGATTAATCAAATGGTGATTCTGCCTGATACCAATAGTATTTCGAAGAATAGTAAGATTTACTTGCCTGCTGACTTACCAGATATTCAATCACTTTCAAGCGATGCTTACTTTGACATGGTGACAAGTTATATCGTTGATGTGCTAGATAATCTCGATCATCAAACAATGATTCTATTCAACTCATTGAACACGTTGAGCAAAGTCTACGAGCGTTTAATGGGTACTGATGTCAAAGAGAAGTGGGAAATTTTGGCTCAAGGCGTAACTGGCTCGAATGAGAAAATCAAGAAGCGTTTTGCTATTGGTCAACGTTCCGTGCTATTAGGTGCTAATTCCTTCTGGGAGGGTGTCGATTTTCCTAAGAAAGTTCTCGAAATTTTGATTGTAACAAGAATTCCATTCGAATCTCCTGAACAACCAGATGTGAAGATTAAACAGGACATTCTTAAGCAACAAGATATGAACGTCTTTAAAGTGGACTCTTTGCCAAACGCCATTTTACAATTGCGTCAAGGATTAGGTAGATTGATTCGAACACCGACAGATCGTGGTGTCATTCTATTGTTAGATAATCGAATTTTGACGAAGAGCTACGGTAAAATGATTTTAGATTCATTGCCAAAGGGTTTACCAATAATCAACGAGGATATGGATTTAATTAAGAAAGATATAAATGAATTTCTGAATTAGGTAAAATATTGCTAGAATGTAACGTGTAGTGTTTGTTGATGTGCCGTTTCCAGAGCTGAGAGTATTTATCTGCTACGCGGTGCGGCCCGAGCCAAAGAACGGTCTCGGACCTCGATTGAAGCCCTGCAAAACCAGCAGGTCTCCAATACGCCCGGTGGTGTAATTGCTAAAGCAATAACGCCACTTTCGCTGCATATGAATACTCTCAGCTCTTCCAACTAATTTATTTTTTATGAATGAATAGAAATTTCTCATCAATGGGTGGAAGAGTTTGCATACTTAATCGGCACTACTCGTTATTAATATCTTTGTTATTTAAAAAAGGACGTATTATGAATAGAAGTACAAAAATCTTATTGACTTTATCTCTGATTGCATTAGCAGTGGTCTCAGCGTTAACCTATTTGAATCTTTCTTTTGCACCATATTCGAGTGCAAAGTCGCAAGCTAATGACATTGCTAAAGAAAAAGCGGGTATCATTCAACCAGATTATTTCGGTAACTATACGCGAGAAAAGCAATACTATTCCGTAGGCGGTTTAACTAAAGGCCAAAAGTATCGCTATATTATCATCAATGCCAAAAGTGGTAAAACAGAAATTTTCAATAAAAACAACGCTCCTGTTCGTCAAACAGTTGTTGATACCGTTGCTTCTAACTATGGTGCTAAAAAGATTCTCCACATCAATCTTGGTTTATATAAAAATAAGCCAACTTGGGAAGTAGCATTCCAAAAGAAGAATGGCAGTATCGGGTATAACTTGATTGATTTTAGAACAGGGAAGAGTTTACAAATTATCAATAATATTTAGGTTTTCCGTCTCCAGAGCTGAAAGGTATTAACCTGCTGTGCGGACCGGTCCGAGCCAAAGTGCGGTCTCGAACCTCGGTTTGAATGCTTGCAAAAACCGCAAGTATCCAAACTCGCCCGGTGGTGTAATTGCTAAAGCAATAACGCCACTTTCACTGCATGTTAATACCTTTCAGCTCCTCCGACTCTTTTGCCGGTTGCAGCAAATTCTAAATATTATATAGATCGAATAAATAGTCATTCAATTATGATTATTAGAAATTCAAAACCTAGCGTTATAAATACCCTAGCCGGAGGTTGACAGCAATTTCACCTGCAATGGAGGTGTTATTAGAGCTTTAGCTCTTACAACACTGGACGAATTTTGAAATTCGCGTATTTTGCGAAGTTCAAAATCGAGGTGCGAGACCTTGGCTCGCGCCGGTCCCCATAGCAGTGAAAATTGCTGTCAACCGGAGGCGGCATAATAAAATTTTCTTAAAAAAAGTCGAGATTAATTGTGTTCTCGGGCTTTTTTTATTCACTGGAGTAAATAATATGAACGATGAATTATTTAATAGTTTTGTCGACAGTGGCAGCACTAATATCAACAATTTAGTTTTGAAAAACTACCACAAATTAGGTATGACTGAAAAAGATTTGGTAGTCTATTTGGCTTTGTCTATGTACGCCCAACAAGGAAATACTTTCCCTATGGCCAAGGACTTAGCCAATGATACCGGTATGGATGAGACAAGTATTTATGCGGTTATTCAGGGCATGATCAAACTTGGTATCATTGAATTGAAGACGGTCATGGATCATCATCAACAACGTGACATTTATTCTTTGACACCAATCTTTCATCGTATTAAAAACTTGTTGAGTCAGGAGAGACAATCCAACCAAAAGGACAAATTGATGTCTGATACGGAAGAGTTGTTCAAAAAAGTTGAAGTTGAATTTGGGCGGCCATTGTCACCAATTGAACAGGAACAGATTCATCAGTGGATTGATGACGATCATTACAGTATTGATTTAATTGATTTGTCATTGCGTGAAGCTGTTTTGAATCAAGCATATTCATTGAAATATATGGATCGAATCCTAATTAGTTGGGAAAAGAGTAATATTAAGTCAGCGGAACAATTACAAGAACGTCGAAAGAAGCTGGGATATTAATATGTTAAAAGATGATCAAATTGTCTGGGCAATTCACCAGATGGAAGAAGATGTCGGACCAGTTGGTCCATCCCTTGATCCCAGAACACCATTTCAATATTTGGTATCAGTTATTTTGAGTGCTCAAGCAACTGATGTTTCAGTTAATAAGGTCACTCCGGTTTTGTTTGGAAAATATCCTGAACCAAAAGACTTGATGAATGCCGATATTTCGGATGTTGAACAAATTATCAAGAGTGTCGGTCTGTTTCATAACAAAGCTAAAAACATCATTGAGACGGCCAGAATTGTCCATGAAGAGATGAACGATGTGGTGCCAGAAAATCGGGCCGGGATTATGAAGTTACCAGGAGCAGGGCGAAAAACGGCTAATGTTGTTTTAAGCGATGTTTTCGGTCAGCCAACTTTTGCGGTTGATACACATGTATCAGCCATTTCCAAACGACTTCATTTCGTTGATGCTAAGTCTAATCCAGTCCAAGTTGAAAAAAAGATTGTCGGTGTCATGGAACCTGAAGAGTTACACCGAGCACACCATACGATGATTGAATATGGTCGAAAGTATTCGATGAAGACTGATCCAGCTAAAGAAACCAACCAATTGATTTTAGACTGTGATCGTTTAAATAAAGAAAATGAAGAAAAATAAAAAGTACCCTGTAATCCAAAATCGGATTACAGGGTACTTTTTTAACTTAATACTCGAAAGTTGAACATGTTCCGTTCCACTTTTTTTATTCAGCAGTGGATGAGCTATTTGTAGTAGCACCACTATTAGTTGTACTACCAGTGTTACCAGTTCCACCAGTGGATGTGCCACCACCGTTAGAATCGCCAGTAGTTGTACCACCGCCGTTACTATTGTTGTTACCGGTCGAAGTACTACCATTATTGTTATTTGAAGTGGTACCGCCATTGCTGTCGTTTGAACCGGTATTACTGTTGTTATTGGTTGTTGAATTATTATCAGATGTCGTGGAATTACTGTTAGTTGAATTATCCTTATCTGAACCAGTACCAGTTTCACTATTGCTATCGGAAGTAGTGTCATTTTCCTCATCGCTAGATTCAGAACTGCTACTTGATGGACGACTAGTTGTTACTTGGTTAGTGCTTGAGCTAGAAGCGCTGCTTGTACTGTAATCAGAGTCTTTATAAGGGTCATATGGAGCGTGTCCCTTAACGAATAATTCTCTTGTGTATGATGATGAACTAGAACTTGGAGAAGCTACAATTGGTGTGCTTGTACTTGAAGTTTTAATCATCGCAGACACAACTGAACTAGGTTTCTTCCAGTTAGGATTGCTGTTAGTTTGATTTGCCAAGTAGCTCATTTCAGCTTTGTAAATCTTACCAGCAACTGATTGGTAGGTTGATGAAATACCACTTTGGTTTGGTGAATCATAACCCGTCCAAACACTCATTGAGTAATTCTTTGTATAACCGTTATACCATGAATCCATTGCCGTACCACTTAAAGCAGCATTTGTTGCAATAGCTTCATTAGAATAGTTAGTTGTACCAGTCTTACCAGCTTGATGTAATCCCGAAATGTTAGCGTAAGTAGCGTATGATTCAGGCACGCCCTTGAGCATATCGGTGATCATGTAAGCTGTTGAATCTTTCATTGCTTCAGTACCAGACTTGCTGTAGTTGTGAACTAAACCATCAGCTGTCTCGATTTTTGAAACATAATATGGTTTGTAATAAGTTCCACCATTAGAGAAGGCTGCATAAGCAGAAGCTCCTTGAAGTGAAGAAACTTTACTACCGATACCAGCTGATAATCCTTCGTCGCTACCGATGGTAATGCCAAGTTTCTTAGCAAATGTCTTAGCTTGAGTAAAGCCAACCGCTGATAAAGTCCTGATGGCGGGAACATTACGAGAGTTAACAAGCGCTTTTCTCATACTCATTTCACCTTCGTATTGTTCATCCCAGTCTTTCAACTGAATATCGGTACCAGGGTAGGTGTACTCAGAGTCATCAACTTGATGGAACGTTGACCAGTTAAGATATTCAATCGCTGGAGCGTAGTCCAAAATAGGTTTCATAGTTGAACCATTGCTACGGCCGGTCTGAACAGCTCGGTTCAAACCAAATTGAATATCGCCTAAGTTACGACCACCAACCATGGCAACGACCTTACCATTGTTAGGGTTGACGATTGAAGCTCCAACTTGCATCTTGGAATCAGGGAATTGAACATAATTAGAAGAGTTAACGATGTTGTAAAGTTTTCTTTGAGCATCGTAATCCATATTGACAGTAATCTTTAAATTGTCTCGATATGGATCAAAGCCTTTCTTCTTAACTTCAGTAATAGCTTCCTTGATGTAAGGATCAGAAATAATACGTTTGTTATTATTACTGTTGCTTACTTTCTTATAGGGTTGCAACCCACTGCTGATCGGCGTATTGATAGCTTCCTCAGCTTGGGCTTTGGTAATTTTATTGTTATCATACATAGCTCTAATAACGAGGTCACGTCTTTGTTTTGCTTCAGTAGGGTGGGTATACGGATCGTAATTACTTGGCGCGTTTGGCAGACCCGCTAAAAGTGCCATTTCTGGCAAGGTCAGTTGTTTCAAGGTCTTACCATAGTAATATTTAGCTCCGGTTTCCATACCGTATATACCATTATTTAGATAAACCTTATTAATGTAAAATTCCAAAATTTGTTGCTTAGAGAATTTTTGACTGACACGCATGGCCAGCCAAGCTTCTTGCATTTTACGTTTAAAGGTTTGATCCTTGGTATCAGTCGAGAAGACGGTCAACTTAATCAATTGTTGCGTTAAAGTACTACCACCTTGCAGCGTTCCTTTAGTAACATTATTGAAGGCTGATTTAGCAATTCTGATTGGATCAACTCCAAGTGGTTCGTTGTAGAAGTTTTTATCTTCAATTGAAACTACAGCATCTTGCATTGTTTGGGGAACTTTGTCGATTGTTGCGTAATTTCTCTTATTGTCTCCTAGTGAAGCAATCGTCTTACCAGATGAATCAACAATGGTTGAAGAACCACCGCTTTGGAGATTCTCCTGGCTGACTGCTGGAGCGCTGAAGGCATAGTATACGAAGATAAACAAAAATATTCCGATTAAAACTGCAAGGATAGATGCAATCCATTTAAAAATATTTTTGAAGGTGAATATACTTTTATTATTCATGTTTCTCCTTCCCACTTTCTATTAATTGTTGTACCGCATCAATATAGGGTAGAGTAGGATCGTAATTAGCTTTGATTTCAATCGAACAGTCGATGATATCTTGCAATTGGATCGATTTGGCACCCTCATGTTTTTGCGCATCCCAGTGTTCGAAGAGATCATCTGCTGGCATTACAAAATAGCGTTTTAAGGTTACATATTTTATAATAACAAAACAGATGCCACCTTGTTTTTGACACATCCTCAAATGGTCAATTTGGTGCTGATGGAAATTCTTCAATGGAAAGGTATTTTTATTCTTGGTTTCCTTGGCCTCAAAGTCAACGTAATAACCGCGGTAAACGCCATTGTAGTCAGTTGTTGATGCTTGTCTGAAATAGGCTTCTCTAACGACAGCCCGACTTCTTTTAGGATAATCAACTTTAACAATTTGAAGCGGTGTTGGTTTTTTATAAATTACGGCAACTTCGTGACTACGGTAATACTTGTTGCTTTCATTAATTTCTTCTTCCAAAGTCATCCCACGATCACCAAAAATCATTTTCTTTTTGGCAGTCGTTTCGGTGCTAACCTTTGGAGAAGGTTTTGATGGACTGTTAAAAATTCGTCCATCGGGGTAGTTTATTTTCAAAATATCAACTCCTACTGTGCAAATTATACCATGATGGTAAAGATATTAATTATTGGGGGGATTCTTTATGATTAAAAATTTATGGATCACCGGGTACCGCTCTTATGAGTTAGGTATTTTTAAAGATAATGACCCAAAAGCTAAAGTAATTCAAGACTTTTTTGAACAAAGGATTACCAATTACGCCGAAGATGGGACCGAATGGATTCTAACTGGCGCGCAAATGGGAACAGAACAAATTGTTGGAAAAGCAGTTCAAGAAATTAAGAAAAAAGACTATAATATTAAACATGCAGTAATGTTGCCGTTTGCAGAGTTCGGTAGTCAATGGAATGAGGCCAACCAGACATTGTTAAATGTTTTTTTAAGAAATGCGGACTATGTTAATAAAGTTAGTAATATGAGTTATCATAATCCTAGGCAATTGAAACTATGGCAAGAATTTATGCTAGAACATACTGATGGTGCACTGGTATTCTATGATCCCGATAGTGGTGGAAAACCAAAGTACGATTATGAAGCTATCAAGGACTATCAAGACCGTGGGAATAACTATCAGTTGGAATTAATAGATTTTGATTCTATGCAAGACTTTGCTAATATGTTATATGATAGTTAAGGTATAAGATAAATCGACAATAATTAACACTGGGGTGTTTAAAAATGAACAACATGAATGGAATGAATCAACAAAATGGTAATGGTAATGATCTTTCTTTAAATTATCAACCAAATGATATTTTACAAAAAGAATTTAAAACTAAGATGCGTGGCTATGACCCAACTGAAGTTGATCAATTCTTAGATGGAATTATCAAGGACTACGAAACTTTTTCAAATGAAATCAGTCAATTAAAGTCAGAAAATGACCGTTTGATGCAAGCTCACAACGCCGGTGCCGGCAATACAAGTAATCCTGGTCAAGGTCAAAATTTTCAACAACCAAGACAAAATACTAATAATAGAATGAGACCTCAACAAAAGCCTGCTATGAGCGCTACTGCTGAAGCTTCAACTAACTATGATATTTTGAAACGTCTTTCAAATCTTGAAAAACGTGTCTTTGGTCGCGATTTCGCTAACGGATTACCTGAAGATCATGAAACAAAGCAATTTGCTTCAGCTGTTGTTCCTAATCCTGCCAATATGAACAATCATGTTGGCGTTGAAAGTGGTCATACTGAGATCAATCCTCGTATGAATCAACAACAACCAATGAATAACAATGGTTTCAATAACAATAATTCAAATAATAATTTCCAACAAAATCGTCCTATGAACGGTGGTTCAAACCAACCTCAAAATAATTTTAATGGAAATTTTAATAATTCTAACAATATGAACCAATTTTAGTGTATACTATTCAAGTCGGTAAATTACGAGTAATCGCGGTCTAGTTATCTAGGCTGAGGAAAGTCCACGCCCGCGCGAGCTGAGATGCTTGCAGTGTTTGTGCTTGGCCCAATAAGCCAAGGTACCTTCGGGTAACGGCAGCGAAAGCACTAAGGCTTTAGCTATGTGTGAATAGCTTGAAAGTGCCACAGAGACGTATTATTGTGAGAAATTGCAATGGTGGAACGAGGTAAACCCCGCAAGCGGGCAACCCAAACTTTGGTAGGGGCGCTTCACAACGAGAACTGAATCTACTGTGAAGGCTTAATTGTAGATAGATGATTACTTATGGTGATAGGTCGCCAACCTGTTACTTGGACAAAACGTGGCTTATAGGAGTTTATCGAGGCAGAGGGACGACTTGTTCGTCCTTTTTTTATACAAAAAATTACGGTGTTAATTAAATATGCCGTCTCCAGAGCTGGGAAATATTCTCTAGCTGTGCGGAACGGTCCGGGTCAGAGTGCGGTCTAGGACCTCGGGACACAAATATTTCCCAGCTCTTCCGACTAATTAATTGTTAATAATTGGATGTAAAAATATTCAAATATCTTTATATTAGATTCATTTAGATACTGAAGTATAATTAATGCGAACGCCTAGAACAAATTATCAAATAGTACCATACGTAAAAAAGATTAAATTGATAACCAAAATTAAAAAATAAAAACAATAGAGGGCAATATGAAATTAATTGCAACGATGTCAAGCGGATTTGAATCTATAACCGCAAAAGAACTACAAAAATTAGGATATGAGACTAAGACCGAAAACGGTAAAGTCTATTTTGATGGTGAATATGAAGATATTGCCAAGGCCAACTTATGGTTGCGCAGTGCTGACCGTATCAAGATCCTAGTTGGTACTTTTAAGGCGACAACTTTCGAAGAACTCTTTGACAAAGTTTATGCCATTCAATGGGACCAATGGTTACCTTTAAATGCTGCTTTTCCAATCAAAGCTAGAACTGTGAAGTCACAATTGCACTCTGAACGTGATATTCAAGCAATCACAAAAAAAGCCATCGTTAATAAGATGGCTTATGTCTTTATGCGTCGTGGTCGTTTGCCTGAAACTGGTGCAACTTTCCAAATTGAAACTAGAATTCATAAGGATGTTGTTGAAGTAACACTTGATACAACTGGTGACTCACTTTACAAACGTGGCTACCGTATTGAACACGGTGCTGCTCCTTTGAAGGAAAACTTTGCAGCTTCAATGATTCTATTGACTGTTTGGCATCCTGAAGAAGATCCATTTATGGACCCAACAACTGGTTCAGGTACAATTGCGATTGAAGCTGCTCGTTTAGCTAAGAATATTGCCCCCGGAATCCAACGTCATTTTGCATTTGAAAACTTTGATTGGTTTGACGACAAAATTCTTACCAATTTGAAGGAAGAAGCTAAAGCTGGCGTTAAAGATATCGACTTAGATATTTTTGCAAGTGATATTGATGGCTCAATGATTGATGTTGCCAAGTTGAACGCTCATGATGCTGGTGTCTTGCATGATATTCACTTTAAGCAAGTCGCAGTTAAGGATTTAAAGATTGAAGGGGATTACGGTACTATCATTACCAATCCACCTTATGGTCAACGTATGAGTGATATGGCAAATGTTCGTAAATTGTATAAAGAAATGGGAGAAGTCTTTGCGACCGCTCCCACATGGAATAAATATATTCTAACTAGTGATACAGAATTTGAACAGTACTATGGTCACCAAGCTACTAAGAAACGTAAGCTTTACAATGGTTCAATCAGAACTGACCTTTATCAATACTGGGCTAGACACTAGAGGCTGTCGCGTCGGTGCAAATCCCAAAGTATTACTAAAATAATAACTACTGTGATGACTAATGAAAAAATCCATGACCAACCTTGGTCAGCAACAGGTAATTTCATATTCATCCCGTAAAATCCGGATACGATCGTGGGAATACTGAGAACAATTGTGTAAATTGTCAGTACTTTCATGGTCGTATTTGTTCTATTATTCAAAATATTGTTATAAGTGTTGGAAATTCGGTCAATAATATCAGAACTTAGGTCGACTTGATTCTTAATTTGTTCAATTTCAATCAAGGAATCATGCAAGTGTTCACGAGCTGTTTTATTTAAATGTAAGGCTTGAACATTGCCGGTTGAAATCAATTCAAGCTGCTTCACCACAGTCAGATTGCCATTGATGGCCGTATTCAAATATGTCGTTAAATCTTCTAAATCAGCTAACTCAAGAATTTGTTTTTCCGAAGAATGGTGTTTCTTGATTAAATTTTGGATTCGATTGCGACGAACGTCGGCTTCACTGATTTGGTCACTGTAATCGCTAGAAATTTGATCTAGTGTATTAAAGATAAATTCCCAAACTTCGCGTTGATCGGCTTGTGTGAGATGATTCTTGGCAGCAACTAGGTAATCTTTAACATAGTTTGTTGCATCGTTAGTGAAAAGGAATAGCTGCTGTTCTCTAATAGCAAAAGAAATTGGCAAAACACGTTGTGACACATCAGGTGTCTGTTCGTTTTCATTCTGCACGTTATAGACGATTAGATAGGTGTTGGTAATTTCATCGTATTCAAAACGGGCCCGCTCATTTTCATCATCAGCGTAATCCAAGATTTCATTAGTTAAATTGTATTTCTCAATTAAAATGGCACGGTCGTCATCGTTTAAGGATTCAGTTGAGTGAACATCTATCAATTGAATTCCGTGATTTAAAGCTATTTCATTAATCATTTTTTTCTCCTCAATAAAGATAATCATACCAAAAATAAAAAATGGGTCGAGAATAAATTTTCTCGGCTCAATTTTTTGTCTAAAAGTAGTATCAAAAATTTTATGTTAGGGAGTGAACAATTTACCTAGGTCTTCCTTAGGAATACCTTTGAAGTAATCGTCTAAATTAAATTGGTTAAGAACTTTCAAAATTTCATCGCGATCAAATTTAACATTTAACAATTTTTCTTTAATATCATTAACATCTTTCATACCAAAGAAGTCACCGTAGATTTCGATGTTCTCGACTTTACCATTAGTAATGTTGTAACGAACATCAACAGTACCCATGTCAAAGTGTTTACGCTGTTTAGCAGTGAAAGCAGGGGACTTACCATAAACCCAATCCCAATTGTAATAATATTGTTCTTTAATTTTATCGATTTCTTTTTGTTGGTCAGCAGAAACAATATATTGACGGTCTTTAATTTCATCTAAGTTGTTAGCATGGAATAATTCAAGCAATAGACGGTCACGGAACTCTTCTGTTGTTAAATTTTGGTACTCAGGGGCCAAGTATGGACGTAAGTTAGTTACACGACTACGGATAGACTTAATACCCTTAGAAGCAATTTTATCCTTTGAAACGTGCAATGCTTTAGTCAAAACATCAAGGTCAACATCAAGTGACAAAGTTCCATGTGAGAATGTTTTGCCATTTCTGGAGTACATTGCGTTTCCAGAGAACTTCTTGCCATCAACTAATAAGTCATTACGACCGGATACTTCGGCTGTGGTAGCGCCCATTTGGTGTAGGGCGTCAATGATAGGTTGGGTAAAGGATTTGAAATCACCAAAGTTTTTATCATCTGAATCAACTACGAAACTGAAGCAAAGATTACCAAGGTCTTGATAAACTGCACCACCACCAGAAATCCGGCGAGTAACAGTAATATTATTGTCCTTGATATAGTCACTATTAATCTCTTCAATCGTATTTTGATTGCGACCGACGATAATACATGGTTTTTCAATATAAAAGAGAACCAAAGGTTCATCAAATTTCACATTATTCATCAAATATTGTTCGGTAGCCAAGTTATCACGGATATCGCGATCTTTCATAACAACGTAATACATAAGGAAAACCCCCTCATCTGAATTGAAAACGTTTTTATAGTAGCACAGATTGTGAAATTCAGAAACTATTTATCACCGTGTGTTCTAATATTTAACATTTTTTGGTGAACAAGGGCATGAGCAGCACCATTATCTTTGTCAGCAATGTGTTTAGCAAAGTAGGTTGGAAACTGTTTTAGCAGTTCTAAAATATCATCCAATATCGGTTGATAGTGTTTCGAATAATTTTTATCAATACTATCAATGACAATTTGACTATCTGAATGTATTAAAACTATCTCATTATTCCATTGTTCGTTTATAATCTTTTGTAGGGCAAGTTTTAATGCCAAAAATTCTAAATAGTGGTTATCGGTGTTATCTTGGTGGATTGCCTCCTTATAAGTATTTTCATCACGTCTTATAACGAACGCTACCACACCAAGATTTAGATTAGTATTTAATCCAGCGTCGGTGTACAATTTAATCATATTCTTTAGAACCTTTCAGGAGAAATTATGTCAAAGAAACATTTAGTTCAACCAACTGGCGCATGGGGAATCATTATGTGGTCAATTGCATTGAGTCTCGCATGTTTGGGAATCATTTTGCAACTGGAACTCATGACGCTCAGTTTTATTCCTTTTCTAATTTGGATCATTGATGGAATCTACGTTTTCTATATTATAACTAACTCTTGGGTTAGCATAACAGCGAACCAGGTAATCATCAAAGAACCTTATTACAAGATGCGGACGTTTGACCACTCCGATGTCAATATAAAAGCGAATAATAAATGGACGATGGAATTCGATTTTAATAATCGTGATTTCTTCCCATTTAGGATTACTTCCACAAAAGGGATTTTAAGTCTAATAAAAAAAGAAGCAGGTGAAAGCAATGTCATTTCCAAGTGATATCGAAATCGCTCAAATCAATGAGCATGACAAGATGAAAAATATTAACGAAATTGCTGGTAAGATCGGTTTGACATCAGATGATATTGAACCATATGGTCATTACAAGGCTAAGTTCTCAGGTCGTAGCATTGTTAAAAGTATGGAGAAAGATGATGGAAAGTTAATTCTAGTTACTTCTATCAATCCAACTCCAGCTGGTGAAGGTAAATCAACCGTAGCTATCGGTTTAGCAGATTCTTTACAATCACTTGGTAAAAAGACCGTCCTAGCACTTCGTGAACCATCATTAGGACCAGTTATGGGGATGAAAGGTGGCGCCACTGGTGGTGGTTATGCCCAAGTCGTTCCTATGGAAGATATCAATCTTCATTTCACAGGTGATATGCACGCCTTAACAAGTGCAGTTAACACTTTGGCAGCTTTGATTGATAATCACATTCACCAAGGCAACGCCTTAAATATTGACCCTCGTCGCATTACATGGAAGAGAGCTCTAGATATCAATGATCGTTCATTGAGAAACATCGTTATTGGATTAGGTGGACCATTTAGCTCAGTACCTCGTGAAGACCACTTTGAAATTACCGTTGCTAGTGAATTGATGGCTGTACTCTGTTTAGCACAAGACATCGACGATTTGAAGGAACGTATTTCAAGTATCTTAATTGCTTACACATATGACAAGAAACCAATCTTTGTTAGAGATTTACGTGTCGAAGGTGCAATTACTGTTCTATTGAAAGATGCTTTGAAACCTAACTTGGTACAAACTCTAGAAAATACACCAGCTATTATCCACGGTGGTCCATTCGCTAACATTGCCCATGGATGTAACAGTATCTTAGCTACTAAATTAGCTATGAAGTTAGGTGACTACGCTGTTACTGAAGCCGGATTCGGTGCTGACCTTGGTGGCGAGAAGTTCTTGGATATCGTAACTCCAAGACTTAACCACGCTCCAAACGCTATTGTCATT
Source organism: Companilactobacillus muriivasis (assembly GCF_036246245.1). Taxonomy (NCBI): domain Bacteria; kingdom Bacillati; phylum Bacillota; class Bacilli; order Lactobacillales; family Lactobacillaceae; genus Companilactobacillus; species Companilactobacillus muriivasis. The sequence continues at coordinate 467,630 of NZ_BTTQ01000001.1, forward strand.
GTAGCAACTGTTCGTGCTTTGAAGTACAACGGTGGTCAAAAGCTAGATGATATTAAGAATGAAGATTTGAACGCTTTGAATCTTGGCTTTAAGAACTTGAAACGTCACATTCACAATATGCGTTACTATCACATTCCAGTAGTTGTTGCTATCAACAAGTTTGATACAGATACTGATAACGAAATCAAACTTTTGACAACACTTTGTGATGAAGTAGGCGTTGACGTTGAATTAGCTGAAATCCACCACAATGGTAGTAAAGGTGGTCAAGCTTTAGCTAAGGCTGTCATCAAAGCAACTGAAAAAGAAGCTAGCTACACACGTCTCTACGAAGATGGCGAAACAACTGAAGCTAAGATTGCTACAATTGCTTCTGAAATCTACGGTGCTAACAACGTTGAATACAGCGCTAAGGCTCGCAAACAATTACAAATTTTGAAAGATCAAGCTTGGGATGACTTGCCAGTCTGTATTGCTAAGACTCAATATTCTTTGAGTGATGATCCTAAACGCCTTGGTTCCCCAACTGACTTTACCTTACATGTAACGGACATCGTACCAAAACTTGGTGCCGGATTCGTTGTTGTATTAACAGGTAATGTGATGACTATGCCAGGACTTCCAAAGAAGCCCGCTGCTTTAGGCATGGATGTTGACAATGAGGGAACTATCGGAGGATTGTTCTAGTGCAGTTGATTTATTGGCTGCTCTTTGTTGTTTTAGTTGCTGGTGATCAAGGACTCAAATATTATGTAACTAACCACATCGTTCCGATGACGGTTCACGACTTTATTCCCGGTTTATTGTCTATTACGCATATCACTAATACTGGTGCAGCGTGGAGTATGTTAGAGGGAAAAATGCTTTTCTTCTATTTAGTTACAATTATTGCGGTGGTCGTGTTAATATATTTATTTGTTAAAGCTGATAAAAAAGAGTATCTTTATCGATTTTCTTTGATATTCTTATTAGCGGGGACAGTTGGTAATGGTATCGATCGTTTTGCAAGGCGTTTTGTAGTCGATATGTTCAATTTAGACTTTATGAACTTCCCAATCTTTAATTTGGCCGACACTTATATCACTATTGGTGTGATTTTGATTGTCGTGTCATTGATTATCCAAGTAGCAGGTGAGAAAAATAATTAGTAAGTCCTTTAACTTAGAATACGACGAACCTAAAAAGGCTCGTTTAGATGCTTTTTTGAATGAGCAGATTGAAGATTTGACTCGTTCTCAGCTTCAAAAATTTATCAAAGATGGTAATGTCCTAGTCAACGAGGCACCAGTTAGTAAAACAGGAGCCAAATTAACTAAGGGTGACAAGATTTTAGTCAATGTTCCTGAAGAGGAACCAATCAAAGCCATTCCGGAAAATATTCCAATCGATGTGGTCTATGAAGATAGTGATGTCTTGGTAGTCAACAAGCCACAAGGGATGGTCGTTCATCCAGCGGCTGGACATCCAGATAAGACATTGGTCAATGCAATTTTGTACCATTGTCAAATCAACGACGATGATGTAATTCGTCCGGGAATCGTCCACCGTATCGACAAAGATACTTCTGGATTGCTGATGATTGCTAAGAATAACTTAGCCAAACAATCTTTGATGCAACAATTGAAGGAAAAAAGTAATCTTCGTGAATACCTGGCCATCGTACATGGCAATTTCAAAGAAAGAACTGGTAAGATAAATGCTCCATTAGGTCGTTCTAAATTTGACCGTAAGAAACAAGCTGTGGTCGAAGGTGGACGTCATGCTGTGACACATTTTACTGTACTGGAACAATTTGAAAACTATTCGCTCTTAAAATTAAAATTAGAAACTGGTCGAACACACCAAATTAGAGTTCATATGCAATATATCGGTCATCCCGTTGCGGGTGATCCTTTATATGGACCTAAGAACACCTTACAAGGTAAGGGACAATTCCTACACGCCAAGACATTAGGCTTCGTGCATCCACGGACTAACGAGTGGATGGAGTTTTCCGTTGAACCACCTAAGGTTTTCTTAGATACGCTTGATAAATTACGACATTGACAGTCGTAATCTCATGCTATAATCTAAAAATAGAATTGTGTGCGATTATAAAAACGAAAAGCACTCACTTTGTGAGTGCTTTTTTGAAAGTAGGAAAATTATATGGCTAAAGAAATTATTGACGGTCAAACAATGACTCGTGCATTGACCCGAATTACTTATGAAATTATTGAACGAAACAAGGGAATTGATGACCTTGTATTGGTAGGAATTAAAACTAGAGGGGTTTTCGTAGCTCACAGAATCGAATCACGTCTTAAACAATTGGAAAACATCAGTATTCCCGTGGCTGAATTGGACATTACTCCATACCGTGATGATCATGAAGCAACTGATTTGACTACTGTAAAAGCGGAACCATTAGATATCGATATAAATAATAAACATGTAATTTTAACTGATGATGTTCTCTATACTGGTAGAACCATTCGTGCTGCCATGGATGCCTTGATGAGCGTCGGTCGTCCTAAGAAAATTTCTCTAGCGGTCTTAGTTGATCGTGGACACCGTGAATTACCTATTAGAGCTGACTTTGTCGGTAAAAACATTCCCACTTCTCAAAAAGAAAAAATTAAAGTATCTATGAAAGAAATCGATGGCGAGGATAAAATCGAAATCGAATAAATTATTTTGAGGAGTTGCTAGAAATGAAACGTTATTTAATTTTAGAAGACGGGACCGTGTTTCCTGGTGAAGGTTTTGGATCTTCTATCATTACCACGGGACAGTTGGTAATATCAAATAATCGTACTGGAATTGAGCAATCCGTCACTGACCCTGATACTGAGGGCCAGATTTTGGCGTTCACGATTCCTTCTGTTGGTAACTCAGGAATTAATCGCGACTTTTATGAATCAATCAACTCGCAGTGTAAAGGTGTAGTTATTGGTTCATCAAGTTTATCAACTGTTGATGGTTCAGTTTCATTTGAGAGCTGGATCACCGGACTTAAAATACCAGGGATTAAAAATGTCGATGTTCGTGCATTGGCAAAGCACATTGCGGAACACGGCGAGATGAAGGCAAGCATCATGGATACTCATGACGAACATGCCATGGACCAGATCAAAGCCTTAGTTTTGCCACCAGATTTGGTAAAGCGTGTCTCAACTAGACAGTCATATCCTAATCCCAACATGGGCTTGAAGATTGTCATTGTCGACTTGGGTCTAAAGTATTCAATTTTAAGGCAATTATCATATCGTGATTGCAACTCGATTATCGTCAACTATAATTCTACGGCTGAGGAAATCGAAAGTTTGCATCCGGACGGGATCATCTATTCAAATGGCCCTGGTAATCCAGAGGATTTGCCTAAGACTATCAAAACAATTCAAATTTTACAAAAGCGTTATCCATTACTCGGCATTGGCCTAGGTAATCTGTTGATTGCATTAGCTAACGACTGTCGGATTATACCTTTGAAGGAACCACACCACGAATCATCATTGGCTGTTAAAGAAGTGGCCAGTGGCAAAATTGACTTTGTTAACCACAATCACTCTTACACTTTAGATGAAAAGTATATCGGTGGCTCTGATTTCATCGTCACTAACGTCTGTGTGGCTGATGGAACAATCGAGGGTATCCGTCACGAATACTTGCCAATTATGTGTGTCTTATTTGAACCCGAAGCAGCACCCGGACCTACTGACGGTTATTATGTTTTCGATGAATTTATCGATTTAGTTGAATCAGTTAAGAAACAAGAGGGAGCTAGAAATCAATGGAATTAGATGATGTACATACTATTTTAATTATCGGTCCTACTAGTAGTGACAAAAACGTTGATCTCTCTACCGCTCTTTATGATACAGTCGATATTTTGCATCAACTCGGTTACAAAACATCTATCATCGTTGAAGATCCTACGTCGCTATTATCTTCAGGTGTCTTTTACGACAAAACTGTTGTTGAAAAGGTTACCGGCGATAATGTTTTGAAATTTATTCAGAAATATCATCCTGATGCTATTTTGCCGACGGTTGGTGATCGTAATGCTCTAGGAATTATTTCTAGTTTAAATGGTAAAATCGGTACTACTAAAGTTTTGGGAGCTAGTTTTTCTGCCTCATTGGCAACTTTTAAGCGTGAACTATTCATCAAGAAATTGACTAAAGCTAATTTGCCTGTAATTAAGTTCATTTCTTCTGATGATGAGAAAGAAATTTATAGTTTTATTCGATCAATCGGTTTTCCAATTATTGCTAGAAGACGTTATTCCAACCGTCACTCCAGTGGCTGGACAAATATTAATAATTTGTTCGAACTAGATAACTTTATGGCGATGGAAGATATTTCCGATAGTCGAATTGAAATTGAACGTAGTATTAGGGGATTCAGTGAATATTCATTTACTATCTTACGTGATCGTTATGATAATTCATCATTGATTGGAACAATTGAGGATATTGAACCCATTGGTATTCATCATTTGGATTCCAATTTGATTTCGCCAGCTATCTCATTGAATGATTCAAAATTGCAACGATTGCGTAACTATTCAATCAAATTGGCTCGAGCCTTTAATATCGTTGGTATTTGTACAGTCCACTTTGCTTATAACCACACGACTAAGGAATCGTATATTACGGAATTTATCCCACGTTTGAGTGAGGAAACCAAATTTTTGGAATATGCGACAAGTTATCCTATCGCTACAGCTGTGGCTGAGCTTTGTTTAGGTTATCACCTGGACAAGTTACAATTAGACGCCGGAAACTACTTCAACGGAGCAACTGAGCCGTTTGTAGACCATTTAACATCACGCTTCCCTCAATGGAAGACTCCTGGTCAAAAATACTTGGGGCCAAGTAAGACATCTGACTCTAGCATTGTGGTCAATGGCTTTAGTTTGGAAGAGGTATTGAATAAGGGTGCCTTAAATGACAAGTTAAATAACAACTTTGACCGTTACAATGAATTGCGCAAGTTAGATGATGATGAACTCTTTGAAAAAATCATTCACCCGACTAACTGGATTCTTGACGTCTTGTCTGAAGCTTTACGTCGAAAATTTGAAATGCCTGTGCTATCAGAGATTACTGGCGTTAATGTACCATATCTAAATGCATTGCAAAATATTATCAATAACAGCCTGATCATTCGTGAAGGCGAGATTGACGGTAAGAATGTTGAACGCATGGTTGAGATGGGTGTTAAAGGTGTCGGCCACAGTAAACTGTTGCTTGATAGTACTGATATTGTAACTAGAACGGTGGTTAAGAATAAGCGTGCGGTGTCAGTTGCCAATAACAAATACATCAATCATAACTATTTTGTTACTAGCGGTATCAGTAATGAGCTGGAGTTGAGCGATAGAAAGAAGATTATCGTTAGAACACCAATCATTACTTCGAAAACTGATATTATGATTCGTCAGTTCGTTTTATTTCAACTAGCTAAATCAATTGATCAAAATGGACTTGAGCCTATTATTATTGGACGTGAACCATGGAATGCTCCATTGTCGATGCGTCGAAAGGTTGTTGAGATAGACGATCCTCACATGGAGATGAAGAGTCTTGGTTTGATTGAACATGATAGTGTGCTCAATATCATTGACCTCTCGAAGAATTTAGTTGATACCGGAGATGACCGTGTCTTCCAATTCAGTGCCCAAGAGATTAAGAATATCGAATTGAAAGGTGATACAAGTGTTAGGGTTATGGTCGTAACGGACGGTAACAATTTCTTAGCTCCTTCAGTTATTTATCGTGGTAGACGTGATAATCACTTGTATGAAATCAGTTCGGTTAATAATTTCATGACTGCTGAAGACCGTGTGGAAATTTCCAAATTAATCAAGCTAGAACTTGAAGATAATGATAAAGTCGATATTTTTAACTTTGAAATGGTTAAGAGTAATGACCATTGGCTAGTAACTAAGAAATACCGAGGGATGACGAATGATATTATCCGCCACGAACTTGCTAGTTCAGTCCATGTGATTGATACGTTGGTTAAATTACTACTAGGTAATAAGATTGACGATGACTTATCATTGGAAAAGGTATTTGATAACTTTGATGAGAAATATCTATTAACAATTGACGACAAGCGTTATAAGTTATTAGATAAAGAAGAGATCCAAGAGAAACTTAAAGAACTACGTTTGAAGGAAAAATAAAAAGCCACCATTAGGTGACTTTTTATTTTTCCTCTTTTAAATCAGTAACTAATTTACGGTCAGGATCGACTAAAATTGTCTTTTGTCCTTCAAAGATTACAAAACCAGGTTTAGCACCATTAGGCTTTCTAATATGTTTAATTTGAACATAATCAACGGGAACTTTACTTGAATCACGTGCTTTAGAGTAATAGGCAGCAATCGTAGCAGCTTCGGTAATTGATTGTTCATCAGGATCACTCGTCTTTAAGATAACGTGTGAACCAGGGATATCCTTAACGTGGAACCAGTAGTGATTCTTTTGTGCTAATTTCATAGTTAATTGATCATTTTCCAAGTTATTCTTACCAACAGTAATTTCAACACCATTAGTTGACTTGAAATCCTCACCAATCTTCTTTTTACGTTTCTTAGGAGCATTCTTACGCTTTTTCTTGATATAGCCAGAATCAATCAACTCATCAACGATTCCGTCCACATCCTCGATATCAACGTATTCAAGGGATGCTAGAACTGACTCTAGGTAATTAACCTCGTTAGTCGTAATCTCTAGTTGTTCCTTGATATGTGGAATAGAATTTTGTAACTTACGATACTTCTTGTAATAACTCTGGGCATTAAGTGAAGGTGAGTACTCAGGATTTAACTTGATCGTCACTTCTTCATTATTATAATAGTTAGTCAAAGTAATGGAACTTGAGCCATGTTTGATCTGTGACATATAAGTCGTTAACAGTTCGCCATAGAGATTGTACTTAGCCATCACATCGGTAGCAGATAACTGTTGATTGAGCTTTTTGACCTTAGACTTATCCTTTTTCAAGATAATACTCAAACGGTGAGTTACGCTCTTAGTTTGCTGCTCAATCCGGTCAAGACGAGCTTTATCAAGATAGTAATTATCTAGTAACTCGCTAAGAGATGGGTAGTCATTGACCTCAGTTGTTGTATTGCTAAAGCTAATCGGGAAGAATCCTAATTTATGCTTATTGTTATTGGCAGCGTTAGGATGTAGATTCTCTTGATAACTCTTGAGAAAATCATCAAAACTATTGCCTTGTGCAATATACTGTTCTAACTCAGCTGATGTATCTAAACCGATACCTTCATATTTCTGACGAATATCGGCAGCGGACATACCCGTCAAATCATCATCAGTAGTTGAAAATGGGTTGATTTTATTTTGTGCGGGCGGTAATTTATAATCGTCACCTGGTAATAAACCACGGAAACTATTATTTTCTGGTGAAACTCGTTTTATTAAATCAACAATTTTACCAGTTTCCTTGTTGATCAAGAAGATATTACTGTGACGTGCCATAATTTCGGTAACTAATGTATAGCTGTGAATATCTCCTAGTTCATTTTTAGCTGAGAGGTCGATTGAAACTACACGGTCATTATTTAATTGTCTGAAATCCTCGACGATTGCACTAGTAATATACTTACGTAAAGACATCACAAACGTCGATGGTTTAGCAGGGTTGGCAAATGGTTGTTGCGTTATTTGAACTCTTGCATATGAGGGATGTGCTGACAATAAAAGTTGACGATTCTTACGATTGCTTCTCACTGTAAGAATCAATTCATTGGCGAATGGTTGTTGGATTTTGCTAATACGACCACCGCGGAGGTTCTGATTTAATTCGTTTACCATAGCATGCGTAAACATTCCATCAAAAGACATATTTTGCTTCCTTTCTTAAAACTAAGCGATAATTTCTGAAACTTTTAATGTGTAACAAATATAAAATAGCGTGAATATGATATAATCTAATGGTTATCCAAACATTTTACGTAACCAAACAAGGAATTGATAAATTTATGAAAATAGCCATTGTTACAGATAGTACATCTTATTTGCCACAAGAAACAGTCGATAAATATAATATAACAGTTGTGCCAATAGAGGTAGTATTTAATACTAAAACATATCGTGAAGATATTGATATCACTACATCCGAATTCTATGATTTACTACAGAAATCACCAGAATTACCTTCAACAGCTCAACCCTCAATGGGTGAAATGCTAAAGGTATACGATAAACTGGCTAAAGAAGGCTATGATACCGTAATTTCAATTCATTTAGCAAGTACAATCTCTGGATTTGTTAATAATCTCAAGAGTGCCGCTCAAGCAATCGACAACATCAATGTAGTTGTTTATGATTCGCACATCACCGTTCGCTTAATGGGTTATTTAGCTCAAGAGGCTGCACGAATGGCACAAGAGAATAAACCAGTAGATGAAATCATTGATCGTTTAGATGCCCTACGTTCATCAATCGGCGAAACTTTCGTAGTTGATGATTTGAAGAATTTAGTTAAGGGTGGCAGATTATCAAACACTTCAGCCGTAATTGGTACTGTATTAAATATTAAACCTTTATTGGAATTTGACAATGAATCACACAAAATCGTAGCTTACGATAAAGTACGTTCAATGAAGAAAGCCAAGTTAAAGGCCGAGGAGAAATTGAATGCTGCTGTGGATGCCAGTCCATATCCATTGAGATTATTAGTCTTAGATGCGGATGATCCTGAAGCGGGAGACCGTTGGGCCGATGAAGTCCATGAAAGATATCCTGATGCTACATTAGAACGTTCATACTTTGGACCAGTTATCGGAGTACATTTAGGAAAAGGTGCACTAGCACTAGCCTGGATGCGTGACTTCGACAAATCATAATTGAATTTTTTTGATACCTTACGGGTTAGATCGTAGGGTATTTTTTGTTTTTCCGCCTCCGGTTGTCAGTAATATAGCTCAAGCTATGGGGACCGGTGTGAGCCAAGGTCTCCCACCTCGACTTTGAGCTTCGCAAAGTACGCGAATCTCAAAACTAGTCCCGTAGTGTAACGGCTAAAGCCGTAACGCCATCTGCATAGCATGACTATATCACTGACAACCTCCGGCTAATGTTTGGTTTGGTTGTGGTATTACTTTTACATAATTTGTGAAATATTATCGAAAAATAGAAAGTCAATATTTCAAATATAAGTACGACATAAATTGATTTCATTAAATAATCAATGGATAAATTACAAATAACGTACTAAATAACAGCAACAAACAAAATAGCCGAAGGCCGTAAGAAATGTAGACAGCTGTGGAGGTGGCGTTAGTGCTTTAGCACTTACACCACAGGACGACTTTGGAGACTTGCTGAACTTGCAAGGCTTCAAATCGAGGTTCGAGACCGTACTATGGCTCGAACCGGTCCTCATAGCGGCTACATTTCTTACGGCCTTCGGCGGCCCCCAAAACCAAAGAAAAATATTTATTTCAAACCCTTTCAAAGAAAGTTATACTTAAAGTAGTGGAAAGTTCCTTTATTTACCGGAATAATATAAAATGTTTATTATAAATAGTACTTTATTAATACATCCATTGAGTTAAAATAAACATAACCATTATGTTCACATTGAAAAGGGGAGTAGTATCATGTTTTCTAAAACGAAGAAAGCAGCTATTTTAGTAGCTGCAAGTGCACTTCTTGCTACAAGTTTGGGAGGTAATATTGCGTATGCCGATGCAACTGCAAACGCCAATAACGCTTCTACAGTAACAACGACCAATACCAACTCTAGTAGTGATACTGATGTAGCCACTGCCACTAATGATAGTGTCGACCCTAATAAGACGGTTACTACCACTTCAACAAATGACACTACAAATTCTAATTCATCAACAACCGCAAATACTCAAGCGAGTTATAACAATATTGATATTGCTTCAGTTAAAATGGCCATGTTGTCAGAATTGAATCGTTTGAGAGCTCAAAATGGATTGTCAGCTTTGACATCTGTAGGGATTTTGAATAATTATGCTCAAGCTAGAACTGATTCATTTACAAGTACCGGTGGTGTTGATAACCATGCGGGCTGGAATTCAGCTAATATGTATCCATATAATTTGACTGCCGAAGAAAATATTGCACAGATGCCTTTCTCAATGATCGGTACAACTGATGCAGCTTCAATCGCACAGAAAATTACGCACGAATTTTATAGTGAAATGTATGATTCAGAACCAAACTATGGTCACAGGAAGAATATGCTAAATCCATACATTAATTATGTCGGAATTGGTGTCAGCGTTTCTCGTAACGGTATGGTTTACTTTTCACAAGAAATGGGTAATGATCAAGCTTCATACAGCAAATATGATCCTAGTGACGTTTACTCATACTTCTTAACTAACAACAATGACTACGCTAACGTTTCTAAATATGATGTAGCTGATGCTGGTAAGACAAGTGCCGACTACGCTGAACGTAATAATTATGTCACAGCTGATTTACGTGGTGGCGTTTCAACTAAGAATGTTGTTACACCATTATATGACCGCTATGGTAACAAACGTACAGATTTGGAATTAGCACCAAGTACTGATTGGATTTCTGATATGATTGCTATTATCAACGGTAGTACATTCTATCATGTAAGTACTAACGGATTCGTTTCAGCTAATGACGCGCTACCTTGGGCATCATTCTTAGCAGGTGCTAGCGTCACAGCTACAACCAATGCTAAAATTTACGACAACAACGGTCGCTATACTGGTAATACAGTAAATGCCAACAGTAAATGGGGCACTGATCGACGTGCTGTAAATCCATTAACTGGTGTTAAAATGTACCGCATTGGTACTAACGCTTGGATTCAACAAAATCAATTAGTTCAAAATTAATGTTAAGCCAACGGACTAGAAAATAGTTCATTGGCTTTTTTAGTACACCAAAAATGACTAGTAATCTAAAAAATTAGATTGCTAGTCATTTTTACATTTACAATTGAAAGTTAAACATATTTTATTCCACTCTATCCAAAATTAACCTGATCTAACATCTGTTCACGTGATTCCTGGTCTAATCCCAAATAGGCAAGGGTCATTTGCTGACTACTATGGTTCAACAAGCGCATCACCAAAGCAATATTGTAATTTGATTGAATATAGACTCGGTAAGCTCCAGTTTTACGCATTGTATGTGTACCTAAATAATTGATATTCAACAAATCTCCAGTTTTGGCCATGATCTTATAAAACTGTTTTTCAGATACATGTCGTTCAGGACGTTCCATCGAAGGAAACAACCAATCCGATTGTACATGATTCTCTAACAACCATTTTTGGTAAATTAATAGATCACGCTTAATTGGACGCAAATATAACGTATTTGGTTTACCAGTTTTCTTATCGTGAATATAGGCATTCTTTCGCAGCTCATCGTAGTCATCAAAAACATCGCTGTATTTTAAAGACATGACATCAGAGACTCGTAAAAGTGTCGCTTTACCAGTTTGAAAAATTGTGTAGTTGCGTCGACCATATTTGAAATTTCGTAAGAGGGTATTTTTAACTTCATTTAGCACATTGGTGTCTTTTATTGGTAAAACTAGCTGTTTCATAGGCCCTCCATCACAGGGACTATTATTTAGTATTTTAATTAAATAGACCCTGTAAATATATTGTAGTTTTTACAGGTTGATACGTCAACTTTTTACAGGGGTTATTTCTTACAAATAGCCCCCGTTTTTCAACAAAATCACTCATTTTATCGAATGTTAATTCTATGGTCAAGTTCATATCTTTGACGACCAAGTGTAGATCTGTTGTTCATAGAATTCGTCTCTCAGATTGTGGTAATTTAAATAGGTTGAAATATGAGGATAATTTGTGCTTGTTCCTTTCGTACACAAAAGTAATAAGCTTTTATGTATAAAAAGAACATGGCAATATCAGAAAATATAGTTACAAAATTCACAAATCTTATTGAATTAGTAATTTCTTCTTTGTATACTGAAAGTGTAAGCAAATCGGGAGTATCAAAGAGCATTAGTAAAAAATATCTTACTAATGCTCTTTTCATACCCAGATCAGGTAGTAAAAATGATGAATAAAAAAGTTTTAACAAACGTAACAAGACAAAAGGTAATTTTGTTACTTTCAGTTTTACTTTGGATTGAGACGATTATTGCATATTTTATGGATTTTAATTTGGGAATTGAGGGACCGCTACAGATCGTAATAGCTCTCTTCAACCCATTCGGTTTTATCTTGTTAATTTTAAGTATCGCCAATTACTTCGTCCGAAAAAAGACATTTACAACAGCGATTATCATATTGTTTGCTTTAGAAACGATAATCTTAATAGCCAACGTAATTTATTACCGTGAATTTTCAGATTTTATTTCCATTGACACAATATTGAGTGCTCAAAAATTCAACGGAGCAATGGAAAAGAGCATTACGACATTACTAATGCCACAAGACGGGGTTTACTTAATAAATTTGACACTGATAATATTATTACCATTTTTGATTCAAAGATACCTTCAGACGCAACCAACTAGAATGGTTAATAAGGTCGCCCTCACAGATGAAAGTGCAGTAATTATGAGTTTGAAAGATTATCGGTCATTTAAAGAAACGTTGTATCTATTAAATGATGGAACTCTGAACAAAGTTCATCAAAATATGACTGATAATGCCAAAGAAATGGACATAACTGGTGGTATTGATTGGGATAAAATCAACTAGTTGTCCCAGTTTGGTGTTTAAGACAAATTATGGATGAAATTGATTGCTTTATCCCCAAATATCACTTATACTATTTTCAACACAAGGGAGTAACTTGCAGAATTAAAGTTGCCTGTGACAAAATCGTCAGCAAGACCTTTTGGTCTGGTTTTGTCTTAATTAGTGAGACTTGTACGCTATTTAGCGTGCAAGTCTTTTTTTATCCCTGAGAGTAATAAGAGGAGGACATATTTTGAAAGAGAAAAACAGTACGACCCGTTACTATTCTTTAGATAAAGCATCACTATTTCAACAATTCAAAACGAGTACGGAGGGACTGAGCGAACAAGACGTTAAACAACGTTTAGAACAAGATGGTCCCAACGCTTTAGCTCAAGGTAAGAAACAAACCATCATTCAAAAATTCTTCAATCAGTTTAAAGATTTCATGATTATTGTTTTACTTGTTGCTGCCTTTATCTCTGGTGTAGTCGCACAAGAGTGGGCTGATGCCGCATTGATCTTGGCTGTTGTAATCATCAATGCCGTCTTTGGTGTTTTCCAGGAGTCAAAAGCTGAGGAAGCTATTGATGCCCTAAAAGAGATGTCGACACCAGAAGCTCACGTTAAACGTGCAGGTAAATTTGCCACTGTTAGTAGTGAAAATCTAGTTGCCGGAGATATTGTATTGCTTGAAGCTGGGGATATCGTTCCAGCGGATATTCGGTTGCTTGATTCAGCTTCAATGAAAATTGAGGAATCCGCATTGACTGGTGAATCAGTTCCAGTTGAAAAAGAAATCGATCTATTACCTGATGAAGATATTCCCTTAGGCGACAGAAAGAACATGGCTTATATGAACAGTAATGTTACTTATGGACGTGGTTTGGGTGTCGTTGTCGCTACCGGTATGAAAACAGAGGTTGGTCATATTGCTGGTATGATCAACAAAGCTGAAGATAGCAGTACACCATTGCAAGATAATTTGAATTCTCTAGGAAAGACCTTGACATGGTTGATTCTCATAATTGCAGCGATTATCTTTGCTGTTGGTATCTTCAATAATCCTTCGGGATTACCAATGAACGAACTAATTATTGATATGCTTCTAGTAGCGATTTCACTTGCGGTTGCCGCTATTCCTGAAGGCCTACCAGCAATTGTTACCATCATTTTGGCTTTGGGAACTACTAGAATGGCTAAGCGTAAAGCATTGGTTAGAAAACTTCCTGCGGTTGAGACATTAGGTAGTACCGATATTGTTGCTTCCGATAAAACTGGTACTTTGACACAGAACAAGATGACTGTCGAAAAAGTTTATCAGTATGGTAAATTACAAGATGCTGCTGATGAAATTTCAGGAAACGATAAAGTCTTGCAAGTTATGACGTTTAGCAATGATACTAAGATCCAAGCTGACGGTACGCTTGTTGGTGATCCAACCGAAACGGCTTTAGTTCAATTCGGATTTGACCATGATTATCAGATTGAAGAAGAACTAAAAAAAGAACCTCGAGTTGCCGAAGTTCCCTTTGATTCCGAACGTAAGTTAATGTCAACGATTCACCAGTTAGATAATGGTAAGTTTCTAGTAGCCGTTAAAGGTGCTCCCGACATGTTGTTACAACGTATTACCGATATTCAAGTTAGCCCTGATGAAGTCAGAAAGTTCACCGAAACTGATAAGGATGACATTCTCAAGCAAAACAAGTTCATGGCTACTCAAGCATTACGTGTTCTAGCTATGGGTTATAAGATTATCGATTCAATTCCTCAAGAGGTTAACTCCGATACAGTCGAAAATGACCTTACTTTTGCGGGATTGATTGGTATGATCGACCCTGAACGTCCTGAGGCTGCCGCCGCAGTTGCTGACGCTAAAAAGGCTGGTATCCGTCCAATGATGATTACTGGTGACCATCAAGATACTGCCGAAGCCATTGCCGCTAGATTAGGTATTATTGAACCTGGTGATGACGCTGCAGTGATTACTGGTGCTCAATTAGACCAAATGAGTGATAAAGAATTTGCTAAAAATGTTAAAAATTACTCAGTTTACGCCCGAGTTTCGCCAGAGCATAAAGTAAGAATTGTTAATGCTTGGCAAAAGAAGGGTAAAGTCGTTGCTATGACTGGTGACGGTGTCAATGATGCCCCTGCCTTGAAATCTGCTGATATCGGTATTGGTATGGGAATCACCGGAACTGAAGTTTCCAAGGGTGCTTCAGATATGGTTTTAGCTGACGATAACTTTGCTACTATTATTGTTGCTGTTGAAGAAGGACGTAAAGTCTTCTCGAATATCCAAAAATCAATTCAATACTTACTTTCGGCTAATTTAGGTGAAGTTTTAACATTATTCATGATGACACTTCTTGGCTGGGATATCTTATTGCCAGTTCAGTTATTATGGATCAACTTGGCCACAGATACGTTCCCAGCAATTGCTTTAGGTGTTGAACCAACTGAACCTGGTATCATGGATCGAAAACCTCGTGGACGAAAATCTAGTTTTCTAAGTGGTGGTATCGGTTCAGCAATTGTTTACCAAGGTATCCTCGAAGGACTTATCACGTTGGGTGTTTACGCGTTAGCATTGATGTTCCCAGTTCATACAGGTAACGCTGCAATGCATGCCGATGCCTTAACAATGGCTTACGCAACATTAGCATTGATTCAGTTGTTCCACGCGTTTAACGTTAAATCTACTTACCAATCAATTTTCAAAATTCATCCATTTAAGAACAAAGTATTTAATATTGGGGTTGCCGCATCATTTATCATGGTAGCTGCCACAATCGTTGTTCCAGGTTTCAACAGTTTATTCCACGTTTCAGAGCTTAATTTAGTTCAGTGGCTAACTGTATTAGGAGCAGGTATTTTGATGATTGTTATCGTCGAATTGGTTAAATTAGTTCAACGTAGCAATGGTAAAAAATAATAATATAAAATATAAAAAGCGATTAAATTCTTAATTAAGGAATTTAATCGCTTTTTTATGGATTCCAACAAATTAACGTTAACATAGTGCTCGAATATAAAACCTTACGCATGGTGCTAGTTGATAACCTATTACAAATAGTTCATAGTCTAAAATTGTTTAAATGCTTTCACATTCGACTAATAACGATTAATTAGTCGGAAGAGCTGGGAAATATTTGTGTGCCGTGGTAGTGGTATAAGTACGGAAGATGACGTGTTTGGATCCTTGACGAACTGTGTCAAGGCTTCAAACCGAGGTTCGAGACCGCATTTTGGCTCGGGCCGTTCCGCACAGCTTGAGAATATTTCCCAGCTCTGGAGACGGCATACTTAACTAGCACCACGCGTAAAACCTTATTGTTTACTATTAATTAATTTATTCATTCCATCATTAATTTTTTTGTCGTCCTTAGCGTTGAAATCATTTTGGTTCCCATTACTATCAGAAGTACCGCCGCCAATAGATTTTGCTTCTGGTATTCTTCGATATTGTCCATCTTTATCTTGAAAAAAGACAGACTTATTTGCAAATTGTGTTACCCAGAACTCTCCAGGAATATTGTTTGTGTCTGCTTCTTCTTTAGAAAGAATCATTGCAATTTTTTCTCCAGCCCTTGGCAAACGATTCTCACTGTATTCAACAGTAACTACTTTAGATGTATTTTCAGTAGCAATATTTCCTCCTAGAAACATTACCCTGATGATCTTATTTTGCCGAGAACTTTCTCCATGTAGAACTTTCTGCACACCAACGTCGGCAATTGTATAAGGTTGATCATTAGATACAAAACTATTCAATCCGGTTACTTGTCCGATTATTGTTAACTGACCAGAATTGACCATTTTAGAAAAGGTGGAGGGGTATCCTACAAAATCCATTTGAGCTCCGGCCTGGATTTTTTCGTGGCTGTAAAATTTATGATTAACTTGTTCGGCAGTTTTCTTATCAATAAATTCTTTTGGCTGTTTCATTTTATGTTTCGATATTACTTGTTCATTAATAATCTTTTTTGATCTAACGTTACTCACGTAATATGTTGTAAAGACCGCAAATAGGGCCAGTGCAGCAATGCCAGTCATAATTAATCTCTTTTTCAACTTTTTGCTCCTTAATATACGTGATTGATTTCTTTCAAACCATTTTGGTTATGAGTTAGTCATATGAACCATATACAATTGAACATATTCAAGATCAATTTCTTCAGTTTCAGTTTACAGGAACAGAGCTATGGAAACCTGTTTATTTGGCTTTTTAGAAATTGTTTCTCGGTATAATTCTTTAAAGATTCTGAAGGTAAAATAATAATAACGAGCAATATAAAAACGATTAAGTTCTTAATTAAGGAATTTAATCGTTTCTTGGTTGATTTAACAATGTAAAGAAAGATTTACAAACATATAGTCAAATCCAATATTTTTAATACATTTAATCTGATACACTAAACTAACTAAATCAGACGAGGTTTATACGAATGCATACACGATTATCAAAAGATCCAAAAAATAAAGATATCCTGTCGATTGTGATACATTGCATGTTCGAAATCATATTTCAGATTTTAATGATTGGTTCAATGCTTTTTAATTATCCAATCGTAGCATCGATTCGAAGATTGATCTTCTGGATTGCAATTGTAGGATTGTTCTTTGGATTTTTCCCGTTGTTCTTTGTTATTTGGATAGGAGTGTGGGGCTGGTCATTAGTTTTAATGTTGATGGGGAAATGACCATTTTCAGATTTACGTATCCAAGGTTACATAATACATATTATGAGAAGTTACATATTTTTACCAAAGAGGGCTATTTTATTAATGTATTTTAAAGCATCAGTTCGATAATCATATTTGTCGATGATTTCATTCAGAGCTTCATCATTATGTGTGAATGCTTTGCCGTCGGTGAAAATCTTTTTATACAACTCAATGAATGGTAAATTATTTTCTGCTGCAAAGTCTAGCTCATCTTTAATTGAATAAGAAACTTTTCTGAAATCAATCCCACCATAACCAGTATCATCAAAAGTTATAATCGTGTACTGAGCGCGTCTGTCAGCACTCAAATTAGGCCAAGCTGTATATGGTTGGCCAATTGAACCAGGATTAATGATTAATTGATCATTGCTGCTGGTTCTAAATACTTGATGATGCGTATGACCATAAATTGCCATATCATAATCGTTATATGGCTTACTAAACAGCAATTTATCGAAATTTTCCTGTTTTTCATATGGTAACAGCTCGTGACCATAGTTCTTAGACGGATAATTATGCGCTAAGAGTATTTTAAGACCACTCAGAGACGTCTCTGAAGCAATAGGCCAATCCTTGATTTGCTGCAGGTATTTAGGGTCAAGGTGATTGAAGACATACTTGATTAACTCAATGATATAGGGTGTTTGAGGCTCTTTAAGGTATTCTTTACCAATGGAAACGATATCTTCAAATAGGAAGTTGTCCCAATTACCACGGATCATTTGGGTAGTATTGACTGAATTTAGGAGTTTCATAATAGAGTTGGTTCCAGGTCCGGGCATCAAAAGGTCGCCAAGAAACCAATATTCAGTGACATTTTGTTCTTCGGCATCTTTTATAACGTTGTGAAAGGCAGTGTAGTTGCCGTGAATGTCCGATATTATTGCTACCTTCTTCATATTTTGCCCCCTTTTTGGTCCCTACTTGTTGTAAGGAATGTTCTTTTGATCTGTATATACCTCAATTTTACTCTTTTTCGATTTTTACGGTTTGTTTCTTGGATTTGTTTTTTTTGAAATTTATGTTTTCGTAAAACATTTTATTTAATCTAAAAATATCATCAAAAATACTCAATAATCCCGCCAATATATGTCAATTTATTGCTCACATTCAACTTTTTTGTCCATGAACTCATCGACAAACAATCACAGAATTTACTTCTCAGCACTCACCTAGTCCATTAAATGACTACTTTATTGGTATAATACCCTATCCTACCAGATCTTTCCTGGTATAAATGCCGTTATATCAGCCTTTTATTTTTTTGCCCTTCTCCACTCTAATTAGGCAAATAACAAGAAAAAGATAGTCAATTATTTAACTGACTATCTACTGGGCTGCTTGATAAGTTTTTATTTCTTTAATAAAGCTTTCCCCATACTGTTCTAGTTTAGCTTTTCCTACTCCACTAACTGCCAAGAACTCATTACTATTTGTAGGAATTCGAACACACATATCTTTCAATGTCTTATCTGAGAAAATCATGAACGGTGGTAAGGCCTGCTTTCGAGCAAATTCTAAACGTAAACCACGTAATTTCTCGAATAGATCAACGTCAAAGCTTCCGTCAGCGACCATTGACTTACTTGGTACAACATGATTAACGTCACGTTTCTTCGCAACATTGATCTTGCCTTTGAGTACATCAGCACCCTTTTTGGATAATAACAGTGTGGGGTATTCTCCCCCGCTGCTTCTTAGAAAACCATTTGCCGAGAGAAATTCAATCAACCGGCTTGTTTCTTTCAAAGTCTTATCTTTAAAAATACCAAACGTCGAGAGTTTTTCGAAGTGTCGCCAATCATCAGCTACATCATCTTTTCCAACTAACACTCGAGTTGTAACCTTCTTACCGTATCGTTGTCCCATGCGCACAACACAACTGAGTACCTTCTGAGCATCTGCCGTAACGTCAACAACTTCACGATCATCGAGACAGTTCGAACAGCGACCACACACATCAGTATTCTTCTCCCCGAAATAGTCCAAAATGAACTTCATCAGACAAGTCTCAGTTTCGGCATAACGGCTCATTTCAAACAATTTATTCTTTAAACTGAGTTTATATTGGTCATCACCCAATGATTTATCAATAAAGAACTGATGTAAACGTAAGTCGGCTGGAGTGTACAGTAAAATTGCTTCAGCTGGTAGGCCATCACGTCCCGCACGACCAACTTCTTGATAATAACTCTCAATTGTCCCGGGAACGGTGAAATGTAGCACATAGCGAACGTTGGTCTTATTGATTCCCATTCCAAAGGCATTAGTAGCCACAATTACGTTGATTCGATCGAAAAGAAAGTCCTCTTGCTGCTGATGACGTTCTTTATCGCTCAAACCTGCATGGTAACGACCAACTAAAACATCATTTTCCTTGAGAAATTTATAGATATTGTCAACATCTTCACGACGGCCGGCATAAATGATTCCAGACTCATCAATATGAGCTTTGACGTAATTCAGAATATACTCCGACTTATCAACGCCTCGCTCAATTTTTAGAGCTAAATTATCACGGTCAAAGCCTGTTTTAACGATATTTTCTTCCGGAATATCAAGAATCTTAGCCAAATCATCTTGAACTTGTTCAGTCGCTGTCGCCGTCAAAGCTAACCAAGCAATATCACCAGGTAACTGTTGCAACGGACCGACCATTTTCAAATAACTACTTCTGAAATCGTGCCCCCAAGATGAAAGCACATGGGCTTCATCAATCGCTATCAAAGAGATATCTAAGCCTGACAGCCAACTGAAAAATTCATCGTCAACAATCTTTTCAGGCGCAACAAATAACAGTTTAACTGCCCCACTTTCGATATAACGCATCCGTTCCTCACGGTCATGCCATTCAACGGTGCTGTTCAAGTAGGTTGCAGGAATACCGGCCTCAATTAAACTGTCAACTTGGTCTTTCATCAAAGAAATCAGTGGCGATACAACTAGGGTCAACCCTGACAAAATAGTTGCAGGCAATTGGTAACAAATCGATTTACCACCACCAGTAGGCATAATCCCCATCGCCTTTTTACCGGCCATGACTTTTTCAATCAACTCTTTTTGACCAGGTCTAAAAGTATCGTACCCGAATTCATCTTTTAAGATGGTCTCTAATTTCAAGCTAAAAACTCCTCATTTGTCTAAAATATTATAGATAAATCATATCACAAATACTTAATCATCCCTTATATTTAAAGTACGAAAAGAAATACAACTTCATTTAATTATTTTGCTCTAATTTCAATAAATCACGTTTCATCCCTAGGCCGCCGCGATAACCACCCAATTTGCCAGACTTAGTAAGTACCCTGTGACATGGAATTACCATCAGTAGTGGGTTTTTGCCAATAGCTGTCCCAACGGCTCGACTTGCTTTTGGACGACCAATGCTTTGGGCAATACTCGTATAGTCTGTTACTGCTCCATAGGGAATACTTTGTAATGTCTTCCAAACGTCTTCTTGAAATGGTGTACCTGTAATGTCAATCGTCAAATCAAATTTATGTCTTGACCCATCCAAATATTCAGTAAGCTGTGCCACATAGGGTCTTACCTGATCAATGCTATCGACTAATTGACAGTCGTAAAATTCATGCAGCTCCTCAATACCTTTATCTCTAGAGCCAACAAACGCCAGGCCTTTATCTGTAGCACCAATCAAATATTTATGTTCATCAATTAAAAAAACATGATAATAAATTTTCTTCATAATTATTCACCAACTTTTATGTAGTCTTATTATATGCTAAGATTCACTTAAAAATCTTGCATTCTAATTCGAGGTCAGCTTATGAAACATCCCTTAACAAATTCTAGATGGAACGCCGTAATCAATAATGATCAATCTAAGGATGGTCAATTTTTCTACGGAGTTACAACCACTAAGATATTCTGCAAACCATCTTGTCATTCTAAGGCTCCTAATAAAGAAAATGTCGTAATCTTTAAAACTGCGACAGAAGCTCTATCTGCTAACTTTCGTCCTTGTAAAAGATGTCAGCCAACTGGTTCTACTCCTAATGAGCTCTGGGTTGAACAGATCAAACAGTATCTGGAACATAATTTTCAGCATGAACTGTCATTAAATACCATTGCTGAAGACTGCCACGGTAGCGTATCTAACTTACAACGAACCTTTAAGAGTTTAACTGGTATCAGTCCTACCCAATATTTAACAATAATTCGCTTAAAGCACAGTCAAGAATTGCTAAGGACTACTGATTATTCAATCAAAACGATTGCTAATCGATGTGGTTTTAACAGTGATACGTATTTCAACACACTATTTAAAAGTCATTTTCAGCAAACACCTTTAGAATACCGGACTTCCTACATTACACGATAAGATGGTAGCCCTTGCAAAATACCATATTTTATCTATAATTGTATTAACGCATAAAATGTAAGCGCATTAGCAATTTATAATCGTGGTTTTGGTTCACAATGACAATTTCGAAATCGTTCTTTGAGAAATACCACAGTATCATTTGATCACAGTGGCTTCAATTTAAACTTTTCTAGCGTCAAAGAAATCATTTGTCATCGAGGATTGCTAAGTATTTCAAGGAGGAAGAATAAAATGGGGTTGTTCTCTAGAAAAAAGGTTGACGAATTCGTTGCTCCAGCTAAAGGCGAACTAATTCATTTGGATAAGGTCAGTGATCCAGTTTTCTCACAAAAACTCATGGGGGATGGATTTGCTGTTAATCCTAGTGCCGATGAAATTGTAGCTCCTATTGGTGGAGTTATCGGAACTGTTTTCCCAACTAAGCATGCTTTGATGATTACTAGTGACCATGGCTTGGAAGTAATGCTACACTTGGGTATCGATACAGTTGAACTAAAAGGTAAGCCTTTCGAAGTCTTCGTTAGTGAAGGTGACACGGTTAAAACTGGTCAAAAACTAGCAACGATGGACCTTCAACAAATTAAAGATTCTGGCAAGGATACATCTATTATGGCTATCATTACAAATTCTGATGCTGTTAAAGATATGGGTGCTTTTGATGAAAAAGCCGTTGATACTGGCGACGAAGTCCTTAAAATTGACGTGAAATAAGTTAAATTATCAGAGTTAGGGGTCTTCCCTAGCTCTTTTTTTACCCAAAAGTTTTCAAAATGTATAATAGATATAAGAAAAGGAGGTTTTCACATGGTAAAGATTCCTTACTTAACTGGCTTTGACGCTTACTTGAAGACCAGACACATTTCACCCAAGGCACATACAGAATATATGAACTCCTTGACTGACTTTTTTAACTACACGATTCAACACAACAATGACTATAAAATCACTGAGGATATCAAAGATGTTCACGAGATGGACGTCCGTTTATTTAAAGATTTTATGATTGAAAACTTACAATTGTCAGCTAGTACAATCAATAAAGTTATCAGTAATCTCAACGTCTACTTTAAATACCTCTTCAGTGTTAAAAAAACACCCGAAATTCCCACTTTGAATATAAATAGTGTCACTGTACCGAAACAGTCAGGTTTCCCCGTAGCAGTCTTTCTAAAGCTTCCCGAATATTTAAAATCTGACCTCAGTATCTACACACGCTTATTGATTCTTATTATTGCCAAAGGCTTTAATTATAAAGAGGCTATGGCTCCTGATTTCTATCAAAAATTCAATCAAATTAAGTTTAATGATGATGAAGAACAATTCTTAAATTTATACAAAACATACATTGAACCATATCGTACATATTGGAATAATGATAATCTATTTTTAAGTCGTAATCGCGGAGCCAATACACCCCTATTGACTGTACCGGCTATTCATCGTGATCTGAAGCGAGACAGTGAAGCAACTAACTTAGACCTAGCGCCTAAGAAACTGTACACGACCTTCATTCTCTTAGCCTTAAGCACACATGACTTATCTGAGAATCAGCAACGTGCACTCGATGCATTAGACACTCCCTCATTGATGTATTACCGTCGTCTCAAACGTGAGACAAATTTTGATATATAGAAGAAAGTGAAATTATGGAAAATATTGCAGTATACTGTGGTGCTGCCACAGGTAATGATGAAATTTATTCACTTGGTGCCAAAAAACTGGGCCAATGGATTGTTGAAAATAACTACGGATTAACATATGGCGGAGGCCGTTACGGATTAATGGGCGTTGTCGCTAATAGTGTCTTGGAAAATAACGGCTATGTTCACGGTATTATTACTAAAGAACTAGCTAGTCGTGAGCTTTCACATAATACCCTATCCAAACTGGATATCGTCTCCGATATGTCAGAACGCAAACAAGCAATGCTAGATGATTCAGTCGCTAATATTGCCTTGCCAGGTGGTCCTGGAACATTAGAAGAAATCTCTGAAGCCTTCTCCTGGACGATAGTTGGCGATAGTACCAATCCATGTATCTTCTACAACGTTGACCACTATTATGACGAATTGGCAAGTTTCTTCGACTCAATGACGGCTAAAGGATTCATGGAAGAAAGCACCCGTAAAACCTTGCTATTCAGCGATTCTTTGCCCGAAATCGGTAAATTTATTAAAGCTTATACGCCACCAACATTAAGAAATTACGCCAAATAATTGAGCATATTATTTAACTAGTATTTAAAAAGGAGTTATATTCTAACCGTCAGATAGATAGAAAGTCATCTGACAAAATATACTCCTTAGATATACATGAAAATGTGATTTTCTCATTAATACTACGTAAAATAAATATCCTCCCAATTTTGTATAGTTAATAAAATAGACCAATAAAACCTAAAACTCTCTGATATAAAATTAAAGAAACATAGCCATGAGCAAATTGTCCGTGGCTATGTTTTTTTCTGTTCATCGGTAAATATCATCCCTTACTAATACAAAACGGTCTAAAAAGATAAATTTAGTAGATTTGTTGCTATATTTGCGTTTGACAACCACTTTTGGCATGAAAACCTGCACCGATTTTTGAATTAGTCCCGGTATCATTGTACTATAGCTAATGTTAATCATTTTATAGGAGGATTTATGCAGACCGCGAAAGAAATAATTTCATTTCAAGATGTAGCAAAAAATTACCGTGGCGGCAATGATGCTGTCGAGAATATCAATATAACGATTAATGAGGGGGAATTTGTCTGTCTAATTGGAACATCTGGTTCTGGAAAGACTACGACAATGAGAATGATCAATCGCATGATAGAACCTAGTCGTGGAAAGATTATTTTTAAAGGCAAGAATCTTAAATCATATGATCCTGTCAAATTACGTCGAACTATTGGTTATGTTATTCAGAATAATGGACTAATGCCTCACATGACCATCAAGGATAACATTACTTTGGTTCCTAAACTACTTAAGTGGCCACAGGCCAAGATGGATCGTAAAGCAAAAGAATTAATTAAACTGGCTGAGTTACCAGAAAGTTATTTAGAACGTTATCCAGCTGAACTATCTGGTGGGCAGCAGCAAAGAATTGGCGTTGTCAGAGCTCTAGCAGCCGATCAGGACATCATTTTAATGGATGAACCATTTGGTGCCCTAGACCCTATCACAAGAGATGATCTACAGGAATTGGTCAAACACCTTCAAGAAGAACTTGGTAAGACGATTATCTTCGTTACTCACGATATGGATGAAGCTTTAAAACTTGCCACCCACATTGTTATTATGGATAGCGGCAATATCATTCAAGATGATACACCGGATAATATCTTACAACATCCCGCTTCTGACTTTGTCAAAGATCTATTGGGTGAAGAGCGTTTACTCCAAGCTCAACAAAATACACTCTCAGTCAGTGACATCATGTCGAAAGATCCAGCAAAGATTACTCTCGGTCAATCATTAGCTGAAGCAATTCGAGAAATGAGTGTTAAACATACCGATACCCTATTGGTTACGGATGATAATAACAAGCTCAAAGGATATATTGATCTAGAGACCATAAACGACCGCTACTCAAAATATTCAAACGTCTCGGACATTTACCTACCAAATCGTTTTAAGGTCAAGACAACGTCATATTTGCGTGATACAAGTGAACATATTTTGAAACAAGGATACAAATATGTCCCTGTAATTGACGATGACAATAATTTAATTGGGATTGTCACACGTGCCTCACTAGTCAACATCATTTACGATGCCATCTGGGGTAGTGAAGAATTGGATAACCCTGAAGGCATTAAACTACCTGATTCAATCGCAAAGGAGAGTGATAATGCATGATTACCTTTCTGAACCAGCATGGCTCTGAATTAATAATCAAAACCTGGGAACAAATTTATATCTCAGCTTTCGCCATTATCCTCGGAATTATCGTTGCTGTACCCTTAGGCATTATCTTGACTCGCTATGACAAAACGGCTAAGTATGTCATGTCCATTACAGGAATGCTCCAAACGATTCCTTCCTTAGCATTACTAGCTTTGATGATTCCAATTTTTGGTATCGGAAAAGTTCCAGCCATTGTGGCCCTATTCATCTACTCATTGTTGCCAATTTTACGTAATACTTATATTGGTATGAAAAAGGTCAACAAGAATCTTTTAGACGCTGCCAGAGGTCTGGGGATGACCACGATGCAGTCCATTTTTAAAGTTGAAATCCCTATGTCCATGCCTATTATAATGTCTGGTATCAGGCTCTCAACTGTTTATGTAATTTCTTGGTCTACTTTGGCATCATACATCGGTGCCGGTGGATTAGGTGATTTCATCTTTAACGGACTTAATCTTTACAATCCTAGCCTTATCATTGGTGGTACGATTCCAGTTACTATTTTGGCCATTCTTGCCGATTACTTATTAGGATTATTCGAGAAAAAAGTTACACCAAAAACTAAACGTAGTGAGGTGTAATTATGAAAAAATCATTTAAGAAAGTTTTCACCCTTATATCACTCATGACCATGTTGTTCGTTTCCGGTTGTGGCTGGCCCGGTTTAGGCTCCGGCTCAAAAGACACTATTCGTGTAGCCAGTCTTTCAACTACTGAATCAATGATTATGTCCGAAATAATCATGGAACTCATTTCACATGAAACTGACTACCATACTGAAATTGTCAATAACCTAGGCTCCAATCAATTAGTCCACGCTGCCTTAATGCGTAATAACGCTGACATCGCTGCCGAAAACTTTACTGGTGATGAGTTAATTGCCACTTTGAAACACAAGCCAATCAAGAATCGGACTAAAGCTAATCAAACTGTTAAACGATTATATAAAAAAGAATTCGATCAAACTTGGTTTCCAACGTACGGATTTGCCAATACTTATAATATGTTGGTTACGCAAAAAGTCGCTCGAAAATATAATTTACACAATATCAGTGACCTGAAAAAGATTGCTCCAAACATGAACATCGGTGCTGATAACATTTGGATAAATCGTCCCGATGATGGTTATCCAGCTTTCTCTAGTACCTATGGATTCACTTTCAAACGTGTTTATCCAATGCAAGTCGGTCTAGTTTATTCGGCCGTTGCTGCTGGTAAAATGTCCGCCGTTCTAGGATATTCAACCGATGGTCGTATCAAGAGTTACAACTTGAAGATACTTCCTGACAACAAACATTTCTTCCCACCATATGATACTAGTATGGTCGTCAATAATAGCTTGTTACGTAAACACCCTGAACTAAAGCCCTTACTTCATCGTTTGGATGGCAAGATTTCTCTATCTCAAATGCAAACAATGAATTACGAAGTCGATAATAATCTCCGCGAACCGGCAGATGTCGCTCACGAATTCTTACAAAAAAACAATTATTTCAGAGGTGAAAAATAATGGCTGATCAGCCGCTATGGAGACAATTAATCTTTTATTTTACGCATAATGGAATATACATCCTACAACAGTTTTGTCGGCATTTCTTAATCTCATTCTATGGTGTCCTAATTGCGGTAATAATTGGAATCCCATTGGGAATATACATTGCTAATCATTATAAACTTGGTAACTTCATTATTAGTATCGCCAATGTCATTCAAACAGTCCCTTCCCTAGCCATGCTATCTATCATCATGCTAGTGCTTGGCTTAGGACCTAATACAGTCATCGTAACGATTTTTCTATACTCCTTGCTGCCTATCTTGAAAAACACTTACACTGGGATGCGCAATGTTGATCCTCACGTTATCGACTCAGCACGAGGTATGGGGATGACTAAAATACAGCTACTGTACTTAGTCAAACTGCCACTGGCCATGTCAGTTATCATGTCCGGTATTCGTACTGCGATGATAGTTGCTATTGGTAATACAGCTATTGGTTCCTTCGTTGGAGCCGGTGGCCTAGGTGATTTAATTATCCGTGGAACTAACGCTACTGATGGTACACCATTGATTCTTGCCGGTGCCTTACCTACTGCTTTAATGGCAGTTATTACCGATTTATTAATTGGTCTATTGCAGAAATACTTTGAACCCACTAATTATATGAAGAAATAAATTTCAAACCTATTTGAGAAGAACAGCAATGTTCTTCTTTTTTTTACTATTTTTTGGATAAAAAAACTGGTATTGATGATTATCAATCAATACCAGTAAGTAAATTATAGTAAAGTCGTAACACTACCAGCAATTACAACTAGGACTAATCCAGTTAAGATAAAGCCCATTTCTTTTTTAGTTTTATTTTCATGCAAGATATAAATTCCACCAAGTGTGGCAATAACAACGTTCATCTGTGAAAGAATAAATCCAGTTGCCAATCCATTAACGGATGGTCTGGCTGAGATCAAGTATGTCAAAGCCGCAAAAGCAAAGAATAAACCACTAATGATGTTAGTGTATGAACTCTTAGTCTTGAATGGCTTTTCAGCACGATTACTCTTAGTAGCAATGGCAAAGACTGTTGCGACCACTGCCATACCTAAAGCTTGTGGCAAGAAAGCTGAGAATCCGCTGACGTTAACTGCTTGTGGGAAGGCTGAGTAACCAAGGTAGCCAATTTCCGCACAGGCAACTAATAACACACCTTTAACGGCGTTCATACCGCCATCTTCTTTTGGCAACTTTTTCTCGCTATATGTCGTCAACCAAACACCGAAGATAATCAAGATGATAGCTGAGAAACCAATTAATTTGGCATTACCTGTTGCCCATTCTCCTAGGACAATAACACTCCAAAGTGAAGCTCCAACCAATTGGAAACCAGTTGATACAGGCATCGTTCTGGAAACACCCATTTCAGCGAAAGCATAAAATACTAAGATCTGACCTGCTGACCAGAAAACACCTGACAAGAAGGTAAATAGAAACGCTTTGCCGGACAACAAAGGTGTCTGGCGAACTAAGGCAACGATAATGGCAAAAAGTAATGTACCATATGTTGTTCCCAAAATTTGGTTAACGGGCTTACCGCCGAATTTACCGGTTAAGATTGGGAATAGTCCCCATCCAATCATTGGCATAAGGCCAATTAATAGATTTAATGCATTCATTAATTAAAACTCCCTTTTTTAAAACACTCGAATTAAAACCAATTGGACTCACCAAAGTAAAATTGGTTTTGGACAATGCAAGTATTATATCAGAAAGACGAATACGTTTTCAAGATTTACATAATATTTATTACTCATCTTTCACTGATTATTCTTTCAAATTCTTAACCAGCCTTCTGACAGTCAACTACATAATATTATCTTAGACTAATAGCACCAATAGAAATAGCAGATTTCAACGAAAGTTCAAAAAAAATAAACCTCCATTTTTTAACAAAATAAGAGGTTTATTTTTACAAAACGTCTATGAAAGTGTTTTCAAAAACAAAATAATTTAATTAGTCAAATTGTTCTGTTAGTGGAGGAACAACTTGCTTCTTACGTGATACGACACCAGGTAAAGCAGCCTTGTTGTCTGAAACCTTAGTATTAAGAGCTATTTCAAACTTAGCAATTGCGTCATCTGCACCGATAATAATACCAGTTGTGTCACTTGTAAGGATGTTAGTGATCAATAGTACGAACAAGCCGTAACCATTCTTGTCATTTTCAGCCTTGATATCTTTAACAAAGTCGCTTTCGCGTTTCAAAGTATCGTTAACATCAACTGTGTTAACTTGGGCAACACGTACACTTGTACCATTCATATCAAAACTCTTGGCATCCATGTCGATAAGTTCTTGAGTTGTCTTGCTGTCTAAGTTAGTACCAGCTTTCAACATTTCAAGACCATATGATTCGTAATCGATACCAGCAGTTTCAGAAAGGCTCTTCAAAGCAGCACGATCTTCGTCTGTAGTTGTAGGTGATTTCAATAGTAATGTATCTGAGATGATTGATGAAGCCATGATAGCAGCAATTTGGCCAGGGACTTCAACATCATTTTCAAGGTACATCTTCCAGATAATTGTACTTACACAACCAACTGGTTCAGCACGGTAATATAGTGGCAATTTAGTTTCAAAGTTAGCGATACGGTGATGATCAACAACGTGTGTAACTTCAACATCATCGATGTCAGAAACACTTTGTTGTCTTTCATTGTGGTCAACAAGCATAACTTTCTTAACTTCACCATTGATAGCTGAAATAACACGTGGGTACTTAACATTGAAGTGATCGTAAACGAACTTTGTTTCTAGGTTTGGTTCACCTAAAGCAACGGCTTCTGTGTTGAAACCTAATTGATTTTGTAGATATGAATAAGCAATAGCTGCTGAAACAGCATCTGTATCAGGATTCTTGTGTCCAAATACTAATTCTTTTTCCTTTGGCATGTGTACTATACCCCTTTATAAAATTTATCTAGAAGATTTAAGACGATCAATATAACTTACTTTATCTAAGAAGTTATCCCACTCACTCAAGAATTCCTCAATTCGTGGAATCTTCTCTTTATCTTCCCGATATACAAATGATAAATCACTTGATATGGCTGGTTCAAGTGGTGTTTGATAAAGTTTAAACATTGATTGGTGCGCAATGCAAAAACTCAATGGTAGAACTGTATAAACGTCCTCTGACTCTTGAGCAAACTTCAAAAGTTGATAAGGTGACGAGAATCTGGCAACAACTTGAGGTGAATCAACCAGCGCATCCCTAAGTCGTTCCCTTAATAACTCTGAAAAATAATAAGTCTTCAGATAAGTAGCCCAAGGTTTACTAATAGCATCCCTGTAACAAACTGATTCTTTTCGACTAAATTTTTCATTATTGTGAATCAACATAATATTATCACTGATGATCTTTTTAGACTTGTAAATTTTCCAACTCTTAATATTTTTATCAGGCAAATACATGATAGCTATATCAATTTGATTATTCTGGATATTGTCCCAGAGTTCTTTACGTGTCAAAAGATTCAAATCAATCACAACATTAGGATTGATACGATTGTATTCAACAATAAAGTCTTCAATTACGATTGATTCAGCCGTTGAAAGTAATCCAATGCTGATTGTACCGCTCTTTTCTGAAGAAGCTTGTTGAATATGATCAGTCACGTTATTGATCAAATCAAACATTTGATGTGTTGCTTTGAGTAGTGACGTTCCAGCATCAGTTAGATAGATTTTCTTACCAACACTGTAAAACAACGGTGCGCCAACGACACGTTCGATTTTTTTAATCTGTTGTGTCAAAGCTGGCTGGGTAATACCCAATAATTGCGCCGTTTTCGTATAACTCATATTTTTAGTTAGTTCGTCAAAGTAATTTAAAGCTTTGGAGCTAAAGACCCTTCTTGATTTTTCGTCCAGCAATAAAAGAATCCTCCTAGGTATTTGTGAAGTAAAAAATAATATATTCAATAAGTTAATAATACTATATTAAATTAAACTATGCTGTTTATATCATTATTTTTCTTCAATTTCTTTCACAAATCTTACCGGATTACCATCAGTTGCTGGGTCCATGATAAAGGATCCGTTAGAATAGCGATCTGTACTTTGATGACTTGCTCGATCAATCTCAATTTGTTTATTTGTATCGGTAATAATTGAAATATCCATATCGTTAGAAATATTAGTTACCAGCATGATGCGATGTGGCTGACGTTTCAACTCACGTAATGTCAAGACACCACGACGAGCACGACTTGTAACAGGAATTTCTGATAATTTCATTTGTTTATATGAACCACGTTGTGTTAAAACAGCAATCTTGTCATTTTCATCTGTTGCCATAAAGTAACCAGCGATTTCATCGTCATCCTTGAGACTGACGAATTTAACACCAATAGCTTTACCACTGACAACAGGCACTTCAGTAATTGGAAAGGCTGAAGCATATGAATGTTCTGTAAAGACGTAAACCAAGTTACTTGCATCCTTTGGCACATAATAAACATTCATTACTCGAGCATCAGCACTCTTCAACTTGCAGTACTTAGAAGCACGAGACTTGTATGTTCGTCCTGGCAAAAGATCACTGAAAGCAACTTGTTTGATGTAATTCTCAGTTGTAGCAGCTAAGAAATTACCAGTCTCTTTCAAGTCCTTGAAGACAAAGGCTTTTAGAATTGACTCGTCAGCGTCCAAACCAATTTCTTGGGATAAATGCGAGCCCATATCTTTCCAGCGACTATCTTCAATCTCAAAGATTTGACGATAGATTAAATTACCTTTGTCGGTAAAGACAAACAGATGGTCCAATGTATTGACGTTTTGATCAATGATTGGATAATCTTCGTCCTTTAGACCATTGTTATCGCCTGTAGATGCTTGATAAGAACGCAAGCTACTACGTTTAACATAGCCATCATGACTGACAAGCAAACGAACATCTTCACTGGCAACCATTACTCGAGTATCAACTTCAATTTCTTGAACCTTATCCTCAATCTTGGTACGACGGTTATCTGCATAATTATCACGAACTTCTTTGATTTCTTTTTTGATAACTTTCATCAAAGTAGCATGATCATCAATAATCTTAGTCAAAGATGTGATTTGGCTTCTAAGAGCTTTGTCTTCTTTTTCCAAATCAGTAACATCGGTATTAGTTAAACGATAAAGTTGCAAGGAAACAATAGCTTCAGCCTGTTCTTCAGTAAATTGATATTCTTTTACCAAATTGTTCTTAGCATCAGATTTGTTCTTGCTACCACGAATAGTCTTAATAACTTTATCAAGAATTGACAAAGCTTTGATTAAACCTTCAACGATATGCAAACGTTTCTTAGCTTTGGCCATATCAAATTGACTACGACGTAAGACGACGTCTTCTTGGTGTTTAATATATTCCTTCAGGATTTGAACTAAACCGACCTGTTGAGGACGCATGTCAGCAATGGCAACCATGTTAAAGTTGTAAGAAATCTGCAAATCAGTGTTTTTGAAGAGGTAATTTAGAATACCATTGGCATCTACATCCCGCTTCAATTCAACAACAATTGACAATCCTTGACGATCACTTTCGTCACGAACTTCAGCGATACCGTCAACACGCTTCAAGACACGCATTTCGTCCATCTTTTTAACTAACATAGCTTTATTAACTTCATAAGGGATTTCAGTAATCACAATTTGTGACTTATGACCACGAAGTTCCTGAATATTAGTCTTAGATCTCAAGTAGACTTTTCCACGACCAGTACGATAGGCATCCCTGATACCATCTTTACCTTGTAAGATACCACCAGTTGGAAAATCAGGACCTTTAACAATTTGCATGAGTTCTTCCAAAGTAACATCGGGCTTATCAATCATCTTGATAGTAGCATCGATAACTTCACCTAAGTTATGTGGTGGAATCTCAGTCGCGTAACCGGCAGAAATACCAGTGGCACCGTTAACTAACAAGTTAGGAAAACGCGCTGGTAAAACTTTCGGTTCCTTTTCAGTATCATCAAAGTTCCATTCTTCATCAACAGTTTCTTTGTTGATATCACGTAACATTTCACCAGAAATCTTACTCAAACGTGCTTCGGTATAACGCATAGCAGCGGGTGGATCACCATCCATTGAACCGTTGTTACCGTGCATCTCAATTAAGGGATTACGTAACTTCCAGTCTTGCGACAAACGAACCATAGCTTCATAAATTGATGAATCACCATGGGGATGAAAATTACCCATGACGTTACCAACACCTTTGGCAGACTTTCTAAAACCTTTGTCATATGTGTTGCCATCCAAAAACATTGAATACAAAATTCTTCGTTGAACCGGTTTTAAACCATCACGAATGTCTGGTAAAGCTCGCTCTTGAATAATTGATTTTGAATATCTCGCAAATCGATCTCCCATGATTTTTTCGAGCGAGATATCTTGAATTTTAGGAGAATTTTCAGTCACTATTTATCACCTATTCCTTATTCAATAAATCGTCAACGATTTTACTATCGATGGGATCAGTCTCATCATCGACTTTTTCCAAAATATTGTCCCCTTCTTCGGTACCATTGAAACGAACATTATTTTCAATCCAGTCACGACGTGGCTTAACTTTATCACCCATCAATGTTGTTACTCGACGTTCAGCCAGTGCTGCATCATCGATATTAACTCGAATCAAAATACGATTTTCTGGATCCATAGTTGTCTTCCATAATTGGTCGGCATTCATTTCACCAAGACCTTTGAATCGTTGTAAATCATAGCCTTTACCCATCTTCTTGATTCCAGCTTGTAGTTCATCAGGAGTCCAAGCGTACTTAATTTGAGTCTTAGCACCCTTACCTTTTTGAAGCTTGTAAAGAGGCGACAAGGCAATGTAAACATGTCCCGACTCAACTAATGGACGCATGTAGCGATAGAAGAAGGTTAATAACAAGATTTGAATATGTGAACCATCATCATCGGCATCGGTCATGATAATAACCTTGTCATAGTTACGGTCTTCAAGTTTAAAGTCCGCACCTACACCAGCACCAATCGTATAAATCATTGTATTGATTTCTTCGTTCTTGTAAATATCTTCAAGTTTAGCTTTTTGTGTATTTAAAACCTTACCACGTAATGGCAAGATAGCTTGGAACTTTCGGTCACGGCCTTGTTTAGCAGAACCACCGGCAGAATCACCCTCGACTAAGAATAGTTCATTCTTATCTGAGTTCTTTGATTGAGCGGGTGTCAACTTACCAGACAATAGACCATCAGTCTTCTTGTTCTTTTTACCACTACGAGTGCTCTCACGAGCTTTTCTAGCAGCATCTCGAGCTTCACGAGCCTTCAAAGCTTTCTTAACTAACATCTGAGCTTGCTCACCATTTTCTAGCAAGTAGAAACTCATTTGTTCGTAAACTAGTTGATCAACAGCTGAACGTGCTTGCGGAGTACCTAGTTTACCCTTTGTTTGGCCTTCAAATTGAAGAATTTCTTCAGGAATACGCACGGAAATAATAGCTGAAAGACCTTCACGGACATCACTACCCTCGAGGTTCTTACTATTTTCCTTCAATAAGCCAACTTTACGAGCATAGTCGTTGAAAGCTTTTGTTAAACCAGACTTCATTCCAGCTTCGTGCGTCCCACCATCAGCAGTACGAACGTTATTAACGAAGGAGATAATGTTTTCAGAATAACCATCGTTGTATTGACCAGAGAACTCGATTTCGATTTGGGAATTCTCACCTTCAATATAGAAGATGCCACCAAGTGTATCTTTGTCCTCGTTCAAATACTTAACGAATGATTGAATCCCATCTTCATAATGGAAAACATCCTGTTTCTCTTCTTCGCCACGTTTGTCAGTGATAGTGAACTTAACACCCTTGAGCAAGAATGCTGACTCACGTAAACGTTCTGCTAAGGTATCGTAATTAAACTTTGTCGTCTGAAAAATAGTTTTATCAGGCTTAAAGCTAATTGTTGTTCCACTACCTTCTTTGGTAGTACCAGTCTTTTTCAAAGTTCCAACTGGGTGTCCACCTTTTTCAAAACGTTCTTCGTATACTTTACCTTCACGAACAACACGAACTGTCATCCACTCTGACAAAGCATTAACAACTGATGAACCTACACCGTGCAGACCACCAGACGTTTTGTAACTATTTTCTGAGAATTTACCACCAGCATGAAGTACTGTTAGGATAACTTCAATTGTTGGCTTACCAGAAGCATGCATCCCTGTTGGCATCCCACGTCCATGGTCAACTACCGTAATGCTGCTATCTTTGTTGATTGTGACATTGATCTCTTTACCAAATCCTGATAAAGCTTCATCGACCGCATTATCAACGATTTCATAGACAAGGTGATGTAATCCACGTGAATCAGTGGAACCAATGTACATACCAGGTCTTTTTCGTACAGCTTCTAATCCTTCAAGGATTTGAATTGACGAATCATCATAAGATGATTTTGGCATTTATATCATTCCTTTTCATTTACTACAAATCCGATATTCTAGTATTATAACACTATCAACGATATACGAATATACGTTCGTATTCAAGAGAAATCTTTTAATTTCAGGTAAAATAGTGGATAATGTCTAGGTTGGTATTTATAATTCTTGTTAAAACACCATAGAGTTACAATATACCAAAAAATAAAGCTGAGAGAGTGATTTTTTAATGAAACTTCTCATTTGTGTAATTTTAGCCTATCTAATTGGCTCATTTCCAACCGCTTATATAATAGCAAAAGTATTTTTCCACAAAAATATTTTTGAGTACGGGAGTGGAAATGTCGGAACAACTAATGCTTACCGAGTTCTTGGTAAAGTCGCTGGAACAGTCGTTTTAGTGATTGATATCTTAAAAGGAACTCTGGGTGCATTGATGCCTGTCTTCTTTGGACTAGATCGTCATCTAATTCTTTTTGTCGGAATCTGTGCCGTTATTGGACACTGCTACTCAATTTTCTTGAAATTCCGAGGCGGTAAGGCCGTTGCCACTAGTGCCGGTATCTTGCTTGCCTATAATCCCCTACTATTCGTGATTTGCTTTATCGTTTTAGCTTCAATCGTATATATCACAAGTATGGTCAGTGTAGCTAGTCTTACAACCGTTCTGTTCTTTACGATTGCGACACTATTCTTACACGATTGGATCCTAACAGCCGTCGCTGCAATTGTTACTGTCATTATTTATTATCGTCATATTCCTAATATCAAGCGACTTTTGAAGGGTCAAGAAAACCTCGTCCCAATTGGATTACGGTATAAAAAACAGCAACGTGAAGCTCAAGAAAAATCTCATAAGTAATTTTCCTAGTTCATAATCGATTGATTATGGGCTATTTTTTTCGATTCAGACTGACTTACACACAAAAAGCACACACCACGAGTTATACCGGATTTATTATTCACAAAAATAATCTATCTATAAAAAGTTGAAATAAAATATAAAATAATCGTAAAAATTTGCTTATAAAAGTCATATAATCCCTCGTTACTGATAGAATAATAGTAAAGCGTTATCAATTCGGGGAGGGGGTCGATTATGAACTTTAACAATAATTTGCCTACAAGAGCGGAATTTCGCCGTTCTTTAAAACATAAAAAGAAGCATTTTTATAAACGGTGGTGGTTCTGGACTATTATCGTAATTCTTTTACTAGCTGGTGGCGGCATCGGCGGGATGAAGATGACCAAAACTGGTCCATTCAGTCAAACTACTAAGGTTTCGAAGTCAAAGAAAACTACTAAGAAGAAAGTAGCCAAGAAACCTGGAGTTACCTTTGCCCAATACAGCGGTATTTTTCTCAACGAGTCCAGTGGCACGCCAATCAAAACTGTTCAACGACTGCTTGGAAAGCCATCTTCGACATCCACTTCAACAGCCAATAATGCTAAAACTGAAGTCAATACTTGGAATAATATTGAAAATGGTGAACTTGGATCAAGCCTGAAAGTCACTTTTGCCAATGGTCATGCAATTGCTAAAGCAATTAGCGGGCTCAAGGCTGTTCGTTCTGAGAAATTAGGCCTAGATGCTTATAGTTCGGTTCAAAATGGTATGGAAGAAAGTACTGTTCTAACAAACGTTGGCAAGCCTAACGGTTATAGCGAGTCATTCAGTTCTGACAAGACATCTAAGAGCTTTACTTACTCCTCTGGTGTATCTGGTAGTACTGGTGCTAACTTCGTTGTTAACTTCACTAATGGGACTGTCAGCGGTAAGAGCCAGACAGGGATGAAATAATGCAAAAAAAGAGTTGATACTAGTTATCAGCTCCTTTTTGTTGTGCTCTTAAAAATAAATTAGTTGTTTTAGGATATTCTAACGATCAATCCCATAGATACAATTATCATACGTCCACTGTAATATTACGCTCATATCATTGCTATTATAATAAACTGAAAGTAATTCATTGAACTTTTCCATTTGCTGTTCATTAATATTTAGAACGCCTAACCCATTTCTGATCATATAATAATTAGCAAATAAAATTGCCGTTCTCTTATTACCATCCCTAAAATATTGCTTTCGCATCATTTTATACATCAGTTCAATGATATTTTGAGTTTTAGATTGAGATTTATTGTTGATACATATATCTATATCACTGATTAATTCATCTTCCGTGGGTATTTTAGGTTCATAATCAACACCGCCAATTTGAATATTTCCAGTTCTTATAGCTACAGAATCAATATCATCATCCCTAGCAACTATTTCATTTATTTTCTTAGCAGAATTATTATAAAATTTATAAGTTGAGTTTATAACGTACTCCCAACCACGTTTTAAATTAACAATTATACCTATTGCATCAATATTAACGCCTGAAACACCCATACCTTCAACAATAGTTTTTGTTTGTGGCAATGTCGTATTAATACCTTCGAATTTTGAATTTGAATGTATTAATACGACCTTCTGAATAATTATCTATTTGGTTCCAGTATACAAAAAATTCTAGCCTTATAGACTATCAATAAACTTTTATAGCAATTCTAGTACTGGCGCAATTAAATGTTTCATAACGCTGAAAACCATATCTATTCAAACGTTTTCTATAGGTATTTTAAGGTTTTACATTAGACGAGTCTAGACCACTTCCTTTAAAATAAAGTTAACTTATTTGAGGAGGCTCAATTTTGATACAACCATCGGTGCCAGAATCACAGATCATTGGAATTTTGAATAACCTGAAAATAGTTTTTGATCGTGAACGAACATTTCCCAACCTAATAAGTAAAACTGAACATGTGCTGCTACCAGTCGATTTTGCATTGAATATTAATGGCTTTCTAGCAATTATCGAATATAACGGCTCACAACATTACAAAGCTAAAAATAGCAGTACAAGCGCTCATGAGGCCCTAAGGCGACTTAGTTCTAATGGAACAGCTCGTCTGGATTACTGTAATAAGAACAACATTCCTCTTTTGATAATTCATTACAAAGATAAAGACATGCTGACAAGAATTGTTTCTGATTTTATTGAGGATGTTAAAAACAGTCTCCATGGAACCACCAAATCATACACCGCTCATACAAAAGGTTATTTTAAAAACATCCCGTACGGCACTTTTGAAGACTCCCCTACTGGACCAATCAAACCGATTCAAGTACACGAGAATGATACTTTAGGCTACATCAGCCTAAGTAACGATGCCATCGTTTGGACAAAAAAAGAACTCAATACCTTATTAGCTCGTATCGGGTCTTATGAAAAAAAGATTAACCAATATAAGAGTATTACAGCAGACTTGGTATTGACTATCGATTCATTGCAGCACGAATTGAAGCAAAAAGATGCTGAATTAAGCGAGCAAGCGGATTATGTAGCGGCTGAGTCAAAGACTACTGTTATTACAACGCCTGAGCCAAAAATAAAATTAAAACTCGTTGAAGATCCTAAACCTATTGAAACTCAAAAATTCAATGGCAGCTTTAGAAAAACTAGCTCATCAAGAAGTCCACTAACAAATGAGGCCAGAACTTTTATAAAATCACTATCAGAACATCATGATACGGTCACTGGAATTCAGAAATATCTCAAAGAGAATTATCACGAAAATGTATCATTACCAACACTAAAAAAGTGTCTGCTTTAAAATAATCAAAATGACAGCCAAAAAAAAGCTCAACACCTTTAATAGATGTTGAGCTTTTTGATTAACTATTTAACTGAAATGCTAAAGTATGCTTCAAATTGTTCCTTAGGAGCCAATTTGTTAATAGCATATTTATTTTTAAGATTGTTATCTGAGTCAGTCTTATCTGCAAGTCCCCACCAAGGTTCGATACACATAAACTTACCATTTTCATCAGGATATGTTGACCACATACCGAAGAACTTAGCGTTACCAGTATCTAGTGTCAACTTGTGATCTGACTTGTCGCTAGCAATTGTTACTTCTGCTGGTTCATTCAAACGATAAACAACAGCATCGTCAACAAAGTAGTCACGTGTCATTGGGAAGTTTTGATTCTCAACCTTTGTTTCGCCATTTAGGTTAACTAAGTGGTTGTCGATTGGAATATGAGTTCTTGTTTCGGCTGGATCTACAGTAACTTTGTAATCTTCAAAGTTAAGACCTTTATCGAAAGGTACTTCAAATCCGGGATGTGCACCAATTGAGAAGTACATATCTTCTGATTCTTCCATACTGTCGACTAGGTAAGAAATTTGAACAGTATCCTTAACTAGTTGATAAACAATTCTCAACTTGAAGTGATATGGATACTTAGCAAGACTAGCTTCACTAGTTGTCAAACTCAAAACTAATTTTGAATCTGTTTGTGAATCAAGAGCAAATTCTTGATCACGAGCAAAACCGTGTTGTGTCATCTTGTATTCTTTGTCGTCAACGAAGTAATGGTCATCCTTTAAACGTCCAACAATTGGGAATAATACAGGTGCATGGCGTCCCCAAACTTTTGGATCTGCTTGCCAGATAAATTCTGAATCTTCGTTATTCTTGATGCTGTTCATTTCAGCACCTAAAGAATTAACCTTTAATGTTAAGAAGTCGTTCTTCAATTGATAAACTGTCATGTTTTTCCCCCTAAAGAATATAACGTGAAAGATCTTGATCTGAAGCAATCTTACCAACTTGTTCGTGGACATATTCACGAGTAATGGTAATATCACCCATTTGCATATCAGGTCCTTCATACAAAATATCTGCCAAGATTTTTTCCAAGACAGTAGAAAGACGTCTTGCACCGATATTCTGATTACTATTATTCAATTCAAAAGCAATTTTTGCAATCTCTTCGACAGATTCTTTAGTAAAAGTTAAATGTATTCCGTCCGCTCTTGTAAGCGCTACATATTGCTTTGTCAAAGCATTGTCTGGTTTTGTCAAGATTTGAATGAAATCGTCTTCAGTCAAGTCATTCAATTCAACACGGATTGGGAAACGTCCTTGAAGTTCAGCAATCAAATCACTAGGTTTACTTTCGGCAAAAGCACCAGAAGCAATAAAGAGAATGTGATCTGTATCAACGGGACCATATTTAGTGGCAATTTGTGAACCTTCAACGATAGGCAAGATATCACGTTGGACACCTTCACGAGAAACTTCACCAGAATTACGTTTGTCTCCAGCAGCAATCTTATCAAACTCATCAATAAAGATAATTCCGTTATTTTGAGTTCTTTCGATAGCCTTTTGATAAATTTCATCATGGTCAACACGTTTTTGTGATTCTTGTTGAATCAACAATTCACGTGCTTCCTTAACTGGTAATGTTCTAGTAATGGTCTTCTTAGGTACCAAGGAATCCATCATTCCTGACATATCGATACCCATTTGACCCATTTGGTCGCCCATGGCACCAACTTTTTTAGACTCTTCAACTTTGATAGTTACTTCTTCGTTTTCAAGCAAGCCTTTATCAAGTTGTTCTTTAACTGACAGACGTTGATCACGTACTTCATCAGTTACATCAGCATTAGCATCAGGATCTTCGTCCACTGTATCGCCAGCGTTATTGAAAATATTACCTAATCCTTGACCACCATTTTGCATGCTGTTAAGCATACTCATAAAGTCATTGTTATTGTTTTGACGTTGTTCTTTTTTAACACCAGGAGCAAGCAATTTGACCAATTTTTTGTCAACATCGCGACGAACTTCTGGTCTGATTTCGTCAAATTTTTCTTTTTCAACCATTGTAACTGCAACGCTAACCAAGTCACGAACCATTGATTCAACATCACGACCGACATAACCAACTTCAGTAAACTTAGTTGCTTCAACCTTTACGAAAGGTGCGTTGACAATTTTTGCCAAACGACGAGCAATTTCAGTTTTACCAACACCAGTTGGTCCAATCATCATCAAATTCTTGGGTGTGATCTCAGCTTGCAATTTTGCAGGTACTTGCATCCGACGGTAACGGTTGTATAAAGCAATCGCTACGGCTTTCTTAGCATCGGTTTGACCAATAATATAATCATCTAGTTTAGCAACAATTTCTTTTGGGGTTAATGTGTCCATTTATTACTAATCTCCACTCTAAAATTTATCGGAAATAATATTTTCGTTTGTAAAAATATCAATACTTGATGCAATCTTAATTGCTTCTACAGCAATTTGTTCAGCGTCCATATCTTTTGCATGACGTTGCATAGCGATGGCTGCTGCTTGCGCAAAGTTACCACCAGAACCGATTGAAACAACATCTTCGTCAGGTTCGATAACTTCGCCACTACCAGAAATAAGTAACAAATTGTCCTTATCCATGGCAATCAACATTGCTTCGAGTTTTTGTAAAGTTGGATCCTTACGCCAATCTTGAGCCAGTTCAACTGCAGCACGTTTCAAGTTACCTGAATATGCCTTGAGCTTCTTTTCTAGCCAATCTTGAAGTGTAATAGCGTCAGCAACACCACCAGCAAAACCAATAACGACTTGGTCGTCAAAGATACGTCTTACTTTGTGAGCTGAGCCCTTCATAATATATTTTTCACCTAATGTAACTTGACCATCACCGGCAATTGCAGTGTGACCGTCATGTTTAACAGCAACTATTGTAGTCATTTATTTACCTTCCTCTTATCTTGGAAAATATTTTTTATAATCGTTTTGTAAATGTTCCATTGTCACATGGGTGTAAATCTGCGTGGTCGAAAGGCTGGAATGTCCCAGTAGCTCTTGAACCGTTCGCAAATCAGCACCATGATCGAGCATGTGTGTGGCAAATGTATGACGTATCATATGCGGATGTATATCGGATGTCAAGCTAGTTTTCTTGATTATCTGATCCAAAATATATTCGATTCCACGACTAGTCAAATTTTTACCACGACTATTTACAAAAACGTAATCGTGATCTTGATGGTTTTTAAGCATCAACGTCTTTCTACCTTGATCAAAATAAGTCTCTAATGCTCTCCTGGCATAACTTCCAAAGGGCACATAGCGGTCCTTGTCGCCTTTACCATGAATTAAAACTATTTCATTAGAAAAATCCAGTTGATCTAATACTAGATTAGCACACTCACTCACCCGCATGCCAGTGGCATAGAGCAATTCTAATAAAGCTGAATTTCTTTGGGAAAGTGGGTCATCCCCTTTGACTGCTTCGAACAATTGCGTCATCTCTTTTTCATAAAAGAAATGGGGCAGTTTACGGCCTTTGTGGCGCAATTGTACTAAATCAAAGGGATTTGCCTTGATGAATTTATTTTTGATTAAGAAGTTGTAAAAAGACCGCAATGCGGAGATTCTACGGGCAATTGTCTCATCCGCATAGTTTTTTTCATCTAAATATGTCAAATATGTATCGACATCGATACGCGTTACCTTAGTGAATCCATGAAATCCACCATTTTGGTTTAAAAAAGAAACAAAATTATCTATATCTTCTAAATAAGATTTTTTTGTTTCTTCCGAGTAGCGATGATTAATCATTAAATTATCAACAAATTTATCGATTAATTTTTTTTCTTTCATTACTTTTGAATATCCTCTTCATAATCTCCGTTTGGACAAATTACTTGACGACCACCCTTAACCTTCTTTTCAACAAGGTAGTGGCCATCTTTAGGACAATCACGACCGATTGGCTTATCCCATGAAACAAAGTCACAGTCAGGATATCTTGAACAACCATAGAAAATACGATTTTTCTTTGATTTTCTTTCAATAACTTGGCCTTTCTTACATTTAGGACAAACAACACCGATTTCTTTAACGATTGGCTTAGTATTACGACAATCTGGGAAACGTGAACATGCATAGAACTTACCGTAGCGGCCCATCTTGATAACCATTGGTGCACCACAGATATCACAATCCATGCCGGCTGGTTCATCTTTGATTTGGACTTT
Organism: Companilactobacillus muriivasis; assembly: GCF_036246245.1. Taxonomy (NCBI): domain Bacteria; kingdom Bacillati; phylum Bacillota; class Bacilli; order Lactobacillales; family Lactobacillaceae; genus Companilactobacillus; species Companilactobacillus muriivasis. The sequence goes on from NZ_BTTQ01000001.1 coordinate 511,158, forward strand.
TTCGATTTTATCCTCAGCTGATTCAAGTTCTTTAGCAAAAGGCTTGTAATAGTGGTCAACAACCTTGACCCAATCTTCTTTGCCTTCTTCAATCTCATCGAGTTCATCTTCCAAATGAGCAGTAAAGTCGATATTAACGATATCTGGGAAATAATCTTGAATTAAATTGTCAACTATTTCACCTAATTCAGTTGGTTCAAAACTCTTACCATTTAATTTAACGTAGTAACGACGTTGAATCGTATCAATTGTTGGTGCATAAGTTGATGGACGACCAACACCATTTTCTTCCAAAGCCTTAACAAGTGATGCTTCAGTAAATCTTGCAGGTGGTTGAGTAAAATGTTGCGCTGGATCGTTCTTTTGTAATTTAGCACTGTCGCCTTCGTTTAATTCAGGAAGAATATTATCTTTCTTAGAAGTATCAGATGTGCTTTGGTAAACCTTACGGTAACCTTCAAACTTAATTTTTGAACCATTAGCTCTAAACATTACGCCATTTTGTGACAAATCAACTGTCATTGTATCGAAAACAGCTGGTGTCATTTGACTGGCAACGAATCTTGACCAAATCAAGCTGTAAAGGCGGAATTGATCACGACTAAGAATTTCTTTAAGTGAAGCTGGTGTTCGGAATACTGAAGATGGACGAATAGCTTCATGGGCATCTTGAGCACCTTCTTGGTTCTTATCCTTACGTTCTTTAACGATAGCGAAAGGTTCACCATATTCTTCATGAATAAACTTAGATGCTTCTGCTTCAGCGACCTTTGAAATACGCTTAGAATCAGTACGCATATAAGTAATTAAACCAACAGTACCTTCCTTACGTCCCAAGTTGATTCCTTCATATAATTGTTGAGCAATCATCATGGTCTTACGAGTCTTGAAGTTTAAACGTTTGTTAGCTTCCTGTTGCAACGAACTGGTTGTAAATGGAGCAGCTGGCATACGTTTACGTTCTTTTTTAGTAACTTTATCAATATTGAAATCTTTTTTCTTATCAATCTTACCCAATACTTCTTGAACTTGGGCATTATCTTTTAATTCAGCCTTTTTACCGTTTAATCCGTAAAAGTTAGCTTTGAATTTATCTTTATCATGTTTGAAAACTGATTCAATGGTCCAATACTCTTCAGGAATAAATTTCTTGATGTCATTTTCACGTTCGATCACTAATTTCAAAGCAATTGATTGAACACGACCGGCACTGAGACCTTTCTTAACTTTAGCCCAAAGGATTGGGGAAATTGAGTAACCTACCAAACGATCTAAAACACGACGTGCTTGTTGGGCATCAACGAGGTTCATATCGATTGAACGAGGTGATTTGAAAGCTTGTTTAACAGTATCTTTAGTAATTTCGTTAAAGACAACACGATTCTTTCCGTCATCTTCCAGACCAAGTAAATGTGAGACATGCCATGCAATGGCTTCCCCTTCACGATCCGGATCGGCTGCCAGATAAACGCGTTTGGCTTTTTTTGCTTCTTTTTTGAGATCCTTTATAACTGGACCTTTACCACGAATTGAAATGTATTTTGGTTCGTAGTCATGTTCGATGTCGACACCCATCTGACTCTTAGGTAAATCACGAACGTGACCCAAACTGGCAACTACATGATAATTACGTCCCAAATATTTTTCGATAGTTTTTGCTTTTGAAGGTGATTCAACAATCACCAAATTCTTTTGCTTAGTTGATGGCACGTAAAGGTGCTCCTTTCAAATGGATCAAGTAAAACTGTCAATATATTAATCACAGATTTTAATTTTGTCAATTCAAAGGATAATTTACTTCTTCAAAATGACATCTTGATTTTATAAATTATTAAAATTAATTAAAGGTGTGGCTCCTTCTTCGATTAACCGGTTACAACCAACAGACAAAGCTCTATCAATTGGACCAGGAATCGCCAGAACCTCACGATTGTTTTCCAAAGCTAGACTAGCAGTAATTAGAGAACCACTTCTTTTTCTAGCTTCAGTAATGATAACTTTCTGACTCAAACCAGCAATGATTCGATTTCTTTGGGGGAAATGGAATCGATCAGCCGGCATTTTAGGCGGATATTCACTGATTACCAAACCATTATTCATAATCTGTTGCTGTAAATCAAGATTTTCTGGAGGATAAACTAAATCAAGACCACAGCCAGTGACAGCGATTGTTTGTCCGTGATTCTTTAACGTATGTTCATGCGCCCAAGAATCCACGCCTCTAGCTAAACCGCTCACAATAGTATAACGATTTACTAAACGTGGGACAAGCCCGCCAATGCAACGAAAACTATAATCTGTCGCTTTGCGTGCACCGACAATGGCGATACAGTCAGTTTTAAGTAAAGCAATCTTTCCTGAAAAAAACAAGAGAGCAGGTGGATTATAAATAGTTCTTAATAGTTGCGGATATTCGTCATCAAGATAATTAATTGCTGGCGGCAAAACTTCAGGCGAACGTTCTAATAATAGTAGAAACTGGTTAAATTTGCCACGGTCCCAAACAGTTTCCAAAAATTCATATGCCTCAGATTCTAGATTAGCACTATTTATTGAAATTTTTATAATATTTAGCATTATCTGATTGGACATCATGCCAGTCATTCTGCATCTGATTAAGAAATCTGTCAATTTTGTCATAAGAAAAACATCACTCCCTCAGAATAAAATTACGGAAGTGATGCTTATTTTAGTATAACTTATGAATATTTTTTACAGGCGCAAAACTCAAACGATGAATTTTAGTTCTACCAACGGTATCCAAAGCTTTTAGATGCTCTTTGGTACCATAACCGTCGTTTCGTTCGAAACCAAATTCAGGATAAATATGGCTGTACATCGTCATCAAACGGTCTCTGGCCACTTTAGCAACAATACTAGCAGCACCAATACTCAAAGATTTTGAGTCACCTTTGATCAATTTAGTCTGTGGAATATCAACTGGTATAGTCATCGCATCAACTAAAATATGATCTGGTTCGAGATACAAATTATTGATAGAATCAGCCATTGTCAATTCTGTCGCATGATAAATATTTTGGGTATCAATCAAGTGTGGACTACCGACGCCAATACTAATATCAATCGCTTGATCACAAATTTGCTTATAAAGTTCATCTCGCTTGGCACTAGATAACTTTTTTGAATCGTCAACTTCATAAAGCGTATTATCGGACGGCAAAACAACCGCTGCTGTGACAACTGGTCCAGCTAACGGTCCTCTACCGACTTCATCAACACCAGCAACAACTGCCCCATTTTCCCAATAAGGCTTTTCTAGAAACTCCTTTTGTTGAAAGCGAGTAATCAGTTCCTGATGTTTAGTCTGTCTCTTATAATATTGCTCTAATAACTTTTTAACGCCACTGCGCGTATCTTCAGACAATTCAGCTAATAATTCTTTATCAACATCATTATCTTCTAGTATTTCTCTAACAGCTTTAACAGTGTACTTATTCTTCATAAAACTCCCCAGGGATGTCAAACGTCAAACGGCCTAATTTCAATTTACGCACGTCGTCAATAATACGACGTGATGTACGGTCATAATCGTCCTTATAACCAAATTTTTGAGTAAGGTCCATCAATAGCTGTGGAGTCGTATGATTGAAAACATCAGCATTAGTTAGACCATAGGCTTCCTGTAATTGGTCCATATAGTGGGTCTCAAGGAAATTCAAGGCGTAGATGGCAACATCATCAGGCGCATAGATTTTATCCTTGATAGCGCCGGACAAAGCCAATTTCATACCAACTTTGGGATCATCAATCTTTGGCCAAAGAATACCTGGTGTATCCAATAAATCGATACCGATACTAGTCTTCAACCAATTCTGGTTCTTAGTGACACCAGGTTTATTACCGGTAACAGCAACATTTTTACCAACGAGTCGATTCAAAATGGTAGATTTACCGACATTAGGAATCCCGATACACATAGCTTTAATCTGATAGTTTTTGACACCATTTTTTTCGTAACGTTCAATTTTATCTGACAATTCAGATCTAATCAAACTCTTAATTTGACCTAAACCTTTGTTGTGCTTGGCATCAAGCTCAATGGAGTTAGTACCTTCTTGTTGGAAGTTGAGTTTCCAATCTTTCGTAACCTTAGGGTCGGCCAAATCAGATTTATTTAAAATAATGATGTGTTTCTTTTGATCAATAATATTTTCCAAAACTGGGTTTCTTGATGAGAAAGGCAATCTCGCATCAACAATTTCCAATACAATATCGACTAATTTCAATCGATCTTGTACTTGATTTTTTGCCTTGTTCATATGTCCGGGATACCATTGTAGTGCCATTACCATCACCTATTTCTGTCAATTTATTTTTTATCTGTTTCTTGATACTTTTGAAATGCTTCATCAAAAATTGTCATGCTAGGCAAGTACCCGGCATTCAACTCTAAATATTCTGATAACTTTTGATAATTTTGCTCTTGCTTGGGGAAAGAAGTATCGCGAAAAGCATTCATCGCAAATTCTGCTTCTGGTTCGACACTATCCGCATTGCGAAGAGTCATTAAAAACTCATAAAAACTGCGTCTCATATGTACTCCTTCCTACTGGTTATTCGTAATTTTACTATTCATTACTTCAAAGGACAATTTGTTATTTTTCAAATCGATCCTTTTAGCACGAATACCGTAGCCATCTTTAGTAGTGAATTTAGTAAACTTCAAAAGAATTGTCTTCTGTTTACCATCGATACTGACCCATTCAGGAGTCTTAAAGCTATTCTTAATATAATTCATTACAAAGGAAATTGGCAATGATAAATCGCCAATCTTCATTTCTTTAGCTTTCAAAAGCACATCACCATTAGTCTTGGCATATGGATGCATCAAAATTGTAAAGTGAATCTTGGCACCTAAAAAGGCAATTGCACCAGTCAATTCAGCGTCCTTTTTCAAAATCAATTGATAGTCAGTTTTACCATCGTTTAGAGTGTTCTTGAGATAATATTGAGCCATTTTATTGGCTTCTTGCTTGTTCATGTCAACCGTAAAGACACGTTCATTTTGATCCGGAATGGTTGTAGAAACTTGATAATTATCTTTTGAAGAACTCAAAACTTTCGTACCCATGTATCCTAAACCAACGACAATAATTGCTACTAAAGCGATAAACGCATATTTCCAATAATTTCTTTTCATGATTACTTGTAAAGCCACTCCTTTGTAGTCCCGTTTACTTTCTCAAAGACTTTGTCTGTCATCATATCATAACCGGTCCCATTTGGATGGAAGTGGTCCTTCGTGTATAGATATGGATTGCTACCAGTTTTCTTAACTTTCTTCGTGATACCTTTTGGTTGATATAAGTTATTGATATCTACAAAGTAGGTTTTGTTAAACGTGCTGGCAACTTTAGCTGAAGCATTGTTCCAGTTGATAAAGGCTGTTTTAGCATTCTTGACGTTACTCAAATAAATACTGAAAGGATTGTAAATACCAATCAGGTAAATTGGTGCATCATTATTATAAGCTCTAATATCAGTCAACAACTGTTTAAGGCGCTTGTCGAATTGAACCTGTTCATCAGCAATATCGCCAGCTGTAAGATCCAATCCTTTACGCTGCAACAAGTGCATGAAGTCATTACCACCAACAGTTACCGTAATAATATCTGCTTTGGGCAAGTCTTGATGCATCTTCTTGTCTGACTTGATACGTGCCATAATTTGCTGACTAGTATCACCAGAAACACCATAATTATGTGATTCTGTTTTAATCTTATACTTATTTTGAACTCGTTTGGTTAAGCGAGTAACATATCCGCCACCAACAGATTTAGAATCGCCAACACCTTGAGTCAACGAATCCCCGACGGCGACAATGCTGATATTAGTCTTCTTGGGAATAACCTTTTTCTTAGGTTTAGTTTTTTTAACTGTCTTTGTTTCAGTAATTTGTTGTTGATTATGATTGACAAAATAATATGTCCCACCGCCAACAGCGATTAATAAAACAATTAATATTATGATCCAAATACTTTTTTTCTTCATTTATAATCCATCTTTCAAAAAAAAGCTGATGCAATCATCAGCTTTACTCTGTATAAAATTCAATTGCGAAGGCACCTGAACCGGCATGTGTTGCAATTACCGGACTTGTTACACGAATTAATAATGGTACATTCGGTACAATTTCAGCCAACTTCTCTTTGAGTTCGTTCACATAATCCATTTTATCAACGTATGAAATACCAATTGCCTTGATATTTTCCAAGCTTTTGATTTCTTCCATGACATTATTCATATATTTCTCAATCGTCTTACGGCCACGGCCACGTTTAGCGATATCCAAACTGTTGTTTTTTACAATTAAAACTAAGTTGATATTTAAAAGCGTTGAAAGAGTTCCAGCAAAACGGCTCAAACGTCCACCACGCAAAATATTTTCAATACTTGTTACACCCATGTATAGGTATGTGTGATCGCGTACTTTTTTAACGGCAGCCTTAATTTCCTCAGCTGATTTGCCCTCTTGAGCCATCTTAGCAGCCTTGAGAACTTGGAAACCTTGAGCACGGTCAGTAAATTCAGTATCGATAACTTCCACATTACGGTCAGTCATGTCAGCCACCTGACGAGCAGCATTAATAGTACCACTAATCGATGGTGTCATAATCAAAGCTAAGATATCCGTATAGTCTTCTGGAACGTCATCAATAACCTTCATAAAAGTACCAATCGATGGTTGAGATGTCTTAGGTAGATCTTTTGAAGAATCCATTTCCTCAACGAATTTTTCTCTAGTAATATCTACGCCATCAGTGTAAGTCTTATCGTCAATACTGATTGTTAAAGGAACGATGCCAATATCATATTTTTCTATTTCTTCTGGTGTTAATTGTACCGATGAATCGGCAAGGATTTTTACTTTACTCATTTTATCCCTCTTTCATAGGGTCTTAATTCTTAATTGTTTCAATTATAACAAACTTATTCTGGGTAAATTACAAATTATTAACTATTTTCATGAATTCCTATAATTATTTACAGGTTTGATATTGCATGATATATGTTAAAGCCTATTACATCTGCCGCTTCCGGTTGGCTGTGATTTCACCTGCTGTGGGACCGGTTCGAGCCAAGGTCTCGAACCTCGCTTTTGAGCCGAAAACCGCGTCTCAAAAGACGTCCGTAATATAAGGACTTGCGTCCTTATATTACTTTCACTGCTGGTGAAATCACAGCCAACCGGAAGCTAAGGTTTCTTTACTAACAAATCAATCGTTATATTTTTTATTACTAATAATACGACTACAATGACCAATGAGACGATTATTACATAATTGATTTGCGCATTAAAAAAATAGATAACCTTTAAATAAACTAACTTTTTAGTCCAATAATACCTCAAGTTATTACCAATAAACTAGCCGGAGGTTTCCAGAAAATGGAGTCCTGCAGTGGAGGTGGAGTTAGGACGGTGATTTTCCGTTCTTACTCCACAGGACGAGTTTGGAGACTTGCCGGTTTTTGGCAAGGCTTCAAACCGAGGGACGAGACCTTGGCTCGGCCCGGTCCCCACAGCGGACTCCATTTTTCTGGAAACCGGAGGCGGAAACCCGACAATTATTAATTATACAATATTGTCATTCCCTGAAAAGTATATAATAATCAATGAAACTAGTTAAAACAATTGGAGCTTTGAAAATGTCAAAAAAACGTAATTTCTCAAGAGCCTATTTGATCACTGACCAAGTGTTCAGTGCAGTAACTCATGGAATCGGCATCATTTTAGCGATAATCGGATCAGTGTTTTTACTGATCAAAGGTTTTCATCAAGGTAATCCGCTCAATATTACGGCTTACTTCATATATGCATTCACTCTGTTTTTCTTATATTTGAGTTCAACACTCTTTCACAGTCTGTATTTCACGCGTGCCAAAGGTGTCTTTCAAATTTTTGATCACAGCTCAATCTTTTTAATGATTGCTGGAACGTACACACCATACTGTCTGATTGCCCTACATTCAGCTTTTGGCTACAGTATTCTCGCCTTTATCTGGTTACTAGCAATTGGCGGTATCCTTTACAAGATATTCAATGTTGGACGTTTCAAGTACTTTGAAACCCTTTTGTATGTTTTGATGGGTTGGGCCATTATCATCGCTATGAAACCTCTATATCAAGCAATCGGCGCCACTGGTATTTGGCTATTGGTTGCTGGAGGCATAGCTTTCACATTAGGTGCTTGTCTATACTTAATGAAAAATCTCAGATATATTCACGTTATCTGGCATATTTTCGTTATGATTGGTACAGCTTTAATGTACTTCTCAGTTTATTTCTACGTTGTTTAAATTCTTTGATAAGTCTCGAAGGTATATGGATAGATATTTTTATCGTCCATGATACCTTCTTTTTTTTCGGTTAATTTAAACTTATTGTAATCAAGTTCCACCATTTTGGTATCACCAGAAAACTCATAATCAATCTTAGTTAGATACAATCGGTCTACGTCGTCCGCAAACAATTTGAAAATACCTTCGCCACCAATGACCATTACCTCTTCATCAGCTTTGACATACTGAGACAATTGGCTCTTATCAGTCAACAAGACAACTGATTCAGGCACTTGATAGTCAGGATTGCGTGAAATAACAATGTTCAATCGATTTGGCAATGGGCCATTGGGAAAACTTTCAAAAGTCTTCCGCCCCATAACAATAGGATGTCCAGTGGTAACGTCTTTAAAACGTTTCATATCGTTAGGTAGTTTCCAAGGCAAATGCCCGTTGCTACCGATAATGTGATTTTTATCTTCAGCCCAAACAAAACTTATCATTTCATTCTCCTAAACGGCAACAGGTGCTTTGATAGCAGGTTGCGGATTGTAGTCAGTTACACGAATATCTTTAGCATCAATGTCAAAAATACTCTTGTCACTGTCGATCTCAAGTTGGGGACCAGTTACAGGTGTCCGGCTCAATTGTGTCTTAACTTGCTCAATATGGTTGGAATAAATATGAGCATCGCCCAATGTATGAACGAATTCACCCACTTCAAGGCCAGTCTCACGTGCAATCAAATGTGTCAGCAAGGCATAACTAGCAATGTTAAATGGAACACCTAAAAACAAGTCGCCACTTCTTTGATACAACTGACAAGATAATTTGCCATCGTTAACATAGAATTGAAACAACGTGTGACATGGTGGCAAAGCCATGGTTGGCACATCTTCCGGATTCCAAGCACTCACAATTAAACGTCTTGAATCTGGAGTTTTTTTGATTTGTTCAATCACATTCTCAATCTGGTCAATAACGCCACCATCACGCTTTTGCCAATGACGCCACTGTGCACCATAAACATCCCCCAAATTACCGAATTTTTCAGCAAATTCAGGATCATTTAAAATACTGTCATCAAATTTCTTTTTCTCAATTTTATATGCTTGAGCAAATTCATCATCAATCAAACTACGGCGACCAAAATCAGTCATATCAGGACCTTGGTAGTCAGTACTTTCGATGTAATTTTTAAAAGCCCACTCATCCCAAATATGATTGTTGTGTTCCAACAAATATTTGATATTAGTATCGCCATGCAAAAACCATAACAACTCACTCTTAATTAGACCAAAAGGAATCTTCTTAGTCGTCAACAGTGGGAATGACTCTTGCAAGTCAAAGCGCATTTGATAACCAAAGGTACTGATAGTACCCGTTCCAGTTCTGTCACTCTTTTTGTGACCGTGTTCCAAAACATACTTCAGTAAATCTAAATATTGTTGTTCGTTATGCATGATCATTCTCCTAAATAAATTGACCTAGGTATTCCCAACGGTCCATCAACTTATCAGACTCAGCAGTCTTTTCGTCAAGTTCTCTTTGGAAGTCCATCAGTTTTTCATAATCATTCGATGAATCATTCAATTGTTGCTTTAACTCGGCCATTTCATCGTCAAGTTTCTCAATTTTTGGCTCAAGTTTGTCAAATTCTATCTGTTCTGCATAAGTTAATTTCTTCTTTGGTTCAGACTTTTGAGTATCTTCAGCACGTTGTTTTACTTCTTCATGCTTTTGAGCTTTATCTTCATGATGTTTAGCTTGTTTCGCTTCAGTTTCCTTTTGTAAGTAACCTGAGTAAGAATCATAACTCTCTTGAATCTCACCTTGTCCTTCAAAAATCAACAATTTACCAGCAACTTTATCCAAGAAATAACGGTCATGGGATACAGCTAAAACAGTTCCTTTGAAACTTTCGAGGTAATTTTCCAAAATCGTCAATGTTTCAATATCCAAGTTGTTAGTTGGCTCATCGAGTAACAAAACATTTGGTTGATCCATCAAAATAGCCAATAGGTACAAACGACGTTTCTCACCACCAGAAAGCTCTCTGATAAAGGCACCCTGCATTTGATGATCAAACTTAAATGTATCTAGCATTTGTGAAGCTGACATATGGGAGCCATCATTATTCTGCACACCTTGACCAATTGATTCCAAATAACGAATAACACGTTTTTCCGGATCCATATCACGCGTATGTTGTGTGTAATAACCAATTTTAACTGTTTGACCAGTCTTGATTTCACCTGAATCAAGCGGAATTTGTTGCACGATCGTATTCAAAAAGGTTGTTTTACCAGAACCATTGGCACCAGTAATACCGATACGATCTCCACGAGAAACTAAATAGCTAAAGTTATTTAGAATAACATGCTTATCAAATTTAAGACTAGCATTCTTAATATCGAAGACATCATTACCCAGACGTTGTTGAGCGATGTCAATAGACATTTCTTTTTGAACGTCAGGTTTATCTTGGAGGTCTTCTTTCAAGTCAGTAAAGCGGTCTTTTCTAGCTTGTTGCTTAGTTCCACGGGCTTTAACACCAGCACGCATCCAATTCAACTCTTGCTTATACAATTGAGTCTTGTGATGTTGAACGGATGTATAAATTTCTTCATTATCAGCTTTTTGTTGTAGGTATTTCTCATAGTTACCGTCATATTCAGTAACGTTACGATTTTCCAATTCAAAAATTCTTGTCGCAACTTCATTTAAGAAATAACGATCATGAGTAACGAATAAGACTGAACCTTTATACTTGCTTAGATAACTTTGCAACCAATCGATTGCCTCGTAATCCAAGTGGTTTGTTGGTTCGTCCAAAATTAATAGGTCAGCTTCAGAAATCAAAGTTTCGGCTAAAGCGACACGACGTTGTTGACCACCAGATAATTCACCGATTTTTTTCTCTAATTCAGTGATACCTAGCTTGTTCAAAATTGACTTAACATCAGATTCCATTTGCCAAGCTTCAGCAGCATTCATTCTTTCCTGTAATTTGAAGAATTCTTTTTGAATCTTCTCATCAGTTGAATTCATATTGAATTGAGCTAGTGAATTTTCATATTGACGAATCAATTGAAATTTTTCACCGCTACCGTTAAAGACAGCATCAATAACAGTTGAATCTTCATCTAATTCTGGTTGCTGCTTTAGATATGAAATTTTAAAATCTTTGGGCTTTTCGATATCGATCGTATTGAGGTCGCTGTTATTGACAATTCCATCAAGTAAAGTTGTCTTCCCAGTTCCGTTCAGACCAAGTAAACCGATACGGTCGCCTTCATTAATTGTAAAAGTTACGTCGGTGAAAAGCGTTCTGTCACCGAATGATTTTGATGCATTTGAAATGTTTAAGGTTTTCAATTATTTCACCACGTATAAATAAAAAATTCCTCTACCCATGTAGATAGAGGTATGTCTTCTCTCTCTTACTTATTATCACATTCTATTGGTATTCTTTCAACTGGTTGAGTGCGTAATACAACTGCTGTTGACCACCAAATCTAACTAAGATTTTGTCGCGCTTTTTATCAAAGTAAACGACAACGCCAATTTGTTTTTTCATGACATCGGCTTCATCCACGACAGTAACCATCGTTCCAATTTTTAGGTTTCCCATATTTTCTCCTCATTCAAGAAAATACGGGACTTAGTTAAGATTAATTAACTAATATCCCGTATTTTAATAATTAAAGATCTTCTTTGTAAATGTCATAAACAGTATTTTCTGGATCGATTGAAATATAAAGTTCACCATTCTTGCTTGAAATTGCTGAAGATTGATAAGCATTATCCAATCCTTCAACATCCTTTTGTTTGAATGGGAAGTAAATTTCCATTGGTTCCTTGTCTTGATCATCTTCGAAGACAATGTCGCATTTTTCGATATCTTGATATTTAATAACACGATTGAACATACCATCGGCCATAGCTGCTGTTGAAACATCTGTGTCCTTGATATAGTCAGCATCAGGTAAAATTTCAATTCTGAAACGTTTGCATGGGTGAATCTCTTGCATACGTCCACCATGGATACGTCCATAACTGGTTGTAACACGAGCAATCCAAATATCTCTCATTTCACTGTGGCTAACTGTCCAAGTATCATCATTTCTAAAGTAAAATTTAAGTTCTTTAAAAACATGTTTAGTCATATTATCACCCTTTCAAGTCCTAAAATACTTACTATTTTCATGATACCACAGCATTATTGATTACTTAACAAATAATGCCTTAAATCATCGAAATTGTTGGAAACGTTTCCTTCCACGACAGCACGCTCAATTTGGGACATTGACTTACCGATAATTGGACCAGGTTTGACACCCAAAATTTCACAGATATCCTTACCAGTAAGTGCTAAATCATGACTGTTTTTTATCGAGATATTATCAACCTGCTTTTGCAAGTCTGTATAATCAAATTCAATCAAAAACATCTGGCATAGTTGAATGGTTCTCGGCAAATTATTAACACCTAATTTATATATATTCCACAAATCATAATCTTGATTTTCAAATAGATGTAAGAGATTCAAAGTATTGAGACTGGCTTCACGAGTTTTGTTAGAAACCTTCCAATCACGCAACAATTTATTGAATTCTTGATGGTTCAAACTCAAAACATAACCAATGGCACTCCAAGCAGCATCTTCATCTTCAAAAGTTTGGTCATGTGAATCCAACAATTCTTCCAGTTCCATCTTTTTCCCTTTGAAATCTGGACAATACTCGCTCAATCCCAGATCTAAGAAATCTGAAAAGCCATTTTGCCAAGATTGGCTAAGCATTAATTTAACAAACTCCTCACGAATACGTTCCACAGCAATTTTTTCTAACAGCGGCGCATTATCAGAAATTGCTTGCGCCGTATTTTTTTCAACTTTAAAGTTCAATTGAGCTTGAAAACGCACCGCACGCATCATTCTCAATGCATCTTCATGAAAACGTTCTTCAGCTTTACCGACAGCACGAATAATGTGTTGGTCGAGATCTTTCAGACCGTCAAATTGATCAATAACATTTCCGTTACGGTCAACGGCCAAGGCATTAATAGTAAAGTCACGTCGTTTCAAATCATCTGACAATGATCTAACGAATGTTACCTTATCAGGACGGCGATAATCTTGATAACCAGATTCTGTTCTAAAGGTCGTAATTTCATAGGAGTCATCCCCCATCAAAACTGTGACCGTTCCATGTTGGATTCCAGTATCGACAGTACGTTTAAAAATTTCTTTAATTTCTTCTGGGTAAGCACTTGTGGCAATATCGACATCGTGAATCGGTAATCCTAAAATGTGATCGCGCACACTTCCTCCAACAAAATAAGCCTCGTAACCGGCTTGTTCAATTTCTTCTAAAACTGGTAGTGCTTCAATAAAATCCGCAGGAAGTTGTTTGATTTGCATATGTTTACCTCACAATTTAAAAATAAAAGTCTTTGTATATTATATACCAATTATTAGGTATCTTAGAACCATGCTAAATTATTCCCAATAATTATCGACATTGATAAGACAAAATGACCAAAACGTTGAAAACTAACAATTATTTGTTTTAGAACGGTGCATGGTTTTGTAAAGACAGATATAATAAAGGCAGTAAGGATGTGAAAGAATATCAGATAAGAAAGCGTTTTAAAAAAAATCGGGGTTCTGATATTCGTTAGATATGGTAGATATAATTCTTTTGATCTCACTTATCGGTATTTGGATTGGTGCCATTTGTAACCTTGATTGGTTAACTTTCTCTGCGCTTCTACTCAATTCAATCGTCTTTTTAATCAGCATGGTTGCTGGTAAGGATAAAAAATAAATGTAACAAAAAAGTCTGGACAAATTAATTTGCCCAGACTTTTTTTGTTTCCAATATCAATTAATCAAAAATACTTTCGTCAACAAAATCAGTATCATCAACATCGACATAATTGATAACATCACGACCTTCGTAGAGACATCTGGTTTCAATACCAATCTCACCATCGTCATCGATAGTAATAATGTCATAGTACGTTGCATCATAAATCAAGTGTTTATGTTCATCATCACAATCAATGTGATAAGCACTCGAATCCGTTGAATGCATCATGATGCCATCCCTGACAAATGAAGTTTCAAAATGAATGTGGCCTGAAAAGACTGCCTTCACTGGACTGTCTTTGATTGTTTGCATCAACTGATCACTCTCTTGCAAAATACTGTATCGCATATGATGAATTGCCGGACCATCAATCGGATGGTGTAAGAAGATCATTGAATTCTTTGGATCTTCGTTCAGATGATTCCCTAACCAATCCAATTGTTCTTGGCCAAGATAACCTTGCTCGTAATTATAAAATTTGCTATCAAGAAAATAAATATTAATCTCCGGTGTTTCTAGCAAATAATAGTACTTTTCGCGTGGTATCTCTTTGAGATAGCCTTCAAAAAATTCAGCAGTTCGATCATGATTTCCTAAAATAACTTGAATCGGAATATTTAGTAATCCCCGATAGTAATTAAGCAGTTGAGCTAGTTTATCATAATCCTCTGCCGTACCCTCATGAATCAAATCACCTGTGATAGCAATTAAATCCGGCTTTTCTGGCATCTTAACAACATCGACAAAAATATTATCTAATTTTTCGCATGGATCAATCTTTTGATTATTGGCAACATCTGCTCCAATTGGAGTCAAATGGGTATCTGTAATTTGAATTATCTTATATTTACTCATGATTCCCCCAATATAAATTTTTCTCAGTTGTTGGATCAAACAGCAGACTTGTCGTCTGTTCTAAAGTAATAAAAATCTTTTCATCAACTTTAAACTCACAATTATTAACCACCGCCTTTAAGTGTTGCCCATTTTCCATCACAAGTAACATTTGGACAAAACGACCGTAATCAATAATATTTTCTATCTTAACTTCGAGACTCAAACTTGTTTGTCTAGTCTTTGAACAGCGTAGGTTCTCTGGTCTCACACCTAGATAGTAGTCTTTTGCTTCTAAGTTAAGTTTTTGAGTCTGCATAATCGGCGTGCCATTTAATGTTAACTGATTATCCTCTAATTCGACATCAATAATATTGATCTGTGGGGTACCAATAAACTTAGCAACGAAAAGGTTTGTGGGTTGATTATAGATATTCTCCGGTACATCAATCATCTGAATAATACCTTGATTCATAACAGCAATTCGGTCACCCAAAGCCATTGCTTCCAATTGATCATGCGTTACATAAACGATTGTCTGTTGATTAGTTTCGTGCAGCTTTTGAATTTCATCGCGAGCTTTTTCGCGTAACTGTACATCAATATTTGAAAGTGGCTCATCCAAAAGAAAAATCTTACTTTTTTTGACCATGCCACGACCAACAGCAACACGTTGCTTCTGACCACCGGACAATTGGGATGGTAGACGGTCTTTGTACTTCACTAAATTGAGTGTCTCTAAAACATTTTTAATCAATTCAGTACGTTTTTGTACTGGAATTTTATGGACTTTTAAGGCATATTCCAAGTTTTGATAAACCGTCATATTTGGATACAACGCATAATCCTGAAAAACCATAGCAATCATATGGCCATCGTCTTTCATCTGATTACGATTCAAATTATCAATCAAGACTTCGCCTGAACTCTGTTCTTCTAAACCAGCAATCATCCGTAAAGTTGTCGATTTACCACAGCCTGATGGACCCAGTAAAACTAAGAATTCACCGGCATTGACGAACAAATCCAAACCATCAATGATGATATTCTTTTTAAACCTTTTAGAAATACCTTTTAATTCAATTGTTGCATTGCTCTCGCTCATAAAATTTCTCCTACTTCAAACCACTATTACTAATGCTATTGAGAATATATTTTTGGAAAATTAAATAGATGATCAATGGCAAAATCACCATAATCGTCGATAGGGCCATTGCTAATGGAAAATTAGTTCCACCTTCACTCGAAATATAATTCTGTAAAGCTAGTGGCAGAGTGAAACTAGACTTATCCTTTAGAATCAAAGTTGGCCAGACGTACTCATTCCAAGAATTGATAAAGAATATTGCACCAACACTGACAATACTTGGTTTCAAAATAGGTACAACAATATTGAAGAAGATCTTGCGATTCGGAATATTGTCAATTTTAGCTGCATCAATCAAACTATTCGGAATTTTTTCCATGGTCTTTAAGAAAATCATAATTCCGGTGGCATCACATAACTGTGGCAGTGCTACCCCAACGATATTGTTTAGAAGATTCAACTTAGAAATAACTAAATAGTTAGGAATCATAACAATGGTAAAAGGAACAAAGATTGTCGAGACAAAGATTAAATAAATTAACATTTTTCCTTTGAATTGATAGCTTCTGAAAGCATATGCCGTCAGTAAACCGGTCAATAACTTTCCGACTGTCACCATTGTTGCCATCATAAAGGTATTCCAAGTTAGCCCTAATAAATTAACTTGTTTGTTCAACAATAAATAATTTTCAAATGTTGGACGTAATGGTATCAGATTCAACATAGTTCCGTATGAATCACGTAAAGTCTTAAATGAATTAGAAACCATAAAGAGAATTGGGAAGATTGCTCCCAAAATTATCACAAGTAAGAGCAAATGCCACAAATTAAGTTTCTTTTTAAGCATAATTTTTAGCCTTCCTCTCTACAAAACGGATCTCAATGAACAGCAATATCAAGAAAATCACAAACGTTACGATTGCTAAAGCTGATGAAGTTCCCGTTTTATACAAGACAAAAGCATTTAAATATGTCTGATAAATCATATTTGACGAACCATAGTAAGGACCACCTGTAGTAATAACGTTGATTGGTGTGAACACATACTGCAGACCTTGAACAATCGTTAGAATCAAAACGTAAATTCCGATTCCACGATTCATTGGTAGAATCACATTCCAAATCAAACGCCATTTCGGAATTCCATCCACTTTGGCTGCATCAATGATATTTTTAGGAATTGATCCTAGACCGGTTAATAAGAGAATGAAATTATATCCAAATACTTTCCAATTAGTAATAAAGCAAATCACTGTAATCGCTAAGATACCTGAATTTGACCAATTAGGCATTCCAATACCAAAATTTTTCAATATATAAGCAACTGGTCCTGATACCGGATTCAAAATCCAGGTAAAAACCATGGCTCCAACCACTAATGAGAATAAACTCGGTATGAAGAACAAGACTTTGTATACACCCTGCATCTTATTAATAAAGAACTTCACGATTAGTGAAATGAAATATGGAAACACAAAATTCAAAACTACCAAGAAAACGATATATATTAGTGTATTCAAGATAACTTTTTGATTAACTGGATCAGTAAATACTTCCAGATAGTTTCTCATCCCAACAAATTCTTTTGTTGGCGCAATCAGGTTCCAATCAAAGAAACTTAGGTAAAACGTATATAAGATTGGCACGACTAGAAAAACGATTAACAAAATTGCTGTTGGTAAGAGATACAAAAAAGGTAAAAATTT
Organism: Companilactobacillus muriivasis; assembly: GCF_036246245.1. NCBI lineage: Bacteria > Bacillati > Bacillota > Bacilli > Lactobacillales > Lactobacillaceae > Companilactobacillus > Companilactobacillus muriivasis. The sequence continues at coordinate 528,962 of NZ_BTTQ01000001.1, forward strand.
ATTATTTTTGTTCCGCATTGATTTTATCCTGTGCTGTTCCCAAGGTAGACTTGACATCGCTTCCAGATAAAATTTTATCTCGTGCATCGATCATTGCTTGTTCAGCTTGTAAACCTTTTTTAGGGAATGAAGTCCATGGAACAGCGTTATCTAGTGTTTTAACCGCTGGGTCTAACATTGGGTTTTCTTTAACGTAATCTTTGAATGCTGATGATTCTAGGGCAACCTTAGTTGGAGGTAAGTAACCTGTTCCCTTGCTCCAAGTAACGGCAGCGTCAGCTTTATACATCCACTTTTCAAATTCCCATGCAGCTTTTTGTTGTTCTGAATCTTGTGCAGTAATAGCTAGCATTGAACCACCAACTGGTACAACTGTTTTGTGACCTTCGAAATGTGGTGCTTCGATTGCAGCCGCGTTGAAACTAGCACTCTTCTTGATATGTGATGCTTGAGCGATTGTAGTAAATGCCATTGCTACATCACCCTTAACGAATGAATCCATCCCTTGAGCCCAAGGAGTGTGTAAAGCTAATTTTGAAGTTACCATTTCTTGATAGTACTTATAAGCTCCAACACCGTTATCACTTGCAAAAGCAGCTTTACCACCCTTTTGGATGTCAGCACCGTGACTTAACATAATTCCTTGTTGAGCCCATGTATCGCCAGGTTCTTGGATATAAAGTCCATACTTACCTGATTGATCATGGATTTTCTTAGAAGCTTCTTTAATACCTTCCCATGTTGCTAATGATTCTTCTTTAATACCATATTTACTCAAAATATCTTTATTAATAAACAATACTGGAGTACTCAATGAGTAAGGTAGTCCAACTAATTTACCCTTACTATCTTTAGCAAATGAAAGAGTTCTCTTAGTAAAGTTAGTGTCAATAAACTTGTTATTGCCATCAAATTTCTTGGCAGCATCAGTTGGTGTCATGTATTTAAAATTACTTGCAAAGTAATTATCATAAGCCCAACCTACTTGAGTAATATCAGGAACCTTACCTGAGGCTTGAGCTGATTGTAAATTTTGCATCAAACCTTTATACATATCAGGATTATATTTAGCTGTTACCTTAATATTCTTATGTGTATCATTAAATTTCTTAACTAAGTCGTCAACCGCAGCTCCCCCTTGAGTTTGAGCGTTAACGTGCCAATATGTAATGTGTTTAACGGTCGATGCAGAAGTTTTCTTACCACAACCGGCAAAAACAACTGCCATCGCCATTATCCCCAACATTAATAAAACTTTTTTAAGCTTACTATTTTTCACAGTAATTCCTCCTATTCATAGAAATAAGCATATAGAGAAACTGTGTATAAAAAGTATATTTAATGTTTAGATAATGAAAAGTTTTTGTATAAATTCTTTACAAATAATTGTGTCTGATACAAAAAAAGATCTGAATGAACTGTTTTGATAGTTTCACTCAGACCCTCAACACTAATTTAATTGTTCTGTAACTTCGCCAACAACGGCTGACTTGGTTGTTTTATCCTTATTGTAATTTTTACCAAAGACAAAGGCGAAAATCACAGTCAATAATGGGTTCATCCAAACGTAGAATGCACAAGAGATGAAAACTACTGGACTAACTCCGAGGACTCCAGAAATAAAGATTCCAGTAACACCCCATGGAACTAGGGCATTGATGTCGGCACCACCACTAGCAAGTACACGTGAAAGGTATTCAGGACGAATATTTTGTTTCTCAAAGTTTTCCTTAAATGTTGCTCCAGGAAGAATAATTGAAATGTATTGTTCACCGACTAGGAAGTTAACACTGATAGCACTGATCATTGAAGTTAAAATCAATTTTCCTGGTGTATTAACTTGACTGTTCAATTTACCAATCAAGTTGTCAACGACACCAAGCTTTAACAAAACACCACCAAGTGTTAGAGCAACTAGAATCAAAGAAATACTGCTTAACATACTTGTGATACCACCGCCACTGACAATTGCATTGATTTTCTTGTCAGGTGAATTCAATTGGAAGCCATTCATAATTTGATTACTAATTGTTTTAACTGTGGGATGGTCGATAAAAACATGCATGACGATTGCAGTCATTGAGCCAGCTAACAAAGTTGGAATTGCAGGAATTTGCATGATTGCACAAAAGATTAAAACTGCAATAGGAATTAACATCAATGGTGAAATGAAGAAATTAGCATTTAACGCATTGATAATATGGTGTACTGAACTCATATCAGGATTAGCTGTGCTGTGTCCCAACACTAAGAAAATAATAGCTGTAATAGTTGCTGAAGGAACGGCTGTGTGTGAAATAGTTTTGATATGATCAAAGACATTATCAACACCGGCAATACCAGTAGAAAGATTAGTTGTCCCTGAAAGTGGTGACATGTTATTTCCAAATAATGCTCCAGAAACGATTGAACCAGCTGTTAGAGCAACATTGATACCCATAACATGACCGATTCCCATGAAGACGATACCTAAAGTACTGATAGTTGTAAATGAACTACCAACGATTACTCCAACTAAACAACAGCTAACAAAAACTGTGAAAAGAAAGAATCTAACGTTCAATAACTCTAGACCGTAAACCATGATTGTGGGGATGACACCTGACATTGACCAGGCTGAAACCAAAACACCAATCATGATAAAAATAATCATTGGAATGATACCAGGTTTAATACCTTCAGAGATACCATCTTGCAATTCATTCCACGAGAAGCCTCTTAAACGGCCGTAAAATAGCAATAATGTAAATGTTAATAAAATCGGAATCTGCGGAGTCATCTTCCAGGCAATCATCATTGTTCCCAACATGCCGAACATGACTAACATAATAATTAAACTTTCCCAAAACGTTAAACGATTTTTCTTTTCCATAATTTCTCACCCTAATTATTCTTTAGTGGGGAGATAAACTTCCCCGATTTTTGTTTTTTCTGATCATTATTATTTGCTCCAATAGGGTCTATAAAGATAGTTTCGTTTTGCGCTGTTTACTTCGTTTTCATTTAATATTTGACTAAAAGTTGCTTGCATTCTAAGCTTTTCGATAAATTTCATAATAAGTTTCCTCCTTCTTCGTATCCCAAGAGTATAAAAAAAGCGCCCCTGCAGTTAATATGCAGGGACGCTTATTTGCGCGGTACCACCCAAAATTCAAATGGATAGACTAGTCCATTTGCTCTTTACTCCCGAAACGTGGGATACGTGATCTCGATTTTGTATTTCATAAAAACATCCTGCATGGCTCGCACCGACCGCCAATTCTCTGAACACCCAGATGTTTTATTACTTGCGTTAAAAGCGAAATCAATTTATGTATGTAATACTAGCAGAATTTTTTTAGAATACAATAGTTAAATTAAAATTAATTAATCTTATTTTAATTTTTCCAATAAAAGAAAACGTCACCATGCCTTTTATTCCAGACTTGGTGACGTTTCTTAAATTATTTAATTTTTTTAATCAACAATTATGCATAACGTATCTTAAGCTATTACTGACCAATCGCTTAATGTCATGGCAGCATATTTAATATACCTAGAAAGTTTATTAGTCGGAAGAGTTGAGAGTATTTACCAGCTGTGGGTGTGGCGTTAGGACGGCAGTCTTGCCGTTCTTACACCACTGGGCGTGTTTGGAGACTTGCGTTTTGTGCAAGGCTTCAAACCGAGGTTCGAGACCGTATTTTGGCTCGGACCGGTCCGCATAGCAGGTGAATACTCTCAACTCTGGAGACGCCCCTATTGAATCTGATCCAATAGATTCTGCATTTCTTCATTATCAGGATCTTGCTTGAGATAAAGTGCCAAAGCAGGCTTCAAAACATCATCATTACCTGTGCTGCGCAAGATTTCAATCAAGTCAGACAAGTAGTCCAGATTATCTTTAAAGTCGTCTAAGACCACAAGAATGTTCTCTTGAGCATCTTTAACATCATCAGTTTCAAATTGTGACTTAGCAAAGTTCCAAGTCAACTTAGGATTGTTGCTGACATCGCGGTCAGCTAAAAGATCCAAATTAGCCTTGAATTGACCCTTAGTAACGTAATAATCACTAAGTTTAACAATCAATGGCAATGGATTCTCAACCTTTTCGATACCAGTTTCCAAAATCTTAATGGCAGCATCTGAATCTTCGGCTGTTCCAGCATCAAATGCAATTGAATACAAACGATCATCTAGCTCATTCAAGTTCAAACCAAGTTGTGCATAATTGAATGCGTCAGAAGTCTTCTTAATATTCAAATAATCCTCAGCCAAAATTGGATAAGCTGTTGGATAATCACGGTTAGTATCCAATAGTTCTTCCAAAATATTGATTGATTTATTATAATTTTTAACTTGGTTATACAAGAATCCTAATTGGAACTGAGCATCTTCGTTCAATTCCAAGGCATTTAGCTTTTCATACTCGCTGATGGCCTCTTCATACTGGCCATCCCCAGCCAGTGAACTAGCCTTTCTAAAGACGATTGAAATACCGGAGTAATTCTTGACACCCATATCAAGCAACATATCGTAATACGTTAAAGCTTTGCCAAATTTATTCTCATCGAAATAAACTTCGGCCAAAGCAAATTTAAAGACGTCTTCGTCGGGGTATTCACGGATACCAGTAAGAAGTTTTTGTTCACTTACCTCATATAGACCTTGTGATTGATAAATATCCGCGGACACCAAGAGATTTTCGGCATAAGCAGGCGAATCTGGCATGATTTGAGAAATATAATCCAAGGCTTGGTCACTATCACCGTCAGAAACGGCAATTTCAGCCAATCTGGAGAGGATTTGACCTTCATCAGGGTAAATGGTTAGAAGATGCGTATAAATTGTCTTAGCTTGTACAGATAGGCCACGGCTCATCAATGTTTCAGCTAAAGAGAATTGTGTTTGATCATCGTCCTCTAAAAGTGAATCTTGAATTAAACTGTCAACTTGGGAAAAGTCACCATCGTCAATTGTTTGAATAACTTCATCTGCTTTACTCAAATTAATACCTCCATTTTTTTGCGTAAAAAAAGACGGTCATCCGACCGCCCCTTCTCGATAGTTATATTTAACTATTTAACTGAATCCTTCAAAGCTTTACCAGGTTTGAATGCTGGAACCTTGCTTGCAGGAATCTTAATTTCTTCGCCAGTTTGTGGGTTGCGACCCTTACGAGCAGCACGTTGACGAACTTCGAAGTTACCAAAGCCGATTAATTGAACTTTGTTACCCTCTGATAAGTTTTCTTGGATTGTTTCGAAAACAGCGTCAACAGCAGAAGTTGCATCCTTCTTTGTCAAACCTGTTTTACTTGCTACACTATCAATAAGTTCAGCTTTATTTGCCATATGTGAATACCTCCGAAAAATTGTAAAAATTTTAGAACACATGAACTTTTATTAATGCGTTCATTATTCTATTTACAAAAATACCATAGCAACGCCGTCGTGACAAGCATTTACCGTTTTTTTTAGTAGAAATCTTCTTAAATATAAATATATTTATAAAAACGGATAAAATACCGTCATTCTAGCCTATTTTCGTTTACGTGGCAAAATCTTAATTGGTGTTCCCTCAAAGTCAAAAGTATCTCTCAATTGGTTCTTCAAGAATCTTTCGTATGAGAAATGCAACAATTCAGTTTCATTAACGAAAACAACAAAAGTAGGTGGTTGGACTGCTACTTGAGTCATGTAATAAATTCTCAATCTTTTACCATTAACTAATGGTGTTGGTGCAATTGAAGTTGCACGTAACAACAAGTCGTTCAAGATAGCTGATTGAATTCTACGTTCACGGTTATCGTAAACTCTTGAAACAAGTTCAGGAATCTTATCAAGACGTTGACCCTTAGTTGCGGAAGTGAAGAGAATTGGAGCATAAGCCAAGTATTGGAACTCAACTCTTATTTGGTTTTCAAAGTCCTTCATCGTATTGGTATCTTTTTTCAAAGTATCCCATTTGTTAACGACGATGATAACACCTTTACCAGCATTATGAGCATAACCAGCAACACGCTTGTCTTGTTCACGAATACCTTCTTCAGCATTTAGAACAACACAGACAACATCTGACTTGTCAATCGCACTTAAAGCACGCAAGACAGAGTATTTCTCAGTATTTTCGTAAACCTTACCACGTTTTCTGATACCGGCAGTATCGATCATAGTAAAGTCTTTATCAAGCTTTTCATCATGATACTTAGTATCAATCGCATCACGAGTCGTACCTTGCATATCTGAAACGATAACACGTTCATCGCCTAAGATTGCGTTAACTAATGAAGATTTACCAACATTAGGGCGACCAATGAAACTGAATTTAACAGTATCATCTTCTTCGTTCTTATCATCATTTGGAAATGCTTTAACGATAGAATCCAAAAGATCACCTAAACCAGTACCTTGGGCACCAGAAATTGGGTTTGGATCGCCAAAACCTAAGGCATAGAAGTCATAGATATTTTGACGTTGTTCAGGGTTATCAGCTTTGTTGACAGCTAAAATAACTGGTTTATTTGTCCGATAAAGAATTTTTGCAACATCTTCATCTTCCTTAGTAACACCATTTTGACCATTTGTGATAAAGACGATAACATCGGCCTCATCAATCGCAATCTCTGCTTGAGTCTTGATTTGAACTGACATCTTTTCGCCGCTCATCTCAATACCACCAGTATCGATCAATCGGAATTCTTTGCCTAACCAACTGGCACGTGAATAAATTCGGTCACGAGTTACACCTGGTGTATCTTCAACAATCGATAATCTTTCATTAATAATTCGATTGAAAATTGTAGATTTCCCAACATTGGGGCGTCCTACTAACGCAACTACTGGAACAGACATATTTTGCCTCCCTACTTACTTATGTTCATTAACTATCTCAGTTACTCGTTCAACAACTTGTTCGATGGTCATATCTGAAGTATCAACCTCAATGGCATCGCTAGCTTTCTTCAATGGTGAAATCTCACGATGTGAATCCTTATAATCTCTTGCAGCAATCTCATCTTGCAATTCTTTTAAAGGCGTATCGATACCACGTTCAATATTTTCTTTAAAACGTCTTTGTGCGCGAACCTCGACACTAGCAATTAAAAAGATTTTAACCTCGGCGTGTGGCAAAACTGTTGTTCCAATGTCACGACCATCCATGACAATATCAATATCATTTGCCAAATCTCTTTGCATTTCAACTAATTCAGTTCTAACTTCTTTGATTGCAGAAACTTGGGAGACGTTGTTTGTGATCTCCTCAGTTCTAATTGCATCAGAAACATCTTCATCATCTAAAAGGACGTGTTGACCATCGGCTTTATTAAGAAAATGAATTTTATGCTCTGACATTAATTTTAAAATATTGAGAGTATCACCATAACCCACATTATGCTTTTTTGCAAGCAATGTAACTGTGCGATACATTGCGCCAGTGTCACAATAAACAAAATTTAAATTCTTAGCAATCAATTTGGCAATCGTACTTTTGCCAGCAGAAGCTGGACCATCTATAGCAATTTGCATTAATTTCTCTCCTTAATAAAAGGGCCCAGACAAAATTGTCAGAGACCCTCCACTTTAAACTAAAATTATTTAACTCTTAGTGATGTACCAGGTGTTAATGTACCAACATTACCGTTCATACTCTTCAATTGAGCAGTTGTTAGGTTGTTGTTGTATGCAATTCTAAACCAGTTATCACCGGCTTTAACAGTGTAATACGATGCTGAACTGCTATTGTCAGTTGATGTAGTTGAAGAATTGTTGTTTGTTGTTGTATTATCTGAAGCTTGTTGGTTATTTTGTGATTGTTGTGAATTATCAGTCGTTGATGTCTGACTGTTATTAGTACTGTCAGAAGCAGTGCTATTTGAAGCATTACTATTACTGTCAGCATTTGAAGAACTGTTGTTAGTATCCTTGTTGCTGTTAGATGATGATGAAGCAGTTGTAGTAGATTTCTTAGCTTCAGCAGCCTTTTTGGCAGCTGCGGCTTTTTTAGCATCTTCAGCAGCTTTCTTCTTCTTAGCAGCGGCTTTCTTAGCTGCAGACTTCTTTTTAGCGGCAGCTTTTTCTCTTGTAGCTTTGTCCTTGTTCTCAACTGACTTAGTCGATTGAGTACTATCTAGATCACTGCTACCACTGCCTTTAACCGCATTGATCACAACTGGTGTGAACATGATTACGATTAAAGCAATCACCAAAGTAACAACTAATGTATGATTACCACGTTGCTTCTCTTTAGAAACAGCACGAGAAACATGTCCATCATCGTCGGTATCAGAGTCAAAACTCTTTTCCCAAGGCTTGACATCTTTTTCGTCAGCTTTAGGTTCAGCATCTGAATCAACTGGTTGCTCTGGTTGAGCTTCAGCTGTATCTTTAGCCTCTTCAGTTTTGTCTGATGACGTTGGCATGACTGGTGGCACAGGTACAAAATTAGTATCTTTTGCATTATCAGGCCCAATGTCCTGTTTTGCTTCACTTAAATGATCATTGCTTTCTTCAGATTGAAGATGATCTTCTGTAGTTTGAGTTGCTTGACTTTCCTCGTGAGCATTTTCAGCTGCACTTGGTTGTTGTTCAGAAGACTCATCATTAGAAGTTTGAGCATCGGAAACAGTATCACTTGTTGGTGTGTCGCCGTCACCTTTAATTAGATGATATTTTTTCAAATCCTCAAGACTGACAGATCCTTCTAGTCCTTCAGTGGATTTAGGAACACGTGAATCGCCAGACATATTGTTTTTATCATTATCCGCCATTAAAAACCAACCTCCTAATTTCTATCCCTTAAAGCATATCATAAAAGTTTAAAATTTTTCTTTAAAGATTTATAAAATTTCTCTATTTAATAGCAAAATGTCCTTTAATTCGTGGATAAACGATCATAACGGCCGCTGAAATGATCAAAGCTTTAACAATATTGAAAGGAATTACTCCTGTTGCTACATATTGAGCCAAACTCATATTCAATTTCATTCCGACAACGTTCATATACAATGGCATGATTACCAAGTAATTTAAAATCGACATGATAACTGTCATTGAAACAGTTCCGGCAATGATTGCTGAAGTGCGGTGATCCTTTTTCCAAAAATAATTGAATGGAATCAACATTGCGACTGAACCAACGAAGGCAGCCCCATTACCAATTAACCCTGCAACTCCACTACCAGTGACGATAACGTGAACCATTGACTTAATTAAAGCAATCATAATTCCGCCGACAGGTCCAAATGCGAAGGTTCCAATCAAAGTGACAACATCACTCAAATCGACCTTCAAAAACGGCATCCAGATCAAAATTGGAAATTCGAAAAACATCAAGATAGTCCCCAATGCAGCAAAGACTGATACCCCAATAACTGCTTGAAATTTGTACGTACTCTTTCCCATTAAAATCAACCTTCCTCAATTGATTTCCAAAGAAAAAAGGCCTGTTTTGGGCACACCAAAACAGACCTTAATCATCTGTTTTCTTCCATCTAGACTTTAACTATCGGTATTGGAATCTAACCAATTCGGCCAACTTACGTTGGGTCGCGGACTATACCGCCGGTCGGGAATCACACCCTGCCCTGAAAACCAATTTATTAAATTTTATACTCTTAATATAGCAGATTTCGACTAAAATACAACTAAACTTTGCTTATGAAACATATAACTAATTCATATACACTTGCACTTAAATCTTAAGTTCATATATATAATACCAATTAAATCCTATCTTTAATGAAGATTACTTATTTGATTAAGTCTTAAAATACTCTTATGTATCTGCTTCCAATAAATCAGTTTAATTCTGGGAATATGAATCAGATATTTCTGACATAAAATACTATTCTATATTTGTGGTATAACAAATATTATTTTCAAAGTTATGTCTAGAACCATTGCAACTGACAAATTTACAATCACCTCAATCCTGTATAATCAGAATTGAGGTGATTGTATATGCGAAAATCAATGCGGAGAACATTAATCGCTAATAAAAAAGTGCGAAAAGTAGATAATCTAGGAAATAACATTCTAGAAGTGAACAAAGAGATTATCAAATTAAAAAACGAGGGAAAAGTGTCTAAAATAATTGGAGAATATAAATATAAAATCAATTATATAAATTGGTTAGCAATGATAATATTCTTCGTCATGTTAATACTTCAGAGTAAACAATCAACTATACTCTCAGCATTTACTGGGATATTTGTCACTTTTTTAAATATAAACTTGCAAAATATTAACTATGGTTACATACAATTCTTGAATACAAAGAAAGTAAAAAAGCTAGTAAAGCACTTTTTAATATTCATTCTTATATTCTATGCTTTTCTATGTTCTATTACGTATTTTATAAATCCAAAATTTTTTTATTTAACTATCTTATTCTGTCTTACGACATACATAGTATCCATTTTTTTAGTTCATATCTTCAAAAAAATAATTCAAAGCGTGGAACATTCATGATAAGTCGCATGAAACTAAACGAGTGAAGAAAATAAAGACAGGTAATCTTTACTCTTTAATTAAAATGTAATTGCATCTGTTATCATCAACTATTTTTTGTGCATTTAATTACTTAGTGGTGTCAACATGTAACTTGTAACTATTAAAAATAATATGGACTTATATGCTGAACTTTTCACCTTCACCACATCTTCGACAAACACCGATACGAGTTTTCTTTTGAAATATTAACATTTTAAATCAATTAGTATAAGTCATCAAAATTCAGAGACCAATAACTTAGTAAGGTAATTTGCCATCACGATCAATAATTCGTTGTTTTAAAATGGAAAATCCTTCAACATTCTTTCTTTCTTCCGTAGTGTCAAGTATAAGAACCTCATCAACAACATCCAATAATTGTTCTGGTTTTCGACCATAATCATTTGTTGTAATTAAAATTGTTTTTGCAGAAGCCTTTTTCAATACATCTTTTAACTTATTAGTTTCTTTTACATCAAATAGAATAGATTCAATTGGACAAAATAATTCGAAATCATATCGATTTTTTACGTCTTCAAAGTATGATTTTGATTCAAATTTAACTTTTAAATTATCATTACCCACAATATCATCCTGATGCATTTTTTTTAATTCTTTTTCTGACATTATTCCGTTGAAAATAACATGATTATTTTTCATGGCTCTAACCTTTATAATTCCAGTATTCATATTGGAATTATTTATCAACGAAGAGAAGGTCTCTTTTATGCTATCTTTATGTTCATAGCTTCTAACCAACAAGATTTTAATATTCTTATCATTAATAAACTCATTAAAATGGGATTCAAAATTACTTCTATCTGTTTTTATAATCTTTGGCATAAAATATCCTCTTTTTTTGAAACTAAAAAAAGTCACATAGTAAATGTGATCTTTTTGTTATTTTTATAAACTAGTATAAACACTATCAATGTAATGATAATTACTAATTTCACCTTTTGAACGATGATTTTTATCACTTTCTGGCCAATTACCAATAGCATATTTAATAATATTTTCTTTGAACGGAATGAATATAGAGAGTTCGTCCCGTAAAACGGGGGGACAGAATTCATCCACATTCCGATGGCCATTCAAATTAACAGCAACAATTGGTAAATTTAATCTTAATGCAGTTTCGATTTCCCATTTGACAAATTTTGTTAAATATTTAGTGTGTTCTCCAATAAGTAATATAAACATTTTGGAATTTGCAAATCTATCTCTTAATGATGCTTTGATAGAGGCTTCGTTGCTAGAATCCCTAGCAGTATGTAAATCATGCGCATTATTAAAGCTAAAGTCATCATTTGGATTGGCTTTCCAAGCAAGCATCATCCGATAATAACTAATATCATTGTCCCCATCAAAAGCAACATATATTTTATTTCTGTAAGCCATTGAACATTCCCCTTATTTTATAATAATTAATCGCCTTATTAGTATTATTATCCATGAGAATAATTAATTTAGAAGGCTTTTTAAACTTAATTCTTCTTAAATAGAACGTCCATAATATCATCTCTAAAATTTGATTAGAATTATAAATATTTTGATCTAATCTGGTTATTCCACTACCAAGTAATGGTATTACAACGGTATTACCCGCATACATGGTATTTATTTCATCCCAAAAGTTAATCAAAAAGCGAATATATTCTTGTACAGATAAATTAGCTCTATTTTCATTGTCAAAATGTGTCATTGCCGTAAAAAAAATGTTTTCCGAATATTTGAAAACAGTTCCTAGTTTATACTTCGTCTTTTTTCCTTCAGCTCTACCAGAATTAACCCCCAGTATACTATTATTCAAGTGTGTATCATTTTTCATCCTATTATTTAGATTATTAACATCATTAATTTCTTTTCCTAATATCTGACCGTTTAATGATTTCTTGGATATTATTTTATTATCAACTTGTGTATCAAAGTATTCATTAAAAGCAAATACTCTAATGGTCTCATCATTCTTGTATATATCGGAGAATATATCTCCCTTTTTGATTTCTATAGATGATTCACCATAGTTTAATTGTAAGTGCTTTATAGAATTGGCATTGAAAAAATATATGATATACGTAATCAAGGATGCTATGACAACACTTATCAAAATTAAATATTTAGTTTTTGCATCAATATCCAAGAATCCTATTAAACTTGCTGATGTACCAAATATTATCCCTACTGTTGCCTTAACATGTAGCAACAATTCCTGATCAAACATCTTAACTTTCAAACTACTCACCCTCTTCAATATATTATATATAATTGAAGATTCAATTAAACGAATCCAATACATACAGTTCATGCCACAATACTATAGTTATAAATTAAATTAGTTGGAAGAGCTGAGAGTATTCATCCGCAGCGAAAGTGGCGTTATGGCTTTAGCCATTACACCACCGGACGTGTTGGAGACTTTCCGGTTTTTGGAAAGGCTTCAACCGAGGCTCGAGACCGAACTTTGGCTCGGACCGTGCCGCGCAGCAGATGAATACTCTCAGCTCTGGAAACGGCCGACTTTAAAGAATTATCTTTCTTCCTTCTTCAATTCAGCAACTTCTTGACGTGTCAAATCACGGTACTTACCTGATACTAATCCGTCTAGTGTCAAGAATGAATAGCTTTCACGTGATAGTTTTTCAACTTTATGGCCAACTGCATCAAACATGTTCTTAACTTGGTGGTTGTGACCTTCGTGAATTGTAATTCTAACGATTGAAGAGTTTCTCTTACTATCTTTAGACATTACTTTGACTCTTGATTTTGATGTTGTATAACCCTTTAACTTGATACCTTTTTCCAACTTTTTAAGATCTTCTGTTGCCAAGAATCCTTCAATTTTAGCAATATAAGTCTTTTCAACGTGGTAACGAGGGTGCATCAAGTGGTTGGCAAATTCACCGTCATTTGTTAGTAATAACAAGCCAGAGGTATCGTAATCCAAACGACCGATTGGGTAAACTCGTTCTTGAACGTCTGCATCTAGTAAGTCAGTTACTACTTTACGGTCTTTGTCATCTGCAACAGCTGTAATAACGCCACGGGGTTTGTACATCAAGATGTAACGTTTCTTTTCTTCTTGCAAAGGCATCCCGTCAACTTCGATCTTATCGTGATCATCAACTTTAACACCCATCTCAGTCACGACTTTGTTGTTAACTTTAACGTGACCCGAAGCAATCATTTCTTCTGATTTACGACGTGAGGCAACTCCGGCTTCAGCCATAAACTTTTGTAATCTAATTTTCTCCATTAATATCTCCTGTGTTTGTATTATCTTCAAAATTTTCTATTTTTGGTAATTCATCAATACTTTTAATGCCAAAATAATCAAAGAATTCATCGGTCACAACGTATAAATTAGGGTGTCCGGGAACGTTCTTTTTCCCATTTTCCTTAATCAATTTTCTCATCAATAAAGTATTTAAACTTCCAGAACTTTGTACACCACGGATTTCATCAATCTCAATACGTGTGATCGGTTGACGATAGGCAATGATTGACAAAATTTCCAAGGCTGCTTGACTGAGTTTTGTTCCAAGTCCTGCTTTGAAATACCTTGTCAAAAGGTCAGAAAATTCATTTTTCGTGACTAATTTATAAACACTATTGTAATCAACTAATTGAATACCTGAATCAACATCAGTCATCAATTTAATCTTTAATTCTTCAATATTTTGTCGTAAGGCTGCACTGTCGATTTCCAACAGCCCAGCTAAATCTTTTTCTTTGATTCCCTGGTCACCGGCAACGAACAACAGTGCCATTATTTTTGCTTGATACACGTCTAATTCCTCAATTCAATAAATAATTCACTCTTAAAATCAGCCTGTTCAATTGAAACCAGTTGTTTGCTAGCTAATTCTAAAATAGCCATAAAGTCAGTGACAATTTCTTCAACACTGTTATGCAACTTCAATAATGCTTTAAAAGTCGTCTTCTTAACAGTTTGTAATTCGGTCATAATGTTGTTTGTAGCATCTTCAATTGACAAAGTTTCATTTTCAATCGTCTCAATCTCTGGCTGACGATTTTTCTGATCATGCAACAATTCCGCATAAGTTGATGCCAAATCGTTCAAGACAATTGAACCAGGCTCCAAAAATTGTTCCAACTGTTTAGTCGGAATACTGACTTCCTTATCAAATTGTTGCTTTCTAACTTGTTCTTTCTCTTCAAAGTAGGCGGCAACGCGTTTATAAGTTTGATAAGTCAATAGTTGTGAAACCAACTCATCACGCGGATCGTCGGCTTCAAACTCGTCATCAATTTCATCCGGTGCTTGTGGCAATAACATCTTACTCTTGATTGACATCAGTGTGGATGCCATCACCAAATAGTCACCAGCAACGTCTAATTCCAACACTTTCATGCTTTTTAAGTAATCAATGTATTGCTGAGTAATCTGAGCAATCGGAATATCATAAATATCAACTTTTGATTCTTTGATCAAATGCAACAACAAGTCGATTGGACCTTCAAAATCGGTTAGGACTAAATTTAATTTTTGCATTAATCTGTTTCTTTCATATCTTTTTCAAGTTTCTCTTTGTTTTGACGCCACTGTTTTAACTCATCATTCAGGCTAAAGTTTGATAAAATTACTTGCTTAGAAAACTTCTGCTGAACATCATCAAAAATTTTAAAAATATTGCTCTGTGAACGATAAGAAGGATTCAAGGAAATATATTCGATAAAAACTGTTTTATCGGAGAAAGACAAGGCCACAATCCCAGAATAGTCATCAATATTACTCTTCCACAAATAAAGTTGGCGGTTTTCGTCCTCTGAATACAATTTCAATTCTTGTTCCAAGTTGCCTAAATCTTTGAGATCGCCAATATATGACAGAAATCCCATCGCAATTTTCTTATTCTCGTCACTATACTTACTAAGCATTTAACTCCTCCTAAGCACGTGGAAATGACTCATTATACACTTGTTTCATATGTGTCTTGTTGATGTGCGTATAAATTTGGGTTGTCGAAATATCAGAATGCCCTAATAACTCTTGAACTACACGCAAATCGGCACCATTTTCCAACAAATTAGTCGCAAACGAATGGCGTAAAGTGTGCGGTGTAACATCTTTTTTTATCCCGACTTGAGCAATGTATTTTTTAATCATCCGCCAAATCGACTGACGTGTTAACTTTTTACCACGGAAATTCAAGAAGACTTCTTTTTGAGCACCATATTTGGCAACTAATTCGGCTCTGGTCTCGGTAAAATACTTCTTTAACCAAGTAATCGCAGTATCGCCTATTGGTAACAATCGTTCTTTATTCCCCTTACCAAGAGTCTTAATCAAACCTAAATCCAAATGTAAATCGTCCATACTCAAGTTCACTAGTTCGCTAACACGTAATCCAGTGGCATACATCACTTCAAAAATTGTCCGATCTCTAACTCCCAAAGGTGTTGACACATCAGGAGATTCAATCAATGAATCAACTTCGTCCATCGACAAAACTACTGGCAAATGAGTTCCCTTTTTAGGAGCATCCAGTTCGTTCAAAGGATTGACTTGAATTTTATCGACAATTTCCATCCACTGATAAAACTTCCGTAGCGAAGAAAACATCCGCATTTGGGATGTTTTTGACTTCTGTTGTTTATCCTGCTCCGCGAAGAATTGGGTCACCACAAAGTGATCCTCAGGATAAAATTTCATCTGTTTCTTTTCTAAAAAGCTGCTAAATTCCAATAAATCAGTTTGATACGAGATAATTGTATTCTTAGATAGACCTCGGTCCAATCTTAAATATCGCGCATAATCGGCAATTGTGTCGATCATAACTTGATTCTTGATGGATAATTTATCACTCATAAATTATCACCTCTATTTGAGATACGTGTAACCATCTTTTTGTTCAATCTTACGTTGTTTCATCAAGTTACCAAGAGCACGTTTAAAACTACCCTTGCTGATACCAAAGTATTCTTGAATATCATCAGGGGAACTCTTGTCAGTATAAGGCATCTTCTTATCACGTGAGTGTTCCAAAACGGCGACAATCATTTGAGCGTCAGGTGTGATTTCTTCATACGCACGAGGCTTCATTGAAAGATTCAAACGACGGTGACTTGAACCAATTACACGAGCTTTGATATGTTGGCCAACGTGAAGTGGTTGTGATTGTTCATCTACATAGATAAATGCCATGTAGTAACTTTCAGTCATGACAAAGGCACCAGAATCTCTGATGGCAATGACAGTTCCCTCTTCGTCTTTATTCAAAAGTTCTTTCATTTCACGATCAGGGCTCCGAGCAATTTGTGTGTAAAGTTCAATGTCAGCCAATTTACCCCAAAGACGACCTTTGTGATCAATTTCCAACTTAATCATCACTTTGTCGCCCTTCTTAGGCCACTCGTTGTGTTCCAAAGGCAAGTCATCTAATGAAACAACGAAATCCTTATCTTCCAAACCAACGTTAACGAAAACACCCAAGTCAGTTCTGACATCAGTTACTTCGGCAAAGTCCCAAACACCTTGTGTAACAAAAGGTAGAACGGTTGTCATCTTATTCTTGTGGGCTTGATTTTCATAAACGAATCCAGAGATCATATCGCCCAATTCGGGAATCTCTGTTAATTCGTTTAGATCTAAAGCAAACGTGTATCCTTCGATTTGAACAAATGCTTCATCTTTGTTGAGGTCGCTAACTGTACCAGGTAGTACTTGACCATACATTTCTGTTATATCCATTTTTCACCATACTCTTTTGTATTTAATCAGTATATATTTTAACGTACTTTGGACGTTACATAAAACTTTTTCGTGGTTAATTCAAAACTTTTTTAATACTGCCTTAAAATTGACGGTCTGAGGTTGTTTTGGTCTGTTGTTTTTAATGAATGCTTTCGTAAAACATATTTATTAACTATTATAAGGTTACATAACTTTTCTTCTTCGAAGTAAACAAAAAACACTCAATCAAAACGATTGAATGCCTAATTTATTCTGGATGATTTATTTCATCCGATTGAACATTTTTTTGCAATTTTTCTAACAGCACTTTTGAAATTTCGCCTACCTGCTTATCGCCATCACGTTGTGACAAACGATAACCGACAAAATAAGGCGATACGACATATCTAGCCGTTAATTTACAAATAATCTTACGACCATCACGATAAAAGAAAATATTATATGAATCAAATTTACCACCGTAAAAGTCATCAAGAATATACTTCACCGTTACCCGTGCAAATTCAGCTAAATCATCTATATATTTCGGATTATTGATCACAATGTTGAATTCAACGAATCCCATCACTGGTTTCTCAGAAATATTGACATTGATATGTTTATTTTCAAACACATTCGTACCTGTGAAGTTCTCTGGTTCAACGTGCTTATAGCCATCAACCTTATCCAAGCCAATAATTTGAAAATGTGGATGACGTAATGATCCACCGGACATAGGGCCAAAATTTTTATACATCAAAACGCTCTGATACTTCTTCGTTTGAATCATTCGATTCCAACATTCATAGATGTAATTGAAGACTTCCCTATTCTTAGCAACAGAATAATTAGAAATATCGCCTTCATGATCGTGGGATTCAATTACAATCGTCTGGTTAGTATCCTTCAACGTCTTAAATTTGTTCTCTAACCAAATCATATCGCCCTTTTGGTCAATGATATTAGTTAAGTGTTCTGTATCGCAGAACGGACAATAATTGGCCTTTTTCTTTATATCACGTGGTTTACCTTTAGCCTGTTCAATTTCAAAAACAAGCACATCTTTATTAGACATATTATTTCACCTCAAAAACTTTATGTAGCCCGTCTCCAGGGATAAGAATAATTAACTTTCTACTATAAATAATTTGATAAATATTATCTTTAAAAATATTTAAAAGACAATTCTAAATCAGGAACATTACAAAAATTCATAAACAATACAACATCTCTTGATTTTTGAACTAGATAATCACTCTAGCTGGAGGTTGACAGTAATGTTTAGCCAGCCGTGAAGGTGGCGTTAGAGCTTTAGATCTTACACCACGGACGACTTTTGAGACGCGATTTTCGGCTCAAAAGCAAGGTTCGAGACCGTACTCTGGCTCGAACCGGTCCTCACAGCAGGCTAAAGCATTACTGTCAACCGGAAGCGGCATTAAAATAATAACACAAAAAAAGCTGAAAGAAATTCGTCAATTTCTCTCAGCTTAATTATATTAAATCATTTTAAAATTTATTGTTAAAAATTAAAGTGAACGTGAAGCACCTTTGTAAACAACACCACGTCTTGAATCAACAGTAACTGTGTCACCGTCATTAACAAGGCTTGTAGCATTCTTAGCACCAACAACTACAGGTAGACCCATAGCGATACCAACAACAGCAGCATGTGAAGTTAAACCACCGTTTTCAACAACAACGGCACTAGCTTTTTCAAGAGCTGGTAGGTAATCTTTGTCAGTCATTTCTGTAACAAGGATGTCACCTTCGTTGATCTTCTTGTTTGCTTCTTCAGCAGAGTGAGCAACTACAACGTTACCAACAACTGATTCTTCACCAACACCTTGGCCTTTAACCAATGTTGAACCGATCAATTGAACCTTCATAACGTTTGTTGTACCACTTTCACCAACAGGAACACCGGCAACAACAAGGATTAAATCGCCTTCCTTAGCAAAGCCAAGTTCTTGAGCTTTCTTAGCAGCAAGGTCGAACATTTCATCAGTGTTTTCTGGCTTGTCAACGATAATTGGATCAACACCCCAGTTAACTGTCAAACCACGTTGTGTAGTTTCGTCAAATGTAAGTGCCAAAATATCAGCAGCTGGACGATACTTAGAAATCATACGTGCTGTGTAACCACTCTTAGTTGCAGTAACAATTGTGTGAATGTGTAGTTCTTCAGCAGCTCTAACAACTGATTCACCGATTGATTCTGTAACGTTTGAACCCTTGTAATCTTCAAATCTTTGGATTGCAAGTGAGTTGTTCTTGTCTAATTCTTGTTCTGTACGTTGGTCGATACGTGACATAGCAGCAACAGCTTCTACAGGGTAGTCACCGTTAGCACTTTCACCTGAAAGCATTGTAGCATCTGTACCATCAAGAACAGAGTTAGCAACATCAGTAACTTCGGCACGTGTAGGACGTGGATTTTCTTGCATTGAATCAAGCATTTGTGTAGCTGTGATAACTGGCTTGCCAAGTGCATTACACTTCTTGATCAAGCTCTTTTGTACAAATGGTACGTTTTCAAATGGAATTTCAACACCCATGTCACCACGAGCAACCATCAAACCATCTGATACTTGAAGAATAGAATCGATATTGTCGATACCTTCTTGTGATTCAATCTTAGGGAAGATTTGTACATATTCACAGTGTTTTTCTTCAAGGATTGCACGAATATCTAAGACATCTTGAGCTTTACGAACGAATGAAGCTGAGATAAAGTTGATACCTTCATCAAGACCGAAACGAATATCATCAGAATCTTTTTCTGTGATACCTGGTAGACGAACTTCAACACCAGGAGCATTGATACTCTTTCTTGAGCCGATCATACCATCATTTTGAACAACAGTAACAAGTTCACGGTTCTTGTCATCTTTTTCAGTAATCTTCATGTCAACAAGACCATCATCGATCAATACGTGACCACCAACATGTGTATCATCGTAAAGACCAGGATATGTTGAAGCAATCTTTTCTGGAGTACCTGTTAATGAGTCATCCATTGAGATACGGATTGTTTGGCCAATCTTAGCTTCGAACTTGCCGCCTTCTTGAACAGTAGTACGAATTTCAGCACCCTTAGTATCTAGAACGATACCAACAGTCTTACCAGTAATTTTTTCGGCTTCGTGTACCATTTCCATACGAGCCTTGTGTTCTGGGTGATCACCATGTGAGAAGTTGAAACGGAAGATGTTAGCTCCGGCTTCAATTAATTTCACGATAGTGTCAACATCGTTACTGGCAGGTCCAAGTGTACTTACAATTTTAGTTCTTTTCATCGAGAATCCCCTTTTCTTGTCTTATTTCCTTGTTCATTGTAACAAATTAAAACTTTATATGCTTAAATTATCTGCTTAAAGATTCATTTAAGTCATATAATGATAAATCAGGTTTGTGCTTGCTATCGAATAGGTCAAGAATATCATGTGAAGTAATCTTGTTGTTTTCGATACCAACAGCTAAACCACCTTTGCCATCAAGCAATAGATCAACGGCATAGGCACCCATCTTACTTGCTAAGACACGGTCTTTAACAGTTGGTGAACCACCACGTTGTACATGTCCTAAAACAGTAGCACGTGAATCGAAATCACCATACTTGTCTAATTCTTTCTTGAAGTCTTCAGCGTGCATAACACCCTCGGCCAAAACAATAATCATATTCTTATTGCCTTGCTCACGGCCTTCTTTAACTTCTTGAGCAATTTCTTTGATGTCAAAGTCACGTTCTGGAACGATGATCTTTTGAGCACCACCAGCAACACCAGCCCAAAGAGCTACGTCACCAGCGCCTCTACCCATTACTTCAACAACGAATGTTCTTTCATGGGAGCTAGCAGTATCATGCAGCTTATCAATGGCATCAACAGCAGTAGATACGGCTGTATCAAAACCAATTGTAAAGTCTGTAAATGGAATATCGTTATCAATTGTTCCTGGTAGGCCGATTGTGTTGTAACCATGTTCAGTTAAACGCAATGCACCATGGTAAGAACCATCTCCACCAATAACAACCAATGCATCAATTCCAAATTTCTTTAGTTGCTCAATACCCTTTAATTGACCTTCTACGTTAGCAAATTCAGGGTATCTTGCAGAATACAAGAATGTACCACCACGTTGAATACGGTCGGATACGTCTTCGCTAGTTAATGGGAAAATATCTCCCGCAACAAGTCCAGCATATCCATAATTGATACCAAACACTTCGAGCCCTTTGTCAATAGCTCGACGTGTGACTGCTCTGATAGCAGCGTTCATACCAGGGGCGTCTCCACCACTGGTTAAAATACCAATACGCTTCATTTGTTCACACTCCAAAATTATTTGTTTCTAAAACAAAACCTAATCAAATATAACATTTTTATTGTCTACTTTGTAGAGCTGAAAACGTTTTAAAATAAATTAATCATTTTTTTTTAGCAAAACGTTCTTTTTACCCAGAAGTATTTCCAATTTTTGCTGAATTTGATCGGTAAAATTGATCCAATGATTTGACTGCAAAATTGCAGCTTGTTTTTTTTGTTCCCGATAAATAATTATCGGCATTTTTCCACGAGAGCTTTCAATGATTCGATATAGCTCTTTCATATTTTCAGGTGTATCCAAATTTTTAGGTACTTTCAAATACAACTTTTCACTTGGCAATTGGATCGTATACTGTTTTGGATCAGACAAACGGTCCGCAATCAATTCCAAATCGCCACGTTTACCGACATTTGGATGACCAACAAATAAAAATATTTTTCCATCGAGTGTCGTTTCCTCAATTTTTTGGAACAATTTAGGAAAAATTGTCACTGACATGCTACCTGATTCGTCCTCAATCGTCATAAAGCACATTCGTTGACCTTTTTTAGTCCGAATCACTCGTAAATTTTTGACCAATCCGAGGACATTGACTGTTGGGTTCTGATGATTGCCTAAATCAGCCAATTTCACTGTTCGAATATCCAATAAGCGGCTGCGATACTTTTCGACTGGATGACCAGAGACATAAACACCTAGATATTCTTTTTCCTGATTAAGCCGTTCAGTCAACGTATAATCGTCCACTTGATGTTTCTTAGGATCCAATACATCAAATAGAGATAAATTACTCCCGGCCAACTGAATGCTCTCAATCAAATCACGGAAATCATACAATAATTCCTTGCGATTACGATTAAAACTGTCAAAAGTACCTGACAAAATCATTGGTTCCAAGTAATCAGTTTTAACAAATCGACGGTCAATCCGTTGTAAAAAGTTTAAAGGACTTGTGTAAGGACCATTTTTCTCACGTTCTTCAACAATATTACTTGCCAAATCACGTCGCATCCCTTTGATACTCAACAAACCAAAGCGAATTGCCTGGTCATCATCGGTATATTTGTACTGACTTTGATTAATATCGACATTGAGTATCTTCACATGCGAATCCTTGGCATCCTGAATATAAGTCGTTACTTTACTCTCATTATTCAAATTAGAATTCAAGAGACAGGCAAAGAAAATATCAGGAAAATGAACTTTCATATATGCCAGCCAAAAGGCAATCATCGAATAAGCAACTGAGTGAGACTTATTAAATCCATAATTACCAAATTTTTCAATATATTCGTAAACTTTTTCAGCTGAACCACGGTCATGGCCTTGTCCAACAGCACCATCGATAAACTTCTGACGATTCTCTTCAATCAACTGTTCATTCTTTTTACTGATAGCACGACGTAAAATATCGGCATCAGCAAGCGAGAAATTAGCCATTTCAGACGACGCCTGCATAACTTGCTCCTGATACACTAGAACCCCATAAGTTGGCTTTAAGATCCGTTCCAGTGACTTGTCAGGGTACGTTACAGGCTCTCGACCATGTTTTCTGTCAATAAACGTTGAAATGTTTTCCATTGGACCGGGACGATACAAGGCATTAGTTGCGACAATATCGTCAAAACTCGTTGGTACTAAACGCCTTAAAACACTCCGAATCCCCTCAGATTCAAATTGGAATACCCCATCAGTAGCTCCTCTTTGGAACAACTGTAGCGTTTTTTGATCATTCAAAGGAATTCTTTCCGGAATAAATTCTTTGCCATAACGTTTAGAGATGGCCTGAATTGCTCGGTCCAAAATAGTTAGGTTTTTCAACCCCAGAAAATCCATTTTCAAAAGTCCAACATTTTCAACGTTATACTTTGTCTGTTGTGTCAGATTGATGCCGTCATCTTCTAATTGCACGGCGACAATATCGGTCATTGGCTTTTTACTGAGAACAATTCCGGCCGCGTGGGTTGAATAATGCCGTGGAATCCCTTCAATTCGTTGAGCCACTTTAAAAATCAATTGATTCTCACGCGAGTTCTCAACTAAATTACGTAAAGTACTCGACTCGTCAAAAGAATCTTTCAAAGAAATATTAAGTTTTCTAGGAATAGCATTCGACCACTGAGAAATTTGAAATTGAGTCTGACTAAATGTCCGTGCAATATCACGTAAAGCCATCTTAGCAGCCAACGTTCCGAAGGTAATGATTTGCGCCATGTGGTCTGAACCGTACTGATCATGCATGTACATAACCATTTCATCACGTCGATCATCTGGCAAATCCAAATCAATATCCGGCATATTGGCACGCTGTGGATTCAAAAATCGTTCAAATAGCAAATCATATTTGATTGGATCGACCTGTGTAATACCCAAACAATATGACACCAGTGAACCTGACGCAGAACCACGCCCAGGACCCGTTTTAATGCCAATTTCATGTGCATGCTTGATAACATCCCAAACTATCAAAAAGTAGTCTGAGAAGCCCATTTTTTCAATAACGCTCAGTTCATAATCCAAACGTTGTTGATATTCATTAGGAATTTGGTTATCTAGGCGTTTCTTCAAGCCTTTGGTTGAAAGTCCATGAAGAAATTGTTGCGAACTAGTTCCATCAGGAGTTTTGAATTTTGGCAATTCAGTCGCCTTGAACTCAATATCAACATTACATTGTTCAGCAATCGCACTCGTATTGGCAATTGCCTCTGACATATCAACTTCTGAAAAATCATTAGTAAACTCAGTTGCCGTCCGTAAATAATGGTCCCCTTCTTCAACAACTTGATTCAAATTTTCAAAACGTTCACCCGTTCGTAAGTTATTGACTACCTGATAAGCCAAATGGTCATCTTGATTGACATAACGGACATCACCTAATGCCGCCATTGGTAAATTCTGCGAACGAGCAACTGAACGAATATTTTTAACATTATCGATTTGACCTGAATAAAGGCTGACACCCAAATAAAGCGAACCTTCTTCAGTTAAAAGTTTTAATTGCCTAGTATAGGCTTCAACATCAACATTAAGCACCTCGGCATCACTTGCTGGAGTGATAACAAAGATACCTGCCAAGTATTCTTTTAAGTCAGTCAAATTAACAGGTTCATTTGCTGACATAACTTTAGAAGAAATTTTTATAAGGTGCTGATAACCAGAATCATTTTTCGCTAGTAATAATAAAGGATAAGTATTCTCGGTATCAATAATTCCGGCCGCTTCAATTGTTAAACCGATAATTGGTTTAATACCAATTTTTTTAGCATATTTATAAAAATCCAATGAACCATAGAGATTATTAATATCTGTGAGAGCTATCGCCTGGTAACCCCGAGCTTTGGCTTGATCGATCAACTCGGTCAATTTTGCGGGACTATGCAGTAAACTAAAACTACTCATCACTTGTAGTTGTGCTTGCAATTTGTCGCCCCCTTTGTTTAAAATTATATCAAAATCAAGTGAAATTTTATTGGGTAAAATTCCCTTTTGTGCTAAACTACTTGAGAAAGTGAGATGGAAGAAATGAGATATATTGCTGTTATTTTCTGGTCTATCATGCTGGGACAAGTTGCCGGCTTTATCGGTGGTGCTTTGAACCAACAAAAATTTAACTCTACGTACTCAATCATTATAAGTATAGTATTTGCGGTCATTTTCAGTGTCATTCCATTGATCCTTGATAGTTCCGTAAAAGATACTAAAAAAGAAAAGAACGCTTAATTAAGTTTAAGCGTTTTTTTTATGGAAGTGTTAACTTATGCAAATAAAATCTTTAGATCATCTAGTTTTAACCGTAGCTGATATTGAATCCGTCTATATTCGTGACCCTGATCAAAACTTAATCGAAATATCTAATTACAAATAAAGAGCTTCAGCAAAATTAAAAAATTGCTGAAGCTCTTTTTGTTTTAACATTTAAATTTCAAGTTGAATGAATCTAACTAAATATTAATTACTAGTCGGAAGAGATGAGAGTATTCACCAGCAGTGGCAGTGGCGTTATGGCTTTAGCCATTACACCACCGACGTATTTTGAGATTTGCGGTTTTTGCAAAGCTCAAAATCGAGGCGCGAGACCTTGGCTCGCACCGGTCGCACAGCAGGTGAAATACTCTCATCTCTGGAGACGGCAACTACTAATACTTAGTAACATAAAGATAAAATTCCTTCATCGATAAATTGATGTTGAAGTTAACACCATTAGAAGTAATTTGTTTCATCGAAGTCTTAGTAGAATTCTTGCTGGCATTCTTTGTTTGCTTACCGAAGTCTTTCAAAACTTGCTTACCGTCGGCACCAAGCAATTTCGATGTAATCATCAAATCAGTTGCCATATTCTTTTGACCAGTCTTTGATTTCAAATCCTTGTAAGTGAACTTCGTTGCGATACCCATCAATTGATTGTCCTGAACGTTGTAATACCATTCAGTTCCGTCACTCTTCTTGTGCGTGATTATCCCATTTTTAGTGATCAATTGTAGTTGATCTGCGGGTTGTCCCATTGACAATAACGTATAGTTATATGTCTGAGCAAAAGTCAGGTAACTCTCTAGTGCCTTGGCTTTCTTCACTTTGACTAATTTAGTTTCAACCTTGTCGCCATTTGTTGCCTTAATGCGAACATTTTGGTCCTTAGTTGAAACGGGTACAGAAATAGCAAAATGACCATCATCGACTGAAACCTTTTTAGTCTTGCCGTTAACTCTATAAGTTAACTTGTCATAATGATTAGCTTGACCTTTAACTACAGCAACTAGTCCATCAGCGCTGTACTCTTTTTTGGTTGTCGAAAGGTTCATCTTGGAACAGCCAGTTAGTAACAAAAAGAATAGCGGAATAACCATCAATAACATGTATTTTAATTTCTTCATTATCATCGTTACTCCATCTATTTAATATATTAAAAAAAAGCCAAGTTTAACTTGACTTTCTCATTAAGCTTCTTTGCTATCGTCGATAACTTTTTCACCCTTGTACATACCTGATGGTGAAACATGGTGACTTAAACGATATTCACCTGAAGCAACGTCGAATTGCATGTTTGGTGTACTTAACTTAAGATGTGCGCGTCTTGAACGCTTTCTTTGTTTTGATGTTTTTCTCTTTGGAACAGCCATATTTAAAAACTCCTTTTATTTATTAACTCAATCAAATCTAACGTTTAATATAATACTATCATAAAAACGTTTGAGCAAGCAAATTTACTATTTTGTTTGCTTTTTTACATTATTTTCTTTTAATGCATCAGCAATTTGGTTGTCATTTGAAACTTTAACTTTGGAAATTTGTTTCTTAGCGTGACGATTTAAGTCATCATCTTTCTTCTTGCCTGTTGTTGCTAGAAGCATCGTAATAACGGCACCTAACAACAAAGTAACGATGATCAAAATAATCAATGGCAACTTAATTCTGGTAAAGCCAAAGCTGACCGTCACTGGATTAACATTCAAAACGGCAAAAATTACGACGATTAACGTAATAACTAAGCCAATTACGAATCTTGATTGTTTACCCTTCATGTGAATCCTCCCCTATTTGCGATTGCCTAGTGTTGCGGCAAAATAATCCCCAAGACTTGGAGCAAACTTATAAAGTACAGCTGCCAATTCCATGTAACGAGGACGATTGATTTCACGCTTTGAACGACCAAACGTATTAACAATCTCCCAAGCTAGTTTATCAGGATCAAGAACGAAATATTTTACTGAATCAAGATAGTTGCCTGAATGATCGGCGACATTGAAGAAATTCGTGTCTACAGGGCCAGGATTAACCGTTGTAACATAAACACCCAAAGGTTTTAATTCTAGTCTTAGACCGTCTGAAAATGCGATTACAGCTGCTTTAGTTGCTGCATAGGCAGCAGACTTAGGAGTTGTGATCTTTCCAGCCATCGAACCAATGTTAATAATATGTCCACGACCATTTTCAATCATACCTGATGCAACTAATCGTGTCATCAACATTAGACCCAAAACATTCACACGGAACATTTTTTCAACTTTGTCAAAGTCAGTATCTAAGTAATTTGAAAAATCACCGAAACCGGCAGCATTGACTAAAACGTCAATATCATCAGTAATATCAGCAATTTTATCAACTGCAGCACTGATTTGGGCCGCATCGCTCATATCAACTGACAAATACTCATGTTGAGCACTCTCAGCACCGACACGAATACATTCATTCTTAACTTGCAACAGCTTATCTTCATTTCTGGCAATCAAAATCACGTTAGCACCACATTTAGCAGCGTTAATGGCAACGTCTTTACCGATACCTGAAGATGCACCAGTTACAACAACTGTTTGATTCAATAAATTAGTCATATTCATCCTCTTTTCCTAGTTAAAGGGTACCTCGTAGATGTCAAAATCGCTAGCAACACGAGTATTCTTAAAGATTTTTTGAGCTTCTTTTTGTAAGATCAAAGCACCTCTACCAGTATATCTGGCAGAAATATGTGTCAAAATCAAACCTTTGGCATGACTTCTCTTAGCGAGTTCAGCTGCCTGAGTGGCCGTTGAATGGTAGTAATTATAAGCTAATTTCTTTTCATCGTTAGAAAATGTCGACTCATGTACGATGACATCGGCATCCTTCGACAATTTATCGATTTCCGGCGTATAGCGTGTGTCAGAAATAACTGTAACGATTTTACTTGGTTTGTCAGGTCCGATGAAATCTTTCCCATCCAAAACAGTTCCGTCGTCCAATGTCACAACTTTACCAGCCTTCAATTGACCAAAGATAGGTCCATTAGGAATGTGGTACTCTTCTAACTTATCAACTAACAACTCACCAACACGTGGCTTTTCAACTACCCGATAGCCAAAACAAGTAATCCGATGCTTCAATTTGCCAGCATAAACGCTAAAAGTCTTATCGTTGAAAATTTCGCCTTCATTTTTCAATTCGATATATTTGATTTGATAACCTAATCTACTGCCAGTCACCTTCAAGGATGTTTCAACGTATTCTTTGATACCCACTGGGCCATAAATCTCCAATGGAGAATCGCCACCTTGATTGGCACGACTAGCTAATAAACCTGGCAAACCAAAAATATGATCACCATGCAAATGAGAGATAAAGATTTTTGTTATTTTACGAGGCTTGATTGCTGTTCTTAATATTTGATGCTGTGTCGCTTCACCGACGTCAAAAAGCCAAACTTCATTACGTTCATCGAGCATTTTCAATGCAGTACTCGAAACGTTGCGGCTTTTTGATGGCACTCCGGCACCAGTTCCTAAAAATTCTAATTCCATAAAAAAATCCTATCTATTTTTTGTCTAATGATTTCAAAATTTCTTTTGTGACAAACGAAGTATAGTACATTGATCCGTCTGGATTTGGATGTACGTTATCATCATAGAACCAGTCTGTATGACCTTGTGAGTATCCATTCCAGTCAATTACAGTCAAGTTCTTATACTTAGCTGTTGCTTGAGATAAGACCCCATTAACAGTCTTTTCCCAAGGTCTTGTTGGTACATGCACGTTAATCCAGTAAACATGACGCTTTGGACCAACTAATTGCATAATTTGACCAACTTGATCCATATTGAATGGTCCGTTAGTACCTAGACCAATCAAAACATTAGGTGCTAAGACACCTTGACTCTTGTAGTTTTGCAAAAGATCAAGACTGGCACCCATTTGACGACTGACAGCAGCATCAATAATAACTTTCTTGTCATCGAACAACTTCAAGAAGTTATCGGAACCATCAGCCATAACTGAATCACCGACAGCTGTTAAAGGAACATCCTTTAAACGTTGCAAGTCAATTTGGCTCAAACCATACTTTTCAAATTCAGTATTGATTGGGTGACTCTTGGCAGCCTTCTTGTAACGAGCATAATCAGCGTCTGACATCTTGCCAGTCACATTCTTTTGCTTGTCCTTAGCTTTCTTCAAGTTCGCAATTGCTTTAGCTTTCTTAGCCTTTGTAGCCTTTTCATTCTTAGTAATTTTATTAGCTAGTTGACTGTGGTTAACGTTAGGCTTTGGTGCACTAACAGCCTTAACAACACCGTATGAGCCAGTTAAACAGATCACAGCAATTACTAATGCTAAAACGCGTTGAATAGCAGTTGATGAACGGAAGAATTTCTTTACATCGCTCCATTTAGCATGAGCCAATGGTTGTTCAACGAATCTGAATGAAAATTCAGTTACTAATACGATCAAGATAACCTCAATCACAGGATAAAGGATTGGATGATCAGCAACATTTTTGAATCTTGATTCGAAGAAAATCATTACAGGAAATTGATATAAATAAAGCCCATAACTTCTAGTACCAACATAATGGAAAACTCGGTTTGATAAAACAGCATTCCAGATTGAATCCGGATGTGCAACAACACCGATAAAGATACATGTCGTGATTGAGAAGATAAACATCCCACCACGATACAAGAATGGATCTGAATCCTTAATTGTAAAGATCATCAGTAGCATCAAAGCGAATGACAATAAACCAACTAAGTTAAGTTTCAACTTGTCATTCTTCTTCAAACCACTCTTCAATTTCTCAGCCGGCCAAATCAGAGCTAGACCACAACCAAGTAAAATTGAGAATAATCTTGTATCTGTACCATAATAAATTCTACTTGGATCAACACCCGGCTTGAACAAAATAGCCATCCAGATTGCTGAAGCAATTGAAAGAATCATTGAAAAGCCAAAAATACGACTCTTTTTAACGCCATATTTGGCAAATAAAATTAACAAAATTGGCCAAACAATATAGAACTGACCTTCAATAGACAAAGTCCATAAATGTGTAAATGGTGATTCATTATTAGCAAATCTTTCAAAATATGATTGACCGTTAAAAATTTGCCACCAATTATAAACATTCAAGACGTTCGTTACGAAAATCTGATCTAAATGATATAACAGCCCCTTTAAAAACATCACGATATACGCACCAGATGCTAATAATACGAATAGCATTCCGGGATACAATCGCTTAACTCTTCTAATGTAAAAATTACTTAACGAGAATGAACCACCATAATCAACAGTATTAAAAAAATGATCTGTGATTAAGTAACCCGATATGAGGAAGAAAATTGGAACCCCCAGATATCCGCCGGAAAAAACGTTGGGATTTAAGTGATACATGATAACACCAATAACCCCTAAAGTACGTAGTCCATCAAATCCAGTAATAAATCTTCTTTTCGGTGATTTATTCATTTTATCTATTGCCCCTAAATAAATTCAAAAGTGAAATCGAGAATTGTTACTGAATCACCTGACTCAGCACCTGCATCGATCAGTGCATCTTCAATACCCATAGACTTGAGTTTTCTAGCAAAAAGCATAATTCCATCTTGGTGATCCAAGTTGGTTCTTTGAAGAAGTCGTTCAACCTTAGCACCCTTAACAACAAAGTCATGGTCAGCTTCTTTTTCGATCGTAAATGCTTTCTCTTCTGGTTCAAAGTTGTATTCTTTGTCTTCATCAGTTTGAACGTCAAAGTGAATTGGCTCTGCCTTAGACAATACTTCACTTGTGTGATTCATCAATGCCTTCACACCAGTATGTTGAACACTTGAAATTGCAAAGATATCAGCATCTTCTGGCAACTTCTCTTTGAATTCAGCTAGTCGTTCTTCGGAACCAGGAATATCCAACTTAGTTGGTACGATTACTTCAGGACGTGACAAGACGTTCTCATCATAATTTCCTAATTCTTTTCTAATTGCCAAATAATCTTCGTACGGATCACGACCATTGTTAGGATCCATGTCGACCAAATGCAAAATAACTCGTGTACGTTCAACGTGGCGTAGGAATTGAATACCTAAACCAACACCGTTGGATGCACCTTCAATCAAACCAGGTAAATCGGCAATAACGAAATCACGTCCATCATCCAATCTAACCATTCCCAGGTTAGGTGACAATGTCGTAAAGTGATAAGCCGCAATCTTTGGACGAGCAGAAGTAGCAACTGATAATAAGGTAGATTTACCAACAGATGGAAAACCAACCAAACCGACATCAGCAATCAACTTCAACTCAAGCTTGATGAACTTCTCTTCTCCAGGTACACCATTTTCGGCAACTTCTGGAGCCTGATTTCTCGAATTAGCAAAATGAATGTTTCCACGTCCACCGTTACCACCTTTGGCAACTACTAATTCTTGGTTGTTTTCAGTCAAGTCGCCAATTAAACGACCAGTTTCTTCATCATACACTGAAGTTCCAGTTGGAACTTTAATATAAACGGGATCTGCTTTATGTCCGTACATCCCCTTGATTTGACCATTTTGACCAGGTTCAGCCTTAAAAATTCTCTTGTATCTAAAGTCCATTAAAGTATTCATACCTTCATTAGCCTTTAAGATGATATCGCCACCGCGACCACCATCACCGCCGGAAGGTCCACCGAGTGGAGTATATTTTTCGTGACGGAAGGCTACAGCCCCGTCGCCACCCTTTCCGGATCTAACGGTGATTTTAACGTTATCTACAAACATTAAAATCCCCCTTTCTAAACTATAATTATCATTTCTAAATTTTAGCACAAAAACAGACTTCATAATACTTTGAACTAGTATTCGTTGTCCAGTCTTTTATAAAAGTTCCAATATTTTTTGAACATTTTTGACTGTTTTTGAGTTTTTATGATTGATTTTGAATGAATATGGTTGTATTATATCACTTGTGAGGTGATGTAAGTGCTTACCGAAGAAAGGCAACAAATTATTTTAGATCAATTAAAATTACATAATATTGTCAAACTCCATGACTTAATTCCATTAACTGGTGCTTCAGAATCCACCTTGCGCCGTGATCTCCAAGATTTAGCGAATTGTCATAAACTTCTAAGAATTCACGGTGGTGCTCAAAACGTTATTTCTTTACATGAAGAACCAGCACTTTCTCAAAAAGCTGCCGTTCATATTAATGAAAAGAAAATGATTGGTCAGACCGCAGCGGGTCTAGTTAGAAATCATGAAGTTATCTTCCTTGATTCAGGGACAACGATTCAATTCATGATTCCCTACTTAATAGAACATAACGATCTGTTAGTTATCACCAACAGTGTCGACAATGCTTCAATGTTAGCCGATTACAACGTGAACACATTTCTTCCTGGGGGGAGATTAAAGTCATCTACTAAAGCTTTGGTTGGCGCAAATATCATCCAAACTTTAGAGAATTACCATTTTGATCGGGCATTTCTAGGAACTAACGGCTTTTCAGTTGATGCTGGTTACACAACACCAGATCCTGAAGAAGCAGCCATAAAGAGACTGGCAATCGCTCATTCAAAACAGGCTTATGTCTTATCTGATAGTTCTAAGTTTTCTCAAGTCAGTTTTAGCCGTTTTGCGACTTTAGCTGAAGTACCATTGATTACTAACAAGTTGTCGGAAAAAGAAACAAGCATTTTAAACAAGTATACAAAGATAACGGAGGCTATTTAGTTGATTTATACAATTACAGTCAACCCTTCAATTGATTATGTTTTGCAATTGAAGCAATTAAATACTGGCGAAGTTAACCGTACATCAAGCGATGTTAAACTTCCTGGTGGTAAAGGTATCAACGTTTCGAGAATTCTAAAAGCTTTGAACATTGATTCAACAGCTTTAGGATTTGTCGGTGGTGCTACCGGTTCAATGTTTGAAGAATTGCTTTCACAACATGAACTAAAAACTTCTTTTACTAAGGTTAAAGAAGACACTCGCATCAACGTTAAGATCAATGCCGTTGAACAAAATGAGGAAACAGAAATCAACGGTGCTGGTCCAATGATCAGTGACGATGAAAGACAAGCTTTCATGAACAACCTTAATGGTATCGGCGAGGGTGATATCGTCATTATGGCTGGAAGCCTTTGCAAAAATCTTGACGCAAAATTCTATTTAGATATTGCTGAAACGATTCAAAAACAAGGTGCTGAGTTCGTAATTGATACAACTGGTCAAGCTTTACTAGATACATTGCCATTGCATCCACTAGTTGTTAAACCTAATCACCACGAATTAGCTGACTTATTCAACGTTAAATTTAACAGTGAAGCAGAAATTGTTACTTACGCTCGCAAGTTGTTGGATAAAGGTGCTAAACACGTACTTGTCTCAATGGCTGGCGATGGTGCCCTACTTGTTACTAAGGACACAGCTTACAAAGCCAATGCCCCTAAGGGAACTGTTATCAATTCCGTTGGTGCTGGAGATTCAATGATTGCCGGTTTTGCCGGAACATTTATGGAGACAAAAGATCCTATCGAAAGCTTCCATATGGGTGCTGCTTGTGGATCAGCTACAACATTCAGTCAAGATATTGCCGTAAAGTCAAAGATTGACGAAGTTTATCAAGATATTTCTATTACAGAGCTCTAATTGAGGGGGACTTTTAAAATGGACTTGAAACAATTGCTATTAAAAGACGCCATGATCATGGACTTGAAAGCTACTACTAAAGAGGATGCCATTGAAGAAATGGTAGACAAGTACTATCAAGTTGGTGTAATCGACGACAAAGATTTATATAAAGCAGATATTTTAAAACGTGAAGCACAAACAAGTACTGGTATTGGTGATGGAATTGCCATGCCACATGCTCGTGACAAAGCCGTTAAGCGTGCTACCGTACTATTTGCTAAAAGTGCCAAGGGTATCGATTATCAATCATTAGACGGCCAACCAGCCTACCTATTCTTTATGATTGCTGCTCCAGATGGTGCCGATAACCTTCACTTGCAAGCATTAGCTGCATTATCATCATTATTAATTAATCCAGAACTTGTTAAGAACTTGAAAGCTGCTAAGACAGTTGACGAAGTTCAAACATTATTCGATGATGCCATGCAAGCTAAAGAAGCCAAAGACAAGGCTGACGAAGCTAAACAAAAAGCTAAAGAAGCCGAAGCAGAAAAAGCTGACCAAAGTGGCGAACACAAACCTTACGTTGTTGCTGTTACTGCTTGTCCTACTGGTATTGCCCACACATACATGGCTGAAGCCGCTTTGAAGGAACAAGCCGAAAAGATGGGTATCGACATCAAAGTTGAAACTAACGGTTCTGAAGGTGTTAAACACAAGCTTACTGCTAGTGAAATCAGTCGTGCTGATGGTGTTATCATTGCCGCTGATAAAAAAGTTGATATGCCAAGATTCGATGGCAAACATTTAGTTAACCGTCCCGTAAGTGATGGTATCAACAAAGCCGAAGAATTGATCAACTTAGCTGCTGAACAAAAAGCTCCAGTCTTCCATGCTGAAGGTGGCGCTGTCGCTGATGAAGCTGATACAGAAGAAAAGAAGTCACTTTGGTCAAGAATTTACGCTGATTTAATGAATGGTATTTCTAACATGCTTCCATTCGTTGTTGGTGGTGGTATCTTGATGGCTATCTCCTTCTTGTTGGAAAACTCTGTTGGTGCACATTCACAATGGTTCTTATTCTTCAATAACGTTGGTAACTATGCTTTCAGTTTCTTGATTCCTGTTTTAGCCGCATACATCGCCGTTTCAATTGGTGATCGTCCTGCCCTATTACCTGGTTTCGTTGGTGGTTACATGGCATCTCAAGCTACAGCTTCAGTTGTCAGTTCTAAGAGTCCTGCCGGATTTATCGGTGGTCTACTTGCCGGTTTCATTGCCGGATGGGTTATCGTCTTACTTAAGAAATGGCTCAAAAACTTGCCACACACTTTGGATGGTCTAAAGACTATCTTGATTTACCCAGTCCTAGGTTTACTATTGACTGGTGCAATTATGTACTTCGGTATTGATCCAATCTTCGCTGTTGTTAATGCTGCAATTACTCACTTCCTAGAATCAATGGGTACTGGTAATGCTGTTATCTTAGGCACATTGCTCGGTGGTATGATGTCAATCGATATGGGTGGTCCTTTCAACAAGGCTGCTTACACATTCGCTATTGGTACATTTACAGCTACACATGATGGTGCTTTGATGGCTGCCGTTATGGTTGGTGGTATGATTCCTCCTCTAGCTATTGCCATTGCTACAACTTTCTGGAAAGATAAGTTCACTGAACAAGAAAGACAAGCTGGTCTTTCAAACTATATCTTAGGTTTGTCATTCATTACTGAAGGTGCTATTCCTTTCGCTGCCGGAGATCCATTACACGTTATCGTATCATGTGTTATCGGTTCTGCAATCGGTGGTGGTTTGACACAATTCTGGGGTGTTAACGTTCCTGCTCCTCACGGTGGTATCTTCGTTACACCACTTGCTAACAAACCATTGCTTTACTTATTAGCTGTTGTCATTGGTGCCGTAATTTCAGGTGTTATCTACGGTGTTTGGAAACCTGCTAAAAAACAAAGTAATTAATATTTAAATTTAAACCAGAAAATACTTGTAATCCGATTTTGGATTGCAAGTATTTTTTTGTTTTAAACTAATTCTAGCCCATTTTGTTTCGATTCATTTTTCTTGCAAACGGTAACTAAATGTTTACTATTAGTGGCAATCAAAGGGCGCTATATCAACGTTTCTAACACTTTTAAAAAGAAATAGTTAAATATTGATTATAAATATATGTGTATTTTAAAAGCTGTCATATCCATACAAAATCATTTGACATTCAGTTTAAACATAAATTTATCGCCCCGAGATTTTTAGAAAAAATTATTAAATTAATACGTGTGGGCTTAGCTATATATTCCGTCTACAGAGCTGGAAAATATTCACTAGCTGTGCGGACCGGCTCGAGCCAAAGTACGGTCTCGATCCTCGGCACACAAATATTTTCCAGCTCTTCCGACTAGTTGATCGTTAGTGATTGAATGTAAAATTATTCAACTAGCACCATGCGTAATTAACATCTAAAGGTTGAAAGATAAGAATTTAATTTAATCATTGCTATAACAATCTAAATTGTAATTTATTTAAATAACGTTCCATAAATAAATAAAAAGTCAAATTAGTTGAAAGAGCTGATAGTATTCATCAGCAGCGAAAGTGGCATTATGGCTTTGGCCATTACACCACCGGGCGTGTTGGAGACTTTTCGGTCTTTGAAAAGGCTTCAACCTAGGTCCTGGCTCGGACCGTTCCGCGGCAGCAGATGAATACTCTCAGCTCTGGAAACGGCACATCTCATCAACCTTTAGTTAATATCTCTTAATACTCCATAAGAGTATAAAGTTACGGGTGATAAAAATGAGATCAAGAAGAAATATCGATTCTATGCAAAATTACATCCATGACGCTTTTTTTGAACAAGGTCATTGGCTATTAAAAATCAGACAAACATTAGTTACCGTTTTATCATGGATAATCATGATTATTCCAATCTATTGGACTCTATCCATGACTGTTTTCGTCAGTGATAATTTGAAAGGACAACCTTGGTCCACACCAGAAGGAAAGGATTTATTCAATTTCTTCGGTCATTTCTTGACCAACGCCTTTATCGTCCTAGCAATTATCACCGTTTCATTTACAATCTACAATAATTACTACACCAAGTATCACGTCAAAAAACACGCTATTTACAATGAGAAAAAGTTATTCGCACGTCGTGAAGCTATCAAGGATTTCTATACATTAAAATTTGGAGACCGTTATTATCGTCGAAATGACATCAGATATTACGTCATTACGCCTGAAAATAACTTTGAAATTAAAACAATCGACAAAATCTACAGTAAATTCGAGGATGCCAAACTATGATTAAAACTGGTATTTCCACCTTCGATGCTGTAGTTAACTTTTTTCTCTTGATGCTAATTGCGTATCCAATTTTGGGATCATTCTGCTGGTTAATTGGGACGATTTGTTATCAATTCCTATACGCTCACAGAATTACCAAGTACAAACATATCAACAAGAATATGGAACCTTTCGTCACAATTATGATTCCAGCGCACAACGAGGAAGTCATGATTGCCGACACTATAAATTATTTAATGACTGAACTGAATTACTCCAATTACGAGGTGCTCGTAGTTGACGATGGTTCAACTGACAATACCCCAACGATTCTTCATGAATTGATGACACATTATTCCAATTTGAAAGTCATTCGAATCGAAAAGAATCAAGGTAAAGCCCATGCCTTCAACATTGGTATCGCCTTTACCAAAGGTGAATTTATTTTGAGCAACGATGCCGATTCATTACCAGAACCGGATGCAATTTGGAAATACATGAACTACTTCAATACTTCTGATGGACAAAATATTGCTGCTGTTACTGCCAATATGGACGTGCAAAACCGTGATACCATCATTTCCAAATCACAAACTGTCGAGTTTTCTAGTATCGTCGGTATTATCAAACGTAGTCAAGTCGGAGTTTTCGGTAATATGTATGCATACAGTGGTGCTAATACCATGTATCGTCGTGATGCCTTGATTGACGTTGGCTTATTCAGGCAAGACCGGGCAACTGAAGATATCAGTATCGCTTGGGATCACCAAACTAGCGGTTGGTCGACTGTATTTGCCCCAAATATTCTTTTCTACATGAATGTACCGGACAACTTAAAGAGTCTATATAATCAAAGAAAACGCTGGGCAAAGGGTGGTACTGAAGTTTGGTTAACAAATTTTTGGAAAATCGTCTTACATCCCTTTAGATATACTAGACAAATTGCCTTTATAATTGACCAAACATTCAGTATTACTTGGTCGTTCTTCTACTTTATCAGTTTAATTTTATTTATCGGATCAGTGCTTAGTTTCTTATTTACAGGCGATTTCAGGCAAGTGATTTTCCTATTCGCCATGTCATTTGTCTTCATCACGTTTGAAATGTTGGCCGGAATTATCCAACTGGGGGCAGCTCTGTTGGTAGATGAAGAGGGTAAAAAGTTTAAATATCTCATATTTATGCCGTTTTACTCCCTAGTCTATTGGCAGGTTAATGCCTTTTCAGTTGTGACAACGTTTATCCCTGCCGTTAGAACAATTATGGGACATGGTTCCGGGACTTGGGTCAGCCCTAAACGTCATAAGAATATTAAAAGCAATTAGTGTTTTTCTTCGATAAACATCAAAAGAGCCAGCAATCTAAAAAAAGATTACTGACTCTATTTGTTTGATTATTAATTTCTTATTCAAATTACTAAAGGATTTGACCATCTATGCCTTAAATCACAACATGTTCTGTTCATCCCGCGTATAACTAAAATAAAGATCCAACATAATTGACTTATCTTTTGTCGAAATATCATTCAAAGTTTGAACCGCAGTAGCAACCATCAAATCGTCATCCAAACCTTCTTCCGAATCAAAATACTCTTCCTGAATACCAATTGATTCGTCGAACCACTCACCGATTCTAATCACAAATTTATAAAAATCATTGTCCTGATTTTTATTTAAATAATCAATCTGCATATCGTTGAACAAATCTGTTAAAGCGATAACTTCCGAATATTTCAAGTTATTGACAAAACCAGTTACATCCTTAGCCGTTCTAGCCTCGGTCAGTAACTTTACACTGATTCCTGTAGCCTGATGAATCTCTTCAGTTGTAACGGACTTATCTTTCAATAACTCAGTTGCACGATCAATAACAGTTAACATAGTAACTACCTCGCTTTTCGTAAAGCTATACTTAGTTGCTATTCATATTTTAAAACAAAAGCTCTTTTATTGTCGCCTATTAGCCCTAGTTTTACGTTAATTTTGCGTAAAGAATCCTTTACATTGTGTATTGGCTTTATCTTTTAAAACACATTAGTTAGGGGGCTGCTTATTAGCATAACGTCCGTGGTCCATTACCCTTTTTTTAGAACTCATGATACTAAAAACTAAATGATTATTAAAAAAACATAATTAATTATTTCAAAAATAAGAATGTAATTCAAATTTACCTGAATTATAAGTATTTTTACATTAAATTTACAAGAAATTTATATTGCTCGGCTATTATTAATAGCTAGGGATAAATTAAATATGTCAGAGGATTATTATGCAGGAAAATTGGAAAAAAAACTTTTGGATTTTATGGTTTGGCAATTTTATAACTGATATGGGTAATGCAATGACATTGCCTTTTATTGTGCTATTTATTGACACGCTAGGTAATTTTAATAAAGTTGAGTTAAATTTATTAGGCGCAGCAGCCTTTTCACTGACATATTTGAGTAAAGCAATCGTTTCTCCACTATGGGGGCGTTTGGCTGATCTTAAAGGACGCAAATTGATGTGTTTGCGTGCATCTGGAGTAATGACAATTACTATTTTTATGGTGGGATTGTCACCTAACGTTTGGTTTTTACTATTCTTTCGTATTCTTCAAGGAGCCTTCTCAGGTTATATCAATAATGCTAATGCTTTGATGTCTGTTTCAGCACCAAAAAAGATTCAGGGACACGTGATGAGTAAGCTAGTTACTGGTAGTATTTCCGGATCTCTAATTGGTCCATTGATTGGAGGACTTCTAGCAACTTGGTTTGGTTACCGTGGAGCTTTTTTTGTGGCTAGTTTTTTGATGGCAGTTGTATTTTTAACAACATGGTTAGGTGTTAAAGAGGAATTCACCCCGATTACAAGACAAGAATTACAACCAGCCTTACCATTGATGAAAAAAATTGGCTGGCCATTCTTTGTTGCAATATTTGGATCAATATTAGCTGTTAAAGCAACAACCAATGCAATTACACCAATGTTGAGTTTGCTAGTTAGAGAACTTGATTCCAATAGTCAGAACACGGTAATTATGATTGGATTCATTGCAGCTACTCCAGGCTTTGCGACAATTTTGTTTGCGGGAATCGTTGGATCACTGATTGATCGATTAGGCGCTCTAAAAAGCATGATTATTTTTTTAACCTCAGCCATCATTTGTTTAGTTTTAACTAGTTTAGTACAAAACATTTGGCAATTGATTATTTTCAGATTTATTTTGTGAATATCTGATGCAGCTTTGATTCCCTCAATACAAATTTTAACAGTACGAAATGTACCGAAATCTATTTTTGGACGGATTTTCAGTTATAATCAATCAGCGCATGCACTTGGAAATTTTTTAGGACCAATGTTGGCAGCTTGGATTGCAATTGGATTTGGATATAAAAGTATTTTTCTATTCTCTTCTTTATTAGAATTATTGTCTTTAGGGTCGTGGCTATATTATTCGAATCAACGGAAAGCAGCACAAACATAAGCAAATGTTAAAATTTCTTTTCAGGTCATAAGAAC
This sequence comes from Companilactobacillus muriivasis, assembly GCF_036246245.1. NCBI lineage: Bacteria > Bacillati > Bacillota > Bacilli > Lactobacillales > Lactobacillaceae > Companilactobacillus > Companilactobacillus muriivasis. The sequence continues at coordinate 569,622 of NZ_BTTQ01000001.1, forward strand.
TTCATGAATATCAGCTATAACTTAGAATCACCCAATATATTCATAGAAATAGGCCAATACCTTTTTATCGCTAAGCGACAAGGTGTTGGCCTATTAATTTTTCACTTCTTGAATTTAAAAGAAACTCCGAAATAAATAATTCTAAAAATACTAAAAACAAAAATCCCTGAACTACTTAGAATACTTACGAATCATAGGTGGAACGTAGCTGCCCATAAATTGATAAATATCATCCAACGAATCAGAGAAGAACAACTTTTCTCTGTCAGCTTTCGTCAAGAAACCTTTATCTGTCATACTGTCGAACATTAACTTCAATGGATCAAAATACCCATCGACATTGTACAGAACACATGGATTATCATTGTCACCTAGCCGTGCCCAAGAAAATGCTTCGATTATTTCTTCCAAAGTACCAGGACCACCAGGTAACGCAATACATCCATCGGAAAGTTCTAACATTTGCTGCTTACGAATCGACATATTCTCTACTATCTTCAAGTCAGTTAATCCTGCGAATGCTGCTCCACGATCAACTAATTCTTGTGGCATGATTCCATATACCTCACCATTTTTAGAAATAACCTCTTGTGCTAGGGCACCCATCAATCCGACTCCACCTCCGCCGTATACCAAGCCAAGATTGTTTTCTACAAGCCAATCGGCTAATTTAACAGATGACTCTTTGTAAATATCATCATTTCCAATTGATGCTCCGCAATACACTGCAATCCGTTTCATTATTCTCTCCTTATTCGTTTAAAAACAACTTTAACATATTTGTATCGCTTAAAATTACGAGCTTTTTTGTATTAAATATTAATCATATTATTTCAAGCCAAAACAGGTTATACGTAGAAAATCAAATAATTATCTATCCATAAGGTACAATGATTTTTATTTGTCATAACGTTATTTCTTTATTAATGAAAGACATAATTATCACAATTGCACATTTACTCAAGTTTATTCGAACTAATATTTACAATCTCATCACTTTGTAACAAACTGCATATCAAGATCAAATATTCCCCAGTTCTTACGCAAGTCATTTTCAATTCTGTTCCTAAGATTCATAATCTCATCAACTGTCATTTTACGACTGACCTGTACCACAACTGAAAGATAGATATCGTTCTCGTATTCACGACCTTGAATTTCCTGAATGTTTTTAATTTTTTTAAATTTATATATCTCTGTAGCAAAATCGTTCAATTTATCTTTATCAAAACCATCAATCAATCTAAATGCACTATTATCAAATATTTTATACGCCGTCCGCATCATAAATATTCCAATAATAATTGCATTCATTTTATCTACCCAAGCAAAAGTAAAACTGGATATTATAATCACACATCCAGTCGTAATACTAGTTATTGCATCCAGCCTTTGATCATGCGATGATGCCAATAAAGGTTGACTATTTATTTTCTTAGCAATATAACGATTAATCAGAAAAACAACAAAAGTTAACATACCTATACCGATTCCAACAAAAGTAGCCATAAAATCAGGTTTCGTATCATTTCCACTAAGTAATGCGCTAATCCCTTTATATATGACCCACATTCCAGTTTCCGAAATAAGCACTGAGGTCATCAACGTAGCCAAGGTCTCAGACTTCGCATAGCCAAACTTATGAAATTGATCAACTGGACGTCTGGCAAACATTAGTCCTAAAATAATAATTAGATATCCCAACGTATCAGTTGCTCCATTGTATCCATCAGCTTTTAAAGCTGTAGAATGAGTCAAGTTGCCAACTATTAATTTGGTAGCTGAAATAGTTAAATAAAAGCAAACGTTTGAGAACGCCGTCCATTGTGCACTCTTAATTTCATTGATACTGTTTTTTTCGAACTCTTCATATCCCAAAAGATCACCTTCCGGAAAATAATGTAAATCTGCGCATATGCTAACACGTGAAATATAATTATTACCAGTTACAACTCGTATCATTAATTTAAATTTTTAAAATGTTATTCTAAACATAAGCAATATTAATAACGAGGTAATCTAAATGAAAACTGATGACAAATTAAATAGTATATTTGAAAGTTCCTGTACGCTTTTTATTAACTTAGGTTATAACGAAACTAAAATGAAAGATATTGCCAAACTAACTGGTATTTCAGTTGGGTCTCTATACGATCTTTTTGATAGTAAAAAAGCACTTCTCGATTTCATATTTTTGGTCAATCTTGATAAGTACAACTTAACCTCTACCCATAATTTCCCATTACATGAAATTTCATCAAACACTCTAATTAAACAAACAAAGTCTACTTACGAAACATATACAAAACAACTTGATTCAAAACTGCTTATAACTGATGGTTCTTACTCTTTAGAATCATTAATTTGGGATTTATTTGATATATTCAATATATACGGTCGTTATTTTTTAATACTCGAAAAGAATCCTACAATTGATTTCCATCTAATAGAACTTTATGAAAAATACCGCAGAACTTTGTATAAAAATATTGCAGTCTATATTGAAAAAAATACAAATTTACGTGCAACCAAAAATTCCAACTATGATGCAATGATGATTGTTGATTTAACTTTTTGGTGGTCGACACATAAAAAATATGATTCTTTTGAAAATACTAAGAATAAATACGATATGGATATCATGGCAAAAACCATTATTGACGCACTTACTGAAGAATATAAAATTTAGTGAGTGTTTTTTATTTGCACATTTATTTAGCTGGATATATTCTTACCTCGATCCAAAAATGAACGAACGGTTCATTCATAATAATTATTAACCGAGGTGTTTAATATGCTCACATCAGAATTAAAATATATTTTTAAGCATGACCGTTCACTAATTAGAATTTTACTAGGAATTCTATTGATTCCAGCCTTCTATGCCGTAATATTTTTATCATCACTTTGGAACCCCTATCAAGAAACGAAGAATTTACCAGTGGCCGTTGTAAACGAAGACGAGTCTGTTACTAGTAATGGTGTCAAATATGACCTTGGCAAACAGATTACTAAATCGCTGAAAAAGGATAAATCATTACACTTTGAATTTCTTTCTAAATCTAAAGCTCACAGTGATTTGAATATGGGAAAGGTTTATATGATTATCCAAATACCCAAAACCTTTTCCACTCAAGCTTCCAAATTATCCGAACCTAATTCAAAACAAATCAAATTAGATTATTACACTAGTGCCGGGCATAGTTTCGTTGCCATGAAAATGAGCACTACTGCAATGGAAAAAATCCAAACACAATTAAATAATAGGATTTCTAAACTATATTTGAATGGTTTGGTTAAGAAAACTAATGCTTCTGGAGCAGTTTTAAAGCAGGCACTAGCTTCAGCAACAAATCCAGAACAATTAAAAGCCATTGGACAATCAGTTCAACCATTATCTACAAATTTGCATGTGATTGATCCGATAAAATTAGTTCACCATGATTCAACCCATGTAAAGAACAACGGTACTGGTATGGCACCCTACTTGATGTCAGTAGCATTGTTTGTTGGCTGTATTACTTTAAATATCATCTATGACACATATACTCCTCGTAATAAACCAAAGAACGGATTAATCTGGTGGGCAGCTAAAATGCCATTCTTGTACGGTTTTATCATAATTGCAGCTTCCATTATGTATGGCCTACTTGTATACTTCTGTGGACTCGAACCAATACAATTACTTAAGACATATGGATTCGTATTACTAACCGGTATAACATTTTTAAGCATAGTTACATTCTTTAATTTGTTGTTTGGAATGACCGGAGCTTGGTTAATGTTACTATTCATGATTATTCAACTCGGTGGATCTGCTGGTACATATCCCATCGAATTATCTAACAGCTTTTTTAAAACAATTCATCCCTATTTACCTATGACAATTTCCGTAAATGCATTTCGGAGTACTGTTTCAATTGGAAATAACATTTCATCGGAAACCATTATTTTTCTAATAATATTTGTTTTGTTTAATCTTTCTACTATCTTGTTCTTCCACTTAAAGAGCAAGCAGAAATCATCTAATATAAATTAAACTACTTAACGATAATATCCAAAACAAAACCTCAATACATTTAAACATTCATAAATATTGGCGAATTTTATAATCAAGTTAGCCACTTTAGAAAAATGACAAAATAAAAACACCAAGACGTAAAAATCAGGTATCATTGGAGTTCTCACACAAACAATGAAAGAGGTTTTTCGTCTTGGTGCTAGA